>NZ_JBDVGB010000016.1:0-126625 GCF_039940735.1 Tateyamaria sp.
ATGAAGCAGGGGACGAAAGATTAACGGGCTTGGGCCCGTGTGACATTCAGGGAGGAATGACATGCCAAAGGACGCAGGTATTGGCGCCAGCTCGAAGCGGCGCGAGGACGTACGGTTTCTGACAGGGGTCGGGAATTATACAGATGACATCAATGTAAATGGACAGGCGCACGTATTTTTTCTGCGCTCGGACATTGCACACGGGACTCTAACTTCGGTGGACACTGCCGCCGCGACTGGAATGCCCGGTGTGGTACAGATTTTCACAGGTGCCGATTTTGAGGCCGTTGGGTCGATCCCATGTGGATGGCAAGTGACGGACAAGCACGGGGAAGCCATGCAAGAACCCCGCCACCCTGTATTGGCCCACGGCAAAGTGCGCCATGTGGGTGAACCGATCGCTGCCGTTGTTGCCGAAACATTAGAACAAGCGCGTGATGCGGCTGAGGCGATTGTCGTCGACATTGCCGAATTGCCAGCCGTTATCGATATGAAAGAGGCCGTCAAAGATGGTGCGCCCAAGGTGCATGACGATCTGACGTCCAACCTTTGTTATGATTGGGGGTTTGTTGAGGAAAACAAAGCCGCCACTGACAAGGCCTTTGAGGATGCTGCGCACGTCACCACCCTTGAGTTGGTCAACAACCGCCTTGTGGCCAACCCGATGGAGCCGCGCGTGGCTGTTGGGGATTATTCACGTGGGACGGATGATCACACGCTTTATACCACCTCGCAAAACCCGCACGTCATTCGCTTGTTGATGGGGGCGTTCGTGCTTGGCATTCCAGAGCACAAGTTGCGCGTTGTGGCGCCAGACGTTGGTGGCGGTTTTGGCACTAAGATCTTCCACTATCAGGAAGAGGCCTTTGTCACTTTTGCGGCTAAGGCATGTAATCGCGCGGTCAAGTGGACCTCGTCGCGTACAGAGGCGTTCATGTCGGACGCCCATGGCCGTGACCACGTCAGCAAGATCCAATTGGCGTTGGATGCGGACAACAACTTTACCGCGCTGCGCACGGACACCTATGCGAATATGGGTGCCTACCTTAGCACATTCGCGCCAAGTGTGCCCACGTGGCTGCATGGCACATTGATGGCGGGCAACTACAAGACGCCGCTGATCTATGTGAATGTGAAGGCTGTGTTTACCAACACTGTGCCGGTTGATGCCTATCGTGGCGCTGGGCGCCCAGAGGCCACATACCAGTTGGAACGTGTCGTAGACAAAGCGGCCCGCGAGTTGGGTGTTGATCCGATTGCGCTGCGTCGTCAGAACTTTATCACTCAGTTCCCCTATGCAACGCCTGTGGCGGTTGAATATGACACGGGTGATTATGTTGCCACTATGGATAAGCTTGAAGAAATGGGCGACTTTGCCGGTTTTGAAGCGCGTCGTGCCGAAAGCAAGAAAAACGGCAAGCTGCGTGGGCTTGGGGTCAACTGTTATATCGAGGCGTGCGGCATTGCGCCGTCCAACCTTGTTGGCCAGCTTGGTGCGCGTGCGGGTCTGTATGAATCAGCCACTGTGCGGGTGAATGCCACGGGCGGGCTTGTCGTTATGACGGGTTCACACAGCCACGGGCAGGGTCACGAGACGTCTTTTGCCCAAGTTGTGGCTGAGATGATCGGTATTGATGAAAGCATGATTGAGATCGTGCATGGGGACACCAACCGTGTGCCGATGGGCATGGGGACTTATGGATCTCGTTCCATCGCGGTGGGCGGATCGGCCATGGTGCGTGCAACGGAAAAGATCATTGCAAAGGCTAAGAAGATTGCCAGCCACCTGTTGGAAGCGTCTGAAACGGATATCGAGTTGAAAGACGGCGCGTTTTCTGTGGCGGGCACGGACAAATCTGTGGCTTGGGGTGATGTAACCTTGGCGGCCTATGTGCCGCACAACTATCCGCTTGAGGACATCGAGCCGGGCTTGGAGGAGACTGCGTTTTATGATCCTTCCAACTTTACCTATCCGTCAGGCGCTTACGCCTGCGAGGTTGAGGTTGATCCGGACACTGGTAAAGTCACGATTGATCGCTTTATGGCGGCCGATGACTTTGGCAACATTATCAACCCGATGATCGTAACCGGGCAGGTCCATGGTGGCTTGGCCCAAGGGATCGGTCAGGCGTTGCTGGAAAACTGTGCCTATGACGAAAACGGTCAGCTGCTTAGCGCGTCCTATATGGATTATGCGATGCCGCGTGCAGATGATTTGCCGATGTTCAATGTGGATCATTCTTGTCAGACGCCGTGCACGCACAACCCATTGGGCGTGAAGGGCTGCGGTGAGGCGGGGGCGATTGGGTCTCCTCCTGCGGTGGTCAATGCGGTTGTGGATGCGTTGCGTTCGGGTGGGTCTGATGTGACCCATGTGGATATGCCGCTGAGTCCGGATCGTGTTTGGGCAGCAATGCAGTAGGGATGAAAACGTGGGACTGGGGCGCTGCCCCCCACGCCAAAGGCGTGATGTTGAATGAAGTTGGCGCGCCTATGGCGCGACACCCCCGGAGTTTATTTGGCAAGATGAAGATGGATCAGATTGCCGAAAGAAAGGTCTGAAAAGATGTACAATTTTGATTTTGAACAACCTGCTTCTGTTGCCGATGCCGTCAAGGCGTTGGGTGCTGAAGACGCGCAGGCGCTGGGCGGGGGACAGACGTTGATCCCTACGCTTAAGCAACGTCTTGCCAGCCCGACGACATTGGTGAGCCTTAACGGGATTTCCGAGTTGCAAGGGTTGAGCACGGGCAGTGATGGTGCGCTGTGTATTGGTGGGGCGACCAACCATGCCACAGTCGCGGGCAAGGCGGGGGCATACTCTGCGCTTGCCGCGACGGCGTCCCATATTGGCGATCCTGCTGTGCGCAACCGTGGCACCATTGGTGGGTCGTTGGCCAACAATGACCCGTCTGCCTGTTATCCCGCAGCGGCTTTGGCATCGGGGGCGACTATCGTCACCAACACGCGCGAGATCGCAGCGGACGACTATTTTCAGGGCATGTTCGAGACAGCTTTGAACGAAGGTGAAATCATCACCGAGGTCCGCTTTCCTGTGCCTGAGGCGGCGAACTATCAGAAGTTTGTGCAACCTGCATCGCGTTTTGCTTTGGTAGGTGTGTTTGTCGCCAAATACGCCGACGGGGTGCGTGTGGCCATTACGGGCGCGTCCAATGACGGTGTGTTCCGTTGGGCCGAGGCCGAAGCGGCATTGTCGGCCAACTTCTCAGCCGACGCGCTTGATGGGCTGTCTTTGAGCGGGGATGATATGATTTCTGACCTGCATGGCACGGGCGCTTATCGCGCGCATTTGTGTGCTGTCATGACCAAGCGGGCGGTCACAGCTGCGGCGTGATATCTGACATCGAGATTTGATTGCGGGGCTGCCTTTGGGCGGCCCCTTTTTGTTTCCAACAGCGGTGACAGTTAATGCGCAATTTGTAGGCTGCATTCCGCATGAACGACCGCTCCTTTCAAATTTGGAGATGAACTTGGACGTTTTCAAGTTATGGTGAATGCACTTACGGCCATTAACAATTGAGAGGTTGGAAGAAAATGCAATCAGCTTCACTAGTATCGCTTATGAATTTCTTGGTTTCGATTGTGGCACTGCTAACTTTCATCGGCTACTCGTTCCTTACGGACTATTATGGCCAATTTGGACTTTCTTTCGCCGATTTAAATTCAGATGCCAGGCACTTTTTGGTAAGGGGAGTCGACTTAATCCGTTACGATTTCCAGCTTCTGGGAACGCTGCTAGCTGTTGCTGTTGCCAGCATGGCCGTCGGCGCACCCTATGCAATCAAATTGTGGAGCCGACGTATACCGGTGACTGCTCTCGTCATTCCGTTCGCCGGAATCTTTCTTTTCCTTTCAGAAGTCAGAGTTACTCAGTTGGCACAGGTGCTCTACAATCGTGACTTGAATGCGGACACATCGGCTCTTAGGCAGTTGGTTTGTTTAGCAACGGAAGGTGAAAGCGCCGTTGATTTCTTGAATTCCGAGGTTTTTGCGGGTAACAAGATACTTGTTTTGAGTAGAACTGATGACCGTATTGTAGCTTTTTTCTCACCTAAATTTGATGTCCCAGGAGTAGATGTCGATGTTTTTACTATCAAAATACCAAATTCATACGTCCTCAGAGATTCGTCAGCTCGTGCCGCTTTGCCTTCTACTGCTGACCGCAACTCATGCTTCAGCGGATAGTTTGAGGTTCGGAACTGATACATATTTGGGCAAGGTGATTTCAATAGATCAGAGACACTTCGTTTTTGACTTCAATTGCCAGAACGAGCCGACTTCGGTGGAACTGGAAATCGGTATGGAGCTAAGCATTGATGGGAGCTGTCTTGATTTTGAGCCGCCCGCACTGGGTGGCAGTGATTGGTGTGCCGGACTCATCAATAACAACCTATTTACGTGGATCGTTGTATATACAGAACCTAACAAGGACTCAGAAGTCTGGGCCTTTGACGAAGCAATCTTTAAAGACAACGAGCTTTCTTTAGGTGTCGATGGTGACTTCTTTCAGATGACGTTAGGAGAAGCGACGCTTAGGGTTGAAAATAAAGATTGGTGCGTCGGAAGGGCGGACCAGTTTTAATAGGGTACGATTAAGGTACAAACCTAGTTGCAAGACAAGGTTGGTGCTTGACCCTCAATAGAATTTGTTGGCGGCAATGTTTGCAAAAGCCGACTTTAAAACAATAAATGCGATCGGCAGCTTCGTCCCGCACAGCGGACCTCGGAGCTAAAAGACAAGAGAGTCCGCAGTATGTGATTTCAGGTGCCGCGCGTCGAAAGACCGTTGTACGATCAAGAGGCGTCGTTTGTGGCCGTAACCAGTCGCGCGTGGGCATTGTCGCCTGCATTAAGGTCTACGTTACTTTGCCTTAAATCGAACCCGCTTCGACCATAAAGTTGCTGGCGGTGCACATCGCTGCATCATCCGAGGCCAGCCAAAGCACCATGCGCGCCACATAGATCGGATCGATCAAATCGGGCAGGCATTGGCGGGCGCGGTGTGCCTCAAGTGCTTCGGGGGTGGCCCACAGCTCTTTTTGCCGCTCGGTCATGATCCAGCCGGGTACAACTGTGTTCACCCGGATACGGTGATCACCCAGATCACGCGCCATGGTGCGTGTGAGGCCATGTACGGCGGCCTTGGCGGTGGCGTAGGCAGGAAATCCGCCGCCTGCTTCCCACCAGCTGTTGGACCCGAGGTTGATGATGGACCCGCCCCCGGCCTCGATCATGCCAGGAGCCACGGCCTGCATCACAAAGAACATGTGGCGCAGATTTGTGTTCATGCGCTCGTCCCAATACTCGGGCGTCACATCGCGCCAATCGTGGCGATCATCGCGCGCCGCGTTGTTGGCAAGCACGGTAAAGGGACCGACCTGTTCGGCCAATGTGGCGATGGCGGACTGAGTGGCCCTGATGTCGCGTAAATCGCAAAGGGCGTGGGGCGCGCCTGTGGCTTTGGTGACGTCGGCAGCACTTGGTGCATCGCGGTCCAAAAAGGCAACGCGCGCACCTTGGTCCGCAAAGGCTTGCACCGTTAGGCGGCCAATGCCGGACGCACCGCCCGTGACCAAAACGGACGTGTCTTTCAGACTTGGGTAGTGTGCGAACTGTGCCATATTGGGGTCCCTCGTGGATCAAAAATGAAAAGGGCCGCGAAATGCGGCCCCTCAATAACAAGGATTCGATCTTAGCCCTTGGCAGGAAGAGGACCGATCAGCATGACCATTTGACGGCCTTCCATTTTTGGGAAGTTCTCGACCCGGCCTTGTTCTTTGGTGTCTTCGGCAACCCGCTCCAGCAATTCGCGGCCCAAGTTTTGGTGCGCCATTTCGCGACCACGGAAACGCAGGGTGATCTTGACCTTGTCGCCGTTTTCCAAAAACTTATACACGTTGCGCATTTTGACGTCGTAATCATTGGTGTCAGTGTTCGGACGGAACTTGACCTCTTTGATTTCAATGATCTTTTGCTTTTTACGAGCCTCGGCTTCGCGCTTTTGGGTCTCGTATTTGAACTTGCCGAAATCCATGATCTTACACACCGGCGGCGATGCATTCGGAGAGATTTCAACCAGGTCCAGCCCAGCGTCTGCGGCCATTTCCATGGCACGTTCGGGGCTGACAACACCGGCGTTTTCGCCGTCGGCGCCAATGAGGCGGATTTCTGCGCCACGGATCTTGTCGTTGACGCGCGGGCCGGTGTCGCGTTGCGGCGGCGCATTGTGTGGTCTGCGAGCGATGGTGGTTGTCCTTGGATTGTTGATGAATTTCGCGAACAAAACGTAGCCCGCCACTTCGGTTTCTTCAACCCACGAAATAGGCCATACTGCGCCTATGAGTGAGAAATTCCCCCTTGAACCTTTTCCCTCATACGCGCAATTGACGTCTCAGAATGAACAACGCACCTGACGCGTTTTTCAGTGGTTGGTTAAGTAAGGACATAAAGTATGAAAAACCTGATTTGGATTGTCGTGGCTGCTGTGATCGCGGGTGGGGCGTATTTGCTCTATTCTGGGAAATCACCGCAAGAAGCTTTGAATGAGGCCGCAGATGCAGTCAACGCACCCGAAGCGTTGGAAAGTGCCAGTGAAGCTGTCGGCGATGCGGTTGAAGCGACGACTGATGCGGCCGAAGGTGCTGTGGATGCAGCGACGGATGCAGCTGAAGGCGCTGTTGACGCTGTGACTGATGCAGCCGAAGGGGCCGCAGATGCAGTTGCGGACACGGCTGAAGCTGCGGGCGAAGTTGCAGGTGACGCGGTAGACGCCGCGACTGATACAGCAGAGTCGGTTGTGGAAGCCACTGGCGATGTCGCGGCGGATGCAGCTGATGCGGCTGGCGACGCGGTTGATGCAGTAACCGACACAGCTTCAGACGCGGTCGATGCTACAACCGACGCCGCGAGCGATGTTGTTGAAGGTGCTACGGAAACAGCAAGCGATGCAGTCGAGGCGGTAACAGACACAGCCACTGATACAGTAGACGCTGCAACAGATGCTGGTGCCGAAGCTGTAGATGCAGCGACAGAAACAGCCACAGACGCTGTTGAGGCAACGACTGAAGCCGTGACCGACACGGCAACAGACGCTGTAGATGCGACAACGGATGCTGCGACTGACGCCGTTGACGCAACCACTGAAGCGGTAACCGACACTGCAGCAGACGCTGTTGAAGCAACCACTGAAGCTGCGACAGACACTGCAGCAGACGCTGTTGAGGCAACGACTGAAGCTGTGACAGACACTGCCGCGGACGCTGTTGAAGCAACGACTGACGCGGTGACAGACACTGCAGCAGACGCCGTTGAAGCAACAACTGACGCAGTGACAGACACGGCAACAGATGCGGTAGAAGCCACAACGGATGCAGCCACTGAGGCCGCAACTGACGCAGCAGTTGAGGGCGTCGCAGAAGCTGCTGATGCTGGCAGCATCACTGATCTTTTGAGTGTTGACGGTTTTGATCTGAGCAAAGTTTCAGACATGATCGATGGGTCTGAGCTTGGAACGTTTCAGAAAACTGCGCTGAAAACCGGTTTGCAGCAAGCACAGGACAACCCCGAATTGCTGACCACGGCATTGGACGCTGTGAAAAGCGCGCTGGGTTTCTAATTCAAACACCTGAATGAGAATGTAAAAGGCCGCGTCCCACATTGGGGCGCGGCCTTTATTTATGCGATGGTGGATTAAAATCCACCTTACCGATGGTGTCGTAAGGTGGGTTTTAACCCACCAACGTGGTCAATCCAGAAACGCTTTTTCGACGACGTAATGTGCAGGCTTTGAATTTGCGCCTTCTTCTAGGCCATAACCTTCGAACATTTCTTTAAGCTCGATATTGAATGCAAGGTTGCCACAGATCATTGCACGATCTGTCGCAGCATTCAGAGGCTCTACGCCCAGATCTGTAAAGGCTTCGCCCGATTTCATAAGGTCAGTGATCCGGCCCATCTTCGGGCTCTCTTCGCGGGTCGTGGTGGGATAGTACTTAATCTTCTTCCAAAACCCTTCGCCGATCAGTTCGTTCAGCAGTTCGTCGTTCTTCAGATCTTCGATCAACTTTGCACCGTAGGCCAGTTCGCCCGCTTCACGGCACGTGTGTGTGATGACGATTTCGTCGTAGTCTTCGTATGTTTGCGGTTCGCGCAGCAGCGAGGCAAAAGGCGCAAAGCCTGTGCCTGTTGCAAAGAACCACAACCGTTTGCCGGGCAGCAGCGCGTCGTGCACCAGCGTGCCCACAGGTTTGGGGCGCAGGATGATTTCGTCACCTGCTTTGATGTGTTGTAACCGCGATGTCAGGGGACCGTCTTGGACCTTGATAGAATAAAACTCCAACTCTTCGTCCCAAGAGGGCGACGCGATGGAATAGGCCCGCAGCAGCGGTTTGACCTTGCCCGTTTCGGGGTGCGGGTCGCCCATCAGGCCGATCATTACAAATTCGCCTGAGCGAAAGCGCAACGACGCAGGGCGCGACACGCGGAAGGAAAATAACCGATCTGTCCAGTGCGTGACTTGGGTCACCACTTGGGCGTCGGGCAGAGTAGGAGTGGCCTTGACGGCATTGGATTGGGTCACGGGGCTATGCTCGTTCATTTGTATACAAGCGTTAGCTTACACCAACGCTGCTCCGATTAGGAAGAGGTTTTGTCGATTGGGGTGCCGGGCGAAATGCCGCGCCCAAAGGTGTTACTAGTGGTTGGACGCACCGCGCACGCGCGCGTGGTAGTCGTGGTCTTGCCAGTCAGCGCGGAACTGCCACTGATCTTCGGGCTGACGCGCTGCAAGGGATTGGCTGATTTCGACCTCGTCAAAACCGGACCGACGCGCCATTGCGTATTGGTCCGAAATCACGTGACCGCGTGCCCGCAGTCGTCCCTGATACCCACGCAACCGCAACATGCGTGCAATTGTGAAACCGCGCCCGTCGGCGAAGCTGGGGAAATCCACGCGGATGATTTCAGCGCTCAGCGGAATGGTGTCCGGATCTGCATCCGAGGCGACATCTAAAGCGACGGCATCATTGGCCGCTTCGCCCAGAGTTGTATAGCCATGTTCCCAAGTGTCTGGGCCAAAGCCCTGATCTGTCACGATAATTGTCATTGTGGTGCTCCTTTGCGGACCATCTTGCCATCGACGAAGTGGATGCCACATTCGTCCTTGTTTGAGTCGCGCCAGCGCCCGGCGCGTGGGTCTTCGCCCGCTGCAACCGGAGACGTACAAGGCGCGCAACCGATGCTGGGATAGCCTTTGGCCACCAGCGGATGCCGGGGCAGGCGGTTCTCGTCCATGTATTCGGCTACATCTTGGGGGGCCCAACGGGCCAGTGGATTGACCTTGATGCGGTTTGTGCCTGTCTCGACTTCAAAAAACTCTAGCGCGGCGCGGGTGCCGGATTGATAGCGTTTGCGCCCGGTGATCCAGCCCTGAAAGGGTGCAAGCGCCGTTTGCAGGGGGCGCGTTTTGCGCAAAGCACAGCACGCATCGGTGTCGCGTTGATGCAGAGTTTTATCTGCGTCTTCGGTTGCGATGTCGTCGGCACGGATGACGCGAACGTTGCTAAGGCGCAGGCGTTCGGCCAGTTCTTGTTGATAGACAAGCGTTTCGGCAAACAGCATTTCAGTGTCGATGAAAATCACCGGCACGTCGCGTTTTACCATCGCGGCTAAGTGCAGCAAAACCACAGATTCCGCCCCGAAGCTGGACACCAGCGCAAGGTCAGGCACGGCATCAAATGCGGCGCGCAACACGTCGGTTGCACCATGGTGCGTCAGTCGCGCGTTCAGTGCTGACACCAAGGTTTCCCTTGGGGCCAGCGCTGTGTTTTGCATATTTGGGGAACAATGAAGCATGCGGGCTTACTCTGCTGCGACCTTAGCTTCGGGATAGAGCGCGGTTTTGAATGGCGCGAGGCCGGTGCGCTTGTAGGTGTCGATGAACTGTTCGTCTGCGTCTTGGCGCAGGTCCAGATAGGTATCAACGATGCGATCAATGGCTGGCACGATATCATCCGCCGAGAAACCCGGCCCAACGCGATCGCCGACAGCGGCGCTTTCGGTGTGATCGCCACCCAATGTGATCTGATAGCTTTCGACGCCGGCGCGATCCAGTCCAAGGATGCCAATATGGCCCACATGGTGGTGACCGCAGGCGTTGATGCAGCCCGAGATTTTGATCTTGAGTTGCCCAATATCGTGTTCGCGTTTGATGTCGTCAAAGCGGGTGGCGATTTCTTGCGCGATTGGGATCGAACGTGCCGTGGCCAGCGCGCAATAGTCCATGCCGGGGCAGGCGATGATGTCGCTGATCAGGCCGATATTGGCGGTTGCAAGGCGAGCTTCTTTCAAGGCGGCGTGCAGGGTCGGCAGATCCGAGACATGCACATGCGGTAAGATCACGTTCTGCTCGTGGCTGATGCGCAATTCGTCGTGGCCGAATTGTTCGGCCAAATCCG
The DNA here is from genome assembly GCF_039940735.1 of Tateyamaria sp. GTDB lineage: Bacteria > Pseudomonadota > Alphaproteobacteria > Rhodobacterales > Rhodobacteraceae > Tateyamaria. The sequence continues at coordinate 10,476 of NZ_JBDVGB010000016.1, forward strand.
CCATCAGGCGCATTTGGTCGGCAGAGGCATCGCCCGGCGTTTCGCCATGTTTCTTCAGCGAGATGGACACAATTTTATAACCCTCAGCGCGGTGCGCGGTCAGGTTTGTATCGGCCCAGCTGCGAAACACGGGGTCGTTGTGATAGGCGTCTTTGAACCCAGCCTCGGATTTGGTGACAAAGGTTGGCGGGGCAAAATGCCCTTCGATTTCGCGCAGCATCTGTTGATCGACGCCAGTGAAGGTTTGGCGGGTTTGTACAAAGCGGTCTTCGACTAAACGGCGGATTTCGTCGATGCCGTGTTCGTGCACGGTGATCTTGATGCGTGCTTTGTATTTGTTGTCACGACGCCCGATTTGGTTCCAGACAGACACGATGGCCTCAAGGTAGGGCAAAAGGTCAGCTTCGGGCAGGAACTCGTTGATAACTTTACCAATCATTGGTGTGCGGCCAAGGCCACCCCCAACGATCACTTCGAAACCGCGCGCGCCGTCACGTTCCAACATGCGCAGACCGATGTCGTGCGCTTTGGTCACGGCCCGGTCGTTGGGTGAGCCAGTGATCGCGATCTTGAACTTGCGCGGCATGAACTGGAATTCAGGGTGGTCGGTGGACCACTGACGTAGCAATTCGGCCACCGGGCGCGGATCAGCGATTTCGTCCGCAGCAGCGCCAGCAAAGTGGTCTGCCGTCACGTTGCGGATGGTGTTCCCGCTTGTTTGGATGGCGTGCATGCCGACCTCGGCCAACGCATCCAGCATGTCAGGAACGTCCTTCAATGCAGGCCAGTTGTACTGAATATTCTGACGCGTGGTGAAGTGGCCATAACCCTTGTCCCAACGTTCGGCCAACTCGGCCAGTTTGCGCATTTTGGCGGAATTCAACGACCCATAGGGGATCGCGACGCGCAGCATGTAAGCGTGCAATTGCAGATACAGACCGTTCATCAGGCGCAGGGGCTTGAATTCGTCCTCGGTCAACGACCCGTCAATGCGGCGCTCGACTTGGGCGCGGAATTGGGCGTTGCGTTGGGCCAGAAAGGCGGTGTCAAATTCGGAATAGCTGTACATTAGTTAAGCTCCGCTTGCTTGCCATGGGCATAGTTGGAAGGGCCGGTCGCGCGAAAGTCTTCGCGGAAATGGGTTGGCGTCGGTGTGCCGTTTTCAATAGCAACATCAGCGAGATAGGCACCAACGATTTCGTCAACCTGTTGGCTGGCTTCGATGAGACGCAGGTCGGCATCAGCCTCTTCGGTCAGGACTTCGGCATCGGCCAGATCGCGGCTCCAACCAGTTGCAGTTTTATAAATCACGTCACCTGCAAGCAGGTGATTGGCGGTGATGACTTTGGGGGTGAATGCTTTGGGCATTTAACGGGCCTCCTGTGCCAGATCGGGCATGGGGATTTCGGGAAGGGCGGCAACGGCACTGCGCGGGGCAAGGCCGATGAATGTAAGGGCGGGACCAGCAAGATTTGCGTTCGAAATCGTCGGTTCCATTTCAGCCACAGTGGTGGACAGAACACGTTGATCGGCACGGCTGGCGTTTTCGATCACAGTGACGGGCGTGGCCGGATCAATGCCATGCATCAGCAAACGGCCTTGGACAAAGCGCGCAGACTTCTTGCCCATATAGACGGCGGCGACTTGGCCTGCCTCTGCCAGGGCTTTCCAGTCATGATCGGCAAAGCCTTGCATATCGTGTCCGGTCAGGAAGCGCACCGAAGTGTTACGTCCGCGCTTGGTCAATGATTGACCGATGGATGCCACCGCAGCCGAAGCAGAGGTGATACCCGGCACGATGTGCCATTCAAGACCGGCATCCGTGGCGGCATCAATTTCTTCGTCCAAGCGGCCAAAGATTGTCGCATCGCCAGATTTCAGGCGCACAACCTGCGCACCCTTCAACCCATGTTCAACGATCAATGCGTTGATCGTTTCTTGCGGAGTTGATGGGCCAAAGGCCTCTTTGCCCACATCGATCATGTTTGCCTCGCGACGGGCCAGTTCAAGGATTTCAGGGCTGATCAGGCGATCGTAAATCACCACATCGGCCTCATCCAGCGCTTTGCGGGCCTTGAGGGTCAACAACTCAGGATCACCGGGGCCTGCGCCAACAAAGGCGATATGGCCCTTGCGCGCCGTCTTCATCAGATGATCGGCCAGTAGCGTATCGAGGGCCGGTTGAACGGCCTCAACGCTGCCAGCAATCGCCTTGGGGCCTGCGTTGAAATAGTAATCACGCCAGAAATCACGACGCGCACGGCCAAAGGGCAGGGCATCAGCCGCCTTGCGAAATACTTTGCCAATTGCAGCAAGGGTGCCAAGCGAGGTCGGCAGTTTTGCTTCGAGGTCAGCCTTGATGGCGCGCGCCAGTACAGGGGCCGCACCTTCGGTGCCGATGGCGATGGTGACAGGGTCCCGGTCCACGATGGCAGGTGTGATGAACTGACTGTCGGCCAGATTGTCCACGATGTTGACCAAAGCCCCATCCGCATGTGCAATCGCAGCCGTCCGTTTGTCTTCAACCGCATCCTCATCGGCACCGTAAAACAAAGCGGCGCACATAGCGTCACCCGGTTCCATCGCGCGGGCGATTAATTTCAACTTGCCCGCGTCAGCCCATGCAGAAATCTGCGCATCGGCGTCAACGGCAAAAACCGTGATATGGGCCTGAGTTTTCATTAGCAGGCGCAACTTGGCCAATGCGGCATCTCCGCCACCAGATAAAACAATGCGCCGCCCAGAGGTGTTCAGGAAGATTGGAAAGTGGTTCATCGCAAAAGTCCCTTCGGGTCACTAGCACTAGCCGTTAATATAGAACATTGTTCTGGTTTGTTGCTATGTCTGCGCATAGATAAGGATGATTGTTCCAATTTGGCGTGGCGTTAGAACGCCCGTCCACAAAACGACAGGAGTATGGAATGGATGTTCGCATTGACGAGGTAGATCGCAAAATTCTGGCCGAGATGCAGCGCGATGCCAGTCAGTCTTTGGACGATATTGCGCGCGCGGTGGGCTCGTCCAAGACACCCGTTTGGAATCGGATCCGCAAGCTACGCGAAGGCGGCGTTATTGGCCAACAAACGGTGTTTCTAGATGCCGAAGCACTGGGGTTCGAAGCCTGCTTTTTTGTCCTAATCCGCACATCAGAACACGGTGCAGAATGGCAAGCTAAGTTCCTGCAAGCATTACGCGATCGCGCCGAAGTGCAAGAGGCGCACCGCCTTGCAGGCGACATCGATTATATCCTGAAAGTCCGCGTAAAAAACGCCCGCGCCTATGACGTCTTTTATCAAGCACTAATCTCCGAAGTCCGTGTTCACAACGTCACGGCCCTGCTTTCGATGGAAGAAATTAAATCAACCACCATGCTCCCACTCGACTCGTAAACCCATCTTTGGGTCAAAAATACCTCGGGGAGCCCGCAGGGCGGGGCAGAGCCCCTAAAACATGTCGTGCGCAGCGCCTTTAGATCACGACCTTCAATTGGTCTAATTTATGAAAATGATAGCTGTCCGCAAACCGCGGCGCTTGGCCGATGCGCAACTGTGGCGCGTGGACAAACAATGCAGGCAAGGCAATCTGCATTTCCAACCGCGCAAGTGGCGCACCAACACAAAAGTGTAATCCCCCACCAAAGGCCAGATGGGCAGGCTTTTTGCGTTTGGGATCAAATCGATGCGGATCAGCGAACACAGCCGAATCACGCCCCGCAGCCCCCAGCATCAAGGCGATTTCTTCGCCGGGGCGCAGGACATGGCCCCCAATCTGAACCTCTTCATAGGCGTAGCGCGTGAACATGTGCAGCGGCGGGGTGAAGCGCAGCAATTCCTCAACAGTTCCGTCAATTGTATCCGGCCCCAACGCCTGCGCAGTCCCGGTTTCAAGTAAACATTTTACCGCATTGCCCAGACTGTGCACCGTTGCCTCGTGGCCCGCATTTAGCAGCAAAACACAGGTGCCGATCATTTCATCCAACGCAAGGGTCTGCCCCTCAGCCTCAGCCGCGATCAGTTCGGTGATCAGATCATCACGCGGATCATTGCGGCGGGTTTCAATGTAGCTGCTTAGAAAGTCGGTGAATTCAACCGCGGCAGTGTTGGCTGCGTCCTCAATCGCGCGGGAGCGTCCGGCTTGATACATGGCCACCATTGCCGACGACCAACGCAAAAGGTCGGCGCCCATGGTTTCAGGCACACCCAAAAGGCGCGCGATGACCCGCACGGGCACCTGCGCGCAAAAGGTCGGGATCAGGTCGAAATCACCCGCTGGTAACGCGGCCAGCAGTTCGGCGCAGATGGCGTGAATATCGCGCGCAAGCCCGGCAATCCGGCGCGACGTAAACGCATGCAGCACCAAGCGGCGCAAGCGGGTGTGTTCGGGCGGTTCTAGCTCTAGCAGCGAATGCCTCTCGACCGCGTGAAAGGCTTTCAGGTGATCCGGCACTGGTTTGCGCCGTGTATCCGGTACGGCCCGGCCCAATCGTTTGTCACGCAATAGGGCATGGACGGTGGCATGGTCGAACGCAGCCAACATGCCATAGTCTTTCCAAAACAGAACAGGCCCATCGACGCGCGCGCGGTCGTAAACCGCATAAGGGTTTTGCACAAAGCCGGGATCGTGGGGGGATTGGATCAGCATGGATCAAGATGTTTCAGCCCTGCGCGCGCTTGGCAAGGGGGCATTGTCCGGGATAACGTGGCGCATGGTGGATGGCTATCTGAGACGCGTTTTTGTGGTGCTGGGCTTTATTGCTCTTGTCGCGGCCGCGACGACGGGCGTGTGGCGCTATGGCTATGTGCAGGCGCTTGATCAACTTGCACGGCAGGGGCGCTCTGATTTGGCTTTGGCCAGTGATCGATTGACCGGACAATTGCAACGATACCGCGAATTGGCGGTTCTGGTGGCGGACCACCCGCAGGTCGGCGCTGTTTTGACCGGCCAAAACGTTGCCACAGCCGAGGCGCTGTTACTTGAAATCGCAGACAAAACGGCCGCCGAAGACATTCGCCTGACGGACGCCACCGGCTTTGTTTTGGCGCGTGCACACCCCGAGTTGGCAGAATTTGATATGGCCCCTTTGGTGCGCCGCGCCGCCCAAGGGGCGCTTGGGTGGGGCAACGGGACGACCACGGATGGGGGGCGGGTTTTTGCCTATGCAGCACCTGTGTTTGACGGGCAATCCCAAGTCAAAGGTGCGGTGGTTGTCACAGCGGACCTTGCGACGATTGAACTGGATTGGGTGGGCTCGAACCCTGCGGTATTTTTTACCAACGCAGGCGAACAGGTGTTTATCACCAACCGCTCAGAAACCGTGTTCTGGACGCGCCCCGAAGACGCGCCGGGGTTAAAACCTGCGGACGGGCCTGCGTTGCCTTTTGACAGTTACCGTGTCGGGCGCCACGAGGTGTGGCAGATGGGGTGGGGGCCGTATTTACCACAAAAGGCACTGCATCTGGTACGACTTTTGCCGGTGATCGGCATGAAGGGAGAGGCGCTTGTGGATGTGGCTCCAGCGCGCCGCCTTGCGACCTTGCAAGCGGCTGCTTTGGCGGCACTTTGCCTTGCCTTTGGGGCGATGCTGTTTTTGGCAACTGAGCGTCGACGCACATTGGCTCAGGCCAATGCCCAACTCGAAGCGCGGGTGGCCGAACGCACCGCCGCGCTTTTGGACACAAACACCCAATTGCGCCGCGAAGCAATCGAACGCGAAGAGGCCCAAACAGCCCTAAAACGCGCCCAAGAAGACTTGATGCGCGCAGGTAAGTTAAGTGCACTTGGGCAAATGAGTGCGGGCCTGAGCCATGAATTAAACCAACCCCTTATGGCGATCCAGACGTTCGCCGAAAACGCGGTGGCTTTTCTCGAACGCGACACGCCTGCGCGGGCCAGCGATAACTTAAGCCGTATCTCGGACATGGCGCGGCGCATGGGGCGGATCATCAAAAACCTGCGCGCCTTTTCCCGGCAAGAAAGCGAACCTGCCGTGCGCGTTGATCTGATTGAGGTCCTGAACAGTGCTGTGGAATTGACCTTGCCGCATCTGCGCCATGGGGGAATTACATTGGACTTCACTCCGCCCGATGCACCCGTCTGGGTGTCGGGGGGCGAAGTGCGGTTGGGGCAGGTCTTTGTCAACCTGATCTCGAACGCTGTTGATGCCATGGCGGGGCAAGATACGCGTGTTCTGCGGATCGACATTGCGGGCGAAACGGTCACGGTGGCCGACACTGGCCCCGGCATTGCGATGCCTGCGCAGATGTTTGACCCGTTCTATTCCACCAAAGAAGTCGGCGCTTCCGAAGGCATGGGCTTGGGCCTGTCAATTTCCTACAGCATCATCCAAAGCTTTGGCGGCAAAATCAGCGGTCACAACGGGCCGGAAGGGGCGGAATTCGTGGTGGAACTGAACGGTTGGGCAGACGAGGCCGCAGCATGAGCAAACACGTATTGGTGGTCGATGACGACGCAGCAGTGCGCGACGCGCTGGCGCAAACGCTTGAATTGGCCGATTTGCACCCCATCACGGCCGGGTCGTTTGTGGTGGCCAAAGACCACATCAAAGCGGATTTTGACGGCGTAATTCTGTCGGATATTCGCATGCCCGGGCGCGATGGTTTCCACCTGTTGGCTCATGCGCGACATGTGGACGAAGACTTGCCCGTTGTTCTTTTGACGGGCGAAGGTGACATCCCAATGGCCGTGCAAGCGATGCGCGAGGGGGCCTTTGGGTTTTTGGAAAAACCATGCGCGCCGCGTGACTTACTGGCCGTTCTTGAGCGGGCGCTAAAGACCCGCACCTTGGTGCTGGAAAACCGGCGCATGCATGATCTGGTTAAAACGGGCGACCCAGCGGCGCGGATCATTTTTGGCAGTTCTGAAAACGCCGAACGGTTGCGTGATCGCGTGCGCCGGGTTGCACCTTTGGACACCGAAGTGTTGATCACAGGCGCACCGGGCACTGGGATTTCCAAGGTGGCCGAGGTTGTGCACCTTAGCTCGCGCCGTTCCAAAGCGCCGTTTGTCAAACGCGCCGCGGCGGATCTGACGCCTGCCGCCTTGGTCGAGGCTTTGGACACCGCGGCAGGGGGCAGCCTGTTTTTGGATGAGGTGTCTCAGCTGTCGGCCGCCAGTCAATTGACGATGCTGGAAGCGTTGGAAGACGGAGCAAGCGCGCGTCTGCTTGCCGGCAGCACGCGCGACCTTGGGCTTGCAGTCGAAAAAGGGGTGCTGAACGGTGATCTCTATTACCGTCTTGAGGTGATGCCGGTCCGTGTTCCATCACTAAGCGAGCGTCCCGAAGATATACCAGTGATGTTTCGCCACTATGCCGCGCAGGCTGCTGAACAGGCCGGGCTTGAGCTGCCCGAGATCAGAGCCGACCACGTTGCAGACCTGATGGCACGGGACTGGCCCGGCAACGCGCGCGCATTGATGAGCGCGGCCATGCGGTTTGTTTTAGAGATGCCTGAAGATGGCGTGGCACCTTCGGACCTTGGGCTGGCCGAACAGATGGCGCGGGTGGAACGATCATTGTTGATCGCTGCACTTGAACGCCAAAATGGGCAGGCCAGCGCTGCAGCGCGCGCGCTGAAGCTGCCGCGCAAGACGTTTTACGACAAATTGGCGCGCTATCAGATTCGGGCCGAGGATTACCGGCGTTAACCTGTGCGGTTTATTGCACAGGTGGTGTGCTGCTTGTGCGGTTTTCCGCACTTTTGGGGCTGTGGAATTTGAGTATTGTGGGAGCAATGAAGCGTAAGTTGCTGAAAAGTAGCGAAATGTTTGGGTTTTGCCGATCGCTGTAAAATCAAGCTGTTGCGACGTCGTGGTTCGGTGAACAGTGTGGGTCTGCGCGGGCTCTCTTTTTTGGGCTGTGCCAATTTAAAACAATTCTCTGGGAGGAGACATTAATGAAACTCATGACCGCTGCCGCCACGGCATTGGCCCTGACCGTAAGTGCTGGCGCTGTTGCTGCCGCTTGTGACGCAGGCGAAATCGTAATCAAGTTCAGCCACGTGACCAACACCGACAAGCACCCCAAAGGTGTTGCTGCATCGTTGTTTCAACAGCGTGTGAACGACGAAATGAACGGCAAGGCTTGCGTCGAAGTTTTCCCGCAATCCACGCTTTATAACGATGACCAAGTACTTGAGGCATTGTTGCAAGGTGACGTGCAGATGGCTGCGCCGTCTTTGTCCAAGTTCGAGCAATTCACCAAAGTGTTCCGCATTTTCGATCTGCCCTTTATGTTCAAGAACATCGATGCGGTTGATGCGTTCCAAAAGTCCGAAACTGGCGAAGCGATGAAGGCATCGATGACGCGCCGCGGTCTGCTGGGCCTTGAGTTCTGGCACAATGGCATGAAGCAAATGTCGGCCAACAAGCCGTTGAACTTGCCCACCGATGCGTCTGGCTTGAAGTTCCGCGTGCAGCCATCTGACGTGATCAAGGCGCAGATGGAAGCCATTGGTGTGTCGCCTCAGCCTATGGCGTTCTCCGAAGTGTACGGTGCACTGCAAACTGGCGTTGTCGACGGACAAGAAAACACATGGTCCAACGTTTGGGGGCAGAAGTTCTTTGAAGTGCAGGACGGCGTGACCGAAACCAATCACGGTATCATCGACTATATGGTCGTTGTGTCTGTGGATTGGTGGGACAGCCTTGATGGTGATGTGCGCGATCAGTTGGGCACAATCATGGAAGAAGTCACAACCACCCGGAACGCTGAATCCACGGGCGTGAATGCGGCTGCGCGTCAGTCGATCATCGATGCGGGCGGTGTTGTGCGCGAACTGGATGCAGACACCCGTCAGGCGTGGGTCGATGCGATGAAACCTGTTTGGACAGAGTTCGTGGGCGATGTCGGTCAAGACAACATCGACGCGGCCCAATCCATCAACGCAGGCTTCTAAGCCAAACTTTACCCGAAAAAATGCCCAGTCCCTTTTGGGGGCTGGGTATGCGTGCCACATCGGGAGGGGAGCCCCATGTCATCTAGCTATCAGCCCAAAACAGTCCTTGGTCGTGTTGTGAACGAGATCGAGGAAAGCGCGATTGCCTTGATCCTTGCGGCGATGACCATCCTGACATTTGTTAACGTGGTGCTGCGATATGGGTTCCAGACGGGCCTGACGTGGGGACTGGAGGCTGTCAGCTTTCTGTTCGCTTGGCTTGTGCTGTTTGGCGCATCCTATGCCGTAAAAGTCACGGCGCACTTGGGTGTGGATGCGGTGATCAATCTGTTTTCGCCGCCTGTGCGCAAAGTCTTGGCGCTGATTGCGGGGGGTATTTGCATTTTCTATGCCATATTGCTGATGAAAGGCGCGTGGGATTATTGGGCGCCATTCGCGGGCTTTGATGTGACATCGGGGCGTTGGTTCCCGACGGGCTTTACACCCACGCGTGATCAGGCGTGGTATGAGGTGCTTGAAGTGCCGATGCTTGAGGCTTTGCGTTTCATCGAACCCATCATGAATGAGGGTGAAACCTATGAAAAACTGCCCCGGTTCATTCCCTATGCGGCCCTTCCGTTTGGCATGGCTTTACTGCTGTTCCGCATGATCCAAGCCACCGTGCGCATCGCAACCGGAGAGGCGACCAGCCTGATCGTCAGCCACGAGGCGGAGGAAGAGGTCGAAGCCGTTAAACACATGAATGAGGGCGCGTAAGCCATGGAAGTTGCAATTCTTTTCGCCCTTGTTGTGGGGATGATGCTGATCGGCGTGCCGATTGCGGTCAGCCTTGGCATGTCGTCGATCTTGTTCCTGTTGGTCCTGAGCGATACGTCGATGGCATCCATTGCGCAGACGCTGTTTCAGGCGATGGCGGGGCATTATACGCTGTTGGCCATCCCGTTCTTTATTCTTGCCTCGACATTCATGTCGACGGGCGGAGTGGCCAAGCGGATTATTCGGTTTTCAATTGCCATTGTTGGGCACTTTCCCGGTGGGTTGGCCATTGCGGGCGTTGTGGCCTGTATGATGTTTGCGGCCCTTTCTGGCAGTAGCCCGGCGACTGTTGTGGCCATTGGGTCCATCGTGATCGCCGGTATGCGGCAGGTGGGCTATACCAAGGACTTTGCCGCGGGCGTCATTGCCAATGCGGGTACGCTTGGCATTTTGATCCCACCTTCGATTGTGATGGTTGTCTATGCGTCGGCGACGGATGTGTCGGTGGGGCGGATGTTCTTGGCAGGCGTCATACCCGGACTGCTGGCCGGGACGATGTTGATGATCACCATCTATGTCATTGCGCGTGTGCGCAATTTGCCGAAAGGCGAATGGCTGGGCTGGGGCGAGGTTTGGAGATCAGGTCTTGCCGCGTCAGGCGGTTTGTTTTTAATCGTGATCATTCTGGGTGGCATTTATGGCGGTATCTTTACCCCAACCGAGGCGGCGGCGGTGGCGGCGGTCTATGCGTTTTTGATATCGGTGTTTTTCTATCGAGATATGGGCCCGTTGGCGACGCCGGAGGGGCAGGCGAACCATTCGATATTCGACAAACCATGGGCACTGATCACAGCCTTTGTGCACCGCGACACCAAGAATGCGCTGTTTGATGCGGGCAAGTTGACAGTCACGTTGATGTTTATCATCGCCAATGCGTTGATTTTGAAACATGTTTTGACTGACGAACAGATCCCTCAGAAAATTGTTGGTGTCATGACGGATGCGGGGTTTGGACCGATTGGCTTTTTGATCATCGTCAACGTGATCTTGTTGATCGGTGGTCAGTTTATGGAGCCTTCGGGGTTGCTGGTTATTGTAGCACCTTTGGTCTTTCCCATCGCAATTGAGTTGGGAATTGATCCGATCCATCTGGGCATCATCATGGTGGTGAACATGGAAATCGGGATGATCACGCCGCCTGTGGGGCTTAACCTGTTTGTGACCTCGGGGGTGGCGAACATGCCGATGATGTCGGTGGTGCGCGCGGCATTGCCGTTCACAGCTGTGTTGTTCGTTTTCCTGATTTTGGTGACTTATGTGCCGATCATTTCAACGTGGTTGCCGACTTTGATGATGGGGCCGGAAATCATCGTTAAGTGATGGGCATGGCCTGAGGGTGCGGATGGGGGGCCAGCCCCCCGTCCTACGGACTCCCCCCGGAGTTTATTTGGCAAGATGAAGCTTGGATCAGGAGGCTTGTAGCGCGTCGATGATCGGTTGGAAGTCAGCGGCTTTGAGTGAAGCACCACCGACCAATGCGCCGTCAACATTTTTGGCCGTAAAGATTTCGGCGGCGTTGTTGGGTTTAACTGATCCGCCATAGAGGATGCGGAATTTGTCGCCTTCTGCGCCAAAGCGTTTTGTGAGCTCTGCGCGGATCATATCGTGGGTTTCAATGATCTGATCCATTGTCGGCACCCGGCCTGTGCCAATGGCCCAGATCGGTTCATAAGCGATAACCAATGTGTCACCGGTTGCGCCGTCCGGCATGGAAGCGTCGAGTTGTGCTGCGATGATGGCAAGGGTGTTGGGGCCGATGCGTTCGGCCTCGCTTTCGCCGATGCACAGGATGGGCAAGAGGTTTGCGGCCCATGCCGCTTGGACCTTGGCGCGGATGTCGGCGTTTGTTTCGGCGTGATCCGCACGGCGTTCTGAGTGTCCGACAATGACGGCACTTGCGCCTGTGTCTTTTACCATCTGCGCTGAGACATCGCCGGTGTGCGCGCCTGTTTGGGCGCTGTGGCAGTCTTGTCCGCCGATCTGCACGGCACTTGTTTGGGTTGCAGCGACAGCGGGGATCAGCAGCGGGCTGGGCGGGCAAATGATGACCTGTGGGGCGTCTGCGTCTTGCTGCGTCGCGAGGTTTGCAAGCTCATCCAAGAGCGCTGCGCTACCGTTCATCTTCCAATTGCCTGCGGCCAATTTCTTGCGCATTTTGCTGTCCCTTTGTCTATCTCTACCAACGTCCTAGCATCGCCGTTCTTGCTAGGCTAGGTCTGCTTGACGAACCAATTGGGAGGCGGACATGATCCCGCGAATTGATGCAGCACAGCTTGCAAGGGGCGAGGCTGCCAGTCTTGAGGCGTTGCGTGAGGCGGCCACAGGGGTGGGTTTTGCCACCGTTTTCAATACAGCGCTGGATGCGCAACATGTGCGCGATGTCCTTGAAACCTATCGCAAGTTCTTTAAAGGAACGGATGCCGACAAGGCTGCTTTGGACATGGCACGCACGGGCGCGAACCGAGGTTGGGGGGCTGCGGGATCCGAACAAGTGGATCTTGATGCCAACCCTGATTTCAAACAGTTTTTTGATGTGGGTTTTGAGCTGCCATCGCACCATCCTTTAAGCGACAAAACAGTTTATGCGCCGAACCAGTGGCCGCAGGATGTTGCGTTTCGTGCCACGATTTCAGGATATTACACGGCGGCGTGTGATGTGTCGCTTGCGTTATTGCGCGCCATTGCGCGGTGTTTGGGTGCGGATCCGGGGTACTTTGATGCGGCGTTTCAAACCCCAATGGCCTTGTTGCGGGGTAATTTTTACCCCAGCCGTCCTGCATGGGCCGGTGCGCGCGATTTTGGCATTGCGACCCATACGGATTACGGCTGTTTGACGTTGTTGGCCACAGATGGATCGCCCGGTCTTGAGGTGCGCAAGCGGGGCGGCGGCTGGATCCCTGTTTCGGCGCCTCCGGGTGAATTTGTGATCAACTTTGGTGAGATGCTGGAATTCTGGACCGAGGGCCAAGTCAAAGCCACGCCGCATCGTGTTGTCGGCGGTGATGCTGAACGTATTTCGGTGCCGCTGTTTTTCAATCCGTCCTATGACACCAATGTTGCGCCAGCGGGGCAGCCTGCGATTTTGGCCGGCGATCATCTCAGCGCGCGGTACAATGAAACATACGTGCATTTGCAATCAAAAACATGACGCTGCATGCTGAACTTGAAGCAGAAGTGGCGCGTGTTTGGGAAAGCCAGACCGATGGTGCCCACGATATTTGGCACCTGCGGCGGGTATGGACCAACTGCACGCGGATTGCGGATGCGCTTGATGCCACGGTCGATCGTCAGGTGTTATTGATTGCCGCCTATCTGCATGACATCGTGAATGTGCCCAAGGACGATCCGCGCCGAAAAAGTGCCGCAAACTTGTCGGCGCAACATGCGGTGTCATGGATGGCAAAACGTGACCTGCCGGGGGCACAGGCCGTGGCGCATGCCATTCGTGGCCACAGCTATTCCGCCAATGCGCCTTGCGAGACGCTAGAGGCTCAGGTCTTACAGGATGCAGATCGATTAGAAGCTTTGGGTGCAATCGGTATTGCGCGTTGTTTCAATGTGGCGGGGCAGATGGGGGCAGGGCTGGTGCACGGCCATGACCCTCTGGCGGCGACGCGCGACTTGGATGACCGTTCGTATGCGTTGGATCACTTTGAGGTAAAACTGTTTGGGATTGCAAAGACATTGAACACCGCGCCTGCGCAAAAGATGGCTGCGCAACGGGTGGATGTCATGCGTGCATTTGTGGCGCAACTGGCGGATGAAGCGGCAGTTTAAGCGCTATAGATGTGCCAAAGCCTGCTGGGCGAGTGCGCTTGCTTCTTCGGCGTCATCCAATGCGGTGTCAGGCAGGTGCCAATAGGGCATATTGGTCGCACTGCCGTTCTTGCGGTTATAGGCCCAACGCTCAAGTCCCATGTCCTCGAAATGGGGTTGCATCCCCCCGGCACCTTTCAGCAGTACTCGTCCATCAGACATGACGATGGCAAAGATGATTCCGTCGCAATAGATCGACAGGCCGCCAAACATCTTGCGGGTGCTGAGAGGGCCAAGAGGGGCGAAGAGGTCGAATGCGTGCGCGATCTCTTCGGCAGAAAGCGCCATATCAGGACGACGCGCGTTCCGCGGTCAATTCTGAGACGTCTTTGAAGTTGATGGATTCGCCACATCCGCAGGCATCGGTCACATTGGGGTTGTTGAACTTGAACCCGGACTCCAGCAACGAAGTTTCATAATCGATCTCGGTTCCGAACAGGAACATTTGCGCCATTGGGGCGATCAGCACGCGCGCGCCGTCTTGTTCGACGACCTCGTCGTTGGGGTCGGATTCGTCGACATATTCCATGGTGTATTCCATGCCAGCGCAGCCCCCTTTTTTGAGGCCGATACGCAAGCCGGAATGGCCCTTGTCATCCATCAACTTAGAAATTTGCGCGGCGGCGCGATCAGTGATGCTGACGGCTTGTTTGCCCGGAATCGAGAACATGAGAACTGCCTGTTGCTAGGGTGCTCTTAAGGTAGGGCCTTGATCGGTTTCGTGCAAGGGGTGGGTATGCCGCAGGCCTTGGGCCAGTGCATCCAAAGCGGCCCGGATGGCGGGATCGTGACGCGTGTCTTGGTGGCATACCAACCATTGTTCAGATGTCAGGGTCTTTATCACATCTGACACGCGGACAAGTTCGGGAACACTGTCGCCTGCAAAAGTGGGCAAGACAACACGGCCCACACCGCCGCGCGCAAGCGCCATGCGGATCGCAGGGTCTTCTGAAATAGCGGTCAATCGTGCGCCGTGATGGGTGATGGTCCACACTTCGGACGGCAAGGTTGCATTGTCGTCGCCGGGACCAATCCAACCCGCGACGGATTCCGAGGTGGCATAGGCGGCTTGTTCGACGTTACCCGTGCGCCGCCCGGCCAGCCATGGATGGGTGGGGCGGCGGTTGCGTACGCCGATGTCGACTTCGCGTCGTTCAATATCCAAATCGCGGTTGCTGGTCACAAATTCGGGCGTCCACGGCGCATCTGGTTTCCAGTAATCGGGTAGGGTGCGGGCCAACAGATCGGACGTCCATGTGCCTGCGGAAATACGCACGCGGGGTGGGCCGGACTGAGCAGCGGACCAATGGGCGATATCGCGGGCGGCGGCTTCCATTTTTTTGGCGCGTTCCAGCAGGGCGCGCCCTTCGGCAGTCGGGGTGTAGCCCTGCGTGCCGTGCATGAACAAACGCCGCCCTGTGCGGTGTTCCAATGCGGTCATGCGCCGCGACAGAGTCGCTTGGCTAAGACCAGATTCGCGCGCAGCCCCAGCCAACGCACCTGCGCGGGCGACAGCGGCAAACAGGCCAAAATCTGTCCAGTCAGTAATTTGCATATTTGCAAGGGTAGCCGCGTTTTTAGTGTCTGACAATGCGTGGCCGGATCGGCCATCCTGTGTGTCTTAGCAGGAGAAGCATCGATGAAATATGAGTATTTTCTTGGGAATTTTGATAGTTTTTACCAGCGAGAACAATCATTGTTTGCAGAAATGAAAGAGCGAGATCAAATATGTAAACGGCGCAAGCGGCGGCGGCGCATTTTGATGTGGGTGCTGCGCCGCTTGTGAGCGCATCGATGTGACACGTCCGGCGGCGTGTCAGTTGCGCCCTACATAAAGCCCAGTTCGAGGCGTGCTTCGTCAGACATCATTTCCATGCCCCAAGGCGGTTCCCAAATCAGTTCTACGTCCACGTGTTTGACACCGGGAAGAGGCTCAATCGCATCAGCAATCCAGCCCGGCATTTCACCAGCCACGGGGCAGCCGGGGGCCGTCAATGACATCAGAATTTTGACTTCGTTTTCAGCGTTGATATCAATGGTGTAGATCAGGCCTAACTCATAGATATTCACTGGAATTTCTGGATCATAAACCGAACGACACGCCTCAACGACGGCTTCGTGCAGCGGGTGATCTGTCGAGGAGGGCGCAATCAGCGGAGTGCCTTCCAGTTGTTCGTTGGATTGGGTCATGGCGGCCTCAAACTGTTCCTGAGCGTTTATATAGGGTTTGGGGTGCAAAGGGTAAAGAGGCACGTCGACCCACATGCCGGTTTTTTGCATTTTGGAAAGCGTACACGCAGCGCCTTGCTATATTTTATGGTCGGTTCAACACTTGCTGCCATTGATGTGGGAGAGAATAAAGTGGCTGTAACAAAATCGGATATGATTATTTTTTTAGCACAGAAGGCCGGCATGAAGCTGTTGAGCATTCCGCTTGGAAAAGCATCGGCATATTATAACACGCATATTGATGTGCTGACGAAAGCCGTGGAAGCAATGCAGAAAGGCAAGAAAATCGAAGCACAGGTTGATGACTTAATAAAGAAAGTCTCCGATCAAAAACGGGTGATCGCAGAACTAACAAAACACATACAACGAAATCCTATTTTGCCGGATAAGGATGCTAAAGCGTGGGGAAAAAACAAAAAGATCAAGACGTACAAAGAGGCCCTAGAAGGGTTCCGAAATGGAGCAAGCGCAGCCGTCCAAACGCTGAAAACGGTTCGGTTGGACGCTGAAAAAACCTTGAAGGAAATCCCGGCTCTTGAAAAGAAACTGTTTGATGCGTCAAACGCCGGTAAAAGCAAAAAAGGGGACTTGGATACAATAACCAATGCCACCAGCGGGCACGCATTTATGAAATTATCATCCTACAAAAACGATATGAACAGGACGACGAGTACCGTAATCTCTGATCTGAAAAAGCGGGAGGCAGCTTACAGAAAGGTGATGACCAAGGCTGGTGTTATAAGCCGAAGTCTGAAGTGAAGCCGGTCGGTTTGTCATTTTGCAAACCGCTTATCACAGTGTAGGGCGTTCGGTTGCAGCATTGTTTCGGTGTTGGGTTTTGTGAAAAATGACGCAAAAATAAAAGCCAGAACGAGTAGATGATGAAATCGATCGGACAAGGTAGACTAAGACGTCATGTAAGGTGGGGTTGAACCCCACCTGCGGGGTTCGCAAAGTGCATCCCCGTGACTTAAAAGCTAACGTCTGCCACCAATCCGTGATGATCAGACCCAAGCAAGGGGCGCAGTTCGACAGACCCACCGTTTGGTGCAAGAACGTGATCCAGCGGCAGTGGCACATGTTTAAACGTCAACGTGGGACGCGTCGGGCCTGCGATCTTGGTTTTGGTGATAAAGCGGATGCGCTCAAAACGCCCTGACCATGGGAATGTGTTGAAGTCGCCAGCGACCACGATGGGGCCATCAAGGGTGCGCAGCAGATCTTCGGTAGCGATTTCGGCAGTTTCGTTTTCGTACGGATAAGGCCAGGGGATATGGGCTGAGACAACCCAAACAGGCTGGCTGTCCTTGGTGATTTGAACCGCTGCAAGGGCGCGTTCGCTTGAACAGACGCCGTCTTGGGCAAAGGGATGGCGCGAGAAGACGGCCATCGCCGACCATTCAGAAAATTTGCAAACGTGTTGGTGGGGGAAGGTGGCGCTTAGTGCTGTGCTCAGCTCTGTGGTGCTGCCAGACAGTTCTTGCAACAAAACCACATCGACGTTCGCGGCTTCGATATCGCTTTGAAGGGCGGAGATCTGATCGTTGCCCGCCGTCAAATTTTTTGAATACAGCCGCAGGTCTGATCCGGCGGCCTGCGGCAACAAGAAAAGCAGCACTGAAATAAGGGCCAGCAGGCCAAAGACGCCCAAGTAAAGCCGTAAGCCAATGCGGCGTGTCGCAAGTGCCCCAAACAGGATCAGAACAGCAAATACCGGACGTAGCATGCCAACGGTGTCGGCAGATCGGTGCAGAACGCCTGCAAAACCGTAAAGCACGCCAAAAGTTGCGAGGATTGCAATGAAGACAAGGAGAATGCGCACGAGGGGACTCTTTACAATTGGTTAACGCGTCAGGCTTACGGGGGGCGGCGCGTTGGGGTCAAGAGGGCGTGTCAGGGCTTGGCATTTTGATCAACCTGCGGCACATGGGCAGACATGAACAAATTTTCCTTTGATCTTGCCGCCACTGACGGGCGCGCGCGCGCGGGCACCATTCATACGCCGCGTGGTGAAATCCGCACGCCTGCGTTCATGCCTGTGGGCACTGCAGCCACTGTAAAAGCAATGCTGCCGGGTTCCGTGCGCGAAACGGGCGCGGATATTTTGCTTGGCAACACGTATCATTTGATGCTGCGCCCCACGGCGGAGCGGATTGCGGCCCTTGGCGGTCTGCACAAGTTCATGAATTGGGATCGCCCGATTTTGACGGATTCTGGTGGGTTTCAGGTGATGTCTTTATCCGATTTGCGCAAGCTGACCGAAGAAGGCGTGACCTTTAAATCCCACATCGACGGGTCCAAGCATACCCTAACTCCGGAAAGATCGATGGAGATTCAAGAACTGCTTGGGTCTGACATTGTGATGTGTTTTGACGAATGCCCCGCATTGCCTGCGGATCGCGACCGGATTGGGCGCAGCATGGAACTGTCGATGCGATGGGCGGCCCGGTCACGCGCGGCGTTCGGGGATCGCCCCGGTTACGCGCTGTTTGGTATTCAGCAAGGCGGGCTTGAGGAAGACTTGCGCGGTCAAAGTGCTGAGGCGCTGCGCGAGATTGGTTTTGAAGGCTATGCCGTTGGCGGTTTGGCCGTTGGCGAGGGGCAAGAAGCCATGTTTGGCTGTCTTGACTATGCGCCCGAGCAGTTGCCTGCGGACAAACCACGCTATTTGATGGGCGTGGGCAAGCCGGATGACATTGTAGGCGCTGTGGCGCGTGGCATTGACATGATGGATTGCGTGTTGCCGTCGCGATCTGGGCGGACGGGGCAGGTATTTACCCGCCATGGTGTGCTGAACATTAAGAATGCACGCCATCAGAACGATCCACGCCCTCTGGACGAAGATTGCACGTGCCCGGCCTGCCGTGGCTATTCGCGTGCCTATTTGCATCACGTGTTTCGTGCGCAGGAAATGATTTCGTCTATGCTGCTGACATGGCATAACCTGCATTATTATCAGCAACTTATGTCCGGAATGCGCGAGGCAATTGCTGCGGGCACTTTTGAGGCATGGCAGGCAGATTTTCATGCGGCGCGCGCGCAGCGTGACATCGACCCTTTGTGAGAAAAGGTCAGGAATACCTCCATCGTATATTTACACCTTTAGGCGTAGATCGCGGGTGTTCATATGTCCTTGGGGGATAGAGTATGCAGTTTGCAGTGTTTTCGACGATTTGGTTCGCGGCGTCTTTGCTGGCGGTTTTTGTGCTGGTGTGATGTTGCGCGGCGCGCGTGTCACTACGTGCCACGACGCCCCGCCCACCATCCCCAGCGGTTAGGTTTTACACAGCAAACGGTCGATTAAATTGACGACCCATGGGCGCGGCCTGATGGTCACGCTGTATCGTTTCTTGTTTTGTTGGGTTGGTTTGGGTGTCGTGCGCACTTGGGGTGTTGGGTTGTCCCCGGCGATCTGCGCGCCCACATCCCAAAGTGCGGCGAGGTGATCCAGCGGGATCGCGTCAGGTGCCGCCCATGGGGTTGCATCGATCTCGGCGCGCCGTTTGTCGAGGTCGGGCGCATAACCGCGCGCGGCACAAAAGGCTGCACTTGTGGTCGCGAACCGGTCCAACAAGTCATTTTGCTGTGCTGGTGACAGCAAACTTTGGCGCGAGATTTTTTTGCGGCTTGTGTCGGCGAAATATGCCTGCATCAGTGCTTGTCGACGCGATTGATTGGCCACCAAGCTATTGACCGCCTGCATCAGCAGAACGCTTTCCCTGTCTGGTGTGTCGTAACGCGGGCAGGGGATGTCGGGCAAATTGGTTGGCAGTCCTGCCAATGTGCAAAAGGCAGGCCAAAGGCCGGTGCCGACCTTGGCGGCGTCAAAGTTGTCCAACCCGACAGCGCGACCTGTGGCGGCCTCGAATGGGGCGAAAAGGGCTGCGAGGTTCGTCAGCGCATCGCCATGATCGACAAGTGTTTCTTGAATGCTGCGTGCGCCGCCGGGGTGGGCGGATGTGACCCATTCTGAATAAAATGCCTCGGCGTAGGTGTCGGGGCTGCGTGCCATCGCAATCACATCGATTTGGGCAAAAGACCCAAGCCGTGCAAACAGCCGCGCGATAAGCGCGTCGCGGTCCGGAGCGGTCGGGAAGCCTAGGTTTTCGGCCGTGATCAAGACGGTCCGGGCCGGGGACGTTTTGATTTCTTTATGCAGAGCGTCCCAAAGTGCGTCATCATCGTTTGAACGTAAGGCGCGGACCAACCCTTGATGGCCTGACAGCGCGCCCGGGCGCCCGGTGATTTCGGTGTCAAAACCGGTCTGAGGCAGCAGAACGCCGCTGCGCCGTAACGCTTCTTGGTGATGCAACAGGTGGTGTTGCACGAATGTGGTGCCTGTCTTGTGTAACCCGATATGCAGGATCAGCCGTTTTTGCGGATAACTGTGCGCTTTGGCTGGTGTCGCAGCCGGGGGGGCGCAGGCATGCATGATGGTCTGCGCCTGTTCAAATTCACCCAACCGCCATGCACGGTGCAACGCAAAGAAATCAGTCCGAGAGATGAGGCCGCGTTTGGTCTTCATGCCGACACGAGAGGTGGCAGCGACCATCGAGTCGCTAAAGATATCTTGCCCAAAACTGTCATCGCCCAACAATCGCGAAATCCGCATGCCCATTTCGGCATAGGCCGGGTCCTTGGCAACAAGGGGGGGCAGAATGTCCATGTCCCAGATCAGCCGCGAAACGGAATTGAACAGTTCGCGTTTTTCGTACCGAGGCGCAAGGTTGTGCGTGGCGCTGGCCTTTCGGATATGGGCCATACATTTTTCAAGCAATTGCACTTGCAATAAGTGGGTTTCCGGTGTCGTGGCGGCCGACGAGATCGAGTTGGCCCGCCTGCGCCAAACCCGAACAGCACGCCCCAGAAACGCGACGCTGCGTGCGGCCGTGACAGCGTTGAGCACGAACAGGCGGTCTTCGAATTTGTGTTGTTCTGGATCGAACCAAACTTGATTTTTTTCAAGGAAGTCAGCACGATATATGCTGGACCAACTCGAGACGATGAACTGTGATTCTTGTGCCGCCATGCGTCCTTTGACCACGCGTTGCGTCATGTGCAGTCGCGTATCACGTTGTAAAACGGACGAATGAACCGAGCTTTCTGCACCCAGATAGCAGCCCGCATGGGTGATGTCGGCCGCTGTTTCGCGAGCATAGGCATATTGCGTCGCAAGACCTTGATGTGTGTAGTAATCGTCGGCGTCTAGAAAGCCGATGTGCGTGCCATTTGCCGCCACGATACCGGTGTTGCGTGCTGCCGAAAGCCCGCGGTTTTCAGTGTGGTGAATGACGCGCACATCAAAGCCAGCGGTAAGTTGGGCAAGTGCGGATGTGTCAAAGGTTTCGGGGTTGTCGTTGATGACGATCAATTCAAGATCATCAATGCCTTGGTTGCACACGGATCGCAGGGCGGTGCGCAGAAATGCTGTTTCATCGTAAAAAGTGACAATTAGACTGAGCATGTCGAGAATCCGCGCGTGACGTCAATCGTGCGATCTGATGTCTGCAAGTCAGCTGACCGGGTCCATGTCTTCGCCGGTGTCC
Source organism: Tateyamaria sp. (assembly GCF_039940735.1). GTDB lineage: Bacteria > Pseudomonadota > Alphaproteobacteria > Rhodobacterales > Rhodobacteraceae > Tateyamaria. The sequence goes on from NZ_JBDVGB010000016.1 coordinate 31,798, forward strand.
ATGTCATCTTGGTTCATATCGTCTTCGTTTGTGTCGTCATCATCCGAAGATTCGACCAACACAGCGGCGGCCAAACCGGCCAATAATAGCAATAAAGCGGCAATTCCCACAACGAACCCCCAGTGAGCGATCACTGTGTATAGCGCGAAATTGATCGAAGTTTAAAGGAATTTCTATCCGGCTGAATGCTATTTCTTGGGTATGAAACCGGAGAGCTTGAAAAGTGTGCAGTTAATGACTGCCAATCTTTTTCCAATTTGGAAACAATGCCTTCTTAGCTGACCGGACTGCGCGACCAACAAAGGCGCGCGCGATGGATGAACACCTTGATGCGGTAATTGTCCAAATACTGCGGGGGACCTCGGGTCTGACGGCCGAAAATATGTGACAAAAATTGTCCGGCTAAAACCTAAACAGTTTGTGCGATCCCATTGCACCTGCGACGTGCGCAGGTCACAATGGTCCTTGAAAAGGGTGCGCCGTAGGCACACTTAGAAGCAGTCAACGATACCAAAAAAAGGAGACGCACGCACGCTGCCGCCAAGTCGGGGCTACGTCGTCTGCCAAAATAAGGAATATACGCATGCAAGAGCCATTGAACGCCTCTTATCCAGTGTTACCGTTGCGCGATATCGTGGTCTTTCCCCACATGATCGTGCCGCTGTTTGTAGGGCGCGACAAATCCGTGCGCGCCTTGGAAGAGGTGATGGCTGACGACAAGCAAATCTTGCTGTCGAGCCAGATTGACCCATCCATTGACGACCCAGAAGCAACGGGCATCTACAAAGCCGGCGTGCTGGCCAATGTGCTGCAATTGCTGAAGCTGCCCGATGGCACCGTCAAAGTGCTGGTCGAAGGTCAGGCGCGCGTGCGGATCACCGAATACCTTGAAAACGATAGTTTTTTTGAAGCGCGCGCAGAATACCTGACAGAGATGCCGGGCGATATGGCCACCACCGAAGCGTTGCTGCGTTCTGTGTCGGAAGAGTTCGAACGGTATTCGAAGGTCAAGAAAAACATCCCCGAAGAGGCGCTTGCCGCGGTGGGCGAGGCGTCCGAACCTGCCAAGCTGGCGGATCTTGTGGCGGGTCACTTGGGCATCGAAGTTGAGCAAAAGCAGGATCTGCTTGAAACACTGTCGATTAGCGAACGTCTTGAGAAGGTCTATGGGCTGATGCAGGGCGAATTGTCGGTTCTTCAGGTCGAGAAAAAAATCAAGACCCGCGTGAAGTCTCAGATGGAGAAGACACAGCGCGAATATTATCTGAATGAACAGATGAAAGCGATCCAAAGTGAGCTGGGCGACGGCGAAGACGGCAAGAACGAAGTCGTTGAACTTGAAGGTAAAATTGAAGAAGCCAAGCTTAGTAAAGAGGCACGTGAAAAGGCGGATGCCGAGCTGAAGAAGCTGAAAAACATGTCGCCGATGAGCGCCGAAGCCACGGTGGTGCGTAACTATCTGGATTGGATGTTGTCGATTCCGTGGGGCGTGAAATCCCGCGTTAAAAAGGACCTTGGTCGCGCTGAACAGGTTCTCGACAACGACCACTATGGCCTTGAAAAGGTTAAAGAACGTATCGTCGAATACCTGGCGGTACAGCAACGCAGCAAAAAGATGAAAGGCCCGATCATGTGCTTGGTCGGCCCTCCCGGTGTTGGTAAAACCTCGCTTGGGAAATCTGTGGCTAAGGCGACGGGACGCGAGTTTATTCGCATCAGCCTTGGTGGTGTGCGCGACGAAAGCGAAATCCGTGGGCACCGTCGCACGTACATCGGGTCCATGCCCGGTAAAATCATTCAGGCGCTGAAAAAGGCGAAAACCACCAACCCGCTGATCTTGCTCGATGAAATCGATAAGATGGGGCAGGATTTCCGAGGCGACCCAGCCAGTGCAATGCTTGAGGTGTTGGATCCTGAACAGAACTCGACATTTGTCGATCACTATCTGGAGGTCGAATACGACCTGTCCAACGTGATGTTCTTGACCACATCGAACTCGTACAACATGCCGGGTCCGTTGCTAGACCGGATGGAGATCATCCCGTTGGCGGGTTACACCGAGGATGAAAAAAGCGAGATCGCGAAGCAGCACTTGATCGAAAAGCAGATCAAAAACCACGGCCTCAAGAAAACGGAATTCAAGCTGGAAGATGATGCGCTAAGCGACATCATTCGCTATTACACGCGCGAGGCTGGGGTACGTAATCTTGAACGAGAGATTGCCAAAGTGGCACGTAAATCACTAACCAAGATTGTTAAAAAAGAGGTTGAAGAAGTTACTGTAACTTCTGAAAATATCTCGGAATTCCTTGGAGTACGCAAGCACCGTTACGGGCTTGCGGAACAGGACGACCAAGTTGGTGTTGTGACTGGTTTGGCCTGGACATCGGTGGGTGGCGACTTGCTGCATATCGAGGCGTTGAAACTGCCTGGCAAGGGGCGGATGAAGACGACGGGCAAACTGGGCGATGTGATGAAGGAATCCATCGACGCGGCGTCAAGCTATGTGCGCTCGATCAGCCCTGAAATCGGGGTGAAGCCGCCGATGTTTGACAAGCTTGATATCCACGTTCACGTACCAGATGGGGCGACACCCAAAGATGGGCCAAGTGCGGGTCTGGCGATGGTTACGTCCATTGTGTCGGTCCTGACGGGCATCCCGGTGCGCCGTGATATTGCGATGACGGGCGAGGTGTCGTTGCGTGGCAATGCTATGCCGATTGGTGGTTTGAAGGAAAAATTGCTGGCGGCCCTGCGCGGTGGGATCAAAACGGTCTTTATCCCCGAAGAAAACGAAAAAGATCTGGCTGATATTCCAGATAACGTGAAAGAGGGGCTTGAGATCATCCCCGTGACCCACGTGCGGGATGTACTGTCGCGTGTCTTGGTGTCTCAGCCTGAAGCCATTGAATGGGATGAGGCTGCAGAAGAAGCAGCCGCAGCGGCAGCGGCAGCAAGTGCTGCGGCGAATGGGGCAGGCGCGACTGCGCACTAACCCGGTTCTTGTGGTTAGAAATAAAAACGCCCCGAAGGAAGCTTCGGGGCGTTTTGCGTTTGTTTCGGTGTTGCGCTTAGTTGACGGCGCGCATTTCGATGCCAAGCATGCCATAGTCAACTGCGTAAAATCCATAGGCAGACTGCACAACGGCCTCCGGCACAACCTTCAACACGTCTTGGGCCATAACGCCCTCAAACAACTGATCGCCACCGATGTAACGGAAATTGTATAGTGGCAGACCATGCGCGGTGGTCCCGATTTTTTGGATGTCTGTTTTAAGATTGGCGTCACTGAATGCTGCATTGCCAGCACCGGCCGCGGCGCCCCCACTGGAACCAGCAGTGGCTGCGATCAAAACAACGGCAAGCAGAAGCAGTGGAACCGCAACGCCACCCGATGAACTGGATGTTGCGTCGTCAACAATAATTGGGGGTTCTATCTGCGGATCCGAGGGGCCGCCGGCATGTGCCGTGGCGGATATTAAAGACAAACAAAGTACCGAAGCGGTCAAATATTTCATGATAGTTCTTCCTAAGGTTCAAATGCGAAATACGCTAGCGTGTGCTTTGCGCGTGCGTCAACTCACTTTGCAGGACCACAAAGATGAATTTGCGGGCTTGGGCAGCAACCAGCGGGGCCAAATACATATCCGCATGTGCAAGAATGTGGCTTTTTAAGCCAAAGCTGGATAAGCATGGCACTTAATCAAAGTAACGAGGCAAAAAATGGCAGTTAAAACGACCAAAACCACAAAGGCAGCCACATCTTCGACTGCAAAGGCTAGCACCACGTCAAGCGCGGCAGACTCTGTCGCCGCAGCAGCCACCCCTGCGCCGGCCAAGGTTGTTGAGACGGCCAAGCCTGTTGTCTTGGGCCCAATGATGCGCAAACCTGAACTTGTAGACGCGGTTGTTGCCAAGACGGGTTTGAAGAAAAAAGACGTCAAACCCATCGTCGAGGCCACCTTGGCTTTACTTGGGTCTGCCTTGCAGGACGCGCGCGAATTGAACCTTCAGCCGATGGGCAAGATCAAGGTCACGCGTGTGAAAGACAAGGCGTCTGGCAAGCTGCTGCACGCGCGCATTCGTCAACCCCAAGATCTGCCCTCAGAAGTGGCAAACCCGGATCCCAAAGACGTTGGCGGTGACAGTGATGCCCCAACGGCGGTGGATGAATAATTTAAACACCGGCCCACTTGTCAGCGCTTAGGCGCACCGCTAAGACGCGCGGGCGTTGGGTGATTAGCTCAGTGGTAGAGCGCTTCGTTCACATCGAAGATGTCAGGGGTTCAAATCCCTTATCACCCACCAAGCAGCCCCAGAGTCGTATGTAACGATGTGCGGCGCTGAGATGAACGCTAGTCAACGTCGGTTATTCATGACGCTACTTTGGAACAGCTGTGCAAGTCGCTTGTTAAGTAGTTGTTTTCACAGTTGAAACCCGCGAAATGCACCACACTTTGGCATGTCATTTAGGACGCATGTTTATGACCTATCCCGACTTATATATTCTGCGCCACGGCCAGACCGAATGGAACGCGCAAGAACGCATGCAGGGGTGGCTGAATTCGCCGTTAACCCCCAAAGGCAAAGCCGACGCCGCGCGGCAGGGTGAGATTTTGCAAACTCTTGACCTGAACGGGTTCGCCTTTTGGTGCAGCCCTTCGGGGCGTGCGGTGCAAACTGCTGGCATTGCCTGTCCGATGGCCGAGTCGATTCACACCGATATTCGTCTGCGTGAGATTGGCGTCGGGGATTGGGCCGGGCGCTTGCGTTCTGAACTGCCGATGCCGGGGGGGCCGGACCCTTACATGGCGCAATACGAGATGGCCCCAAACGGCGAAGGTCTGGACGCCGTATCACGCCGTGCGGCGGCTTTTTTGGCTGAACTCAAAGGGCCTGCGGTGCTGATTACCCACGGGATTACCAGCCGCGCCATCCGTAATATTGTGATAGGTCCAGACGCTTTGGCCAACCCATCTGTGCATGGCGGGCAGGGGTGCGTGTACAGTTTATCGGGTGGTGTGCAGGAAATGCTCATCTGAGGGCTTGCAACCGCGCCAAGCTTGGCCTAAATCGCTGTCACCGGGTCGTTAGCTCAGTTGGTAGAGCGCTTCGTTTACACCGAAGATGTCGGGAGTTCGAGCCTCTCACGACCCACCATTTTCTCCTATTAGTTACTGTTAAGACGATGGTGGAAGTCGTCGGGACTTATGCGCGCTTTCGCGGTTACTTTGCGTCGTGAGTTCGATTCGTTCGCGACCAACCATTCGATCACGTCATACTAAGAAATCAACCGAACCAAAGGGCCATAGTAAAGGCTGCGGACCGTGCTAAGGCTTTGGTTGCTTATGCCCAGAGGCATTGCAGGCAAAGCAAGACATCTGAACAGGAGGCGATCATGGGTCGCATCCATTTGCTCTAACCCGTTTGGGACGGTTTAGTTTGCGTTGCGTGCAGTGCCGCCGGTGGCGGTTAGCAGATCGTCCATCAAACTGTCCAAATTCCTCTGCACAAAATAGATGCGGCGTGGATTGCCTGATTTTTGGACCACTTCGGCAAAATAGGACAGTTCAACAACATAGTCGGCCGTGCTTTGGCGTGTTTCTTTTTGAACCACCAAAGTTGGGGCCTCTAGCGCCCCATCATATTGCAGCAATAAGAACGCCGCCAAATCAGGCGGAGGCAAAATCCGGCATTGTACAACTGAACGGGAAACTTGACGCAAGACGTCCCCCGGTGAGTCGCAAGATGATCTAAACGCCGCATCCAATGGGGCAGGTGCCTGTTCAAACACGGCGCGGCGCACGGGCAGATCTTGTTCAGTGGTTGCAACGGTCTCTACATATTGTGGTGCGCATGCACCAAGGCCCGTCAGAAGAGCGATGAAAATAGGTCGCATGTACTGCCTCTTGTAGGTGTTTTGAACAATGGACCACACTTTTGGCATCGCAGCAAAAGCTTTCTACTTTCGCGGGCGTACCCTGTGGATAACTTAACGTGAAGCATCTGTTATAATGCCTAAGTCAGCCCGATTTATAACAAAATTGCGATGTGCCCTTGGGATGGTTTTTTGGGGGTGGTGCGCCCGTTAACCGATTGAATCACCTAAACGCCGATCACCCAAAATTGATGTCCTGGGTCAAGGCAAAAGTTGCTAAAAAAACGATAAAATTCCGTTGACGGGAGTGGGTCAGATACGTCAGTTTGTGCAGGCAAGGTCGCTCGCCACAACATGTAGTGGTTAACGCTACTCAAAGGGCGATTATGCACAGGGGACAAAATATACCAGATTATACCGGGTTTCATTCGGGTTTCGACAATATCTGCGTGGCTACGGCGGCGTTTATAGGTCTGGGTTTTCTCTTGTGCAGGCACACCGCTTGGGCCCCCGCAACGTCGGGTCAGCCTGATAAACCGAATGCTGATTTAACGAGGCAGCGCTATGAAAATTGAAAGACAGTTCACCAAGGCCGGCCAGGACGCATATGCGGACCTGAATTTCGTGACCACGGTTTCCGAAATTCGAAATCCTGATGGCACTATTGTGTTCCGTCTTGACGACGTTGAAGTCCCTGCCAAATGGAGCCAGGTGGCCAGCGATGTCATCGCTCAAAAGTATTTCCGCAAAGCGGGCGTACCTTCGAAGTTGCAAAAAGTAAAAGAAGCAGGCGTGCCTGAATTCTTGTGGCGCTCAGAAGCGGCCAAGGGCGCGGAAATGGGCGGCGAGACGTCCTCTAAGCAAGTCTTTGATCGTTTGGCGGGCGCGTGGGCGTACTGGGGCTGGAAAGGCGGCTACTTCACCACAGAAGAAGACGCCAAGGCTTACTATGACGAAATGCGCCACATGCTGGCGACGCAACGCGCTGCCCCGAACAGCCCTCAGTGGTTTAACACTGGCCTGCACTGGGCTTACGGCATCGACGGTCCGGCCCAAGGCCACCACTATGTCGATTATAAAACTGGCAAACTAACCAAATCCAAATCTTCCTACGAACACCCGCAACCGCATGCCTGCTTTATCCAGTCCGTTTCTGACGATCTGGTAAATGATGGTGGCATCATGGATCTGTGGGTGCGCGAAGCGCGTCTGTTCAAATACGGTTCTGGTACTGGCACGAACTTTTCGTCATTGCGAGGGCAGGGCGAAAGCCTGTCCGGTGGTGGCAAGTCTTCGGGCCTTATGGGCTTTTTGAAAATCGGTGACCGCGCTGCCGGCGCGATCAAATCCGGCGGCACCACGCGCCGCGCGGCCAAGATGGTCATCGTCGATGCGGATCACCCCGATATCGAAGACTTCATCAACTGGAAGGTCATCGAAGAGCAAAAAGTGGCATCCATTGTCGCAGGCTCCAAAATGCACGAAGAAAAGCTGAACGGCCTTTTCGCTGCGATCAAAGCATGGGACGGCGCGGTTGAAGACGCCTATGATCCCAAAAAGAACGACGCCCTCAAAGACGCTGTCAAAGCGGCCAAACGCGTCGCCATCCCAGAAACATACGTGAAACGCGTGCTGGATTATGCCCGTCAAGGTCACACTTCCATCGAATTTCCCACTTACGACACAGATTGGGATTCCGAAGCCTATAGCTCTGTTTCTGGCCAGAACTCCAACAACTCGATCCGCGTCACCAACGCTTTCCTAACAGCTGTCAAAAAAGACGCTGATTGGGAATTGATCAGCCGCGTGACAGGCAAAGTCGAAAAGACCGTTAAAGCGCGCGATTTGTGGGCGCAGGTTGGCCACGCCGCGTGGGCTTGTGCCGATCCGGGCATCCAATACCACGACACCGTCAACGATTGGCACACATGCCCCGAAGATGGCGCGATCCGTGGGTCAAACCCATGTTCCGAATACATGTTCCTTGATGATACGGCCTGTAACCTTGCATCAATGAACTTGCTGACCTTCCTAAAAGACGGCCAGTTCCAAGTCGAAGACTACATGCACGCCTCGCGTCTATGGACCGTCACGTTGGAAATCAGCGTTATGATGGCGCAGTTCCCATCCAAAGAAATCGCGCAGCGGTCTTATGACTTCCGCACGCTGGGTCTGGGCTATGCGAACATCGGCGGTCTGCTGATGAACATGGGCCACGGCTATGACAGTGACGAGGGGCGCGCACTGTGTGGTGCTTTGACTGCGATCATGACGGGCGTTGCTTATGCGACCTCTGCCGAGATGGCGGGCGAGTTGGGGCCATTCCCCGGCTACAAGAAAAACGCCGATCACATGCTGCGTGTTATGCGCAATCACCGCACGGCGGCCTCTGGGGCAACTGAAGGCTATGAAAAACTGGCGGTGAAACCTGTCGCACTTGATCACGCCAACTGCCCTGATGCGCGACTGGTTGATCTGGCCATGTCCACGTGGGACGAGGCCCTGAAACTGGGCGAAGCGCATGGTTACCGCAACGCACAGACATCTGTGATTGCCCCAACGGGCACCATCGGTCTGGTTATGGATTGCGACACCACAGGCATCGAACCTGACTTTGCGTTGGTGAAGTTCAAGAAACTTGCGGGTGGCGGTTACTTTAAGATCATCAACCGTTCGGTGCCTGCGGCGCTTGAAAACCTTGGCTATGGCTCGGCGCAGATCGAAGAAATCGTATCTTACGCTGTGGGTCACGGATCGATTGGCAACTCGCCTGCGATCAACCACACATCCCTTGCGGGTCACGGTTTTGGCCCCAACGAATTGGCCAAAGTTGACGCAGCCTTGGGCAGTGCCTTTGATATCCGCTTTGTGTTCAACCAATGGACGCTGGGCGAAGAATTCTGCACAGGCGTCTTGGGCATCCCACAAGAAAAGCTGAACGATCCTAGCTTTGACTTGTTGAAATCATTGGGCTTTTCGAAGGCCGATGTGGACGCTGCCAATGACCACGTTTGTGGTACGATGACACTGGAAGGCGCACCACACCTCAAAGAAGAGCACTACCACATCTTTGATTGCGCCAATGCGTGCGGCAAAAAAGGCAAGCGTTACCTAAGCGTCGACAGCCACATCTACATGATGGCCGCGGCACAGTCGTTCATCTCGGGGGCGATTTCTAAAACGATCAACATGCAAAACGACGCCACGATCGAGGATTGCCAAAAAGCCTATGAACTCAGCTGGTCGCTGGGTGTTAAAGCCAACGCGCTGTACCGTGACGGATCGAAACTGTCGCAGCCGTTGGCTGCATCCTTGGTCGAAGATGACGAAGACGCCCAAGAGACACTGGAATCAGGGTCTCAGCAGGAAAAGGCCGTCGTTTTGGCCGAAAAGATCGTCGAAAAGATCATCGTCAAAGAGATCGTCAAATCACACCGCGAAAAGATGCCTCAGCGTCGCAAGGGCTACACCCAAAAGGCGATCGTGGGCGGGCACAAAGTGTACCTGCGCACGGGTGAATACCAAGACGGCAACTTGGGCGAAATCTTCATCGACATGCACAAAGAAGGTGCGGGTTTCCGCGCCATGATGAACAACTTTGCGATCGCTGTGTCGGTGGGCCTGCAATACGGTGTGCCGCTTGAGGAATTCGTTGACGCCTTTACGTTCACCAAATTCGAACCCGCAGGCATGGTGCAAGGCAACGACAGCATCAAGAACGCAACGTCGATCCTTGACTATGTGTTCCGCGAACTGGCTGTCAGCTATCTGGATCGCACCGATCTGGCCCACGTCAAACCCGAAGGCGAGACATTCGACAGCATCGGCCAAGGCGTCGAAGAAGGTGTCGCCAACGTGTCGGAATTGAGCGAAAGCGCGGCCTCTAAGTCACTGGAAGTGCTGAAGCAAATCAGCTCGTCGGGTTATCTGCGCAAGCGTATGCCACAAGATCTGGTGGTCTTGCAGGGCGGTATGTCTGGTGAAGTGGCCTTGGCCGATCCGGCGGTTGCGTTGCAAACTTTGGTGCCCGAAGTGGCTGTAAACGGGGGCGCTGCCGTCAGCACATCAACCACGGCTGCTTCCTCGGGTGCTGTGACGATGGATGCGCGCGCCAAGGCCAAAATGCAGGGCTATGAAGGCGAAGCATGCGGCGAGTGTGGCAACTACACGCTGGTGCGCAACGGCACATGCATGAAGTGCAACACCTGCGGCGGGACGTCCGGGTGTAGCTAACAAGTTACGCATCCCTGCAAAGGGGCGCGAGGGGGCCGGTTTTCGAACTGACCCCCGACGAGACGGGTGGGGCGGTACGTTACGTCCCCCCACCTTTTCCGGAGCGGATGCGTTCGCTCCTGACGACGTTCAGGCCGCAGGCAAAAAAATACCGGGCGGTTAACATATTGAGCCTGAACGGCGAAACTCAACGGAGGGCTTAGGCTCTCCGTTTTTTATTTCAGTGCCCGTTGATGGCTGTCTGCATGCTTTGGCAAGCATTCTGTCAGGGGAGCGTGCGTTTGCTGCGCAAACACCCGCGGAACGGCGAAACTAAAGGGGAGCGTTCGCGCTCCCCCTTTTTTGTTCGTACGTGGAACGTCCTAAAAAATTGTCTCAATGCTGCGGATATTCTGGATCCTATCTAAGGGCGGCCTGAAACAGGTATGGCTCATCCTTTACGCTGCACCGATCCAAACCGGACTGTAACCGGAGTTTTCTTACAGGTCTGCTGTGCGGACGAAGCTGCCGTCCACCTATCATGGACCAATGACCGCTAACATCCCGGAGCAGACCTTCCGTCAGTCGCCCTTGCTGCAAGTCTAGTGAAGGCGTAGCCGTTTCGATTAGTTGGCAGCCTGAGACAACTTGTCGGCTACCTCATAGCCCTTATCTGTCATCTCAAATATTTCTCCCTTGTATCCCCGCGCAACGATCAACTCTTCGGTCTGAAGCTGCTCAAGTGCGGCTTCCCAACGGGCGATAGACCTCCGATCTTTGGAATCCGCAAAGTTGATTCCGTTGGTCTGGATAGCTTGGCCACTCATGTAACGCATATGCATGACGGTGCCGTTTTTGTCTTGTGCTGCCTCACCAAGCAGCCTCTTCGCTTCCTCAGAAAGCCGCTCATTTACAGCACCGTCTCGCGCAGAACGATAAACCTCAAGAAAGTCTACCGATTCCTGCGAAGTGCTTTTTGCAAGCTCGGGATTGTCCCGAACTTTCATCTGAATATGTCGCCTAAACTTCTCGGAAAAATCTGAGATGTTATCGTAGCTTTCGACAAGGCCCTGATCAAAGCACCACTTTTTAAACTCCCCGAGAGCAGCATATTGCTTCGCATCAAGGCTTTGCGGGGCAACCGGAGCCGTGGAGAAATAGACCATTGCAGGCTTCCCCTCGCTGATGTGCCGCTTGATCTCTTCAACCGTGCCGCTCTCAAAGTCGCCAGTCGGCGTTCCCAGTCGAGTCCAGAATACACCCACCAGTAAGTCGCAGTGCTCAACGCTCTTGTTGATTATCTCTTGGGCGCGTCCACCCAAATCAGGTGCGGAGTGTGTTTCCCAGCCTACAGGCAAAAGAACGCATTCGGTGGCCTTAGAATTAATGTCGTTCCATTCGTGAATAATATCCCGAATTAGGTTCCGCTCTTCGGTCACATCACCCGGCGAAGCAATCATCACGGACAACACAGTTGCCTTATAAGACATCTCTTTTTCAAAGCCCCTCAAGTAATTTCTGTTGCCACGGTAGCGGGGCGTTTGGACATTGTCACCGCCTGAAGCTTGTTAGCGTGGTGAATACAGTCCCAACGGGCTGCGGATTTGGGCAGTTTCCCTACACTTCGCAAAGTCCGATCTTTGCGCATATCTGCCGCTCACGCACGGCGCAGCATTGGTCAAAGCGGGCTCAACGCCGACCTTCGCTACTTAGCGTACGAAGGTCGGGTCTCTCACTTTAAGTCGATGCGGTAAGCTATTGCTGACGAAGGGCGCACATTCGCCAAACCCTTCGTCAGCATAGTTTTCTATCCCTGCCACAGCTCTGTGTCAGGGTGGAATTGCGACCAAGCAAACCAAAACGACTGATGGCTGCCTAGATCGGACCCATCGACATCCACCGCGCGAACACCGCCTGCATCAAGTTCCAAGCGAACGTTTTCGACCTCGATGGAATCGCCGCGGATCAGTGCGGCAACTGCCGTAGAGCGTTGGAAAGCAACGGGTTTGCCAGATGCTGTTACAACGCCGATGATGTCTTCATGCACGGACAGGCGCGGGTCTACGTCTCCGACCGGGAAAATCGGACCATTGGCATCACGTCCATTGCGGAAATCGGGATCCCGGCCAAGTGCGTAACGTTCCAGCAACACAGTTGTTTCGGGATGCTCTTTTTTCCAAGTGCCCCAGTCGGTCGTGATGACCGTGGCCTGTTTCAATTGCACGCCTTTTTCGGCCAAGGGGCCAGTAACGGCGTGCCCTAAAAACGTATCAAAGACGGAATAGGTATTCAGGTCATACATTACTTTGTTGGACCGGCTCAGCAGACCCGAGGTGCGCAGGATGGGGCGGTCAACGCCCTCTGGCACGTCATCCGTGAAATAGGCCTGCGCCGCACCGCACAGCGTGCAATAGGGAATGCCCAGATCGCGCCCACCAAGGGTGTCGTTGACCATCTCACGCACTTCCATGATTTGGCGAGGGTAGGCACGGTATTCGCCGTTCACTTCGACGCCAAAGACAATGTCGTCGTCATCCAACCATGTGGCGTCTTGGGCGGACGTGACTTCAGGATTGTCGGCGGCGGGGATGCAATTGCAGGCATCATCTGTCTTGTCGTGGGGGCGTTCGTCGATCAAAACACCACCCCAAGATACGACCCGCCAATCAAGGTCACCTTCGACAAAAATCTGATCCCAACCGGGGACGATGTTGGTGTAAATTTCGCGCTTATAGCTTAGGTAGTCTGGCGGGGCAGGGATGTCCCATGCCATCAAGTGATCCGTGACAACACCCCAACTGTTTTCAAAACGAAACCCTTTACCCAGCAAGTCAGATGCCGTGTTGGTCAGGCGTTCGTTCAGTTGTTGGGATGACGCAAAGCGCAGCATGTCGCTGATCAGCCACGCGATGCGCGGGTCTTTGGATTTCGAAATTTCTGCCAAAGCGAGGTTTTGATTTTCGTCCCACGTTCCCAAAGATACCGAATCCACAAAGGCCACGCGCAAGGCAAATTGCATGGCATTCGACAGCGGGCCTGTGGGAATTTCGGGCGGTGCGCCGAATTCTTCGATCACGTAATCGGGCAAGGGGGCTGCATCCTGCGCGTGCAGCGATCCTGAGACGGTCATGCTGAGGGCCACACACAGCCCCGCCAACAAACCGCGGGAAAAAGGTTTCTGAGCAAACACCATAAAGGGTCCTTTGTCGTTTATTTTTTCAATACCCGTGTCCGCCCGATCCTTCGCGTTCAAACACAACCGCCCCGCCTAGGTCGCCAAAAACGAGGTTGAGCAAATGTGCACCGGACGCGCATCGACGGCTAATCACGTTTAATTCAGGTTATGTTGCACACCGTGGCACGCCGTATGGCTGCGAAGGCGGGCCATTTTTTGGAAGGCATCGGGGGCTTACGTATCCCCCAGCCGCAGTCGTAGTTTTGCACGCGCGCGCGCCAGCCGCGACATGACCGTTCCCAATGGCAATCCTGTCGCGTCTGCTAAGGCCCGCGGGGATGTCTCGCCTGCGACAACCAAGTTCATCAGTTGGCGCTGCGGCGTGGGCAGGGCGGCAATGGCGGCCAAAGTGTCCGCACAATCCAGACGGATCAACGCTTCGGGCTGGGTCAGGGCGTGATCGTCTTCTAACTCTTCCGTCGCGGCTTGCCGCCAGGTGCGCCGGGCGCGGTTTGATAAGGTGCGCATCGCATAAGACGGCAGGTCTTCGATGGGGTCACCGTCTTCCAGCCGCTGACAAAGGGACAGCAACGTATCTTGCACAAGGTCCTCGGCCTCGCTGGGGGACCGGGCAAGGCGGCGGGCACGTCGGTTAAGGACCGGAATCAACGGGACTAAATTGCGGGGCGGGAGGTTTTTAGAATGGGTCATGGGAACAAGGTGCGCCCATGTGCACGGCATAGATAGCCCGGGGTTTTTGGCCGACGCGCGTACACGCCCCTTTTTGGGCGAGGCCCCGCCCATCCGTCACGCCCGCATCGGCAGAGCATCGCGTGCCAGATCAACGGCTGGGATGCAGGGGGGCAGATCACGCTCTTACTTGGTGAGGGCGCCACTCACGGACCCCTCATGACGCAAACTGTAACGGGAGTTACCCAATGACCAAATATGCAACGCTGACAGTTCTGGCGGCCTTAACGTTTCCTGCACTGGCCATGGCCCAAAGCGCGACCGAGATGGACGCTAATGGCGATGGCGTTTTGACGATTGATGAAGTGCAGGCAACATTCCCTGAAGTCACGTCCGACATGTTCGCGGCCATGGATTTGAATGCTGACGGCGCGCTTGATGGCAATGAAGTCGCGGCCGCGCAGGAAGCGGGGTTGCTGCCAACCTAAGCGGCAATGTGCAGTTGCCCGATTTTTTGCAGGTGCTGGGTTCCATGACCTTCGCGCCGTAAGAAAAAGGGAACGTGAGGCCCGGTCTCCCCCCAGGGGCCGGGCCTCATTGTGTGGTTTGAGTTAGGAGTTCCACGCGGGCAGGTGGATTTCAAACTGCGCACGAATGGCAGCGTCAAGCGCTGGGTCCAGCGCGGCTTGTGGCTTGCCTGCAAGGATTTCATCCTTGCGCGCGGTCGCTTGCGCCAACAGGTCAGGCTTGCCCAGTTCGACCCATTCCTTGGGCGAGGTTCGGCTGCCGAAACTTGGATAAACATAGTCACTTTGCATGCGCGACAGGGTCTGATCGGTCCCAAGGTAATGACCGGGGCCGTTCATGCAGACATCTGCGATTTGATCGAGCGCCATCGTTTCATCCGAGACCTCAATCCCACGCACACAGCGCATGGCCTGCCCAATGATGTCATCGCCCATAATCAGGGATTCAAGGCAGAACCCAAGCAGTGAGGCGTGCATGCCCGCCGCCTCGTAAACCATGTTCACCCCCGACAAACCGGCCGTCAGGTTCGAACACATCTGTTCCCATCCGGCTTGCATGTCGGGCAGTTTGCTGTCGGATGCACCACCTGCAGCACCACCGGGCAAGTCATAAAAACGGTGCATTTGGCCGCAACCTGCAGTCAGCAACGCCTGTTCGCCTGATCCGATCGACATCGCACCCGTGCGCAGATCAAGCCCAAAGGGCCAAGTGCCAAAGATCGCAGGCGCGCCGGGTTTGACTGCGTTGACATAGACGAGGCCCGCCAAACATTCTGCCGTCGCCTGCACAATGGCCCCTGCAATGGTGGATGGCGCCGTTGCCCCCGCCATTCCAGCGGATAACAGCAGCACGGGCATGCCCGCTTTGATGCACAGCTCCATGACCTCGCAGCTTTCGGTGGCGAATTTCATCGGTGGGACGACAAAGCAGTTGGAATTGGACACAAACGGGCGTTCGCGCCACTTGTCTTCGCCACCAGCGATCATGTGCAACATCTCGATCGCGGGACCGACGCAGTTTGGTTCGCTGTAGCTGGTTCCGACGTGTTTGGAGGTGCCAGAAACACAGGCAAAGACCGAATTGTATTCCATTTCGATTGTGTTGGGGATGTCACGACAGATCATCGGACGCTGCAGAAAGTGGATGTTGTTCAACTGGTCCGCAATGCGCGCGGCGTCGTGCAAATCTTGGACAGTGCTTTCGCGGTAGTTGCGCCCATCCGGCTCGACCAAATGAACGGCAGCACCTGCGGTGCCGTAATGCACGCGTGATCCTGATAGCTCAAGGTCGTGCGCCGGGTCGCGCCCGTGCAGAACGATAGAGCGGTTGGCGCGCGCAATCGTGTCTTCGACCAATGCGCGCGGGAAGCGGATGCGGCCATCATCGCCTAAAATAGCGCCGGCATTGACCAAATAATCGATGCCACTTTGGGGCGCGTCGGCAAGGCCGATGTTTTCCAATGCATCAAGGGCGGCGGTGTGGATTTGCTCAACTTGGATTGTTGTAAGTGGATTATATGTTCCGCCTTCCATTCCGGCGCGAATGGGGCGCAGGTGGTCAGCAAGGGGGGCAGCACGGGCAGCACGGCGCGCCGCGCGGCCACCGGAGCGGGCTTTGAGGGTCAGATCGTTCATGGGGGTCTATCCGGATAAGGGATTGGTCAAAGGATGGCGTCGTCTTGCGCCAATCCCGGCCTTCCCCGTGCGGCCCGTCCCCGTTCCGCCCCGATGGTGCGGATCACCAGATTAATCTTGCTTCGGCATTCCTGCACGCTAAGCCTCCCTGCTTGTGCGAAAAACGACCAATTACGGCGATGGTGCTGTGCAAAATGATGTCTGTCTGTTCTGTTTGCGACCTGCTGCGCGGGGCGATAGGGCCTTAACTCAAGGGCGTTGGCGCAAACCGGGTAAGGCGCATCTTGATGCGCCTTACGTTGCAGATGCCGCGCAAGTTCGCGCAAAGGCGCACAGCGTTTCAAGCGCGCTTTTGAATGCGCTGTCTTCAATTGTCATGGCCACCCGTAAGTGACCTGCCGCAGATGAACCAAAGCTCTCACCGGGCATCACGGCAATATGTTCGCGCTCAAGCAACGCGTCTGCAAAGGCGTCTCCGGTCATACCTGTCGCGCGAATATCAAGCATCAGGTACATCGCACCCTGCGCGGGGATCAGTCCGACGGTATTTTGTTGTTCCAATACATCTTGCGCAATCGCGCGACGGCGCTGAAAGGGTGCGCCGATCTCGACCTCGAAACTGTCACCCTGAGACAGCGCAAAAACACTGGCGTCTTGCACAAAGCCCGGCACCCCATAGGTCGTGTGCGTCGCGAATGTGATCAGGTTTGAAATGGCCTCGCTTGGGCCGATCAACCAACCACAACGTGATCCGGTCATTGCGTGGCTTTTGGACATAGACCCGACCACAAGCGTGCGATCCACCATGCCCGGCAAGGCACGTGGGCTAAGGTGTTCGCCCTCCCAAACCTGACTGTCGTAGACTTCGTCCGAGATCAGCCACATGTCGTGACGCTGACACACCTCTGCGATGCTGCTTAGCGTGGCATGGTTGTACACGGTGCCTGTGGGGTTGTTGGGTGAATTGATCAACAAAGACGCCGCACCTTTTGCCGCCGCTTCGATGTCAGAGGCGCGGGGTTGAAAGGCATCCTCGGCCCGTGTCGCAATGCTGCGCGGAATGGCCGAGACCCCGCGGATTGTGCCGGGATAGGTCGCATAATAGGGATCAATGTACAGTGCCGTGTCACCGGGGTCGCACGCCGCGGCGTGGGCGGCGAACAGCGCCGATTGCCCACCGGGTGTGATCAACACGTTGTCGCGGGTCGTTGGTACACCGGTGCGGTCTTGCGTGCGTTTGGCCACCAGATCACGCAGGGTGTCAGTGCCCGGCACCATCGCATAGCCTGTATGCCCGCCCATCGCGCTTTTGTGCATGGCTTGCAGGATGGGGGACGCGGTGCGGATATCATGTTCGCCGATAGTCAGTTCGGTCACGGGCGTACCATCTGCAATCATGCGCCGCGCCTTCAGAAATAGATCCCATCCGTCTGAACCACCACCCGTCAGTGTCGTAATCCGTTTTGAAAGAGCCATGCCGCATTCCTTGATCGCTTTTGCGCAAGGGGGCAGAGCGATGCAGGGATGTCAACTGATGCGCCTAGCAAGACATTGTCTTTGTCGGCGTTTTTAGGCCCAAGACAGGAAAGCTGCGCGAATTTACTGCTTTTGCAACCAAGGCCCAAGGGCAGCCTGCGCTTTCTTGGTCAGGCTTGATCGGATCAGCCCATAGGACGCATGGATGCGCTCGCTGACCTCGTCCGCGTTTTTGTTTGCAAACATCACCCGTACCCAAGAGCGATGAAAATAGGGGGCCTTGATGGCCGCCCCAATCTCGATCAGAAATTCAGCGCTTTGCACATCGGCGCATTTGACGGAAACGCCATCACCCGACAGGCCTATACAGGCAAACATCTTGTCACCCACTTTCCACGCATCAAGCCCGCCATCGTGATGGCTGGCAAAATGGGCTCCGGGTAAGGCGGCACAGATGGTATCAATGTCTTCTCGTGTCATAGGAGCATCTTGCACAGGGTCGCGGGTGCAAACAAGGCTTGACCCTGTGGCGTCGCTTCGGCTACCGATGCGCTTATGAACATGACCATTTGCATTATTTCCTGCATTCCCTGCTGAGACTTATCTCGCGGGCCGGTTCTTTGTTTCCATGACATCTCAGAATTGATAGGCCCGCGCCAACCCTTGCGCGCGAGACTTGCCCTATGACCATCACGTTTTACAACACCGCCACGCGTCGCAAAGAACCCTTTGCGCCTATCGATCCTGACAATGTGCGGATGTATCTGTGCGGACCCACGGTGTATGACCGTGCGCACTTGGGCAATGCGCGCCCTGTGTTGGTGTTTGATGTGCTGAATCGTTTGTTGCGCCACACCTATGGGGCGCAGCACGTGACCTATGTGCGCAATTTCACGGACGTGGACGACAAGATCAACGCGACGGCGTTGGCGCGCAAGGAAGCCGGGGCGGCGGGCACAATCGAAGAATTGGTGCGCGAACGCTCAGACGAGACAATCGGCTGGTATCACGCGGATATGGATGCGCTGGGTGCGTTGCGTCCCGATCATGAGCCACGCGCGACAGAATACGTCGATCAGATGGTTGCAATGATTGCTCAGCTTATGGCCGACGGCTTTGCTTACGAAAACGACGGTCATGTGCTGTTCCGTGTGCGTCAGTATGAAGAATACGGCGCGCTGTCGGGGCGATCTGTGGATGATATGATCGCAGGGGCGCGGGTCGAAGTCGCCCCTTATAAAGAAGACCCGATGGACTTTGTGCTGTGGAAACCGTCCTCAGATGAATTGCCGGGGTGGGACAGCCCATGGGGCAGAGGGCGTCCGGGTTGGCATATCGAATGCTCGGCCATGGCCTATGAGTTGCTCGGTGCTGAGTTCGACATTCACGGCGGCGGCAATGATTTGACCTTTCCCCACCACGAAAACGAGATCGCCCAGTCGCGTTGTGCCGGACACGGGTTTGCAAATGTGTGGCTGCATAACGAGATGTTGCAGGTTGAGGGCAAGAAGATGTCCAAGTCCTTGGGCAACTTCTTTACCGTTCGGGATTTGCTTGAAAAGGGCGTGCCGGGTGAAGTCGTTCGGTTTGTCATGCTCAGCACGCATTACCGCAAGCCGATGGACTGGACCGAAAAGAAGCGGGTCGAGGCCGAAAAGACGCTGACGGGTTGGCTGAACATTCTGCAAAAGCACGGGTATTCGGCGAAATTGGTCGAAAACCTACGCGAGATTGATCGTTGGCACGCTGACACCGAATTTATGGGCGCGCTTGGCAATGATCTGAACACACCGGGCGCACTGGCGCGATTGCATGTGCTCGCCAAAGCACGCACTGCCGAAGCGCTGGCACCGATGGCACATGCGCTGGAAACGCTTGGGTTGGTGACGGATTGGAATGTCCTTGATCTGGCGGCGTCGCAGACCGACGACATGGCCGATGGCGTTACAGATGCGATTGATCAACTGCTCGCGGAACGCGCGGCCGCGCGGGCGGCCCAGAATTGGGGCGAAGCGGATCGGCTGCGCGATGTGTTGAATGCGATTGGCGTTCAAGTCACAGATATTGGTGGCACGGCAACATGGGTGCCTGGCCCAAACTTTGATCCTTCAAAGCTGGAGGGGGTGCAATGATGACTTCTGTTGGCATGGCGCACCATGGGTGCGCCTTACACCCGTCACGTAAGGCGCACCCATGGTGCGCCACTTCTGGGAGAGGAAATACATGACCCGCGAACGGCTTTACCTTTTCGACACCACATTGCGCGACGGGCAGCAAACCCAAGGTGTGCAATTTTCGACCACAGACAAGCAACAGATCGCGCAAGCACTCGACACGCTAGGCATCGACTACATCGAAGGTGGCTGGCCCGGCGCAAACCCCACAGACAGTGCATTCTTTGAAAACGCCCCAAAGACGCGGGCCACAATCACCGCCTTTGGCATGACCAAACGCACAGGCATCAGTGCCGAAAACGATGATGTTTTGGCCGCCGTCCTGAACGCCAACACGTCAGCCGTTTGCCTTGTTGGCAAAACCCACGAATTTCACGTCAAAACCGCGCTGGGCATCACGCTGGACGAAAATACCGCTAATATCAAAGCCAGCTTTGCCCACATCAAAGCCCAAGGGCGCGAGGCGATCTTTGATGCGGAACACTTCTTTGATGGCTACAAATCCAACCCCGACTATGCGCTAAAGGCGGTCCATGCCGCCTTTGACGCCGGTGCGCGTTGGATTGCCCTGTGCGACACCAATGGCGGCACGCTGCCCAGCGACATTTTCCGCATCACAAAAGCGGTCACCGACAGTGGCATTCCGGGTGATCACCTTGGCATTCATACGCACAACGACACAGAACAAGCTGTTGCCGGATCACTGGCCGCCATCGATGCAGGTGCGCGCCAGATCCAAGGCACGCTGAACGGTTTGGGCGAACGCTGCGGCAATGCAAACTTGACCGCCTTGATCCCGATCCTGCTGCTAAAGGAACCCTATGCCAGCCAGTTTGAAACTGGTGTGACACTTGATGCACTTGGGGGCCTGACGCGCACCTCGCGGATGCTCGATGACATTCTAAACAGGGTGCCGCACAAACAGGCGGCCTTTGTCGGGGCCTCGGCCTTTGCGCATAAGGCGGGTTTGCATGCCTCGGCGATCCTTAAGGATCCGACGACCTACGAACATATCGAACCGGCCACAGTGGGTAACGCGCGCATCATTCCTATGTCTAATCAGGCGGGCCAATCCAATTTGCGCAGACGCTTGACTGAAATGGGGCTTGAGGTCGCGCCAAAAGACCCGGCACTTGCGCGTATTCTTGACCGGATCAAGCTGCGCGAAGCCGATGGATACAGCTATGACGTGGCGCAGGCCTCGTTTGAATTGTTGGCGCGCAGCGAATTGGGCCTGTTGCCCGACTACTTTGAGGTCAAGCGCTATCGCGTCAGCGTCGAGCGGCGCAAGAACAAGAAAGACAAGATCGTATCACTTTCCGAGGCAGTCGTCGTTGTCAAAATCGATGGGAAAAAGATGCTGTCTGTGAGTGAATCCATGGATGAACAGGGTACGGATCGCGGCCCCGTCAACGCGCTTTTCAAAGCGCTGTCCAAGGATTTGGGACGCTATCAGGAATATGTCGAAGACATCCGTTTGGTCGATTTCAAAGTCCGTATCACCCAAGGTGGGACCGAGGCCGTGACCCGCGTCATTATTGACAGCGAAGACAAGCAGGGGCGGCGGTGGTCCACGGTAGGCGTGTCCGCCAACATCGTTGACGCCAGCTTTGAGGCGCTTTTGGATGCGATCCGTTGGAAATTGGCACAAGACGGTGTGGCATGATGTGCCACATGCAACTTCACGACTTTTGCGGAGCGTGACCCTAAGATGAGCCTGCCTGAAACTGTCATTCCCTGCGCGCAAATTGTGGAAAAAGGCGATGCGGATCGGTTTCGCACCGTGATGGCGGCGCCAGTGGCTGCTCGGGCCAAGTTGTTTCCGCTTTATGCGATGAACATCGAAGCCTCGCGCGCGCCTTGGGTCACCAAGGAAGCACTGATTGCCGAGATGCGCTTGCAATGGTGGCGCGATGTGCTGGAAGAAATCGCAACAGCCAATGACGTGCGCAAACACGAGGTGTCGACACCTTTGGCAATGGTTTTAACTCCAACACAAGCGCAGCGCCTTGATGAGTATATCGCGGCGCGGCGATGGGATATTTATCGCGATGCCTTTGAGGATCAGGCCCATTTTGATGCCTATATCGATCAAACCGCGGGGCATTTGATGTGGACAGCTTGCGAAATGCTGGGCGCTGATGCGCAGGCAGAAAGCAGCGTGCGCGATTTGGCTTTTGTCGCTGGCACCGCTGCGTTCTTGCGTGCCGTGCCGACCTTGGCCGAAGAGGGGCGCATTCCGCTGCTTGATGGCACCGATGCGGGCGTGACAGCACTTGCTCAGCGCGCGTTAGATCGCTTGACGCGGCCCAAAGTCGCCAAAGCAGCACAACCCGCACTTTGGCCAGCCATCGGTGCGGGCAAAACGTTGGCGCAGGTGATCCGCGATCCCGGAGCCGTGGCAGAGGCGCGCCTTGATCAAGGTCTCACGCCTTTTCGCCTTGCGCGCACCGCGTTGACGGGGCGCTTGGCGCTTTAGGCGGGGCTTGCGTCCTTTGGGCGCGTGACCAGCCAGATCAGTGACCCGCCCGCCAAGGCCAAGAACGGGATCATCGCATAGTTTACTGCCGCCCAACCTTCGACCGGAGAACCGCCCGAGCAGTTCATTAATCCACCAGACGCGAGCGAGGCCATGGTTACGCCACCAAATACCAGCAAGTCGTTCAAGCCCTGCATCCGGCCCCGCTCATGTGGCGCATGTGCGCCAGCGAGCATCGATGTGGCGCCGATAAAACCAAAATTCCACCCCAAGCCCAACAAGATCAGCGCGATAAAGAAGTTCGGCAATGCCACGCCGGACAGGGCCACAATGCCTGCAAGGCCCAAAATTGCGATGCCCAGCCCCATGATCTTTTCAACGCCAAAGCGCGCAATCAGATGGCCGGTGAAGAACGACGGCGCAAACATGGCCAGCACGTGGCCTGTCACCACATCCGCCGCGATATTTTTGTCAAACCCACAGCCCACGACCGCCAGCGGTGTCGATGTCATCACAAGGTTCATCAACGCATAGCTGACCATGGCGCAGATCACCGCTACGGCGATGCGCGGGGTTTTCAACAGCTCCCAACGGGTGCGTCCTTTGGGTGCGTCAGCCGCCGGAATAGGTGGTTTGGGAATGTTGATGAACAAAAACAAAAGCGAGCCGACAACATTCAAAATTATGACGGCGATATAGGTGCCAAGGAACGGGATCACATAAGCATCGGCCGTCCATTTCACCAATTGCGGCCCGATGATCGCAGACATCAATCCGCCCGCCATCACATATGAAATCGCCTTGGGGCGAAAGGCATCAGACGCCGTATCTGCCGCCGCAAAACGATAAAAACCCTGCGCGGACATATAGATACCGGTCAAAAAGCTGCCCACAAGAAAGATGGGAAAGGACGCCACATAAAGACCGTAAGCCCCAACAGCACCCCCAGCAGCACCGCCCATCGTGCCCACAAAGAAGCCCGCGCGACGCCCATAGCGTTGCATCAGCGCCGAAATCGGTGTGGCTGACGTCATAGACCCCAGAACGATCAGCGAAATCGGCAATGTGGCGAAACAAATGTTTGAGGCAAGCGATTGCCCGGCCAGCCCTCCGATTACAAACATCATTGGCATTTGGCTGCCCAGAATGGCCTGCGCCAAGACCAGAACCATCACATTGCGCTTGGCGCGGCTGTCATCAGTATTGCTCATGAGAACTGGTTACGCCTGAAGGTTGAGGTCGGCAAGCGTTGGATTGTCGCGTCGATGCACAAGCGGTTGCGCAAAGCGCGCGTCAAGGTAGGGTAAGGGGATGATCAAACGCCCCCTCATTGCCCTTTTGGCAGGTGCGCGCGAAGCGCAGGACGCCGCCGTATGGCTTACGCAAGCCGATGCGGATTGCGTTGCGATCCGTGCTCGTGGTAGCGCACAGACCCGGCTGGACATGACCGAAGTGACGCAGGTTCCGCGCGACGTGCAAGGCATTTTGGATGTGACGCATAGCTTTGATGAACAGACGCGACAGGCTGCTTTGTTGCGCGCGCCAGACGCCAGCTATGCCTGTGTGCCGCGTGATGTGTGGGCCGCGCAAAAGGGCGATCATTGGACCGAAGCGGACACGCTGGAACAGGCCGTTTCGGCGCTGCCTTCGGGGGCGCGGGTTTTTGCGGCGACGGGACGCGACAGCCTAAGCGCGCTGCACCGCCATGATGGCCCTGTTTTCCTGCGCCAGTTGTCGCAACATTCGGATGCCACAGGATATGACAACTGCACTTTTGTTTTTGGCGTTGCACCTTTTGCTGTAAGTGACGAAATCGCCTTGTTGCAAAAATTGCGCATCGATGTGGTTTTGGCCCGCAATATCGGTGGCGAGGGCAGCTTTCCAAAACTGGCCGCCGCGCGCGCGCTTGGCCTGCCTGCGGTGTTGCTGCGCCCACCAGTACGCCCTGAGGGCGCGCGCCTGCGCAGTGCAAAGGATGTGGCAGATTGGGTGGACGCGTTGTGACAGGACGTATCATTGAAACAGACGCCGACGTTGCCAAAGGCGCTGCGTGGCTTGCGGCCCACGATCCAGCCTTGGCCCGTGCACTTGATATCGCAGGCCCGTTGCCGTTGCGCCGCCGTCCGGATGGGTTTGCAGCAGTTTTGAACGCCATTATGGGTCAACAAGTCAGTGTGGCCTCCGCCTCGGCCATTTGGGCGCGGCTGGAAGCGGGCGGAATGACCCAGCCTGACGCCGTGGTCGCAGCCGGAGAAGACGGTTTGCGCGCCGCCGGCCTTAGCCGTCAAAAGATCACCTATGCGCTGGCGCTGGCCGAGGCTGGCATCGATTATGACGCATTGCGCAGCGCTCCAGATGCCGAGGTCATTGCAACCCTGACGGCCGTCAAAGGTATCGGGGTTTGGACGGCGGAAATCTATGCGATGTTTGCGCTTGGGCGGGCAGATGTCTTTGCGCCCGGCGATTTGGCCCTGCAAGAAGCGGCCAAATTGATCTTTGATTTGCCCGAACGACCCAAGGAAAAACAGCTGCGTCAGATGGCGCAAGACTGGAGCCCATGGCGGGCAGTTGCCGCGCGCCTGTTCTTTACGTATTACCGAGTGGCAAAGGGGCGCGACGGGGTGAGTTGACGCATATCTAAAGGCTCTTTTGTTTTGACATTTGAAACGAACGACACACAGAACGATGACTTTTGTATTTTTGAATTGCACTCCGTGACGGACATCCGCCAAACATCATACATAACTTAAAATGCAGGGCGGTCAGGGACACAATCCCAAAGCGCCCCCCACCTAACTGCCTTCTGCGAAAAGGGACCCTATGACACGTGTTTTGAAATCTGAGCGCCGCGCGCCGCTCTCTGGTGATGTGCGATCGATTGTGGTGTTTCTGCATGGGTACGGCGCGAATGCGGCTGATCTGATGGGCTTGGCCGACCCGCTTGCTGAACATTTGCCAGACACGCTGTTTGTGGCCCCCAATGCACCCGAAGCCATTCCGGGCTATGCGGGCGGGTATCAGTGGTTTCCGATCCCGTGGATTGATGGATCATCCGAGGAAGAGGCCGAGCGCGGATTGATCGCGGCCAGCGCAGATTTGAATGCCTATCTTGATGCGCTGATGGTGGACGAAGACGTGCTGCCCGAACAAGTTGTGCTTTTCGGCTTTTCCCAAGGCACCATGATGGCACTGCATGTGGCCCCGCGCCGCGAAGACGAAGTGGCAGGCATCGTCGCGTTTTCGGGGCGGTTGTTGAACCCCGAAGTGCTGGCGGACGAAGTCGTCAGTCGCCCGCCTGTTTTGTTGATCCACGGCGACATCGATGATGTGGTGCCACCGGAATCGCTGCCTCAGGCTGCCGAAGCCTTGCAAGGGGCAGGGTGGAAAGACGTCTTTGCCCACATCATGGAAGGCACCGCGCACGGCATCGCGCAAGATGGTCTAAGCGTGGCACTGGCCTTTATGCGGGACAAAGCAGGATTCTGATAACGTGCGATTTATTGCGATCATCGGCTTTGTGGTGTTGGGGTTGTTGGGGGCGAGTTTCGTTCTCGATTGGCACAACGCGCGTCCGACGGCTTCTGTTCTTGACGCCTTAGAGGACACGCTTGAACGCCCTTTGGTGATCCATTTGGATGGGCAAGCGCCTGCGGGTTTTGATGCCGATTTGGTCGCCATCGATGAAGGCACAGGCGCTTTGGCCGTGGATGCGGCGCCGCGCACGCTGATCGACCTTGATACCTATGTGATGGTGCGTGACAGTTGGGATACGTTTCGCGCGATAGATGGGCATGACCTGACGGCGTTGATCCACGAAAAGACGGCGGACAAAACAGCGACAAACAGCATCACGTGGTTTGATACCATGCTGACCTCGGATGACGGCACAAAACGGCGTGTGTTGTTGATTTTGACAACGGATGAAGGTGTCGCGGATCTGGGGGACTTTTGTTTTGCGTTAACCGTGTATGAATTGGCCCGGTTTGCGCAGAATGGCGACGCCTTTAAAAAAGCATCAGATGGGCCGGGATCATATTGGATGCAATGCCGGTCTAAGAAATGGCGCAGTGTGGCGGATCTGCCTGCTGCAAACTGACGGGGCGGTGACGTCTTTGTTGGCGCGTTTCGCGCTTAGCAGATGGCTTCAAAATCGGCGGGTGCGATGGGGGTGTTCTTTGATGCTGCATTGGTTTGCGACCGCATCCATGCGGTGTGCAGAACAAAGCCCAAGCCGGGACTGACTTTCATCAACATTGCAACATAGCGTGCGGAAATATGGTGTGCGCCCAGCCTTGCAAGACACGCCATAAACATACGAATGCCAGCAGGGGCCGCGGGGCTGCAT
Organism: Tateyamaria sp.; assembly: GCF_039940735.1. Classification (GTDB taxonomy): domain Bacteria; phylum Pseudomonadota; class Alphaproteobacteria; order Rhodobacterales; family Rhodobacteraceae; genus Tateyamaria. The sequence goes on from NZ_JBDVGB010000016.1 coordinate 58,389, forward strand.
TGCACATCGCTAAGCGTTATGTCCAAGGTGCGCGCGCCGCTGCGCAAGTCGCTGGCCAATCGCTCGATAAACGCCCAACGCAGGTTCAAATCACCTTGGGCACCCAATGCGACAGTGGCGTGTTCGATAGCCTGAAACGGGTCGGCGCATTGTGCGTGATAAACAGGGGCTTTGCCTTCGGGTGCGACGTACCATAGCAAATCACCCGTGGTGGTGATGGCGCGATAGGCTGTCATACCGCTGCAATCTGATCGCACGGCATGATCCCGATCATACCACAAAGTCACCCAATCGCGATCCACAAATGTAAAGCCATCTGTGCTGGGCTGCTGGCCCTGATCGGTCCCGTTTTGTGTCTTTCGTTCGCCCACCAATGTCTGGAACAAAGCAGAACGACGGTGCGGTGCAGGAGCAGGGGTAAAGGCGGCGGGCATAACGGGCTCCGTGAAAATGCGAAAACGGGCGAGGGGGTAAATGGCCATGGAAGGCCGTCCTCTGTGCAATTTGAAATATGGGCTAACATTGCGCCAAGTCGCCTGCCAACGTCGAGTGGTGTATTCCTTACCTTTGGCGTTTGACGCGGCAATGGGCGGCAAAGTTGTGCAAAACGCCCCAAAATCGTGCAGCACCAAAAGCTGTTTTGATATGTTAGGCGCTTTGATAAGGCGGTCCCACATCATGAAATATTGGGGTCTTGCAGAACGATTTCCACAAGATATAGTCAAACATATTGCTGGGCCGGGCCCTCGTTTGGGTGCCCAAAGCCTGCGCGCGTAACCACGGAGCACATTCGTGATAGAAGGCGAGTTTAGAACGGATTTTGTGCGCAGCCCGACTGCGCTGAAACATCACCCCGCTTTGGTGCTGAATGCGGACTATCGGCCGCTCAGTTATTACCCTTTGTCGCTGTGGCCTTGGCAAGAGGCGGTCAAGGCGGCTTGGCTGGATCGGGTGGACATCGTCGCCGAATACGACACGGTGGTCCGCAGCCCAAGCACACAGATCAAGATACCGTCGGTCGTCGTCCTCAAAGATTATGTCAAACCTCAAAAGCGCGTGGCCTTCACGCGCTTTAATTTATTTTTAAGGGACGAATTTCGCTGTCAGTATTGTGGGGCCAAGGGGGATTTGACCTTTGATCACGTGGTGCCGCGTGCCAGCGGTGGGGTGACAAGTTGGCAAAACGTGGTGGCGGCCTGTAGCCCTTGCAACTTGCGCAAAGGGTCAAAGGCGCTGCATCTCACGGGGATGGGCCTGCGCAAGCCGCCCCGCCAACCGGGGGCCGAGGAATTGCGCAATACGGGCCGTAAATTTCCACCCAACCACTTGCACGAAAGCTGGATGGACTTTTTGTATTGGGATGCCGAACTAGAGGCCTAGGCACCCGTTATGCAGCACATGTTTAGAAACGGGTTTTTGACCAACCGGGCCTAACGCGGACCAGCCGTGTTCAGATTTCCCTTGAGAAATTCACTTACCTGACTAAAGTCAGCTAAATGAATCAAGCAAACATTTCCCGCGTTAGAAATTTTGGCCGTTCCGTCGCTGTTGAAGTCGGAGCGCTGGAAGACTCGTTTATGGATCGCGGCAGACCACTGGGATCGGCCCGTGTTCTGAACGCAATCGGCCTTGGATATGAAAATGTCTCGGAGTTGCGTGCCTTTTTGAAGCTGGACACAGGACTTTTAAGCCGACTGTTGCGCGGTCTTGAGGCGGAAGATCTGATCAAAACCGTCCCAAACCCCAAAGACCGACGCAGCCGTATCACACGGCTAACTGCCGCGGGCAAAGATGAATTTGATACTTATGAAAGCCTGTCAAATGAACGGGCCCATGCGATATTGGCCCGGCATAACAATTCTCAACGCCTGCTTGAGGCCATGGATGTTGTCACCGTCACCCTGGCGCGCAACGACATCGTCTTTGAAGACGCGGACTATACATCCGACATCGCGATCTATTGCATGAATGCCTATGCGGCAGACTTGAGTAAACGATTGAACCTAGAGTTTGACCTTAAAAAGTCAGGCGCTTCGGATGTGTCGCAACTGCGACCGCCGCTTGGTACTTTTGTCGTCGCAAGGCTGGGCGATATGCCTTTGGGATGTGTGGGGGTCAAAGGAAACGGCGGCACCGTGGCAGAGATTAAAAGGATGTGGATCGCCCCGGCGGCGCGGGGCTTGGGATTGGCGCGCCGTTTGATGACCACAGCCGAAGACAGGGCGAGGGCCTTGGGCATTGAAACGCTTCGATTGGATACCAACAGCGCATTGTTCGAAGCGGTCGGGCTGTATCGAGATATGGGATGGGTCGAAATCGACAGGTTCCATGACGATCCATATCCAGACCTCTTTTTCGAAAAACGGCTGTGACAGTCGTGAAAACCGATGAATCTGGTGCGATGTATTGGCGCGCTTTGCCTGCCTATTGTCTGCTTGCACATGTCAGCTACGTTATAGTTCCAATCAAGGAGCACAAAAATGAGCTGGAACCCGGCGCTTGATCCTGATGTCCCCAAGGGCGACGCTGTCGATGCCATCGAAACTGTGATCGTCCCGCGCGCCCGTGATCTGGGCGGGTTTGAAGTTCGCCGTGCCTTGCCCGCACCCAAACGACAAATGGTGGGACCATTCATCTTTTTTGATCAGATGGGGCCTGCAGAATTTGTGACCGGGCAGGGGATCGATGTGCGCCCGCATCCCCATATTGGGCTGGCAACAGTCACGTATCTTTACAAAGGCAAGATACATCACCGCGATTCTTTAGGGACAGATCAATGGATTGAACCGGGGGCAGTGAATTGGATGGTGGCCGGGCACGGCATTACGCATTCCGAGCGCACGGATGGGGATATGCGCACGCGACCACACGACCTTTTTGGCATCCAAACTTGGGTGGCATTGCCCAAAGACGCAGAGGACGACCCGGCTGAATTTCAGCACGCGGCCAATGCCGACCTGCCGTTCCTTGAGGGCGAAGGAAAAGAGGTGCGTCTGATCCTTGGGGACGCGTGGGGTGCAAACGCGCCTGTGCAGACTCATTCCGAGATGTTCTATGCGGATGCCGTGCTTGAGGCGGGGGCGTCGATTCCCCTGCCTGACAATCACGAAGATCGCGGGGTCTTTGTGGTCACGGGGTCGGTTGTTGTTGCGGGCGATACTTATGATGCGGGCCAAATGATGGTGTTCCGGCCCGGCGATGCGCTGTCTTTAAAGGCAGGCGAGGCAGGCGCGCGGTTGATGATGTTGGGCGGGGCCACATTGGAAGGGTCGCGCCACATCTGGTGGAACTTTGTGGCATCGTCACGCGAACGCATTGATGCGGCCAAAGAAGCGTGGCGGGCAGGGGATTGGGCGCATGGGCGGTTCAAGCTGCCACCGGGGGATGAGGACGAATTCATTCCGCTGCCAGATCGCTGATGTTTTCAGGCTGCAAGATTCGTCGAACGCGCACTTTTTAGATGCGAAACACGCGCGGCCCTTCTGAAAGGCGGGGAATGTGCTGGCTGAGGCAAGTGAATTGACCCTTTTGGGCCGGGTGGCATGGGTTTCTTTGGCGTTTTTTATCGTCTGTTTGGCGTTCAAGCGATAAAAGCGTCCAATTCCGGAAAAACCCGTCTTGACGGGGCTTTGCGCAAAACATATGACCGCAAAACGCAGCGGGCGGTTGTAGCTCAGATGGTTAGAGTACCGGCCTGTCACGCCGGGGGTCGCGGGTTCGAGCCCCGTCAACCGCGCCACTGCTGCAAAAAGCGCCGCTCCCGTCTGGGGGCGGCGTTTTTCATTGGGCCAGAGTTGAAATTTGCACCACATGTGAAATTGTACTTCGGTCACAACTGGGCGTGGCCGTCGTGCACGCGCCCTTTTTAACGAGCACTCTGCGGCGGTGTTTATGAACCGCCGCTAAACCAATTTTATCAATATCTTGAGGTCGCATGATGACAAAAACCACCACTGAAATTGGCAAAGATTTATCAGAATCCTTGAACCCCGGCATGGAAGACGCGTTGGACGCGCGCTACGGGCACTTGCTGCCCGGTATGGCTGAGGGGGTCGTCGATTTCGCCTATGGTCGTCAATACGCAAGGCCTGCGTTGCCGTTGCGAGACAGGTATCTCGCGACAATCGCGGCGCTCACGGCTTTGGGTGGGCAAACCAGACCACAGCTTAAGGTGAATATTGCGGGCGGTTTGAAGGCGGGGCTGTCGCAAAAAGAAATCGCCGAAGTGATTTGGCAGATGTCGCTTTATGGTGGTTTTCCTGCGGCCATCAACGGGCTGAACGCAGCGTTAGAAGTGTTTGAAGAGGAAGACGCCGCGATATCAACTTGATCCACTGTGGTAGCGCTGGGGCGTCGCAGGTTTTTGAGCTGTGTCAGGTGGATATCTAAATGCGCTGATAGGGCGGCAGTTGCGCAGAATGGGTTGCGTGCGCAGATCAGTTTTTGTGTCGTTTTTGCATTCGCGCGGTCGATGAAAACACAGTCTTGGCAGTAAAGGGCAAGAAACATCCAAAAGGCGGCTTGACCCGCGCGGCTTGCCGCCTTATCCCGCCCCACATGCGCGGTTGTAGCTCAGCTGGTTAGAGTACCGGCCTGTCACGCCGGGGGTCGCGGGTTCGAGCCCCGTCAACCGCGCCACTTTCCCTTTTTTGTGTTTTTCGCAGTTTGAAATAGTTGCGATGTTGCGCTGCGAGGGGCCAGCCCCTCGCGCTCCCCTGAGTTTATTTGGCAAGATGAAGTTGGAATTAGTAGCTGTAGCCTAGGTTGTCTTCTTGTGCTTTGTAAGTTTGGGCGCGCAGGAATGCGTGGTCTTCTTGCGACCAGTCTGCCGGGGCTTCGGGGCGGTTTGGCACTGCGGATTTGAATTTGGAGCCCAAACGTTTCACCACGGGGCGAAAAGGCATGCTGCGTGCCGGGTGCCCAAGGCCGGCGAGGATGGCGTCGAGCGTTGCTTCGGGGGCTGATTGGGCGTCTTCCGTGCGTACCACGATGCAGGTGCAATTGCGCCCTAACATGCTGAGATGTGCGTTTAGTTTGGCGCGGCGCAGAGCAAAGAGGTTTTCATAGCGTGCGCCTGTCATCGGGTCCCGGTCTGCTTGCAGGGGCGAGCCTTGGCTGCCATCCATCACCAAGCCTTCGAAATAGCGGGGGCGATCGATGATTGTGTCCCATTCGGCGCGGATGAAGTCGCTGAAGGTCAGGGCTTGCATCGCGGGTGTTGTGTGCCACGGTTTCTGAAACATCGACTGCGCCCATGTATCTGCGCGGCGCACGGCGCAGATCACAGCCATGTCGTGCGGGATCGCCAGCATATGTGGCGCGCTGTGTTTCCAACCCAAAGCCTCGGTCGGTTTTAAAGGGCTGTTGCGCCCGATCAATCGTTTGACAAAGTTGGTGCCGGACGACCGTTCACCCATGACTTGGTAGCGTGTGATGGGCGTATCTGTGTTGTGCTGGATGTGCAGGCCGGTGTTGGAAAAGGCTTGGGGCAGGGACATGGGTGGCCTTTGTGGCAAATTAACGATTCTCTTGTTGAGGTCCTTGCACTAGGGTGTGCAAAAATAACCAGTGAGCAGGACCTTACCAGATGCAAACAGTGGCCGCCGTTACCATGGTGCGCGATGACGCGTTTTTTCTCAAGGCGTGGCTGCGCCACTACGGTGAGATGTTTGGCCGTGAGAATTGCTATATCGTGAACCATGGTCGCGGGACGGTCGTGGCTGAGATGGCGACGGGTTGTAACGTCATTGGTATTCCTGGTGATCCGCACAAGAATTTTGACGTTAAGCGCTGGGGGTTGTTGAACAATCTGGTTGGTGGATTGCGCAAGTATTATAAGCACATCGTTGTAGGTGACGTGGATGAATTGGTGGTGCGGGACCCTGATTCTGGTGGGTCGCTTCGGGATTTGCTGGAAGATGCGCCTGAGGGGCGTGTGCTGACGCCTTTGGGCCTAGAGGTTATTCACCGTATCGATGTTGAAGAGGCGGTGATTGATGATCAGATCATCGGGCCGCGCCGCCATGTGCGCCCGGCACCGCATTATTCTAAGCCGTGTATTGTCTCTGCCCCCGTTAAAATCGCACGCGGTGGGCATTTTACGCAAAGTGACAAACTTTTTACGCCTGACGATCTGTATCTTTTACACCTCAAATTTTGTGACTTTGGGGCCTATGTGGGCGTGATGGATCATCGCAACCAAGTCACGACAGAGGTGAAGGCCGGTGTGAAAGAGGCGTCGATTGGACGCCATTGGTTTGCTGAGGCGCGCGGAGAGGATCGCGATGTGTTTGAGGCGTTTGCACGCCTTGAGATGATGGATGAGTTTGACATGCGCCCGTTGCGACGCAAAATGCAAAGATCGTTCAAGCCGCGTGGGGACACTGGATATTACCAGTTCGATCGTCCTGACTATGGCACGCAATATGTGCTGCCAGAACGATTTGTTGGTGTGATCTGATGTGGTGGGTGTAGCAGTGCTACGCCTTACGGTAAGGCGTAGCTCTGCTACGCCACGCCCTTTAGGAAATCGCGCAGGGCCTTTTCTGTCTCGATCGGGTGTGTATCTGGGAAAAAATGACCGCCAGGCAAGGCGGTGCTGCGCATGTTTGAAAGCCTGTCTTGCCATGTTGCTGGGACATCATAGGCCCGCCCCATGATCCCGTCAGCCCCATAGGCAACAAGGGTTGGTGTATCTATACGCCGCTTTAAGTCGGCTGCGTCCAATGCAAAATCCACATCAATCGCCGCTCGGTAGTCGTTACACATAGATCGTATGCAATCGGGGTTTCGCCATGCGGCGCGATAGGCTGTTATTGCATCGGCATCGAAACCATCCATCCCGCCGCCCCAGCCAGCAAGGCAGCCCTCAAAGTAGGCATCTGGGTCGTGTCCGATCAGGGTTTCGGGGAATGGAGACGTTTGGGCCAAAAAGAACCAATGATAATAGGCCCGCGCGACGTCTTGTGTGAGATCGCTGAGCAGCAGATGCGTGGGGACAATATCGAGCAGGCTGAGCGACAGCACGCGGTCAGGGTGATCCAATGTTAGGCGGTGTGCAGTGCGTGCGCCTCGGTCATGGCCGATCAGGTGAAAGGTTTCGAACCCTAAATGTGCCATCAATGCGACTTGGTCTTCGGCCATGGGGCGAAAGCTCATGTCCTGCATCGTTGCGGGTTTTGTGCTGTCGCCATATCCGCGCAGGTCTGCCGTGACCACGGTGAAGTCCTGTGCCAGTTTCGGTGCGATGGCGTGCCACATAGCGCGTGTTTGCGGAAAGCCATGCAGCAGTAAAACCGGGGGGCCTTGCCCGGCAATATCGTAGGCGATTGTGATGTCACGGGTGGTGAATTGTGGCATGTTTTGCTCGTGGCGTGAAAAGAGAGTGCGGGAATGGGGGCCAGCCCCCATGCCCCCGAGGTATTTCAGACCCAAAGAGCAAGGGTGCTGGTATTAGGTTAGGGCGTGCAAGATGCGGGCCCAGCTGCGGATGCCTTTGTGGAAGCTTTCGAGATCGTATTTTTCGTTCGGTGAATGGATTTGATCGTCGTCCTTGCCAAAGCCGACAAGCATAGGGGTGGTGCCGAGGATGTCTTGGAAGTGGCCTGCGATTGGGATCGAGCCACCACAGCCCACGTAGGCTGCGGGAATGTTCCATTCATCACTGAGTGCGTGGCGCGCTGCTTCAAATGCGGGGTCTGTGGTTTCGGTGACCGAAGCCCCGCCGGCACCATGGGATTTAAAGGTAACTTCGCAGTCGGCGGGCAGTGCGTCTTGCACCATCTTGCGGAAGTTTTCGCGGATCACATGGGGATCTTGATCGCCCACAAGGCGGAAGGAGACTTTGGCATGTGCTTCGCTTGGCAGCACAGTTTTGAAACCTGCACCGGTGTAGCCCCCCCAGATGCCGTTGATTTCGGCGGTTGGGCGCGACCAGATCATCTCGATTGGGGTGCGATCGACCTCGCCTGCTGGAACCGACAAGCCGACATCGCCCAAGAATTGCGCGTGGTCAAAGGCAAGGCCTTGCCATTGCTGACGAATTTCATCGGACAGTTCGGGGACGCCGTCGTAAAAATTGGGGACGGTGATGTGCCCTTGGTCGTCGTGCAGATCGGCAAGGATGCGTGACAGCACTCGGATCGGGTTCATTGCGACACCGCCAAACATGCCGGAATGCAGGTCTTTGGAGGCGGCGGTGATGGTGATTTCTTCGCCCAGCAACCCACGCAACATGGTCACGATGGACGGCACGCGCGATTCGAACATGCCGGTGTCGCAGATGAGGGCGAGGTCGCTTTTCAACTCGTCTGCGTTGTCCTTCATAAAGGGCACAAGCGAAGGCGAGCCGGATTCTTCTTCACCCTCGAAGAAAAAGGTGATGGCACAGGGCAGCGTGCCATGTTCCGCTTTCCATGCGCGGCATGCTTCGACGAAGGTCATCAGCTGACCTTTGTCATCGGAGGACCCGCGCCCCCGGATGACTTTGCCCTTGGCCGTTTCCTCGATTTGTGGATCAAACGGGTCACGATCCCACAGCTCTAGCGGGTCAACAGGTTGCACGTCGTAATGGCCGTAAAACAGCAGGTGTGGGCCATCGCCTTTGACGTGACCGATCACCATTGGATGCCCTGGTGTGGGCCGTTTTTCGGCCTCGATACCAAGTGTTTTCAGCTGGCTTACCAACCAATCAGCGGCTGTTTCGCAATCGCCTTTAAAAGCGGGATCCGTTGAAATTGACGGAATGCGCAACAGGTCTAGCAACCGTTCGGTGGCGTCGGGCAGGTCGGAATCGATGCGGGCAAGGACGGCGTCGAGGGTCATGGTGGCTCCTGTATGGGCAATTTGGCGCCAGACTACCCCCATGCGGGGGCATGTCCAGCACCCGATTGCAATCTAAACGGGGCATTTAGGTCCGATTTGGGGGTCAAGCGAATTTAACCTGCGACATGACGCGCATTTGATTGGCATTGAAGGACCGGTTTACAGTCTATACCTATTCTAAAGCGGGTCGCGCGTGATGTGTCGTGACCAAGGACCAAGATGGAGTGTTTGTGTGGATTACACAGCCAAATTGGATGATGCCCTGCAACGCCTTCACGACGAAGGCCGGTATCGGACATTTATCGACATCGAGCGTAAGAAGGGCCAGTTCCCGCACGCAACGTGGACGCGCCCGGACGGAGAGACCTCTGAGATCACCGTTTGGTGTGGCAATGACTATCTTGGGATGGGGCAAAACCCGGTTGTGCTGCGTGCGATGCATGAAGCCATCGACGCGACCGGCGCGGGCTCGGGCGGAACGCGCAATATTTCAGGTACAACAGTTTATCACAAACGGCTTGAGGCTGAGCTGGCGGATTTGCACGCCAAAGAAGCGGCCTTGCTGTTTACCAGTGCTTACATCGCCAATGATGCGACTTTAAGTACGCTACCTAAGCTGTTTCCTGGTCTTATTATTTACTCGGATGAGTTCAATCACGCCTCGATGATCGAAGGGGTGCGCCGCAATGGCGGTGCCAAACGGATTTTTCGCCATAATGACGTCGAACACCTGCGCGAACTGATCGCGGCAGACGACCCTGATGTGCCCAAGTTGATTGCCTTTGAGTCGATTTATTCGATGGATGGTGATTTCGGCCCTATCGCGGACCTATGCGATGTGGCGGATGAATTCGGGGCGCTCACCTATATTGACGAGGTGCATGCGGTTGGCATGTATGGGCCGCGTGGCGGCGGTGTTGCCGAACGCGATGGGCTGATGGACCGGATCGATATCATCAATGGCACTTTGGCCAAAGCCTATGGGGTGATGGGTGGCTATATCGCGGCGTCAACGAAAATGTGTGATGCCATAAGGTCTTACGCGCCGGGATTCATCTTTACCACATCACTACCGCCTACGATTGCCGCGGGGGCTGCTGCATCGGTTGCGTTCTTGAAAACCGCTGAAAACCTGCGTGCGGATCATCAGGCGCAAGCTGCGGCTCTTAAGTTGCGCCTTAAGGGGATGGGCCTGCCGATCATCGATCATGGCAGCCACATCGTGCCGGTTATTGTGGGCAATCCTGTACACACCAAAATCCTGAGCGACATGCTGCTTGAGAAACATGGAATCTATGTGCAGCCGATCAACTTTCCGACGGTGCCGCGGGGAACTGAACGCCTGCGATTCACGCCGTCGCCTGTGCACGGCCCGCGCGAGACTGATGCGTTGGTGTGTGCAATGGATGAATTATGGGCTCATTGTGCGCTGAATCGCGCCGAAGACGCTGGATAATTTACTAAAATTCGCAATTACCGTTGCCATATGCTACCGTCTGATGAACAACAGCAGTGAAGCGAATCGAGTGGGATTGAATCGCTAACACACTAAATCTATGGGGCAGGGGAATGATCGGACGTAAATCCGTCATCACTGATAATTCAGAAGACGCAGAACCTAAGGGTTTTGACGATTTCGACCTGCGCCTAGGTGATATCCTGCGAGGCGAGCGTGCGACGCTTGGCAAATCCTTGCTGGATGTGCAGCGCGAACTGCGGATCAAAGCCAGCTATATCGCCGCAATTGAATCATGCGACCCGGATGCGTTCGACACGCCCGGCTTTATCGCTGGCTATGTGCGGTCCTATGCGCGCTATTTGAACATGAACCCGGATACGACATTCGCGATGTTCTGTGCTGAAAGCGGGTTTTCGGTGGCACATGGCATGTCTGCAGAAGCATCCGTGGTCAAAAAATCCAATCGGGAAGAGCGGCTGAATCGCAGCACAACTAATGATATATTCTCGGCATCGGCGACGCCGTTTGTGCCTGCCGGCGAAGCCGTTTGGGCCCGGATCGAACCGCGTGCCGTGGGATCCATGCTGGTTTTGTTGGCGTTGATTGGCGGTCTTGGCTTTGGGGGATATTCGATCCTTCAAGAAGTGCAGCGTGTGCAGGTCGCGCCTGTCGATCAAACGCCGATTGTTTTGTCCGATCTTGATCCGCTCAGCGGTGCGGCGGCGGCTGATACTGTATTCGGCCCTGAAATTCAGACCCCGCGCGCAGATGCGTTGGATCGTCTTTATCGCCCACAAGCTTTGGATGTTCCTGTGCTTGTGGCCCGTGATGCGCCGATCGCAACACTCAATCCGCATGAATTTGGCGCTTTCGCGAGCCCCGAGATCGTCGAACAACGCGTGGCGGGTTTGCCGGATACAAATGATGTGTTTGGACCTACTGTGCCTCAAGTTGTTGAGGCCGCAGCGCCTGCGTTGACCATGGTTGCTGTTCGCCCATCTTGGGTGCGTGTGCGGTCTGCTGATGGCACAGTCATCTACGAAGCCACGATGCAGGCTGGCGATTCATGGGAAGCGCCTTTGACCGAAGAAGCGCCCACATTGCGCACTGGCGAAAGTGGCGCGATCTATTTCGCGATGAACGACAAGTTCTATGGCCCTGTTGGTGCCAATGGCACTGTCACGTCAAATTTGCCGCTTGAAATCGCGGGTCTCCAAGAGACCTATCTGCCCGTAGACGTCGAAACCGACGAGGGTCTGACCCGTTATGCAGAAGCCAAGGCTGCGACGCCGACGGAACCTGCTGAATAAGCCACTGCATCTGCGGCAAGGGCATTGCGACCTGCCACGCATCGACCTATCTGTAAACGTGTTGTTTCCGTCTCAAAGGACGCTGATATGTCGCTTAATCACATCCGCCCATGGCGCAATATCTATCGCCGCAAAAGCCGTCAGATCATGGTCGGCTCTGTTCCGGTTGGGGGCGACGCACCTATTTCGGTGCAAACGATGACCAACACCCTGACCACAGATGCCAAAGCGACCATTGCGCAAATTCAAGCTGCCGCTGATGCAGGGGCAGATATTGTGCGCGTCTCGGTCCCCGACGAGGACTCCTCGCGCGCCATGAAAGAGATCGTGCGCGAAAGCCCGGTGCCTTTGGTGGCTGATATCCATTTCCACTACAAACGCGGTATCGAAGCGGCAGAGGCGGGTGCAGCTTGTCTGCGCATTAATCCAGGCAACATCGGCGACGAAAAACGCGTGAAGGAAGTCATCAAGGCCGCGCGCGACAACAACTGCTCCATCCGCATTGGCGTGAACGCAGGTAGCCTTGAAAAGCACCTGTTGGAAAAATACGCCGAACCGACGCCAGATGCGATGGTGGAATCTGGCCTCGATCACATCAAGATCCTGCAAGATAACGATTTTCACGAATTCAAAATCAGCTGCAAAGCCTCTGACGTTTTCATGGCCGCCGCCGCATATCAAAAGCTGGCAGATGCCACCGACGCCCCCATTCACCTTGGCATAACCGAGGCGGGCGGGCTTATTTCAGGCACGGTTAAATCGGCCATCGGCATGGGTAATCTGCTTTGGATGGGGATTGGCGACACGATCCGCGTCTCGCTGTCCGCCGATCCGGTGGAAGAGGTCAAAATGGGCTTCGAAATCCTTAAATCTCTTGGTTTGCGCCACCGTGGTGTGAACATCATTTCCTGCCCATCTTGCGCGCGGCAAGGCTTTGATGTGATTAAAACGGTCGAGGCTTTGGAACAGCGCCTTGAACACATCAAAACGCCCATGAGCCTGAGCATCATTGGATGCGTCGTCAACGGTCCCGGAGAAGCACTGATGACCGACGTGGGCTTTACCGGCGGCGGTGCCGGGCACGGTATGGTCTATCTGGCAGGCAAACAAAGCCACAAGCAGGACAACGCCAGCATGGTCGATCACATCGTCGAACAGGTGGAAAAGAAGGCCGCTGAGTTAGACGCCGCTGCGGCAAAAGACGTGCAAGCAGCCGAATAACGTCAATCTATCTTCATCTTGCAAGATAAACTCCGGGGGTCTGGGGGCTGGCCCCCAGTCCGTCGCGGCGATGCAAATCGCCGCGAAATACCCAACCCTTAGCCGCGCTTTTCGTCAACCAAGGCCTGCATCTGGTCGTAGGGCAGATAGCCGCGCAGCAATTCATCTTGCAACACAAACGTCGGCGTACCCGTGATCTGCAATCGCTGCGCCAATGCGTGGGTGCGTTGGATTTCTTCGGTCACTTCGGTACTGCCCATGCGGGCCTGGATCGCGTCACTGTCCAATCCAAAGGTCGAGGCCATGCGATTCAGTGTGCGCAGGTTCACTTCACCATTTGATGCCATCAACGCATCATTCAACGCCTTGTAAGCGTCACCACCTGCTATCTGTTTGGTCGCCACAGCGTAGCGAGAAGCCAGCATGGATTGCTCCCCTAGAATTGGGAATTCTTTGACCACTAGGCGAATATTGCCATCTGTTTCCAGCAGCTTGGCCACTTCGTTGTGGGCGCGTTTGCAAAAACCACAGCGGTAATCAAGAAACTCGACCAACGTGATATCGCCGTCTGGATTGCCACCAACAAAGCTGTAACCGTCATCAAAGATGTCGCCCGCATTGTCCGAAACAAGGCTTAGGTCCGCTTGCAATTGCGCTTGTTGCTGACGTTGTTCCAACACTGCGACGGCGTCCATGATCACCTGCGGATCTTCTAGCAGAAAGGCGCGGACTTCCTCGCGGAAGATGTCGCGCTCTTCTGGGGTCATTTGCGTCAGATCAAGCGCATGGGCAGGCAGTGCAAGACCAAGTGCTAAAACGGACGTGGTGGCAAAGCGTCGTATCATGGGATTATCTCCGTTTTTTTGTTTTTTCAGCGCGTTCAGTTGCAAGGAGCACATCATGCGCCCTTTGCCAAGGGCCAGTGCCCTCACCTAAAAGTCCTGTGGCGCGTTTGGCGTGAATGCCGGCATCTTTCATGCGGCCACTCAATGCGTAGCGTTCCGCCGTAATAAGGGACGCCATTCCGTTATTTCCGGTGCGCGCATAAGCGACCGACAAATCGCGCAGCATTGAGCCATCGCGAAAATCAATAGACCGTGCACGTTCCAGCGCGGGCAGGGCCGCGCGCACATTGCCGCTGGCCAGTAATGCACGCCCGTATCCCGCTTGCAACAAACCGTCATTGGGGCGCAGTTTAACTGCCCTTGCGCTGGAGTTGGCAGCGGCGGCAAACTGGCGTGTCTCCATCAGGATTTGGCCCTTGAGATCGCGATAGAATGGATCATTAGGCTGCACCGCTATGGCTTTGTCGATGGCCGACAGCGCCCGTTTGGTCTGCGAATTGCGATGGCGGGCCATGGCCTCGCGCATCAATGCGACGTCTTTATAGCCGCTGTCACCCAAACGGTTCAGCGTCCAACTGGGGCGGCGTTGATAGGCGGTCAATTTCCCTTTGGCACGCGCAAACCAATAATCCCAAGTCGCCGAATTCGCCACAGTCCCGGCTTGTGCGCTGGCGGCATAGGCTTGGATTGCACGCAAGCGGTCCCGGCTCAGCGGGTGCGACCGCACATAGGGGTCTTGGCGCGCGGCGGATAATACTTCTTGGCCCCGAAACAGTTGCATAACTTCGATCATGCCCGAAAGCGGAATGCCTGCGCTGCGCATAAAGCGCGCGCCGGATTGATCGGCCGAACTTTCTTCGGCGCGGGTGTGGCTTAGGAAAGATCGAATGGCAGAGCTTTGTGTACCAATGGCAATGGCACCTGCAGCTTCGCCGCCGCCAGCTGCTGCCGCGACAACGGCCAGCGCAAGCCCAAGGCCCGCGGCAGTGCGCGCGTTGCCAAGGTTGGTCATACGTCTTGTGATGTGCCCGTTGGCGATATGGGCGGCTTCGTGCGCGATCACAGCCTGTAACATCGCTGCATTGTTCATGCGCCCGATGAGGCCGGAATTGATATAGATGGCGTCATTGCTGACCACAAAGGCATTCAATGTCCCGTCATTCACCACCAGAATTTTGGTCCGCGTCGCACTTAGCCCGGCGGCCTTCAGCACTGGGGCCGCAATTTGGGCCAACGCATATTCCATGTCCGCATCGCGCAGCAATTGCACTGCGCGTGCCGGCAGCGCCAACGTAAAGGTCAGGATGAGTATTGACGCCAAGCGCGTCAGCGGATGAAAGGTCATGTGCCGATCATAGGAGTGCTTATGCGAACCTCAAGAAGAAGTGACGTTGATCCTTTCATTGTGATGGATGTCATGGAGGCCGCGCGCGCCGCCGAGGCCGCGGGACGTCATATTATCCACATGGAAGTGGGCCAACCGGGTACTGGTGCGCCACAAGCAGCAATCCGCGCATTGAACAGTGCAATGGCGCAGGGGCCGTTGGGGTACACGGTGGCTCTTGGGTTGCCAGCTTTGCGCGCGCGCATCGCGCAGCTTTACGGTGAATGGTACGGGATCGATTTGAACCCCGAACGTGTGGTCGTCACCTCAGGCGCGTCGGGTGGGTTTATCCTTGCCTTTAATGCGCTTTTTGACAGCGGCGACAGGGTCGGTATCGGCGCGCCGGGCTATCCCAGCTATCGCCAAATTCTAAAGGGGTTGGGGTTTGTGCCTGTCGATCTACCGACATCGGATGCAAATCGTTTGCAACCCGTTCCGGCAGACCTTGCTGGTCTTGATCTGGCCGGATTGCTTGTTGCGTCACCCGCCAATCCCAGTGGTACGATGCTAGATCGCCCCGCTATGTCTGCGCTGATTGATGCCGCTCAAGGGGCGGGTGCCAGTTTCATCAGTGACGAAATTTATCACGGCATCGAATACGAGGCCAAAGCGGTCAGCGCGCTGGAAGTCAGCGACGATGTCTATGTGATCAACTCGTTTTCCAAGTACTTTTCCATGACCGGGTGGCGTATCGGTTGGATGGTCGTGCCCGAAGACCATGTGCGCATCGTCGAACGCATCGCGCAAAACATGTTCATCTGCCCGCCCCATGCCAGCCAAGTCGCAGCACTGGCCGCCATGGATGCACACGAAGAATTGCAGGGCAACATGGATGTCTATCGCGCCAATCGCGCGCTGATGCTGGATGGGCTGCCCAAAGCAGGCTTTACCCGCATCGCCCCGCCTGATGGGGCGTTTTATGTCTATGCGGATGTGTCAGATCTTACGACTGACAGCCGCGCCTTTGCCGCCGAAATCTTGGACAAAGCGGGCGTTGCCGTGACACCGGGCTTGGATTTCGACCCGGTGCGCGGTCATCAAACATTGCGCTTTTCTTATGCGCGCAGCACTGCCGACATTGCCGAAGGATTGCGTCGCTTGGCAGATTTCATGGCCAATAGATGACACAAGGGATTCCCGCGCGCGCCGACTTGCCCTAGAGTGTCGCAAAAATAGGCGGGTATAACGCGATGCGGGCAGTTTTAATCAGCATAGTGATGTGGGCCACGGCACTGTCGGCGGCCGCTCAAGACTTGTCTGGGTTGGCGCGCGTCGATATGGGCGCAAGCAGCATCGAAGAGGGTTGGTTTGGCAGCACCACGCTGACTTTGTCCCTAAGCCAAGGCGTTCCGTTCCGGGTATTCGTGCTGGACGAACCGGCGCGCCTTGTCGTCGATTTCCGCGAAGTCGATTTTGCGGGCGTGACGTCGCAGGCGTTGATGGGCGATGCTGAATCCTTGTCATCCGTGCGCTTTGGCACGTTCAAACCGGGCTGGTCGCGGCTGGTGGCTGATCTTGCCAAGCCAATGCTGCCGGTCGAAATTGGCATGCCTGTTGACACTGCTTCGGGCCGCGCCACGCTGAAAATTACCCTTGAGGATGCCGAACCGCAGGATTTTGCCACACGCGCCGGTGCACCTGTGGATCCCACATGGAGCGCGCAGGCCGCAGCCGCGCCTGTTGTGCCCCAAGACGACACGTTTGTGGTGGTATTGGATCCCGGCCATGGCGGCGTTGACCCTGGTGCCGTGCGCGATAGCACAACCGAAAAAGAACTGATGTTGGGCATTGGTCTGGCCCTGCGCGATGTATTACGCCGGGCAGGCGGGGTTGAAGTGGTCATGACGCGCGACACGGATGTGTTTGTGTCCCTGACGGGCCGAGTTGCTTTGGCGCATCAGGCGGGTGCGGATGCGTTTGTGTCGTTGCATGCGGATGCGCTTCGGTCTGGGCAGGCGCGGGGGGCGACGTTTTATACGCTGTCGGATGAGGCATCGGATGCGGCGTCAGCGCAGTTGGCTGAACAGCACGACCGCTCGGATATCATTGCGGGCGTGGATTTAAGTGGCACAGACGATCAGGTGGCATCGGTCCTGATGGATTTGGCCCGCGTCGAAACGATGCCGCGCACGCATATGCTATCCTCGGCGCTCATCGCAACTGTCGGCGCGTCAGGCAGCCCGTTGAATAAACGACCGCGGCGCGAGGCGTCTTTTTCGGTGTTAAAAAGCGCGGATATTCCATCGGTTCTGGTCGAGGTCGGGTTCCTGTCAGACGCGCGTGATTTGGCGAATCTGCGCGACCCTGTTTGGCGCGCCGCAATGGTACAGGCGCTGGCGGACGGCATCTTGGCGTGGCGTGACGCAGACCTCGCAGTACAGCCTTTGGTGCGCCAATAAGGGTGCGATCACATCGGCGAGATATCGCCCCAGTTGCCTTTTGACGCTAACTGACGGCTGTCGTATACAGACCGCACAAAGCAACCTTTCTCAATCAGGTGCGGGCGGTCATGTTTAGGTTTATTTTGTCCTTCTTCGGCGGGATTTTCACCACAGCAACTATGGGTTTCGGCATGGTTGCGCTGTCTGTGGGTGCGATTTTTTGGATATATGGGCGCGATTTGCCCAGCCACGAAAGCCTGTCGCAATACCAGCCTGCCACCATCAGCCGAATCTATTCCGGCGAAGGGCAGATCATCGATGAATTTGCTCAGGAACGCCGTCTGTTTGCGCCGGCTGAAACGATCCCGGACATGGTGAAACAGGCGTTTATCAGCGCCGAAGACAAGAATTTCTATACCCACGAAGGTTATGATCTGCGCGGTATCGGTGCTGCGGCCTATGATGCAGTACGCACGCGCGGGCGCGATGTGCGGGGTGCTTCGACGATCACACAGCAGGTGATGAAGAACTTTTTGCTGTCGGGCGATCGCCAAGCAGAACGCAAGATCAAAGAGATCATTCTTGCGGCCCGTGTTGAGGGTGCATTGACCAAGGAAAAGATTCTTGAGCTGTATCTAAACGAGATTTTCTTAGGTCAAAACTCGTATGGTGTGGCCGCAGCAAGCCAAACCTACTTCAACAAAACCCTGACGGAATTGGCCCCCCACGAGGCGGCCTTCCTTGCGTCCTTGCCCAAAGCGCCGTCGGATTTCCACCCGGTGCGCCGCAAGGAACGCCTGTTGTCGCGTCGTAACTTCGTCCTCAAAGAGATGATGGAAAACGGCTATATTGACGATGCGACCTATGAAACCGAGGTCGCAGAGCCGCTGAAGTCTGTCCAGAACGGGGATTTCGATAGCTTTAAATCCGAATTGCCGCCGCGCGATTATTTCACCGATGAAATCCGCCGCCAGCTGAGCGAAGACTTTGGTGAAGGCGAGTTCTTTACCGGCGGCTATACTGTGCGCGCCACCATCGACGCCGAAATGCAGCCCATCGCGGCCAAAGCGCTGCGGCGTGGGTTGGAAAATTACGACCGCAATTCGGGCATTTGGCGGGG
This sequence comes from Tateyamaria sp., assembly GCF_039940735.1. Lineage (GTDB taxonomy): Bacteria > Pseudomonadota > Alphaproteobacteria > Rhodobacterales > Rhodobacteraceae > Tateyamaria. The sequence continues at coordinate 76,932 of NZ_JBDVGB010000016.1, forward strand.
AACGCGCAAAAAGATCGATGCTGAGCAGTTGGAAAACTGGGCCGAGGCGTTGTCGGATCTGCCTGTCGCGCGTGACATTGATCTAAACGGCGTGTGGCGCCCAGCCGTGGTGCTGGATGTGGCGGATCAGCAATTGCGCCTTGGCATAGAGGGCTGGGCCGAAGGTGACCCGGCGCCAGTGGTTCCGCGCGAAGATATCAAATGGGTGCGTGGCGACTTTTTCGAAAACTTCGAAGTGGGCGACGTGGTGCACGTGCGTGCCATGACGGCAGACAACGACGGGTCGTTTCTGCGCTGGTCTTTGCGCCAAGTGCCTGCCGCCCAAGGCGGATTTGTCGCGATGGACGTTGATACAGGCCGCGTGATCGCGATGCAGGGTGGCTTCAGCTATCAGAACTCGGTCTTTAACCGCGCCACCCAAGCCAAACGCCAACCCGGATCCAGCTTTAAGCCGTTTGTCTATGCGGCTGCTTTGGACAGCGGCTATACGCCCGCGACTATTGTGGTGGACGCACCGATTGAAATCGACACGCCGCAGGGGCTTTGGCGGCCGCGCAACTCGTCTAACAAGTTCTATGGACCGACACCGCTGCGCACAGGTATCGAATATTCGCGTAACTTGATGACGATCCGTTTGGCACAAGAAGTCGGCATGGGCGTGGTCGCGGACTATGCCGAACGGTTCGGGGTCTATGACGATATGCGGCTTGTTTTGGCCAACTCGCTGGGGGCCGAGGAATCGACGCTGTACCAGATGGTGTCGGCCTATGCGATGTTCGCCAACGGTGGCGAGCGGGTGCAACCAACCTTGGTGGACCGTGTACAAGACCGTTTCGGGCGCACTGTGTATCGCCACGATGAACGGTCTTGCGTGGATTGCGCGCAGCTTGCCAGCCTTGACCCCGGCTTTTCGCCGCGTGTTAATTCCAACCGTGAACAGGTCATGGACCCGATCACAGCCTATCAGTTGACGTCCATGATGCAGGGTGTTGTTGATCGTGGCACAGCGGCGCGCGCGATCAATCTGCCTGTGCCAATCGCAGGAAAGACAGGCACGACAAACGACGCCAAGGATGTTTGGTTTGTTGGATTTTCCAGCAACATCGTTGCCGGGTGCTATATTGGCTTTGACCAACCGCGCAGCCTTGGCAAAGGCGCATCCGGTGGCGGTATGTGTGGCCCGGTCTTTCAGGACTTCATGAAAGAAGCGGTCCAGAAATATGGTGGCGGTAAATTCGAAGTGCCGGAAGGCGGCTGTTTCGTCAACATCGACCGCTTTTCAGGCTCTCGCTTGGGCGAGGGGGCTTCGGGCAAGAACGTTGTGGCCGAATATTTCCGCGATTGCGAATTGCCAACCTTTAACGTGGTCTTTGACGGCGGTTTTGCCGTGGGGTCTGATTTGCCGCTGGTCGAAGAAGTCGGCGGCGGTGGCCGTCAGGTGACCACATCAACGGGCAAAAAGGCCGTTGTGGGGCGCAAGGCAACGTTTGGCGGGCTTAGCTCTGGTGGGCTTTACTAACACGCTGTGATTTCGCGGCTTGTGTGGGCTGGTCTCTATCCATCCACGCTTTCCACTTGAGTATTTTAAGAACAATGAAGGATGCTTGTGGCGCGTTGTGGCTTGGGTTATCTCAAGGCATTGAAGAGGATAGTTAAAACATGCGCGCTGAAATTCAGAACCTCGTGGCCGAAATCGAAAAGTCGGTTGAGCTGTTGGCACAGCGTTTGGATATCGAAACGGCCCAACATCGGCTTGAGGAATTCAATGCCCGTGTTGAGGACCCAAACCTGTGGGACAATCCTGAAGCTGCGCAAAAGTTGATGCGGGATCGGCAGATGTTGGTGGATGCGATGGGCGTGCATGCGCGTATTTCACAGGACATGGCTGACAATATCGAACTGATCGAACTTGGCGAAATGGAAGACGACGCCGAAGTTGTCTTGGAAGCTGAAACCGCTTTGAAGGCTTTGGCCGTTTTGGCCGCCCAAAAAGAACTAGAGGCATTGCTGGACGGCGAGGCCGACGGCAACGACACCTTCCTTGAGATCAACTCGGGCGCTGGTGGTACGGAATCCTGCGATTGGGCGTCGATGCTGGCGCGGATGTATGTCCGCTGGGCCGAGAAAAAGGGCTACAAAGTCGAATTGCAGTCCGAAAGTGCGGGCGAAGAGGCGGGCATTAAGTCCGCGACCTACAAGATCAGTGGTTTGAACGCCTATGGATGGCTAAAGTCCGAAAGCGGTGTGCACCGCCTTGTGCGCATCAGCCCGTTTGATTCTGCGGCCAAACGCCATACTTCGTTTACCTCTGTCGGTGTTTATCCGGTGGTGGACGACAACATCGAAATCGAAGTGAATCCGGCAGATATTCGCATCGATACCTACCGTTCATCAGGTGCGGGCGGTCAGCACGTGAACACGACGGATTCGGCTGTGCGGATTACCCACGCCCCGACGGGTATCGTGGTGACGTCTTCGGAAAAATCTCAGCACCAAAACCGCGATATCGCTATGAAGGCTTTGAAATCGCGTCTGTACCAACTGGAGTTGGACAAGCGGAACGCTTTGGTCAACGAAATGCATGAAAACAAAGGGGATGCGGGCTGGGGCAACCAGATCCGGTCTTATGTTTTGCAGCCCTATCAGATGGTCAAAGACCTGCGGACCAACCACGAAACGTCAGACACCAAGGGCGTATTGGACGGTGACCTAGATGGGTTTATGGCGGCGACTTTGGCGCTGGCCGTATCGGGAAAAAGCCGCGCCGAGGCGCAGGGCGACTAACCACAACGCGCAAAGGGGGCCACATGATCGAAGCAGGAGCACTGGCCCTACGCGCCCGGATGGACGCGGGCGAGATCACTGCACAAGACGTGATGGCTGCGACGTTGGAACGGATCAATGCCGTGAACGGGTCGGTCAATGCGATTGTGTCAATGCGCGCACCAGATGTGTTGATGGCCGACGCCGCTGCGGCGGATTGCGAACCGCGCATGGGCTGGTTGCATGGCATTCCGATGGCGGTCAAGGACTTGGCCAACGCGGCAGGGTTGCCGACTTCTATGGGATCGCCTTTGTTCGCGGGCACTATCGCGTCAAAGGATGACATTGCAATTGCACGCCTGCGCGCGGCGGGTGCCATTATCATTGGCAAGACGAACACGCCAGAATTTGGACTTGGGTCACACAGTATCAATCCGGTATTTGGCGCGACGCGCAATCCTTATGATGTGCGCCGCAGCGCGGGCGGTTCATCGGGCGGGGCCGGGGTTGCGTTGGCCTGTGGTATGTTAAGCGTCGCCGACGGCTCGGATATGATGGGGTCTTTGCGCAATCCAGCAGGCTGGAACAACGTTTATGGGATGCGCCCGACGTGGGGTTTGGTGCCTTCCGAACCAGAGGGCGACAATTTCCTGCATCAACTGGCAACGAATGGCCCGATGGCACGTACCCCGCGTGATCTGGCCGCCTTGCTGGACACGATGGCCGGACCGGACCCACGCCAACCTCATGGCGTCATCCATGCGCCAAGCCTGCCACAAATCGAAGGCGGTGCCGCCGGGATGCGCCTTGGGTGGTTGGGCGATTGGGACGGGGCCTTTGCCATGGAGCCGGGCGTGATCGATATTTGCCGCGTCGCATTGGGGCAAATGGTGGATATGGGTGTGAACGTCGAAGACGTCGCGGCGCCCTTTGATCGCGACGCGCTTTGGGCGGCGTGGACCACGTTGCGCAGTTGGGCGATCGCGGGTGGTCTTGCACCCTTGCATGCTGATCCGGCTAAACGTGACCACCTTAAGGACACGGCCATTTGGGAGGTCGAGCGCGGCCTTGCCATGTCAGCAATCGAGGTGCACCGCGCAAGTGTAATCCGATCGAACTGGTTTAAAAAGGCTGCGCAGCTATTTAAATCATATGACGTTTTGGTGTTGCCTAGTGCGCAGATGTGGCCCTTTGATGTGACAATGGATTGGCCGCGCGACATCAATGGCCAAGGGATGGACACCTATCACCGTTGGATGGAGGTGGTGATCGCCGCCAGTCTGATCGGTTTACCAGTGGTGAATGTTCCGGTTGGATTTGACGGGACGCATGGATTGCCGATGGGGCTGCAACTGATCGGGCCGCGGGGCAGTGATGCCAAACTGCTGCGACTGGCTGAAGCATGGCATCAAGCGACCGACTGGCCGGGACGTCGCCCACCAAAATTGTAGCATCACAGCGGGGCTTCACGCCCCATTTTGATCAGAGCTGCACGCAATGCGCCTGTGTCGGCATGCCCCAGTTCCAAAGCGAAGACATGGGCGTGGGTCAGATAAAAGGCGCGCGCATCTTCGCTGTCAGCGCACTGCGCAGCGGTTCGATACAGATCCACAAGTGTCGCCATGTCGCCGCTGTCGTGGGCCGCAAGCAGGCGGGCGTCCAAATCTGTCATTCCGCCGCTTGTGCATGCGCGCGGTGTGCGGCGACGCGTTCAGCGACCCAATCGTGAAACAGGTGCGTCGGCCCATCCATGGCAGGCGAAAAACGCCCGCCATCGAACATCGGTGCGTGGCGACCGCGCTGCATGCCCTCAACAACAAAGATGTCTTCCTCAAACACCGATTTCCACAGGGCGGTGTTTTGGGCGCGCAAGTCCGCATCAGTGTCAGGTTGCGCATAAAACAGGTGTACATGTTCGACAGTTTTTTCGGTGGTCACCGGGGTCAGAATGATCGCAAAGGCATGATCGCGATGAACTCCTAACAACACGTTCGGAAAAGCCGAAACATATTCTGCAGCTTTGTCCCATTTGGCGCTTAAACCTTCGAAATCCGGAAAGGTCAGGCCATCTTTGCCCGTCAATTGGCGATAGACCAACGTGCCTTGCCCCGAAAAGCGCCCAGATTCTTCGATGTGGTAATGGTCTTCGAGGCGGGAATAACTGTTCAGGCCGGGATGCACCCAAGGCAGGTGATAGCTTTCGCAGTAGTTTTCGATTGCCAATTTCCAGTTGCAATTGACCTCAAGTGTAAATGCACTGTCAGCCCCGCCGTGATAGAAGGGTTTGTCAAATTCCGCCCAACGGGTCAGCAGCTCTGCGTTGACGACCTCAAAGGCGGGCGCGTCGCCGGACAGGTTGATCCAGACCGTGTTGAACCAAATGTGGCTGCGCACTTCGATTAGGCCAAGAACGTTGCGGTCGATGCCCTCTGCGGTGTTTTGGCCCGGTCCGCCCACATGGGGGGTGGAAACCAATCTGCCTTGGGTGGAATAACACCAACTGTGGTACGGGCAGCGGATTGCGCCCTCTATTTTGCGCGGGGCATCAACAAGGATCATCCCGCGATGGCGGCAGATATTGTGAAACACGCGCACAGTGCCCGTGTTATCGCGAACCAGCAACAAGGGCATGCCTAGAAATGTCAGTGGTACGGCGTCGCCCGGTTCAGGCACATCGGCCGTGGTGGCAAGACCAGGCCATCCCGACATCAGCAAAGCAGCGCGTTCTTCTTCGAACACTTTAGGGTCAATGTAGTGCCCATTTGGCAGGCCGCGGGCTGTATTGATTGGCTGGCGTACGGCGCTTAAATCGGTGTGATGCATGAAAAGGGCCCTCCGGGTGCTTTTCAAACAGATTACCGAAAGGTGGGGGCGCATCTTGCGCGTTTTCGACCAGACTTTGCTGTCCCCGACATCCTAAGCGTTTCACGCAACTTCAAAATAGCATGCGCGCATGGTCTTTGGGCATGATCTGGAAGGGCAGAGATAGCTACTAAGGTCGTTGCCTGATGCGGTTCTTAACCGTGACGTTGTTGGTGTCGCAAGGTTCCCACAACTGGGCGCTTGGGGTGATCAACAGGAAAAGGAATGACCGTCGCTGTGCCGTTTGCCACATCGCAGGCGTGAACCGTGATCGAATTTAACCCGTCGTATAAAGATTTACCTGCGTCCTGCTTAATCAGAACTGCGTTGCAGGCCAGTCGAAGGTTACGTTCAATTTGCAGGTCAAATTCGACGACATCACCGACAGAAAAATATGTATCGGGCAAAACCGCGTTCTCGTTTCGTGACAGAAATGCGAGATCTCCGTGATCTTCGCACCAGATGACGGCTTTTTGTTCAGCCGCGTCGCTCCACAATATGACACCGTTCATTTTTTCTATCCAAGGTTGGTAAGTCCTTATGAAAACACATTTTTGTCGGTCACCATATCCTCAAGTCTGAGACGCGTGCTTGATTTTTGTGTCGATACAGGTAGGTGTAGTGTCGAAAGCGTGACAGGGGTGGCGCTGTTTGGCGTCAGATGGCGCAAAGTTTTATATACCGGGGTCACCTTTAGGGTTTCCTAAAAATGGCGTTTAGACCGGTGCAAAGAGGACACTATGACGGAAACGCGCAGATCGCCGGCGGAATTGCGCAACATGTTTGGGGCGAATTTGCGCATTCTCGCACGCAACTTTCCGTCGATCTCAGAGCTTTCGCGCCAACTTGGGATTAACCGGACGCAGTTTAATCGATACTTGTCTGGAGAGAGTTTCCCGCGCCCGGATGTTCTTGCGCGCATGTGCCACTTCTTCCGGGTCGATGCGCGCGTGTTGCTCGAACCAGTTGACCGCATCTCTAACATTCGGGACCCGTTGACCGGGCATTTCTTGGGTGACTTTTTGGGGACAAGCGCAAGAAGCGTGGACGAGACGCTGTTTCCATCTGGTTTTTATCGTTTTTCACGCCGCAGCTTTTTAAGGCAGAATCAATTTGTCAGCGGTGTAGTACGGGTGTTCCGCGACGGTGATTCCACGTTCATTCGGGGCTTTGAAGCCCGGGCTGCCATGCAAGCCCAAGGTTTACCGATGACGCGGCACACGCGAGAATTCCGTGGTCTGGTGCTACGTCAAGAAGAGGGGGTCGCCGCGATGATATCGCGCAAAGGCGGCATGACGGCGTCGTTTAACTATCTTAGTCGGGTGTCGTCTTTTGAAAACAACTATTGGGTCGGATATGTGGCGCGCACCGTGCGTGAAGAACCCGGAACGGAACGGGTTGTGCGCATGGTGTACGAACATCTAGGTAACGGATTTTCAAGCGCTAAGGCCGCAAGCAAAAGCGCGGGCTATTGCAACTTAGATGATCTATTGCCTTTTCATCAGCGACTATTGCAGGCTGACGCGCCATTTCGCTAGGCGCGTTAGCTTGATTTTAGGTACTTGGCTTTAACGCCATTCAATCACCGCGGGGTAGGGCGGCGACGCCTGTTCTGGCCACTTCGATTAGGCCAAGCGGACGCATGAGGTCAGCAAAGGCGTCGATCTTTTCCGGCGCGCCGGTGATCTCAAAGATGAAGGTTTCAAGCGTGCTGTCGACCACATTGGCGCGGAAAATGTCGGCCAATCGCAGGGCTTCGACCCGCTTGTCGCCCTTGCCAGCCACTTTGAACATAGCCAATTCGCGTTCGACCGACGGGCCTTCGACGGTCAAATCATGCACGTCGTGGACGGACACAATGCGACCCAATTGCGCTTTGATTTGTTCAATCACTTGTGGCGTACCGGTGGTGACGATGGTGATACGGCTGGTGTGACCTTCGTGGTCGACCTCGGCCACGGTTAGGCTTTCGATGTTATAACCGCGCCCCGCGAACAACCCGATGACGCGCGCCAACACGCCCGGTTCATTTTCGACCAGCACCGCAAGTGTGTGTTTTTCCACAACATCACTGAATGTGGGTCGCAGGTTATAGGCGGAATGGCTGCTTGAGCCTTTTTTGAGTTTTAGAGCTGACATTGTGTTCGCCTTTTCACTTTGAATAGATGACTTGAGCCGAGGCGGCAGGTTTACCCGCTTGCTTAAGCAACTGTTGAGTGGTGAATTTTCCTTTGGGAAGACGGTAAGGCACTTGTCCTGACGCCAGGCCAAATGGGTCTCCCTCAGCGACTTCTTTCAACTTTGATGTAAATGCGAACGAAGGAGTGCATTCCCATCTTCCACCTTTTGCCCCCGTAAGCCCGTTTCTGGAATTAGATGGATATTGCCAACAGATTTCGTACCCTGATCCCGCGTAGGGTCGGACCTGCCAAAGTGCTGGAACTGCACGGGAATTTCCGGGATACCAAAGAAAACTTTTACCAGCGCTATCGTGGAACTCAATTTGAGTCCCATGAAGGCTGTGAGTCACAAAAGTTCGATTTGCGAAAATTGTACGTGAAGCTGCAAGCGTTTCTTCTGCGGCGGGGTCCGTTCTAAGGCTACTCAACTCCGAACCTGACCCGCAGCCAACTAGCGCACACAGTGCAGTTGCGGCAACGAGTTTAAAGAAGGTCACACCAAAACACTCCCCTTGGCGTCAATCGCGCCTTGCGTGTCGGCGTCACCCATCAACATCTCGTTGTGCGCTTTGCCCGACGGGATCATCGGAAAGCAGTTTTCGTGCTTTTCCACCAGACAATCAAACAGCACAGGGCCGTCGTGATTGATCATTTCCATGATGGCGTCATCCAAATCGCCGGGGTCGGAACAGATAATACCCTTGGCACCAAAGGCTTCGGCCAGTTTGACGAAATCGGGCAGCGCTTCGGACCAGCTTTGAGAATAGCGTTCGCCGTGCAGCAGTTCTTGCCACTGACGCACCATGCCGAGGCGTTCGTTGTTCAGGATGAACTGTTTGACGGGCAGATTGAACTGCATCGCCGTGCCCAATTCTTGCATGTTCATCAACCAGCTGGCTTCACCCGCAACGTTGATCACCAGTGCCTCCGGGTGGCCCATTTGCACGCCGATCGACGACGGAAATCCATAGCCCATCGTGCCCAACCCACCCGACGTCATCCAACGGTTTGGATCCTGAAAATCCAAATATTGAGCGGCCCACATTTGGTGCTGGCCAACTTCGGTGCAAATATAGCGGTCGTGGTCTTTGGTCAGGGCCTCAAGGCGACGCAATGCGTGCTGAGGCTTGATGATTTTGCCTTTTTGTTCGAATTTCAGGCAGTCAACGCTTTGCCATTCCTTGATCTGTTTCCACCACGTGGCGACGCCTTCGGCATTGGTTTTGCACCCGCGTGATTTCCAGACTTTTAACAAGTCTTCCAGCACGTGGCCGACGTCGCCCACGATCGGAATGTCAGTCTTGATGACTTTGTTGATCGAAGACGGATCGATGTCGATATGGGCTTTGATCGAGTTGGGGCTGAACGCGTCCAGACGTCCCGTGATACGGTCATCGAAACGCGCACCGATGTTAATCATCAGATCGCAGCCGTGCATCGCCATGTTTGCTTCGTAAAGACCGTGCATGCCCAACATGCCCAACCATTTGTCGCCAGCCGCAGGGTAACAGCCCAATCCCATCAGGGTCGACGTGATAGGAAAGCCCGTGGCCTCGACCAATTCGCGCAACAATTGGCTGGCCGCAGGACCGGAATTGACAACGCCACCACCCGTATAGAAAATCGGGCGTTTTGCGGTTTCAAGTGCGGCAACCAATTCCGTGATTGCTTCCATGTCGCCTTTGGTTTCGGGCTGATACCGAGACGTTGATGGTTTTTTCGGCTCATAGGTGCCCGTCGCGAACTGCACATCCTTGGGAATGTCGACCAGTACGGGGCCGGGCCGACCGGCGGTTGCAACGTGAAAGGCTTCGTGAATAACGCCCGCTAACTTGTCCGTCTCTTTTACCAACCAGTTATGTTTGGTGCAGGGGCGGGTGATGCCCACGGTGTCTGCCTCTTGAAAGGCGTCAGAGCCGATCATGAAGGTCGGCACCTGACCTGTCAGAACGATCAGCGGAATGGAATCCATTAACGCATCTGTCAGCCCAGTCACCGCATTTGTCGCGCCGGGCCCAGAGGTCACAAGGCAAACACCCGGTTTTCCGGTCGCGCGTGCGTAACCTTCGGCGGCATGCACCGCCCCTTGTTCGTGGCGCACAAGGATGTGTTTGATAGAGTTCTGCTGAAAGACCTCATCGTAAATCGGCAGCACAGCCCCTCCGGGGTATCCGAATACTGTGTCCACACCCTGATCAATAAGGGCTTGAACGACCATTTTCGCTCCGGTCATTTGACGTGTCATATCCGCGTGCTCCGAGTTGCGGTTTCAATTAAACAAAAAAAAGGCCCCCGAGTTTCGGAGGCGCATGGGGTTCGATCTGGAGATCCGTTACCGGCCCATGCGCATGTATCCGATGATGACGACTAGAGGTGTCATTGACCAAGCGGCCCTTTCATTGTGTTCGGGGACATTATGCGCCGGAAAAAAGGGCGTCAACAGGCAAATATCATAAATTAATGTCCCTTGGGTCGAAAAATGCGACATTTTCTTGCGCAAAAATTCAGATTGAGGCAAGGATCGCAAAATTTTGGATGATCTTCGCCCTGAGCCGGAGCAGCCATTTCTTATTGGCGTTCCATCGACGTAATATCCGCCCGGGCTGTGACGGCAAGGCGCTGGATTTCTTCAGCCAATGTCTTGAATTCCACAGCGATCACGCCAAGACCGCGACCTGCATCCCCGACGCGCGCAGCCTCAACCGAAGCGTTGAGCGAAACGAGGCGGACGTGTTTGCCGATATGTTCCAACCGCCGCAGTGTTTTGTCGATTGCGGATGCCGTGGCGTTTGCCCGTTCGACTTCTTTGTTGCGATTTTCGTCAAGGTCGGACCACAAAACGTCGATGAATGTGGTGACTGCTTCAAAAAGGTGGACGCGACCAAAATTGTGGTGCGCGACGATTGCCCTTTCTAAGGCGTTTGAATCATTTCTATGGGCGGCGTCGACCAGTGCCTGTGTCATCGTGCGCATTGTCGCCAGCGTTTGAACGGTCTGGTGGTTCATCGCCGCGTGGCCGGCGATCCATGTGGCGATATCAATATGCACAGAATTGCGAGAGTTATCACCTTCCATCAACTCACAGACTTGCTCCAAGTCATCCAATTGTACTTGTAACGCTGTGAGCCAAGATTGGCGAACCGCCTGACTTTCGGGCTGAAAAGGATGCTGACGAAACAGGTAATTGGCAAAAAGCGACGCACGGATCATTTTTGCACGCGTGGTTGTGATCAGGTCGATGGCGGCACGACGCTGGGTAATCAGTGTCGAAACAGAAAGAGTTTCAGGCGGGTCGATATGTGTGACAGCGTTCATAAACCGACCCTACCGGGACTTTGGTGAACAAAGCGTTAGCCAGCGCGCTCAAAGTGCAATTCCGGTGCCTTGTAACATGCCATGTTCCAAGGCGTATCGTGTCAGCCCCGCAGTCGAGGATATTCCAAGCTTGCGCTTGATGTTTTTGCGATGAGTTTCCACCGTGCGCACTGAAATATCGAGGGCCTGAGCGACCTCTTTATTCGACAGACCTTGGGCCAGTTTCAGCAAGATGGTTTGTTCACGTCCCGTAAGTGCGCCCGGCACATCTGCATTGCGCGGGGCAATCGCGCAGCTTGCGCCGGTGCACAGATATTGCTCGCCGCGCATCACGGCTTCGATTGCGTCTGCGATTTTTTCCGTGGGCACGTCCTTTAGAACATAGCCCATGGCGCCGTGGCTCAGTGCAGACGAGATATATTCGGGACTGTCATGCATCGACAGAATTAGGACACGGGTGCCGGGGCGTTGTTCTATGACCAGTTCGGTGGCGGTTAAACCGCTCATACCTGGCATATTGAGGTCCATCAAAATCACATCTGGATTCAATGTGCCAAGCTGTTCAATCACTGCGCGACCATTGCCAAGAGTGCCGACAACTTCGATCCCGTCGTGATCTTCCAAGACTGATTGGATGCCTTGGGCAACCATCGGGTGGTCGTCTACGATCAACACGCGGATTAATGGAGCTGGTGCGGAGGAGGGGGCCGAAGCCGGAAGAGTGGCAGAAGACGTCATGCGCTTGCAGGTTCCTTTTGAGGGACAGACGGATCAGGTGGCAGCAGGTGTGTTAGCGGAACGGAGGCCTCGATCACAGTGCCGATTGCGCCGCTGCCGCTTGAGAGGATGCGCAATTGCCCATCCAGTTGGTCCACACGTTCTTGCATATTGCGCAGACCGATGCCGTTGGCACGTTGGCGGCTTGTGTAGTTCATGCCGATGCCATCGTCACTGATGCGCAGGGTGGCACCACGTTTGTGCCCGCGCAAATCCATTGTCACGCGTGTCGCCTTCGCGTGACGTTCGATATTTGTCAGGGCCTCTTGGGCGATACGATAAAGCGCGATCTTGGCGTTTTGATCCAAGCGGTTGCGGAACACGACAGTGTTAAAAACGACCTCAACGCCGGTGCGCTGTGCAAAATCCTCGACCAAGGCCTTAAGCGCCGGACCAAGACCAAGATCATCAAGGGCGCCGGGGCGCAGATCGCGGCTGATACGGCGGACTTCTGAAATGGCGGTGCCCAGATTGTCGATGCCTTGGCGCAAAGGTGTTTTTGCATCCCCACTGCCTTTGTCGACTTTGCGGCGCGCCGAATCGAGAGCATAGCGTACGCCCACAAGCATTTGACTGATCCCGTCATGCAATTCGCGTGCCACACGACCGCGTTCTTCTTCTTGGGCGTCAAACACACGCTGTGTCAGCTTTTTCAATTTGGCGTCGGCTAACCTGCGTTCGCGCAAATTCAACGCCATGCCAGAACCAAAGACCATCAACAGAGCCGTTAAGGTAATGGCGGAAATATAGTAAAAGGTACGCTGAATGCGGGCCTCAACATCGGCGCGGGCCGCCGCCACCGACGTTAGCACATCATCGATGAACACACCCGTTCCGACAGCCCACCGCCATGACGGAAACGAGGTGACATAGGTGATCATCTCGGCCTCTTGGCCGTTTGATGGTTTGGGCCATAGATGGGTCAGATAGCCGTCGCCTTGGCGGGCAATGTCAATCAAATCAACGACAACTGCGGTGCCGCGGCTGTCGGTCAAGTCCAAGTGATTGTTGTTGATCATCTCTGTTTGGCGCGGATTGACCAAGGCAGTGCCGTCATAGTCATAGACGAAAAAGAACCCTTCATCACCATAGATCATCGCGGCAAGAATTTGCGCGACCTGATCTTTGGCCAGTTGGTCGCTTGGCGATGCGTTGCCGTAGATAAAGTAAAACCCGTTGCGCGCTTGGGTGACATAGTTACGTAGCTCGCGTTTTTTGGCTTCGATCAACTGGGTTTCAAGCGTTTGGATTTCGCGTTCTGCCAAAGCACGCGATTGTATGGTCACAAGAACCGCAATGGCCCCGACTGCCAGAATAAGCGGGATCGCGGCCACAAGTGATAGCTTTTGCGCATAGCTTAGGCGCAGGACAGGCAAGTTTAGTAGCACAGATGATTCGATACGCGGAAATTGATGCGAATCAAAGGGCACAGCAGCGAATGACGCACCCCACGCCGCAAAAGGCACGGTAAAGAATTGGTGAAATTGGTATTAAAACCTGACCAAATCGCACTTTTGGGGGTTTTCTACGCAGTACTAGGTATTCCCATCTGGCCTCTCATCGCTACGGTGGCTTCACTCGAAACGCCCCGACGTAAACGCGCTGGGGTCGTTCAACTATAATTGGGAGGAGTATCTCTATGGATCGTCGTTCATTTCTGAAGACATCTGCACTTGGCGGTTCCGCAGCAGCGGCAACCACACTCGCAGCACCTGCTTACGCACAGGGCAAGCGCACTTTGACAATGGTTACATCCTGGCCCCGCGGTTTTGCGGTTCTGGATGACGCGGCCAGCTATCTTGAGCAATTCGTTGACGCAATGTCCGACGGTCAGCTGACCATCGACAAAAAAGCCCCCGGTGAGCTGGTTGGCGCGTTCGAAGTGTTTGATGCTGTGTCCTCGGGCCAAGCAGACATGTACCACTCGGCTGACTACTATTTCATCGGTCAGCACCCTGCGTTTGCTTACTACACAGCGGTTCCTTTCGGCGGCACAGCCCAAGAAGTGACCAACTGGTACGAGCACGGCGGCGGCCAAGAGCTGCACGACGAGCTGGGCAGCATCTTCAACCTCAAAGGCCTGTTGGCGGGTAACTCCGGTTCGCAGTCCGGTGGTTGGTTCCGCAACGAAATCGCATCGGCTGACGACTTCAACGGTCTGAAATTCCGTATGCCAGGTCTGGGCGGCAAAGTACTGGGTAAACTGGGCGCATCTGTTCAGAACATCCCAGGTGGCGAACTGTACCAAGCGCTGTCTTCGGGCGCGCTGGACGGTCTGGAGTGGGTTGGCCCAATGGCCGACGAACGCGCCGGATTCCAAGAAGTTGCCAAAGTGTACTACACTGCTGGTTTCCACGAGCCGGGTTCGGCTTTGGTTGCCAACGTCAACCTTGACGTCTGGAACGACCTCACGCCACAGCACCAAGCCATCTTGCAAGGTGCGTCGCGCGCGACAACATACTTCCAGCTGTCCGAAACACTGGCCAACAACGGTGCAGCACTTGCACGTCTGCAACAGCAAGGCGTTAAAACCCTGCAGTTCAGCGACGATGTTTGGGATGCATTTGGTGCCGCCTCTGCTGAGGTCATGGACGAGAACATGGGCGACGAACTGTTCGCACGTACACGTGCCTCGTTCGAAGAAAGCCTGGCAACATCCGCCAGCTGGATCAACAAGTCCGATGGTTTCTATGTTGAACAGCGCGTGCGCGTTCTGGGCGGCTAAGCCAACCTATTTACGACATTTTCAAGGGCCCTCACAGTGTGGGCCCTTGGGACATTTAAGATGACGGGGGAACAGTCGGCGCGACCACGTGCTTGGACTGTCGGGGGAATACAGCAATGGAAAACGATAACGTCGCCGAAACAGGTGGCTCTTTAGCGGCTTTGGCTGACGGCGTGATCTGGTTTGTGCAAAGCCTTGTGTTGGGCTTTTACAATATCTTGTATGCGATCACGCATCCCGCGTCTTGGCTTGACTGGTTGTCATGGGCCAACACCACCGAAGACAAGGAATCGCTGATGCGGTTCGTCTACTATGGTGGCTCAACTGAATTTTTCTTTGCTGTGCTGGCCGTTGTCGTGACGGTGATCGGCGTTGGCATCTGGCGCAACGCCTTCATGTGGGGCTGTGTGCGCGTGCTTGAAGGCATTGCCAACGGGGTTGGCCGCTTGGCCGCTTGGGCGGGCCTTTTGATGGTTCTGCAGCAGATCATCATCGTATTCATGCAGCGAATTTTTACCCGCCCTGATATCTCGTTCGGTTTTGGGATTCCGCTGCAATTTGACATCTCTTGGTTTGCCGAAGAACTGAAGCTTTATAACGCCATGGTCGTGTGCCTGTGCGTCACCTACACCTTTGTGCAGGGCGGCCATGTGCGCGTTGACTTGATCTATGCGGCCGTTAGCCACCGCGCCAAGCGGGTCATTGATATGTTTGGGTCGCTGTTCTTTATGCTTCCGACGGCGACGCTGATTTGGCTTTATGGCTGGTACTTCCTGTGGCGCCACCTGATCACGCCGAACCCTGCGGCCAGCTATGATCTGGAGCGGTTGATGCGCACCTCGCGCGCTGTGCGCTGGAGTGTGGAAACCATCGGCTTTAGCCCCAACGGCTTTAACGGTTATTTCCTGTTCAAGATCCTTCTGGTGACGTTTGCGGGCATGGTATTCCTGCAAGGCATCGCGTTCTTCATGCGCTCGTTCCTTGAGTGGCGCGAAGGCGAAGAAAGTGTCGGGAAGTATATTGACCGCGATTCCCTTGGTGACGGCGAAGAAGCATACGAGGGCACACACTAATGACCCGTTTCAATCTTTGCCTGAATTGCATCCGGGCCACACGCGCCTGCACGAATACACAAGGACAGTAAGCAATGTTTTTTGGACTTGATGGCGTAGAAGTTGGCCTGATCATCGTCTTTGTCTGCCTGTTTGGCGGCATCCTTTCCGGCTTTCCGGTGGCGTTTGCCATTGGTGGGGCTGGGATAATTTCCTTTGGGATCATCGCGGCACTCGACAGTGCGGGTCTGTTGATCCACGCGGCTTTGGACGAAAGCAGCCAAGCCTTTCGGGATTTGGTGAACTCCGGGATCAAACCCGAGGAAATATCCATATTCAATTATCCGGACTTACCGCGGATTTCTGAACCTGTGTTTCCATCGGGCTGGGAAGTCGCCTTGGATCGCAACGTATCCTTTGTTGTGAACCGGATGAACGAACGCGTGTTGGCGGGGCAGTCGATCGAGACACTGTTGGCGGTTTTGATGTTTGTCTTGATGGGCATCACGCTGGAACGCTCCAAGATTGCGAATGACCTTTTGACCACGATGGCGCGCGTCTTTGGCCCGCTGCCGGGTGGTTTGGCTGTGTCGATTGTTGTGGTTGGTGCCTTCCTTGCGGCCTCGACTGGGATTGTGGGCGCGACGGTTGTGACCATGGGTTTGCTGGCGCTGCCAACGATGTTGCGCAACGGCTATTCGCCAGAACTTTCGACGGGTGTGATTGCGGCCTCGGGCACGTTGGGGCAGATCATTCCGCCCTCTATTGTGATCGTTTTGCTGGGCACGTTGGCGGGGGATTTGTATTCTTCGGCACAAGAAAAGCGCGCGGTTGCAGCCGGTTGTACCGATGCTTTGACGTATTTGGGCCAGCCTGCGGTTGTGTCTGTGGGCACGCTGTTTCAGGCGGCTTTGCTGCCGGGGATCATGTTGGCACTGCTTTATGCGCTTTACGCCTTTGGTTACGCGCTGTTGAACCCTGAAAAGGCCCCTGCGGTCGAAATGGGCAGCACCAATGCCGAACCGGTTACACGATCAGAAGCGTTCACATGGTTCCTTGGCGCGCCTGCGCTGATGGTTGTGGGCACGATCCTTTTGGGAACGCTAAACGTGGTGGGCACCCAGTCGACGACTATCTCGTCGTTCTCTGACATCGGTGCTGCGGCCAGCCTGCGCACGAACGTGAGCGAAGAATGCAAAATCTCGATGATCGACTTGCACGGACAAGAGGCATGGGATCTTGCGATCACGCAGCAAGAAGAAATCGCCGCCGCTGGTGGTCAGCAACAATCCGAACGCCTGAGCGAAGAAGAATTGGCAACGGCTTTGGATGATTTGTTGGACAATGCCGCGCCGATTGGTACCGGTACAGCGATCCTTCTGATCGTTCTGGGTCTGATCCTGACAACAGCGCGTGGCATTTCGCCAAGCAGCGATCCAAAGCCATTGTTGATTGGTGGTATTGGTGTGGTGCTGGCCTTGTTGGTCGACATTGCGCTGATTGGGCCGTTGAATTCATCGGGCTATTATGTGGTTGTGATGGCGCTGCCGTTTGCGCTGATCATGTACGGCGTGATTGAGGCCACGAAGCGATGTTCGAAAAACGAGCTGATCCGCGTGGTCTTTCCTCCGCTGGTGTTGATCGTTGCGGTTCTGGGCTCGATCTTGGGTGGGATTACCAACCCCACACCGGCAGCTGCATTGGGTGCAGGTGGGGCCATCATGTTGGCGGCCTATCGCAAGCTGAATGACATGGACCGCAGCCCGAAGGTGATCATTTGGTCAACGCTGGCGATTTTGATTTCGATCTTGATCGGGGTGAACTTTGATCTGCGTATCAACCAAGACACCGTGACGGCCCAAAGCTGGATCGCGTTCTTTGTGGCCTATGCGGCATATCTGTATGCGTTGTTTGGTCTGCTGTTCAGCTGCTACATCCTTTACACGTCGGGTGTGTTGACGCCTGTGGTGCGGGAAACGGCCAAGGTGACATCGATGGTGTTCACCATTCTGATCGGGTCGCAATTGTTGAACCTTGTGGTCATCTCCTTTGGGGGCGAGCACTATATTCAGCAGTTCCTGAGATCGTTTGACAACGAACTGACTGTATTCTTGATCGTGATGTTGGTGCTGTTCATCTTAGGCTTTGTGCTTGATTTCCTTGAGATCATTTACATCGTTATCCCGATTGTTGGCCCTGTCATTTATGGCGGTACGTTTGATCCTAAGTGGGTGACGATTATGATCGCGGTAAACTTGCAAACGTCGTTCCTGACGCCACCCTTTGGCTTTGCGCTATTTTACTTGCGCGGAGTTGCACCCAAGGAAGTCACGACGGGCCACATCTATCGCGGCATCATCCCGTTTGTGTTGATCCAAGTAGCGGCACTGGCCTTGTTCTGGTTTGTGCCGGGGATTGTGACGTTGATCCCGGATTTGATCCCGAACTGATACTTTGGACATGTGATCCAACGGAAAGGGCGGCCCGTTGGGCCGCCCTTATTTCGTTATATTGATAGAGGGCGCTGGCGCGCCGTTGGGGCTCTGCCCCAAACCCCGAGGTGTTTTGGACCCAAAGAAATCAGGGGGGGGGGTAGCGTGTGGACCGCGTGTCGGGCAGCGAGATATTAGCCACTTGTTCGGCGATCGGGTCTGTGGACAAGGGATGGGTATTTGGTTCGAAGTTTTGCGGGTCGGACATTTTTTGCCACTTTCCACCCATGTAGACTTCGAGCCCGGCGAATTTGGATTTGTAGCCCATCTTTTGGCTGCCGGGCACCCAGTACCCCAAGTAGACATAAGGCAAGTTTGCTTCCTGCGCGATGCGGATGTGATCGAGGATCATATACGTCCCGAGCGAGCGTTGCGGCATATCAGGGGCATAAAAGCTGTAGACCATGCTGAGCCCGTCGCTCAGTACATCTGTGAGGGATACTCCGATCAAGGTGCGGCTGTCTTCTTTGGTGTACTCGATGACGCGGCTGCGGATCGGGGTTTCTTCGATCATGGCGGCGAATTCAAACACATCCATATCGGCCATGCCGCCATCGGCGTGACGGCTGTCGAGATATGTTCGGAACAGTTCGTATTGTTCTTCGCTTGCCCAAGGTGACGTTGCGCGCCGAACTAGATCGGTGTTGCGTTTGTTCGTGCGCCTTTGGCTTTTGCGCGGTGAAAAGGCCGACACATCGATCCGCGCTGACAGGCAGGCGGAGCAGTCGGCACAGGACGGGCGATACAGCACGTTTTGCGAACGCCGGAATCCTTGCTGCGACAGGCTGTTGTTCAATTTTTCTGCGTTGTCGCCTTGCAATGCGGTGAACAGTTTACGTTCCATCCGTCCATCCAAATAGGGACAGGGTTGAGGCGCAGTTACATAAAACTGCGGAGCAATGGGAAGCGTATGGCGCATGAGATTCCTGAATGAATTGCGCGAGATGATATCAAGGATGTACTGCGAGGCAAGAGCGGAACGCGGTTCAGGCGCGTGCTTTCCGGTTCATCGCTGCTGTGCCGATGAAATTGTCTGTTAGACCTTGGCCCTTGTTTGATGTCGCCATCAGCACGATTGAGATCAATTGCAGCGGGGTTATCGCCCAGCTGATCGTGTAACCAAGCGTGTGCAGAAAGGCTTGGCTGGTATCCAGACGTGCACCTGAGTGGTCGCGAATTTCGATAGCCATCAGCCGCATGCCCCATGTGCCAGATCCGGTGGCCAGCGTGATCACGCGGTAAATAAAGCCAACAACCGCCATAAGCCCGAGGATAAAAAATAGGGCAATAAACGCTGTAAATGGCACGATAATCAAGCTGATCAGCGCAATTATGATCGTATCAATCACCCATGCGATCAATCGCTTGGTCGTCACGTCGCGGTAGAATTGCGGTTGGGTGATAGGATCTGCGAGGCGCATGTGTGGCTCCGTTTCGGGGGGCTTGCCCCCCACCAAATGGCAGGGGGCTTAAATTTAGTCTTCGGATTGGGCGGCTTTGGCGCGTTCGTCCATGAACTCGTCAAATTCGGATTTGTCTTTTGCCTCACGCAGCCGTTCAAGGAAGGCTTCAAAGTTGTGTTGTTCTTCTTCGAGGCGGCGCAGAGTGTCGGATTTGTATGCGTCAAAGGCTGCGTTGCCGGTCGATCGCATAGTGTTCATTGTGGCGCTCATGCGGGTGGTGTTGCAGGATTTCGAAAACATGCGTTTGCTCCAGATCATGTAGAACAGAAGGGCGAGGCCAACGGGCCAGAAAAAGATGAACCCAAGCACCATGGCCGCGATCCAGGCACCCTTGCCCTTGTCGTCAAGCCAGCGTTCGGCGCGTGTGAACCAGCCTCCGGCATTTTGCGTGGACGGGACATTTGTGGACATGGATGTCATTTTCAAACCTTTCGCGGATGTGGGCGTGGCCCTTGGGTGATCGTTTATGTGAATGCCTTTCACATTACATAGATTGGTATGATCACGCTTTTGTGCAAGCCTTTATGTGAAGGTATTTTACATATATCCAGATTACGACGTAAAATCAGTCTGTTGCGCGTCGGAGATTTTCAAAATATCAGCGGGATTTGCACGGAAAACGTGGTGCGGTGTGCCAGCTGCTGCCCAAATTAAATCAAATTCTGACAGACGCAGGTCGAAAAATGCCCGGATGGGCGACACATGGCCCACAGGCGATACGCCCCCAATGGCAAATCCGGTCTGTGCGCGGATCAGGGCTGCATCTGCTTTGCCCAATGGTTCGCCCGCAACAGCGGCGGCCTTGTCTGGGTCGACGCGGTTGCCGCCTGCCGTGATGAACAAAACAGCGCGCCCGCTGTCTTGGCCCAAAAAGATGATGGATTTCGCGATCTGATCGATCTCGCAACCGATGGCCTGCGCTGCGTCGGCCGCAGTGCGTGCCAACGGCGTTTCTATCACTTCAGTGTCGATGGCGGCGGCATCCAGTACCGCGCGCACGCGTTTTAAACTTTTACTCATGGTCCTGAACGTGCCGTGTCGCCCGAACAGGTGCAAGAGGCATTGACGCCGCCGCGCGTCGATTGAATGGTGCGCCCATGCGCATATCTGATCATATCATCCGAACACCGCGACCCTTTCGCCCAGAACGAGGGGCAGAGGCTTTGGCATTGATGCCGTCTTTGACAGGCACAGCGCGCGATTTGGTGCATGGGGCGGCCGCGTGCAGCCCGTATCTGACTAAGTTGATTGCGCAAGAAGCGGCATGGCTGCCCGACGCGTTGCAAGATGCCGACGCCGCAATGAAGGATGCATTGGCACCGCCTGTCGGTGACCTTGCTGCACTACGGCCCGCGTTGCGACAGGCCAAACGGCGCGTCGCGCTTTTGTCTGGCTTGGCTGATCTCGGCGGTGCGTGGTCACTGGAACAGGTAACAGGTGCGTTGACGCGACTTGCGGACATGGCCTGTGATACGGCACTCAAGGCCGCCATTGCGCAGCAGGTCAAGCGCGGCAAACTGCCGGGGCCGGATGTGGGGTTGTTTGTGCTTGCCATGGGCAAGATGGGCGCGTTTGAGCTGAATTATTCCAGCGATGTCGATCTGATCTGCCTTTTTGACGAAACCCGCCATGCGCCAGAAGATCATGCGCTGATCCGCAAGGCCTGTGTGCGTGCTGTGCAGGACATGTCGGCGGCCCTGAATGATCACACCGGTGATGGATACGTGTTTCGCACGGATTTGCGCCTGCGCCCGGATCCGGCTGTGACGCCTGTGGTCGTGTCGACCGGCGCGGCTGAGCGGTATTACGAAAGTGTTGGGCGCACGTGGGAACGGGCCGCTTATATCAAGGCGCGCGTCTGTGCCGGAGACATCGCCGCTGGCACTGCGTTCTTGGACGACATGCGCCCGTTTGTGTGGCGTCGTCATCTGGACTTTGCCGCTGTGCAAGATGCCCATGACATGCGCCTTGCGATCCGCGCCCACAAAGGGACGGGCGGGCCGATAACCTTGCCGGGACACAACATGAAACTGGGGCGCGGTGGGATCCGCGAAATCGAATTCTTTACCCAAACGCGGCAATTGATTTCCGGCGGGCGCGATACAGACCTGCGTGTGCGCGGCACGGTGCAGGGGCTTGCGCAACTGGCCGACAAGGGCTGGGTCAAGCCGGATGTCGCGGCTGATCTGTCTGATCACTACCGCTTTCACCGCACGGTCGAACATCGCGTCCAAATGGTGCGCGATGCGCAAACCCACGCGCTGCCGGTGTCCGAGGATGAGTTTGATCGATTGGCTGCAATGATGGACTGTGACCGCACAGACCTTGAGTCCGAATTGACGGCACGCCTGTCCGCAGTCCACACCGAAACCGAAGGGTTCTTTGCGCCTTCAACGGTCGCACCCGACATCCCGAGCTTTGAGATCGACGAGGCCACCCAAGCACGCTGGCGCGGTTATCCCGCACTGCGTTCGGAACGCGGGGCGGCAGTCTTTGATAGGATCGAACCGGTTTTGCTGGCCCGCCTTGGGGCTGCAAGCAAACCTCAAGAGGCGATATCGGCATTTGATGGTTTTTTGGCCGGTTTGCCTGCCGGGGTGCAGCTGTTTTCATTGTTCGAGGCGAACCCGCAATTGGTCGATTTGCTTGTCGACATTGTGGCCACGTCACCGGCGCTGGCGCATTATTTGTCGCGCAATGCCAGTGTGTTGGATGCTGTGATCGGGGGCAGTTTCTTTGCGCCTTGGCCCGGACAGGACGCGTTGGCCCAAGAGGCAACGGCGCGGATGGCAGCCGAACTTGACTACGAAGCGCGTTTGGATGCGATCCGCCTGTGGAAAAAGGAATGGCACTTTCGCATTGGCGTGCACCACCTGCGCAACCTCACAGATGCAGCCGAGGCCGGGCAGCAGTACAGCGATTTGGCCCGCGCGGCCCTTGTGGCCTTGTGGCCCGAGGTCCAACATGAATTTGGCCGCCGCTTTGGGCCGCCACCCGGGCGCGGTGCGACGATCTTGGCGATGGGCAGCCTTGGGGCAGGGTTGCTGACACCGCAATCTGATCTTGATATCATTGTGATCTATGACCCGGATGGGGCCGAAACCTCGACCGGTGAAAAACCTCTGTCTGTACGTCCGTACTACACCCGTCTCACGCAGGCTTTGATCACTGCAATCACCGCGCAAACGGCGCAAGGGCGACTGTACGAAGTCGACATGCGTCTGCGTCCTTCGGGCAATCAGGGGCCTGTGGCGACCAGTTGGCTGGCCTATCAAAGCTATCAAATGAACGAGGCATGGCTGTGGGAACATCTGGCCGTTGTGCGCGCGGTCTGCGTTGCGGGGCCGTCTGACCTCAGCCAACACATCACCGATTTTCGCGCCAAAGTACTGGCCTGCCCCCGTGTGAAAAGCGACGTGCTGTCGGAATTGGCTACCATGCGCGCGCGTATTGCTGCTGCGAAACCTCCGACCGGTATTTGGGATGCCAAGATCGGCCCCGGCCGCATGCAAGACATCGAATTGCTGTCACAAACCGGCACTGTGCTGACGCCGGAACACAAACAAAG
This sequence comes from Tateyamaria sp., assembly GCF_039940735.1. GTDB lineage: Bacteria > Pseudomonadota > Alphaproteobacteria > Rhodobacterales > Rhodobacteraceae > Tateyamaria. Next base: position 100,129 of record NZ_JBDVGB010000016.1, read on the forward strand.
CGTGGCGGGCGGGTTGGCGGCGTGCGTCGCTGTTGGCGTGCTAGACGACGCAGGCGCGCAAGTGTTGAATGACGCCTATGGGATGTTATGGGCGGTGCAAATGGCAGCAAGATTGCTCAGCACGAATGCAGTGGGGCCGGACACAGTCGGATCAAGCGGCATTGCTGTCCTATTGCGCGCAACCCAAGAAAACGATGTGGCCGCGGCCGAGGCAAAGTTGGCCCGGACACATGCAGCGGCCTGCGCCGTGATCGACAAGGCCGTCGGTGCAGCAAGGAAAGCAACATGATTGCAAAAGGCGATACAATCGACCCCAAAGGCCTGATCTACGAGGCCTATCGCATCGATGGCATCACTAAATCCGAATGCCGCACAATCTTTCTGGATTGGGCGCTTAGCCTGCCGGATGCGATGCGTCCTGTGCCAACGATTGATCAGCTGTTGACACGCTACAGCGGCGACAATCCGGATCATCCTATGACCGAAGTGCTGCACGAAGGGCGCCAAAGTATCGCGACCCCACGACGTCGCGGTGGGTGGCGCAGTCGTGCCCGACCCAGCTAAGCGCGCTATGCGTTTTGTAAGGCGCATAAAATGCGCCTGCATTCGGACCTTTCCCAACGCCACATAACACACTAGAGGAGGGCGCTATGACAGAGCCCCTTTCCCCACCCGAATATGATTACCCCGTTGTCCGCATGCGTCCAAAGATGGACCCGCGCCGCATTCGCCATGGCTTTCCATGGGCCTATGCCAACGAAATCGTAACCGACCGGCGCACGCGCGCCATGAAACCCGGCACCATTGCCGTGCTGGAAGACGACCGGCGCAGCCCGCTAGGTCTTGTGGCCGTGAACCCCGAAAGCAAGATCATCGCGCGCATGATCGATCGGAACGTAAAGGCTGTGATCGACACTGAATGGTTCGCCACGCGGCTGACCCGTGCCCTTGATCTGCGCAACCGTCTGTTTGATGCACCATTCTATCGCCTGATCCACGCCGAGGCCGACGGTCTGCCCGGCGTCGTCATCGACCGCTTTGGTGATGTGCTGGTGATCCAACCCAACGCCGCATGGGCCGACGCGCGCATCGACATGCTGGCGCAGGCTGCGATGGATGTCACGGGCGCGACCACAGTGTTCAAAAACGCCGCCGGGCGCACGCGCAGCCTTGAAGGGCTGGACGATGTCAGCGCCGTGCTGCACGGCACAGCACCCGACGGCCCCATCCCTGTGCCAATGAACGGTGCGACCTACATGGCGGACGTCACTGGGGGCCAAAAGACGGGCCTGTTTTATGACCAACGCCCCAATCATGCCTTTGCCGCTAGTCTGGCAAAAGACGCACGCGTGCTGGACATGTTTTCCCACGTGGGCGGCTTTGGGCTGGCGGCTTTGGCGGGCGGTGCTGCGTCTACGCTGTGCGTTGATGGCTCTGCCCCGGCTTTAGATCTGGCCACCCGAGGCGCTGCTGCCATGGGCGCATCAGATCGATTTGAGGCGCGCCAAGGCGACGCATTCGAAGTGCTGACATCCCTCAGCGAAGAAGGCGCAAAGTTTGATCTAGTGATCTGCGACCCGCCCGCCTTTGCACCTGCAAAACCGGCGCTGGATGCGGGCCTGCGCGCCTATGAACGCATTGCGCGGTTGTCCGCCAGCCTTGTTGCCCCAAACGGTATCCTTGCGCTGTGCAGTTGTAGCCATGCCGCTGACCTTGAAAAATTCCGCAGCTCTTGTGTGCGCGGCATTGGGCGGGCAGGGCGGTCACCTGCGTTGATCCGCACTGGCTATGCAGGCGCGGACCATCCGTTGATGCCACAACTGGCCGAAAGCGGATACCTGAAGGCGCTGTTTTTCCGATTGTAAGGTGCGACGGGTTTCTAAAGGCATTTTGATATGAAAATCCTGATCGACGCCTGTGTTCTTTACCCCACGGTCATGCGCGAAGTCGTGCTGGGCGTGGCACGCACGGGCTTGTTCACACCGTATTGGAGCCCGCGCATTCTTGAGGAATGGGCGCGCGCAGCGATCAAGCTGGGCCCCGAGGGCGAAGCACAGGCCCGCAGCGAAGTGGCAATGTTGCAAGTCGCGTGGCCAAATGCGTCGCTGCGCCACCCGCCCGAACTTGAAAACCGCTTGTGGTTGCCGGACCCCAACGACCTGCACGTTTTGGCGGCAGCCATCGCGGGGTCTTGCGATGCTGTTATGACCGTGAACGCCAAGGATTTCCCTCGCAACATCCTGACCGAAGAAGGCCTGCACCGCGTCGACCCCGACAGTTACCTACAAGGCTGTACTGAGGCCTCGCCCGATTTGGTCGCACCTGTGGCCTTGGCGGTCTTGGCCGAGGCACGCAGATTGTCGGGCGAAGATTGGACGCTGCGCAAGTTAATGAAAAAGGCGCGGCTGCCGCGCTTTGGTAAGGCCGTTGAAAAACTGATCTAGGGCGCAACGGCCCACTTGGCCTGCAGCACCTGCAAGGCCTTGATCCGCTCAGCCGTTTTGGGGTGGCTCATCAACCACGCAGGCGCTGCGCCGCCGCGCGATTTGGTCAAACCTTCGAGCTTTTCAAATAGGGTGATCTGAGGGGCAATCCCGATGCCGGCCTTGGTCAGCAATGCGGCCGCATAGGCGTCGGCCTCGTATTCGTCCTGACGCGACAGACGCGCGGCCAGCAGGCTGGTCAACGCATTGGCGATCCAAACCCCAAGACCGGGAATAAAGCGCGACAGCACCATCCCCAAAGCGGCGCGCATCGCGTTCTGCCCGGAAAAGTCGATCATGCGGCGGCGCGAATGGCCCAACGCGACGTGGCCCAATTCGTGTGCAATCACGCTTGCCATTTCCGATGCCGACACGTCGCCCTTGCGAAACTTGTCGTAAAACCCACGCGTTATAAAAATGCGTCCGTCGGGGGCGGCAAGACCATTCACCGGCTCAATTTCATAGATGTGCACCTTGATGCGATCGACTTCCAATGCGGCGGCCAGTTGGTCGCACATCTGGCGCAACATCGGATCTGCCAATTCGGTGGATTGCTCATCCAGGTCGCGCCCGGTGCGCCATACTGAAAAGCGGTACATGACAAGGCCATAAAGGACGGCCAGCAAGATGGGAGCGATTTTGAACATCCACTAGATATGGGGCAGTTTGGTTAACTTTTCCAGCGCACAGGGCAGGAAACTGGCCCGCGAAACGCCCAACCTGCAAATGGCACGTCCGCGTCAAGCGTAAGGTCGGGCAGTTGGTCCAAAAGCATGGGCACCGCATGGCCTGCTATCAGGGTCTTTGACGCCGCAGCCCCTGCGCAGAAATGCGGACCCGCGCCAAAGGGGATGGCGGGACCGGTATTGCGGGTGATGTCAAAGCGATCGGGGTTCGTGAAATGGGCGGCGTCTCGGCACGCAGAGCCGAACATGAAAAAGATCAACTCGTCCTTTTCAAACGCAACGCCGCACGCGGTGTCATCGCGTGCCACACGGCGTGGGGACATGCCTATTGGGGCGACAAACCGCACATATTCCCCAAAGGCGTCGTCGTAGCTGGCGGTACCATCCGTGATCAAGGCGTGCTGTTCAGGATGGCTCAGCAACGCCCAAATCGTGCCTGCAATTGCATCGCGCGGTTCGTTCTGGCCGCCGCCGATGATCACACGCACATTGCCCGCAATGGCGTTCACATCGAGCCCCGCCTGATCCAAAACCGAGATGATTGACAGATCGGGAGAACGGCGTAATTCCGGTAGGCGGTCTTTGATCAATTCCAGCACACGCGCAGCATAATCAAGACCTTTTGCATCCACCTCTGCATCGCCGCGATAATTGGCGGCGGCATCAAGCATTGCTTGTCTGGCCGCGTCCATATCCGCCGCTTCCATGTTGGTAAGCCCGGTCATGGTACGCAGCGCATCCGCGGCGACGGGCATGGCGTAATCGGTCACCAGATCGCACCTACCAAGTGGTTTCAGCCGGTCAATGTGGCCCTGTACAAGGGCGCAGAATTGTGGAGCCAACACATCGCGCACCGTGCGCGGTGACAGGGCGGGAAACAGAGCGCGCCGTTCGAACATGTGCGCGTCACCGTCTTTACGCATCATGTTCGGACCCATGATGCGGGTCAGTAACCCAGCCGGTTGATGGCTTGAAAACACATCGACCCGCTTTTCTTGCACGAACACGTCATCACGACGGGTAAACAACGTCGCGCCCAGCTCGGGCACATAACAGACCGGCGTGTCATCGCGCATGAGCGCCAGAACCGGATAGGGGTCGGCGTGAAAGGCGGCTGGGTCAATGTGAACGATCGGGGCATCTGACATGCAGGGCACGTTATGGGAAACGATTGTTGGTGAACAGATTTAACGCGTCAACGCCTTTATACCGCGGCTGAGGCCTTCAAGTGTCATTGGCACCATGGCCGCGGCCCCAAAAATCTCTTGGATCATGCCGATGGAATGGGTGTAGCCCCAGTATTTTTCTGGCAACGGGTTGATCCATAAGTTGGATTGCCACTGATCGCGGGCGCGTTGCAGCCACACTTGGCCCGCTTCGGCGTTCCAATGTTCGTTGGCGCCACCGGGATAGGCGATTTCGTAGGGTGACATGCTGGCATCCCCGACGAAAATGCATTTGTAATCAGGGCCATAGGTGCGCAGAATGTCATGTGTCAACGTCTGTGCATCCCAGCGGCGACGGTTGTCACGCCACACGCCTTCGTACAGGCAATTGTGGAAATAGAAGTGTTCGAAATGTTTGAATTCAGACTTGGCGGCGGAAAACAATTCCTCAACGATCTTGATGTGAGGGTCCATTGATCCGCCAATATCCAGAAATAACAACACTTTAACTGCGTTTCTTCGTTCTGGTCGGGTCTTTACATCCAGATAGCCATGTTCGGCCGTGGCGCGGATTGTGCCGTTCAGGTCCAATTCGTCCGTCGCCCCATCACGCGCCCAACGGCGTAGGCGTTTAAGGGCGACTTTGATGTTGCGGGTGCCCAGTTCCACGGTGTCGTCTAAGTTCTTGAATTCACGACGGTCCCAGACCTTTGCAGCACGTTGATGGCGTGACCCATCTTGGCCGATACGCACGCCTTCGGGATTGTAACCATAAGCGCCAAAAGGCGAGGTGCCGGCCGTGCCAACCCACTTGCTGCCACCCTGATGACGGCCTTTTTGTTCCTCAAGCCGTTTCTTGAGTGTTTCCATCAGCTTATCAAAACCGCCCAAAGCTTCGATCTCGGCGCGTTCCTCTTCGCTTAGGTGCTTTTCGGCCAGCTTTTCCAGCCACTCTTGCGGAACATCGACGGCCTCTAACACCTGTTCGATGCTGATCTGTTCTAGCCCGTCAAAGGCAGCGGCAAAAGCGCGGTCAAACTTGTCGATGTTGCGTTCGTCTTTGACCATGGACGTGCGGGCAAGGTAATAGAACGCCTCGACATCATAGGTGGCCAGTCCTGCTTGCATGCCCTCAAGAAAGGCAAGAAATTCGCGCAAAGACACGGGGACGCCGCTTTTGCGCAGATGCTCAAAGAAGGGCAGGAACATGCGGTTTAAACGCTTAGGGCGCGGTCAATTATCACAGTCGCGATCATGCCCACGATGATAAAGGCCAACCCGTAGCCCGCGGCATATTGGGCGATGTCCAGCTTGTTCCCGTTCCGCTTGCGTGCGGTGAACCCACCGACAAATGCGCCAATAATGGCAGCTACGATGACGATCATTTCCCTTGCCTCTCAATCACTTGGGGCGGGAAGTTCACCCTTTCAAAGGGTTCAGCGAAGAGATTTCGCGCAGCTTGGCCCGTACCGCCCAGTCCGGACCAAATCCGTAGCGTGCCCAACCTAAACTGTCCAGTCTAACGGTGCGTGCTTCGGCCGAGCGACCTTGCAGATCAAGCGCTTCGGCGCGCAGCAAAAGCAGGGTCGATAACAGCGCGGCATTTTCGTTGCGCGCGGCCTGATCGATATGAGGGGCGAGAAGGACCATGGCTTTGTCACCATCGCCACGCGTGATTGCATAGGCGGCCAGTTGGGTGGCGACGTAGGCGCGGTGCAGGCTGGCACCGCGTGTGGCGGCGTAATATTGGTCCGCTGCACGGAAATGGCTTTGTGCGGCTTGTGGATCAGAGGCCAAAAGCAGGCGGCCATTGGCATAATGCGCAAAAGCGCGGCGGTGATCTTTCCAGCCCATGGCGCGCGAGATATCGAGCGCTTTGGCGGCGGCGGCACGGCGTGCGGCCGGTTTTGCGCCAGGGCCAAGGGCCGTTTGGACAGCATCGCTCCAGGCGCGGGGCGTGCGGGTGGCGAATTGTGCCTGAAGGTGTTCGCCGCGTGGATTGATGCGGGACAGGATCGTGGGCAGTTTGGCGGCCACTTGACCGCGTGTCATGCCTGATCGCAGTTCAGGCGAATAATAGGCCTTGAGGATCAGCATATCAAAGCCGGTCAAAACCGTGTGCACGTTGTCGTCGTTAAAGACGCTATCGGGCAGGCGATAAAGGTCATTAAGAGGGCCAAGAGCTTGGGCCAGCTCTTCGTGCAGGCAATCGCGCACCTCTTGAGGGCTTGCGTCATTGGGCAGGAAGATCGCCAGTTGTTTACGAGTACGTAGGTGCGTCCAGCTGGTGCGCACAGTGCGGCGATTTGGTTTATATTCCGAAATATCTGTGATGTTGGGCACAACGAAACAGGCGGCGTGGGGCAGGGCCTTGCGGATCTGCGCGCGGCTTACGGCCTGAATGGTGATGTTGGGCGCGTTGCCGGGGGCGGCTTCGTAAATGTCGATCCCAGCCTCGTTGCGCAGTCGGTGCATAAGACGGCGCAGGTCGGTGCCAAGCGATGCGGGCGGAGCCCCGGTGACGCGGACCGAGATCGGGCCTTCGAAACGTGTCAAAACGGGCAATTCGCGTCCTGATTCTAACTGGAACCCAAGCTCAATGAAATCCAGGGCCAGATCGTTGTTGGACCGGAAGGGCGCGCTGGGGTGCGGCGCGCCAAAGGACTTGATCGGTGGCAAATCGGTATTGTTGGGCAGCGCACGGGTTGGCGTGTCACCGGGTGTGACAGGCACACAGGCATTCAGTAACAACACAAGGGGCAAAACGAAGCGGCGCATACTCATGTCCCCCGCTCGTATTTGATGAAGGGGGTTAATGTGCCGATACGGTCATAAAGTTTGCGCGCCTCAGCATTGGAATCTTGTGTCATCCAATAGACAGATGGCGCTTTTGCCGCGTCAGCTGCTTCGTAGACGGCGGATATCAGTTTACGACCAACACCCTGACCGCGCACAGAGGGGTCGGCGTAAAGGTCTTGCAGATAGCAGACGTTTTCGACGCGCCAGCCATGACGGTGGAACAGAAAATGGGTGAGACCGACCAGTTTGCCGCCACGCTCAGCGACCAAACAGTTAAAGTCCTGCGGGTCGTTCCCCATCAAACGCTCGAAAAGCGTGTCAAAAATGGTTTTTGGGCGCGATGTTTGATAAAACGCGAGGTACGCCGCCCAGAGATCGCCCCACTGAGAGCGATCCATCAAAGATAGAGGGCGCACTGAAAGTGCGTCTGAACTGGTCATTGATACTGCCTGCCTGCCTTTTAGCATATTGGATGCGGGTGTTTTCACCTCTCATCGCGGCTAAGTTACGAAGCATTCTAGGCAAAAGAAAGACTTTTTATCTCTGGGTTGCCTTGGTTGGGGTAGGCAAATGGTGGCTGTGACTAAAATGACCCGCGTCATAATGGCAGGAAGCGGATGTATCGCCGCAGTTGGTTCAACCGCGGCGAAAACGCTTAATATGTGGGCACGGGTCTAACGTTTGCCGCGCGCCATAAAGGCAAGGCGTTCGAACAAATGCACGTCTTGTTCATTCTTCAGAAGCGCCCCGTGCAATTTGGGCAGGCTGTTTGCGCCATCTGACTTTAGGTCTTCGGCGCTTAGATCTTCGGCCAACAACAATTTCAACCAATCCAGCACTTCGGAGGTCGAGGGTTTCTTTTTAAGCCCTTGTTGGTCGCGGATTTCAAAGAATTGGGTCAGGGCTGTGGTCAACAAGGCCTGTTTAATGTCGGGATGGTGGACGGCGACGATTTGTTTCATCGTCTCCATGTCTGGAAATTGGATGTAGTGGAAAAAACAGCGGCGTAGGAACGCGTCTGGCAGTTCTTTTTCATTATTAGAGGTGATGATGATCACCGGGCGGTGGCGTGATTTGATCGTTTCGCCGGTTTCGTAGACAAAGAATTCCATCTTATCGAGCTCTTGCAGCAAGTCATTTGGGAATTCAATGTCGGCTTTGTCGATCTCGTCGATGAGCAAAACAACCTTTTCGTCGGCTTCAAATGCTTCCCACAGTTTGCCCTTTTTGATGTAGTTGGACACGTCATGTACGCGGTCTTCGCCCAATTGGCTGTCGCGCAAACGCGACACGGCGTCGTATTCGTAAAGGCCTTGCTGGGCGCGGGTGGTGGATTTGATATTCCATTCAATAAGGCGCATCCCAAGGGAGCGGGACACCTGTTTGGCAAGCTCGGTTTTGCCGGTGCCTGGCTCTCCTTTGACAAGCAAGGGGCGTTCAAGCGTGACAGCAGCATTCACCGCGATGGTCAGATCGTCGGTGGCGACATAAGCGTCAGTGCCTTGGAATTTCATGTGAGTTCACCTTGTTACGCAAGTTTGTTCATCACGAGGCTTTTACCCAATTTGCGACGGGAATGGGTAGTGACAATCTGTCCGGCCTTCGTTAGACGCTGGCGCAGGGAGCTGACTGAGGCAGTAACCGGAAGCCTCAGGGGACCGCAATATGGCCGAAGTCAGTCGAGTTGAGGGGAAACATATGAAACAGGAAACATTCCTGCCGGACGATTATCGTCCTGCTGAAAGTGAACCGTTCATGAACGAGCGGCAGGTTGAGTATTTCCGCCGCAAATTGCTGGCGTGGCGTTCTGAACTGCTGGCTGGAAGCAAAGACACCATCGAAAGCCTGCAAGACGGCACGCGTAACATTCCTGATGTGACGGATCGCGCCTCTGAGGAGACGGACCGGGCGTTGGAATTGCGCACCCGTGACCGTCAGCGCAAACTTGTGTCCAAGATTGACGCGGCGATGCGCCGTATTGATGAAGGCGAGTTTGGCTATTGCTCTGTCACAGGCGAACCGATTTCTTTGAAGCGTTTGGATGCGCGTCCAATTGCGACCATGAGCCTTGAGGCGCAAGAAAAACATGAGCGTCGCGAGAAAGTGCACCGCGACGATTGATTTGACCTAAGCCAAGGTCAATCACGACAGATTAACGGCGCACCTTTTTCGTGCGCCGTTTTTTATTGGTGGATTGGTCTGTTTGCCTTTGGCAAATACGCCCACCCACCAACCCTTACGGTTTTGCGCGCATCGTCATTCCGAACAGATCACGCGGATCATCCGGGTCTGCCAGCAGATCCAGCGGATGAAAGAAATCGGTTCCTTCGATTTTGTCGCGTACAAGCCGCAGGGCCGAAAAGTCTTCGATCGCAAATCCGACACTGTCAAAGATGGTGATCTGTTTGTCGCTTGTGCGTCCCGGTGTTTTTCCTGCCAGGACTTCCCAGATTTCGGTGACCGGGTGGTCGGGGTCGAGTTGTTGGATGTCGCCTTCGATCCGAGTTTGGGGCGGGTATTCCACAAAGATGTCGCCGCGTTGCAAAATAGCGGGCGCGATTTCTGTCTTGCCGGGGCAATCGCCCCCGATGGCATTGATGTGCACGCCAGCGCCAACCATGTTGTCCGTCAGAATCGTGGCATAGGCCTTGTCTGCGGTGCAGGTGGTTAGGATCTGCGATCCTTCGATGGCCTCTTGTGGGGTGTCACATGACGTGACGACCAGCCCTGTGTTAGCAAGGTTTTGGGCGCATTTGACAGTTGCCGCGGGATCAATATCAAACAGACGCACGTGGGTGATGCCGGCAATTGCCATCATGGCGAGGCTTTGGAATTCGGATTGTGCCCCATTTCCGATCATTGCCATCGTTGTCGCGCCTTTTGGTGCCAGATTGCGCGCCACCAGTGCAGAGGTCGCCGCAGTGCGCAGCGCGGTCAGCAACGTCATTTCGCTAAGCAGAACCGGATATCCGGTCCCCACATCGGCTAGCAGCCCAAAAGCGGTCACGGTTTGTAACCCTTCAGACATGTTTTTGGGATGCCCGTTCACATATTTAAAACCATAGGTTTCGCCGTCAGAAGTTGGCATAAGTTCGATCACCCCTGTTTCGGAGTGGTTGGCGACGCGCGGGGTTTTGTCGAATGCGTCCCAGCGTTTGAAATCGGCCTCTATATAGTGTGCCAATTCGCGCAACATATCCGGCACGCCGACCGCGTGGATGAGTTGCATCATGTGATCAACAGAAACGAAGGGCACGAGCGCTTTGTTTGATGGTGTGGTGTGAGACATCGGTGAAACCTTAAAACAGAGAGTTAAGAATAGGCGCGGGTAGGGCGGTCAAAGACCCGCCGCCCAAAACCTGAGGCGGTCAGATCAACCATCGCTTGGGCTGTGCGTCCGCGTTCATCCAGAAAGGGGTTGAGTTCGACGAGATCAAGCGAGCTAAGAAGGCCGCTGTCGCAGATCATTTCCATGACCAGATGACCTTCGCGGATTGTGGCGCCGCCGGGTACGGTGGTGCCGACAGCGGGGGCGACGGACGGATCAAGAAAATCCACATCCAGTGACACGTGTAAAAGCGCGTTGGCCTTTGAAGCGCGCGCCAAAAAGTCCGACAGAGGTTTGGCAATCCCATGTTCGTCGATATGGCGCATGTCTATATATGTGACGTCCGTATTTTGCAGGGCTGCGCGTTCTTGTGCATCGACAGAGCGCAGACCGAACATCGCGATCTGTGCGTGCGGGATTGGGTGCGGAACATTCGGAAAGCCATCAAACCCAGCACGTCCCGTAAGAAAACCCATAGGTGTGCCATGCAGGTTGCCGGAATCGGTGGTTTGCGGCGTGTGGTAATCTGTGTGTGCATCAAGCCAAAGCACAAACAATGGGCGCCCCACAGCATTTGCGTGCGCGGCAGCGCCATGCACTGTACCAAGCGCCAAAGCGTGATCGCCGCCCATGAATATCGGGAGTGAGGTGGCGCAGGCGGCTTCGGCAGTTTTGGTCAATGCGCGCGTCCAAGCGATCGTTTCGCCGTGTGCATAAAGATGAGGATGCGGTGTGGCGTCATAACCTTCGGGTTGCACATTGCCCGCGTCGGTGACGTGGTGTCCAAGATCGCGTAACGCATCAGCCAATCCAGCGGTGCGGTATGCGTCGGGGCCCATCAAGCACCCTTGTCTGCGTTTGCCACTGTCCATGGGAACGCCGATCAATTGGATTGTTTTGGGGGTCATGTTCTTCTCCTTCCGCGATTTTACACATATAGTTGCGCATTTTGTGTATTATGATAGGGGCAACATTGACCATTATGATTTTATTGTGCGCAAAATGGAGCTATAGATGGACGAAACGGATAGTCGCTTGATCTCTGCTTTGCGGCACAATGCGCGTGCGTCGCTGTCTGATCTGTCACTGCTGCTTGGGTTGTCACGCACAACGGTGCGTGCGCGCATGGAAAAGCTGCAACAGCGTGGCGACATCGTTGGCTTTAGCGTTGTGTTGCGCGAAGATATGTTGGGCGATCCGGTGCGTGGGCTGATGATGATCGCGATTGAAGGGCGCGGAACCGAACGGATCCTGCGTCAATTGAACGGAATGAGTGCTGTGCGTGCGCTCCATTCGACCAACGGGCGTTGGGATGTGATTGCCGAAATCGGCACCGAGACGTTGGAAACCTTTGACGAGGTGCTGTTCGCGATCCGTCGTTTGGATGGGGTGACATCCAGCGAGACGTCTCTTTTGTTGTCGGCGCGCAAGTCAGTTTGACTCGCGTAAAATTTTAACGCGCGCGAAATGCGGCCAGCCAAAGCCCGGCCAGACACAGCGAAATTACCATATTCCATCCCGCCATGCTAAGCCCCATCAATTGCCATGCGATTTCATTGCAACGGACCAGTGGCGCCGTCATGATCTGTTCGAACAATGCGTTCGGGTCCATCGTGTCGACAGGCGCAGACGAACAACTGGTCGGCCCTTGCCACCAGCCTTGTTCCACACCCACGTGAAAACCACCGATTGCAGCCGTCGCCAGCGCAGCCATTGCGCCCAGCAATGCCAGCGCGCGTAGTGGCACAGCATACGCGATGACGCCAATCACGATGGCAATGGCGTGCGGATAGCGTTGCCAGATGCACATTTTGCAAGGCGCATACCCCAACGTCTGAAACACAAACGCCCCCCCCAAAAGCAGGGCGGACCCCAATGTGGCAATCGCAATGAGATTTTGGCGTGTCAGTGTCATAGGCCGATCCAAGTCTTGATTAGGCTGACCAAAGTGGCGCCCGCAAAAATAAGTGTTCCAATCCATACTGTGCCCAAGATGGCGCCCAACAGGACCAACAAACCGTCGCGCTGCAAAAGGCCCATGGCAATGACGACAACGGCGAAACCGGGTACTGTGTTTGTGCCGGGCAATGGCACCAAGATCGAAGCGCTGAAGATCACTAAGGCAATGCCCACAATCTTGTCCAAAGGGGCATGCGTCAAAGCTGACAGCCGCGGGCGGCTGACGGCTTCGATCCGCTTTAACCAAGGGCGGGATCGGTCCGACAGGCTGGTAAGACCTTGAACTGAAACAGTTCGTGTTTTGAGTTTGCGCGGCAACCAAGGGGTACGCCGCCCAAGTGCGATCTGCGCCGACACAAACATCAGAGGCAGCGCAACGATCTGCGGCAGACCATAAAGGAATGGAATACAGCAGGGCAGCGCAAGAATGAGCAGGAATAGACCAAACGCGCGCTCGTGCAGTTGCGTCAAAATCCAGGCCAACGTCACGGCGTCACCATCAGCGTCCGACGCCAATTGTGCAAGCCGATCCGAGATCGCGACGTCCTGCATAAGCGGTGCCATAGGCATGAGTTCTCCTGAAATCTAAGTGACGGGTATCAAATCCCAACAAGGCGTTCCAGTGCGTCGCCAAAGAGACATGGAAAAATTCTCATTCAGAGTGCGACAGCCGCTTGCCCATCCCAAAATCCCAGTGTAGGAGGAAGCCGAGGCCCAAGTGGCGGAATGGTAGACGCAGGGGATTCAAAATCCCCCGCCTTTGCGGGCGTGCCGGTTCGAGTCCGGCCTTGGGTACCAGCCTCAATCACATGCAGCGGATAGCAGCGTTCAAAAATTTGAACGTTCGCATCCCTGTATGGTTTGCGGTCTTCCGCCGACGAAATCCAAGGCGACGACTAGAAACTCTAGGACCGGTGACGTGACGTTTCTATTGTTAGTCGAATCGAATGACTGCCGAATCGATTCGATAATTGAGGCATGTAATGCGCGAATTTATGCCTAATCCAAACGTACCAGCCCTATTGTTTACGCGCCGTGTAAAAAAAACGGCAATTAGGGGGAAGACGAGGCATAATTCCCCCACGGATTAATGTTTCTTGATTAGAAACCGTGCGTTGAATGCTGCGAAAGCTGGAAAGTCCGCCAAGTCCTTGTACTTACGTAAAATTTGCGAAGCTCTGCCGATCGAGGCCTTTTAAGTCGGCGGCTTTATGCCACTAACGGTTGCACATTGTTCAGTTCTCTGATGCCAATTTTCCGATTTCAAGCCCCGATCACGGAGTTTTTTGGATATTTTTTGCTTTTTTTGCGCCATTCCTATCCTTATGTACAGTCTTGCCCAACTGGGGGGCGATGTTTGTTAGGTCACGGGGGCGACCGCACAAAACGTGCCGATAGGTACGGAAGAAGTGTGTTCGCCGTATTGCTATGCAATGCGACCGTTTTGGATAGAGTTCGGATCGTTCCGATACTCTGCCCGATGGTGACATTCGTCTTCCCTTCTTTGAGCATGTGATGTGTCGGTCGCCGAGAACCGAAAAACGTCGCTTTGTTGTATGGGTTACGAGTAGTCAGAGTTGGAGACATAAATGCGAATGTTCGCACACGTAAAAATGCACCACATGAGGTCCGTTCAAAGCGGACCTAGAGCAGGCCTTAGCCGCCGCATTTCTTCAACATCATTTACCTTTTCCGGCCGCGTTGCGCGCCGCGCGCAACAAAGCCTAGGAGCATAAACCCATGACAAAATTAATTGACTTCAATGATCTCGCCCGTGGCACCGTCGTAGACAGCGAATTTTCGGCTGACGGCGTTACGATTTCCGCAATTGGCGGGTCGAACCAAGCCATGATTTTTGACACAGCCAACCCAACGGGCGGTGACAACGATCTTGCGACCAGCAATCTTGGCAATGTTTTGATCATTTCCGAAGACGGCGACAGCAATGACCCCGACGACGAAGCAAATGGTGGCATCCTGCGCTTTGAGTTCGATACGGCCTCTACAGTGAACAGCCTTACCTTCCTCGACATCGAGGAAAGCGCGTGGGTCACGTTCTACGATACAGACGGCAATTTGATCAAAACTGTTGACGTACATGGTGTTGGTAACAACGGCCAACGCAACGTTGATTTCGATGTGGATAACGTTGGCAGCTTTGAGGTCCTTCTTGGCGGTTCCGGCGCTATCGATAACCTGTCTTTCACACCCGCCGTTGAGTTGGATGGCGTGGTCGAAGGCGACAACTCGGACGACGTGATCGATGCAGGTTTTGTCGACGATCCAGATGGCGACCGTATTGACGCCAACGACCAGATTTTGCCTGGCGAAGGTGTTAATGACGATATCGTCGACGCGTTGGGTGGCGATGATACAATCCTCTCTGGCGCGGGTAATGACGAAGTTTTTGCTGGCACCGGTGATGACAGCGTTGAAGGTGGCGCTGGGGATGACGTGATCTTTGGCGACAGCAATTATACTGGTCCTAATGCTGGCACGACCACGCGCGAAGTGTTCAGCTGGGAAGATTCTGGTTTTAACGACGGCGACAACCTAAGTTCGTTCACGCTAGACACCGGATCGGTGGACGTCAGCTTTACTTTGGTGAACCAATCGGCCGCATCGACCACCACTTTGTCTGATAACGAAGTGAATGTGTCAGGCATCGATACAGGTGGCGGCGTAGCTGACGACGACAGCTCGCTCCGAAACCGTTTGCAGGGCGAGGACAACTCAACTGAATACAGATTCGAATTCTCGGACGAAGTGGAAGACGTATCTTTCCGCATCAACGATATCGATGGCGATGGCGTTGTAAGGGTCAAAGCCTTTGACGCAAACGGCAACCAGATCCAAATCAATCTTGAGGGCGGCAGCGAACTGACGCTTTTGAACACGGACGGTGTGGCCGGCGCGGATACAGCCGACAGCAATGGCGGCTATCTGCCACCATCATCCAGCGAATACTCTTTGCTTGTTAACATTCCAGGCCCCGTTTCGCGGATCGAGATCGAGCATGATCAGGACGGCAACGCCAATTCCGGCATCAACATCACAGACATCTATTTTGATGCGCCAGTGGTGGATGACGGTACAGAAGGCGGCGACGATATTCTAGAAGGTGGTGCCGGCAACGACACGATCTTTGGTGAAGACGGTAACGACACGCTTTTGGGTGACGACGGCAACGATTCCCTTGAAGGTGGCGACGGCGACGATCGCATCTTTGGTGGTGCTGGCAACGACACCCAAATCGGTGGCGACGGTAATGATACATTGGGTGGCGCGGACTTCGGCGACGACCTGTTCATCGGCGGCGCGGGCGACGACCTCGTCGAGGCCTCATTCGGCAACGACACCATCTATGGCGGCACTGGTAACGATGACTTGTGGGCGTCAAGCGACGATGACCTTGTCAGCGGTGGTGAAGGCAACGACAGCATCAATGGTGGCCACGGACGTGACACGCTGTTCGGTGATGAAGGCAACGACACGATTGCGGGTGGTTCGGACAAAGACACCATCGAAGGTGGCGACGGCGACGACCTGATCCAGGGCGACGGCAACTTCAGAGATGACACTGGCGCAGACGGCTCCGACTTGATCGATGCGGGCGCTGGCAACGACACTGTTTTGGGCGAAGGCGGCGACGACACCATTTCTGGTGGCGACGGCGATGACTTGCTCCAAGGCGGCGAAGGCCGGGACTCAATCGACGGCGATGGCGGCAATGACACGATCTTTGGCGGCAACAATGCGGGCGTCGAACGTCTGAATGGTGGTGACGGCGACGATAGCATCTTTGGCGAAGGCGGCGTTGACGTCATTCGTGGCGGCGACGGCAACGACTTTCTCGACAGTGGCGATGCCCATGACGAACTCTTCGGTGACGCGGGCAACGATACGCTGCTTGGCGGTGACTCCTATGACTGGATTCACGGCGGAACCGGTGACGACCAGCTGTTTGGCGAAGACGGCAACGACATGCTCAACGGCAACGAGGGCAACGACCTTCTCGTTGGTGGCGAGGGCGTAGACACCATTGATGGTGGCGCTGACGCGGATACCATTGTTGGTGGCGCTGGTGATGTGGTTGACGGTGGTTCGGGTGGTTTCAATACCAACCCTGCTTTGAACACCGATAACGATACGCTCGACCTGACGGGCCAAGGCTCCTTCTTCCTTGATAATGTGACCGAAGACAGCAACGGCAACGGAACCAACGGTACAGTTGTGTTTGTTGACGGCGCGGGTAACCCGACCGGTGAAACGATCGTATTTACCGAAATCGAAAACATCATCGGTGACGAGATCAATCGTGGACCTGACGCGACAAATAACGTTTACAACGTTAGTCAAGATGAAGCCTTCGGCGATGTTGATGGTAACGCGATTACTGAAGACACTGGTGCAGGCGTTGATAGTGACCCAGACGGTGACGATCTGACAGTTGTTGCTGTTGGGGGGACTGCCGCTGGTGTTGGTGGTCAAGTCGCTGGCGACAATGGTGGTCTGTTTACAGTTAACGCGGACGGCACGGTAGATTTTTCCGCGAACGACGATTTCGATTTCCTTGCCCCCGGCGAGTCCACTCTGACATCTGTTCAGTACACCGTTGACGACGGGAACGGTGGTCAAGATACGGCCTTGGTTCGCTTCTATGTGACGGGCACCAACGATGGCCCAGTTGCGGTAGACGATGCTTTGGTTGTCTCTCAGAATGACGTAGATACCGATCTTCGTGACCTGTCTGCGCTGGCAAATGACAGTGATGTGGACGGCGACACAATCCGTATCGTGGACGTCACCAATGGCGACGACACCGAGACGTTTGACGATCCGTTTGGTCCAGCTGGCGAAGTTGTTTCGCTTGAAGGCAGCAACGGTGGTACTATCACCGTAGCAAATGATGGCGCGACATTCTTTGATGCCAATGGCGACTTTGACAGCTTGGCAGAAGGTGAGACCGTCAACACGACAGTCACATACACCGTCGAAGACGAGAATGGCGCTCAGGATACAGCGACAATCACGTTCACAGTGACGGGTACGAACGACGGCCCAGTTGCGGTGAATGACTCGGACGTAACGGACGAAGATACATCCATTACGGTTGATCTTTTGGCGAACGATACGGATGTTGACGGCGATGAACTGACCGTGATCTCAGCCACGGTTCCTGCGGAGCAAGGCACGCTTGTCGACAACGGCGACGGTACGGTCACGTTTACGCCTGCAGAGAACTTCAACGGCGAAGCAACGATCAGCTACGAAATCTCTGACAGCAACGGCGGCACCGACACCGCAATCCACACCATCGACGTGGGTGCTGTGAATGACGGACCTGACGCGGTTAACGACAGTGATGTTACGGACGAAGACACGCCGATCACGGTTGATTTGCTTGCGAATGACACGGATCTTGACGGTGATACGCTGACGGTGACAGGGGCGACTGTTCCTGAGAACCAAGGCACGCTTGTCGACAATGGCGACGGTACTGTTACCTTCAACCCGGCTGAAAACTTCAACGGCGAAGTGACGATCTCTTATGCGATCACAGATGGCAACGGCGGCACAGACACAGCGATCCACACGATCACTGTGACGCCTGTGAACGACGCGCCAGTTGCGGTTGATGATCTTGCAGAAACCTTTGAGGACGAGCCGGTTGTCATCGATCTGATCGGCAACGATACGGATGTTGATGGTGATCCATTGAACATCGGCACGGTCTCGGTTCCGGCGGAGCAGGGCACAGTTGTCGACAATGGCGACGGCACTGTTACGTTCACGCCAGCACCGAACTACACCGGTCCTGCGGAAATCACCTATACGGTTCAAGACGGCCAAGGTGGCGAAGACAGCGGCGAAGCGGTTGTTAACGTTGAAGTTATCGGCGTGAATGATGGCCCACAGGCTGTTGATGACGCGGTGACAACAGACGAAGACACACCGATCACCATCGATGTTCTGGACAACGACTTTGACATTGAAGGCGACGAGCTGAGCATCACAGTGGCCTCAGTTCCAGCCGAGCAAGGCACGGTTGAAGTTGTGGACGGCGAACTGTTGTTCACACCAGCTGAGAACTTCAACGGTGAAGCGACAATCACCTACGGTATCGAAGACACCGAAGGCGGCGCGGACATCGGCGAAGTCATCGTGACAGTGACGCCAGTGAACGACGACCCGGTTGCGGTTGATGATCTTGACACAACGGACGAAGACGAGCCGGTTGTGGTCGATCTGATCGGCAACGACACGGATGTTGACGGCGATCCTTTGACCGTCACAGCAGTGTCTGTTGACCCATCCGAGGGTACAGTTGTCGACAACGGCGACGGTACAGTGACCTTCACCCCGGCACCAAACTTCAACGGTCCAGCCACGATCACCTACACGGTCGAAGACGGCCAAGGTGGATCGGATGAGGGCCAAGCGGTTGTATCTGTTGGCGCGGTCAACGACGGTCCAGTTGCAGAGGACGACAGCGACGTTACAGACGAAGATACGTCTGTCACGGTTGATCTGTTGGCCAATGACACGGACGCAGACGGCGACGATTTGACGGTGATCAACGCAGTTGTTGACCCATCTGAGGGTACGCTTGTCGACAACGGCGACGGTACGGTCACGTTTACGCCTGCAGAGAACTTCAACGGCGAAGCAACGATCAGCTACGAAATCTCTGACAGCAACGGCGGCACCGACACTGCAATCCACACCATCGACGTCACACCAGTGAACGACGAACCGGTTGCCAACGACGATGCCTCGACCACACCATTCAACGAAGCAGTGACCTTCGATGTGGTGGCCAACGATACAGATGTGGACGGCGATGATCTGACGATCACTGATGCGTCCTCGCCTGATGGCACGGTCGAAATCAATGGTGACGAACTGACCTTTACACCCACACCGGGTTTCGAAGGCGACGCTGAAGTCACCTACACCATCTCTGATGGCAACGGCGGCGAAGACACAGCAGTCTGGACCATCACAGTCGAAGAGCAACCGCTTGACGGCATCGTGGAAGGCACAGATGGCGATGACCTGATCGACGACAGCTTCGATGACGATCCAGAAGGTGACATGGTCGACAACAATGATGAAATCCTGCCGGGCGAAGGCCCCAACGATGACATCATCGAAGCTGGCGGTGGAAATGATACTGTCATTGCAGGCGAAGGCGACGATGACGTCTTTGGCGGCACGGGCGACGATCAGATCCATGGCGGCACAGGTGACGATATTCTGCGCGGCGAAGATGGAGAAGACACCATCAACGGCGGCGCAGGTGACGATACAGTTGACGGCGGTAGCAGCGATGATGTGATCAATACCGGCGACGGTAGCGATGAGGTGATCGGCGGCGACGGTAACGACGTGATCGACACCGGTAACGATGATCTTGCGCCTGATTTGGGCTTCCCCAATGACGATGGCACGCCGGTTCCGGGTTTCCCATTCGGCTTTGCTGCGGATGAAAACCCTGACAACGACCTTGACTTTGTTGATGGTGGTGCGGGTGACGACACCATCTCGACTGGTGACGACGCTGATACAATCATCGGCGGCGACGGCAACGATGTTATCGATGGCGGGATCGACGATGACTCCATCACAGGCGATGACGGTTCTGACCGTATCGTCGGTGGCGAAGGCAACGACTCGATTGACGCAGGTCTTGGCAACGACACTATCTTTGCGGGCAACGACCCCGATCTGGGTCTTGACCAACTCAATATCGAAGACGACGGATCGAACCCGTTGTTCCCAGGTGACCCACGTCCCGACAACGGTCGCGACACGGTTGATGGTGGCGAAGGCGACGATCTGATCTTTGGTGCCGATGACGACGACGTCCTTCTGGGCGGCGCGGGTCAAGACACCATCGACGGTGAAATCGACAATGACTTCATCGACGGCGGAATCGGCGACGACAGCTTGCTGGGTGGTCAAGGCAACGACACCATTGAAGGTGGCGACGGTCAGGACTTCATCGATGGCGGCCGCAACGCGGACGTTCTGAGCGGTGGCGCTGGTGACGATACGATCCTTGGCGACAACGGCGCGGATGTGATCAACGGTGGTGAAGGCAATGACTTCATTGACGGCGGCACAGGCGATGACACGCTGAACGGCGATGCTGGGGATGACTCTATCCTTGGTGCGACGGGCGACGATGTGATCGATGGCGGTGACGGCAACGATACCATCGACGGCGGCAACGGCGGCAATGACGATCTGTCCGGTGGTGATGACCGTGACACGTTCATCAACGTCAATGCTGGCGAAGTTGTCGACGGTAACGAAGGCGGTGACGACTTCGATACGCTCGATCTGACCGGATCGGCACCAGGTGGTGGATCGCTGAACATTGTGTTCGATCCAACGAACCCTGAAAATGGTGTGGTCAACTACTTCGACACCAACGGCGACGCCGCAGGGTCGTTGACCTTCTCGAACATCGAGAACGTCATCCCTTGCTTCACGCCGGGCACCATGGTGGCAACACCGCAGGGTGAGCGCCGTGTAGAGGACCTGAACGTCGGAGACCGGGTCATCACCCGCGACAACGGCATCCAGGAAATCCGCTGGATTGGCAAACGCAAGATGTCTGGCCAAGAACTGGCAGCGGCAGAGCACCTGCGTCCCGTCCTGATCCGTCAGGGTGCCTTGGGCAAAGGTCTGCCAGAGCGTGACATGCTTGTGTCGCCTCAGCACCGGGTCCTGATGGCCAGTGACAAGACGGCGTTGTACTTCGATGAAGCCGAAGTTCTGGTTGCTGCCAAGCACCTGACGGACATGGAAGGCATCGACGTGGTAGAAGTGTCGGGAACGACATATATCCACGTGATGTTCGACCAGCACGAAGTCATCCTGTCGGATGGTGCATGGACCGAAAGCTTCCAGCCTGGTGATCAGACATTGGCGTCGATGGGTGATGCGCAGCGCGCAGAGATCATGGAACTGTTCCCAGAACTGGAAACAGAAACCGGGGTCGAAGCCTATACAGCGGCACGCCGCAGCCTGAAAAAGCACGAAGCCAAGCTGCTCACGCAGTAAGGCTTCGGGCCCCACTAAAGACACGACATACATGCAGCATTCCTCGCGATGATTCGCGGGGGACGTAGAAAACGGTGCAGGGGGCTGCACCGTTTTCTGTGTTTAATGAGAGGACGTATTGGGCACTGTTTCCTGTGCGAACATTAATTTTGCCGCATTGCAGCATAAAAGCGCCATGATGCGGTCAGGTTTACCCTTTTTGAGATTTCCCCCCTAAATTCTCAATAGATTTGAATTAATCCTGTCTCAGTAGTGTTGTTTCATAAGGGAATGGCATGACACGACTTCACCATAAGCCATCCTTAAGGAGGCTGTTAAAATGTCGATTATCAATGGAACGTCCAATAACGATACCCTGCCAGGGACCGACGAGAACGATACGATCAATGGCTTCAATGGTCAGGATCTGATCTCTGGTGAAGGTGGCGACGACAGCCTGTCAGGCGGTGGCGGCAACGACACCTTGTCTGGCGGCACGGGAAACGACACGATTGATGCTGGTGATGGTCAAGATAATCTAGAAGGTGGCGCTGGCGACGACGTGCTCTTGGGCGGTCAGGGTAACGACCGTATTGAAGGTGGCGACGGCGACGATGTTATCTCGGGTGATCAGGGTGACGACCAGCTTTTTGGTGGCGACGGCAATGACACAATCACCGTTGGCCCCGACAATGACCGGGCTGAAGGCGGTGCAGGCTCTGACCTATTTAACTTTGACGGCATCGGCAATCATAACATCGTTGGTGGCGAAGATGCGGATGGCTTGGATGTAGACGCGATCGACCTGCGCGGTGTTGACGCCAACCTCTTCGAGACCGGAGCGGAATCGGGCACGATCGAGCTGCTTGACAGCAACGGCAACGTTGCCCGCCGCGTGACCTATTCTGAAATTGAAAACATCATCATCTGCTTTACACCCGGCAGCCGCATCGCGACCCAAAAGGGCGAAGTGGCAGTCGAGAACCTGAAGGTGGGTGACAAGGTTTTCACCCGCGACAATGGCGCGCAAACTCTGCGTTGGGTGGGGCGTCGTGACCTGACCCCACAGGAAATGCTTGCCAATAGTGACTACCAACCGATCCTGATCCGACAGGGCGCATTGGGCAATGGTTTGCCTGAACGTGATATGCTGGTGTCTCCGCAGCACCGTATGCTGGTCACCTCTGATGTGGCGGCGGTGATGTTTGACGAACGCGAAGTGCTGGTCGCGGCCAAGCATCTGACCGGCCTTGACGGTGTGGACGCGGTTCGCACTGGGGCTGTAAGCTACATCCACCTGTTGTTTGATCACCACGAAGTGGTTCTGGCTGACGGTGCATGGTCCGAAACCTTCCAGCCGGGCGATCACAGCCTGCGCGGTATCGGTGCCGAACAGCGCACTGAGGTGTTGGATTTGTTCCCAGAACTGAAAACTATTGCGGGTCTTGATGCCTATGGGTCCGCGCGCTTGTCGCTGAAAAAACACGAAGCGCAAATTATCGTGGACCAGATCAAGTAAGCGGTTTTTTTCGGGCGGCTTCCCAAGCGGCCCAGTCTTCGGGCGTGTCGAGATCTCGGCGCGCCCGTTCGTCTTTTAAGGGCACAAGGTGCAACGCGTCGCCCGCCGCCTTGAGGATCGCTTGACCGCCGCTGTCACCTGAAAGCGCTTTGAAATCGTCAAAAACGTCACGGGCGACGACCATTGGATGACCTGCCTTGCCTGATGGTGTGGCGCAGCGCCAAATCAATGCGTTTGGGTGTGTGTGCATCGCCGTCATCAAGTTACGCAAATCATCGGCATCTACATCGGGCAGGTCGCCCAACAAAATCAACGCAGCACTAACGTCACTTTCAAGCGTCGCAAACAGGGCGCGCAGGCTGGCGCCCATGCCTTCGGCGGCGTCGGTGACCTCGATACAATCTACGGCCAGATCCTGAACCAAGTCATAGCGTGGATGGGGGCGCGGCGGCAGGGCGATGCGGACATCTGTGCTGACGTGCAACGCCATTTTCGCCTGACGGCGCAGCAGTGGAACGCCGTCGATCGCAATGCTCAGCTTATCGCGCCCGCGCATACGGGACGACGCACCAGCAGCAAGGATCAAAACAGGCATCATGTGGGCAAGTATATCACCCGCGCATCCGCGCGCCATCCACATCAAAAAGTGGCGTGGTCACAAGGCGGGCAGGGCGCATTTGCCCCAGAATTTCGATTTGAACCTCTAATCCATCTTTGATGCTTTGAGTGGGCAGAAATCCCTGCGCGACAGACAACTGCGCATGGTGCGAATATCCACCGGATGTGCAAAAGCCGACAACAGCGCCGTCCAGCCAGATTGGTTCATACCCCTGCACATCCGCATCATCGGCATCGACGATAAAGGCACACAGCTTGCGGCCCGTGCCCGTGGCGCGTTCAGCTTCAGCCGCTGTCCGCCCAATAAAGACCGTGTTCTTTTTCCAGGAAATGAACCGATCCAAACCGGTTTCAGCCGCGGTGTAATCTGGTGAAAATTCCGCCATCCAAGACCCAAAGAACTTGTCCAACCGCAACGACATCATGGCGCGCATGCCAAAGGGCGTGATTGCGTGGCTTTGTCCTGCCGTCCACAGACTGTTCCACAGCGCGCGTTGATCCATGGGATCGCAGTAAACCTCAAACCCGAGATCACCAGTATAGCTGACGCGTTGCACGGTGCACGCCGTTTGACCCACTGTCATTTGGCGCACGTCCAAAAACCGCATATCCGAGATATCAGTACGGGTGCAGGCGGCCAGCACGTCGCGCGACTTTGGCCCCGCCAGTTGAAATCCATTTCGTTTATCACTTATATTTCCAACAGTTACGCCGTCTTCTTCATGTAACATGAAATGGCGCATGTGATACGCCTGCGACCCGTAGGACGCCGTCAGTTGAAAACGATGTTCATCCAAGCAAGACATGGTGAAATCACCGATGAGCTTGCCCGCAGCACTTAACATAGGTGTCAGTGACACACGGCCCGGTTGCGGCACACGTCCGGCCATGATCCGATCAAGCCAAGCCCGCGCATTCGGCCCGCTTACGGTATATTTGCCAAAGTTATGCACCTCATTGATACCGACGCCTGTGCGCACGGCGGTGACTTCGCGCGCAGTGGCGGCAAAGGCGTCCGAGCGGCGAAATGACGGGGTTTCAAAGGTAGGTTCATCGCCGGTGGCAAAGTAATTCGCGACCTCTAGCCCAAATTGTTGACCCCAGACGGCGCCCATGCCTGAAAAGATATCATACATCGGCGTGGTGCGATGCGGGCGCGCGGCGGGCAGTTCTTCGTTCGGGTAGGATACGGAGAACCGCTTTTGATAGTTTTCGATCACTTTGGGGCGGGTGTAGCCCGGTGTGATCCAATCGCCAAAGCGGGCCACATCCATGGCCATCACGTCCCGTTCGGGTTCACCTTCGATCATCCACTGCGCCAGCATTAGACCCACGCCGCCGCCTTGGGAAAAGCCCGCCATGACGCCGCACGCGGACCAATAGTTGCGCATGCCCAGCACGGGGCCAACCAGCGGGTTGCCATCCGGCGCAAAGGTAAAAGGGCCATGGATGACGGACTTGATGCCTGCCGTTTCCAGCACAGGAAAGCGTTTGTAAGCAAAGGCAATGCTGTCTTCGATCTTGTCAAAATCATCGGGCAGCAATTCGTGTCCAAAACTCCACGGGGTGCCGTCAACGGCCCAAGGACGCGCGTGTTGTTCGTAAAACCCAATGCACAGCCCGCGCCCTTCTTGGCGCAGATAGCTTTCGCCGGCGGGGTCCATCACATGGGGGTGTTCTGCGTCACGTTCGTAAATTTGCGCGATGTCGTCGGTGACGATGTATTGGTGTTCCATCGGATGCAGAGGAAAGTAAACGCCGGCCATCGCCCCGACTTCGCGCGCCCAAAGACCACCTGCGTTGACCACATGTTCGGCGTGGATTGTGCCTTTGTCTGTGACCACATCCCATGTGCCATCGGGGCGTTGATTGGTTTCAACCACCATCGTATGCGTTTCTATCGTCGCCCCGCCCATGCGCGCTGCCTTGGCATAGGCGTGGGTGGTGCCAGAGGGATCGAGGTGTCCATCAAGCGGGTCATAAAGCGCGCCGATGATGCCGTCGGTGTTGGTGATGGGCGCAATTTTTTTGATCTCGTCCGGGGTGACGATTTCAGTCTCTAATCCCATGAACCGGTGCTTTGCGCGTTCGGCGAGCAGCATATCAAAGCGGTCGCGGTTGTCGGCCAAGGTGATGCCACCCACGTGGTGCAGCCCACAGGACATGCCGGTAATGTCCTCGAGTTCTTTGTAAAGTCGGATTGTGTAGCCCTGAAGGGCAGCCATGTTCGTATCACCGTTCAGCGTGTGAAACCCGCCCGCTGCGTGCCATGTGGATCCCGAGGTCAGTTCTGATCGTTCCAGCAGCATGACGTCGGACCACCCAAGTTTTGTCAGATGGTACAGAACGGATGCGCCAACAACGCCGCCGCCAATCACTACAACGCGGGTGGTGGTTTTCATGGAAATTAACCTTTGCTTCGTGTGGCCAGTCGGCCCTTCGGGGAGAGTTTATTCAGCAAGATGAAGCTGAGGGATGCCATGTACGACATATGTTGTCGCAAAAGGAGTGTGGATTTAGGCGTGATGTGGCGTGGGCTTTGTTTGTCAGCGACGTTCTGTGTCGTGTCCGGGCAATCATGTCGCACGTAGTGTGCGCAGTATGGACATCGATTAACTCAGCAGGGGCTTTTATATGCGCACCCACGCACAGGCGGTTGTTATTGGCGGCGGCGTTATTGGTTGTTCCATTCTGTATCATTTGACCAAGCTTGGGTGGAATGACGTTGTGTTGCTTGAACGTGACGAGTTGACCAGCGGCAGCACGTGGCATGCCGCTGCAAACATTCATGGCCTGCACGACAGCACCAACATCAGCCGTATTCAGCATTATACGATGGGTCTGTATAAAGAGTTGGAACAGGAGACCGGGCAGGGGTGCGGCGT
>NZ_JBDVGB010000017.1:0-69030 GCF_039940735.1 Tateyamaria sp.
CCCTTTGTCTTCGGGAATCAGACGGTTGCGGTCTTTGCGCACATATTCGCGGTCCTGAATAGTGGTCACGATGCTGGCATAGGTCGAGGGGCGGCCAATGCCCAGCTCTTCCATACGCTTCACCAACGTCGCTTCGGTGTAGCGCGGGGGCGGCTGGGTAAAGTGTTGTTCAGGTTTAACAATGCGTTTGTCGGCCGGTTCGCCTTGGCTCAATTGCGGCAGGCGTTTGTCGTCGTCATCGACCACAACATCGTCGCGACCTTCTTCATAGATCTTGAGGAAACCGTCGAACAAGACAACCTGGCCACTGGCGCGCAGGGTCACTTGGCCATCTTCGCTGCCGATTTCGACCGTTGTGCGTTCTAAACGTGCGCCTTCCATCTGGCTTGCCAGTGTGCGTTTCCAAATCAAATCATACAGCTTGCGCTGGTCAACATCCGTGACAGGCAGATCATCTGGTTTGATGGTCATGTCGGTTGGGCGCACACATTCGTGGGCTTCCTGCGCGTTTTTGGCTTTGTTTTTATAGATGCGCGGCTTGGCGGGCACATAGTCCGCACCATAAAACCCTTTGATCGCATCACGGGCGGCCGCGACGGCCTCGGGGGCCATATCGATGCCGTCGGTCCGCATATAAGTAATGTAGCCCGCTTCATAAAGCCGCTGCGCCGTGCTCATGGCGGCACGCGCGCCCATGCCAAACTTGCGGCTGGCCTCTTGTTGCAGGGTCGAGGTCATAAATGGCGCCGACGGGTTGCGAGAGGCGGGCTTGGCCTCGACCGACTGGACTTTCAGGTCGCGGCTGGTGATGGCTTGTTCGGCCATTTCAGCCTGCGTTTGATTTTCGAGGTCGTATTTGTCCAGCTTCTTGCCTGCAAGGCTGACAAGGCGTGCTTCGTATTCTTGCCCACGGGGGGAGGCGAGCACGGCTTTGACTGACCAATATTCGCGGTTGCGGAACGCTTCGATTTCCATTTCGCGTTCGGTCAGAATGCGCAGGCAAACCGATTGCACGCGGCCGGCGGATTTTGCACCGGGTAATTTGCGCCATAGGACTGGCGACAGGTTGAAGCCGACCAAATAATCCAACGCGCGGCGGGCCAGATAGGCCTCAACCAAGGGCATATCGACTTGGCGCGCGTTTGCCATGGCTTCGGTCACGGCTGATTTGGTGATGGCGTTAAAGGTGACGCGGCTGACGGGGGTGTCTTTTTTGATCGATTTGCGGGCCGTCAGCGCCTCTTGTAGGTGCCAACTGATCGCTTCGCCTTCGCGGTCGGGGTCAGTCGCGAGGATCAGTGCGTTGTCTTCTTTTAGCGCGTCTGCAATCGCCTTCATGTGCTTTTTGCTGGAGCTTGCGACCTCCCACAACATCTCGAATCCGTTGTCGGGGTCGACCGAACCGTCTTTGGGCGGCAGGTCGCGCACGTGGCCGTAGCTGGCTAAAACGGTATAATCATTCCCCAAATATTTGTTGATTGTCTTAGCTTTAGCGGGGGATTCGACAACGACGACAGGCATCTAACGGATCAACCTTATAACGGAAAAATTGCGTGCTCTATGGCGGTGCACAGATTGGGGCGCAAGGGGGGAATGTCAACCGACGCCATAATGGTGCGCCTAACTGGCGCGGGTCAGCAAGCCGCCGGGGCCGCGATTAATGCTTCCTTCGAGTTCTAGTTCGACAAGTAAGGGCATCACGGATTCGGATGGTGCATCAAGATCGCGGATCAGCTGATCCTCGGGCAAAGGGGCGGGACCAAGGCGGTTCAGGATCTGTCCATGAAGGTCTGCGGTTTCGCGCAAACTGCGTCGATCAGGCGGTGGGACCGGGGGGGCGGTCAATGGCAATTCGGGCGCGCGCGGTACAAATGGTGCGATGGCTTCAATAACGTCAGCAGAATTGCGCACCAGCACAGCACCATCGCGGATCAACATGTTGCAGCCCGACGCACGTGCATCCATCGGATGCCCGGGCACGGCCAACACATCACGCCCTAAATCAAGTGCGTCGCGCGCTGTGATTAAACTGCCTGACTTTGCCGCCGCTTCGACCACCACAGTTGCCTGTGCCAATCCAGAGATCAGGCGATTGCGCGCAGGAAAATGGCGCGCCATAGGTTGCAAGCCCATGGGCTGTTCGCTCAACCTTAGGCCTTGTTTGGCGATGTTAAGTGCCAATTCGGTATTTTCGGCCGGGTATATAGTATCAACTCCGCCAGCTTGCACCGCAATTGTTCCTGTGTCCAAAGCGGCAAGGTGCGCTGCCGCATCAACGCCGCGTGCCAGTCCGGACACCACGGTGTAACCCGCGTTTCCCAAATCGCGCGCCAGTCCGCGTGCCATGCGTGTTCCAAGTGAAGACGCATTTCGTGCCCCCACAAGCGCGATGGCGGGTTTGTGTAACAATGACGTGTCACCGATCACCCAAAGAAAGGGCGGGGCGTCGGGCAGGTCGTTTAACGGCGCGGGATAATCTGGTGTGCCTTGCGCAATCAATCGTGCGCTCGCAAGGCGGCCTGCCTTGAGTTCTGCGTGGATCACACCTTCGGGGCAAATCTCATAGCGTGAAACGCCGGCGGCACGCGCTACCTCTGGTAGCGCGGCCAGCGCGTTTTGCGCAGTGCCGTGTTCAATTAGCAAACGTTGATACGTCGATATGCCAACCCGGCGAGAACGCAACAGACGGAGACACGCAAAACGGTCATCTTCCGAGGTGGGTGGGAGTGGGGGGTGAGTGGAAGAAGGATGGGTATCCTTTTCAGTCATCCGTGGCTCCGTCCGTTGCTTGACTTGTTATAGATTCGGCAAGGTTAACAACGCATGAACGCGCGAGTTCCAATGCAATGCGAACTTGTTAGCTTCTGAAAAGACGCCATTTTTTGTTTCAAATTACGTGGATTGAAACGAAAGGGGAACAGGTGTTTGCGTTAAGCCTCCCCCCAAATAGCGAAGACGCGCGAGGGGGGTATCCCGCGCGCGCCTGTCTTTTTGGTTTGAGTGCCGAATCTAACCCGAAGCTGTATCTAGGAGGCAGAGCCGCCCACCGTGAGCCCGCCAATCATCAAAGTCGGTTGTCCGACTCCAACAGGCACCCATTGCCCGGCCTTGCCGCAATTTCCCATACCGGGATCCAACGCCATATCGTTTCCGATCGCCCGGATGTGTTTCAGCGCCGTTGCGCCATCACCGATAAGAGTGGCCCCTTTGACAGGCGCTCCGACACGGCCATTTTCGACGCGATAAGCTTCGGTACAGGAAAACACGAACTTACCATTGGTAATATCCACCTGTCCGCCGCCAAAACCGACGGCATAAATACCGTCCTTTAGGTCAGCGACGATGTCGCCGGGCGCGACGTCTCCGCCCAACATGTAGGTGTTGGTCATGCGTGGCATCGGCGTGTGCGCATAGCTTTCGCGCCGCCCATTGCCGGTCGCTTTGACGCCCATCAACCGTGCGTTTTGACGGTCTTGCATGTAGCCGACCAATACGCCGTCTTCGATCAGGACGTTCTTGGCGCTGGGTGTGCCTTCGTCATCCACTGTGATGGAGCCTCGACGATCCGGGATTGTGCCGTCATCCAGCACGGTCACGCCGCGCGCTGCGATTTGCTGCCCCATAAGCCCAGCAAAGGCCGAACTGCCTTTGCGATTAAAGTCGCCCTCAAGGCCATGGCCGATGGCTTCGTGTAACAAAATACCAGGCCAACCGGGGCCAAGCACCACATCCATCACGCCTGCAGGTGCCGGGACCGCATCAAGGTTCACAACAGCCACGCGCAACGCTTCGCGCGCCTTGGCCTGCCAGTCGGCGCGATCAATCAGCCCATCAAGGCCAACACGTCCGCCGCCACCCGCGCTTCCACTTTCGCGCCGCCCATTCTGTTCGACGATGACCGAGATGTTAAGGCGGCTCATCGGACGCACATCGCGCACAGAATGCCCGTCGGGGCGCAGGATTTCGATCTCTTGCAAGGACGCCGCAAGCGAAGCCGAGACTTGCACAACTCGCGAATCAAGATCGCGCAGGAAGGCGTCGACTTCTTTCAGTGTTTCAAGCTTGACCGGAAAACTGGCCCCTGCGATGGGATCGTTGTCGGTATAAAGCTGTTGGTTGGTGGCTTGGGGCGCATCTGCCAAGGTGCCTCCGCCGTCGCCCACGGCCAATCGCGCGGTTTCGGCGGCACGGCGCAACGCAGATTCGCTGATCTCGGTGGAATGCGCATACCCCGCCACTTCGCCGCGCACAGCGCGCAGGCCAAAGCCTGTTGAGGCGTCATAGCTTGCAGTTTTCAGGCGTCCATCGTCATAAACCAAGGCTTCAGAGCGGCGTTGTTCGAAAAACAGTTCTCCATCATCGGCCCCGGCAGTTGCAGCGCGCAACACGTCAAGGGCGGTGTCGCGGTCCACGCTGGTGTCCAGCGGGGCGAAGGGGGCGTCGGTCATGGTAGGCTCCTGTTCGTTTTTGGGGGTGAAGCGTCCGTTTGACGCGCCCCTTAAGTCTTTATCTTGCGTTCAAGATATGATTGTAAGCACGAGACAATACAACGGGCAGCAGTGCGCGGCCTTTCTACGCAGATCAATGATCCAACAAGATCAGGACGACATAATGAAAACGCTTTTCTCGATTTCGGGCGCTGCTGCTGCCCTTGCCGCTGTTCCAGCATGGGCCCAAGACGGGCTTGAAGTGATCGGGCGCCCGGTTAACGGCGCCACGGGCTTTCAGCCTGCCGCGACCGAAGTTGCGCGCCGCCTTCAGTGGCTTGATGGGATGATGTTGATCATCATTACGCTGATTACTTTGTTTGTAACGGGCCTGCTGGCGTGGGTCGTCATCCGCTACAACCGCAAGCGCAACCCCGAGCCTGCGACCTTCACGCACCATACGACTGTCGAAATCGCGTGGACCATCATTCCGGTTCTGATTTTGGTGTTCATTGGTGCGTTTTCGCTGCCAACTCTGTTCCACCAACAGGAAATTCCCGAAGCCGACGTTACGATTAAGGCGACAGGATACCAGTGGTTCTGGGGTTATGAATATGTGGATGAAGGGATTGAATTTGATTCCTACATGATCGGGTCCGCCGCCACGACGCCATTGGATTCGGACGAGGATTTTGTGAATGCTTTGACGCCAGGTGTGGAAAAAGCACTGGTTGACGCAGGTTACAGCCGTGAAGACTTCCTTTTGGCCACTGACAACGCTGTCGTGATCCCTGTAAACAAGACCGTTGTTGTTCAGGTGACAGGCGCGGACGTGATCCATGCTTGGACTGTGCCTGCCTTTGGTGTGAAGCAAGATGCAGTTCCGGGTCGTTTGACCGAGCTGTGGTTCGAGGCCGAAAAAGAAGGCATTTATTTTGGTCAGTGTTCTGAGCTGTGTGGCATTGCCCACGCTTACATGCCCATCACCGTAAAAGTGGTGAGCCAAGAAGCATACGACGCATGGCTTGTTGAGGCTAAAGAAGAATTTGCAGGCACGACTGCTCCTTTGACTGTCGCTTCTAACTAATCTGGTAGGGCGGAGGACACCTCCGCCTTACGATCTAACCAAACGGCAGGGGCTTTGATGACCGACGTCAGCTATCAAAACCAAACGCATGAGGCCGAGGCTTCATTGGGTGATTATTTCGCCCTGATGAAGCCGCGTGTCATGCAGCTGGTGGTATTCACTGCCGTGGTAGGTTTGCTGGCTGCACCCATCGGCGTGCACCCTGTCATCGCATTCGCGTCGATCCTATTTGTCGCGATCGGGGCAGGGGCGTCTGGGGCGCTGAACATGTGGTGGGATGCTGACATCGATGGCATCATGCATCGCACCGCCAAGCGCCCGATCCCCGCAGGTAAGGTGACCGCAGACGAGGCCAAAGTGCTGGGCTTTGCCCTGTCAGGCATGGCGGTGATCATGCTGGCGCTAAGCGCGAACCTTTTGGCCGCGGGCCTGCTGGCGTTTACGATTTTTTTCTACGTTGTGATCTATTCCATGTGGCTGAAACGTTCGACGCCGCAGAACATCGTTATTGGTGGTGCTGCTGGTGCCTTCCCTCCGGTGATCGGTTGGGCGGTTGCCACGGGTTCTATGGCGCTTGAGCCGTGGTTGATGTTTGCGCTGATCTTTATGTGGACTCCGCCGCACTTCTGGGCGCTGGCCCTGTTTATGAAGGCCGATTACCACGATGCAGGCGTGCCGATGTTGACGGTCACCCACGGGCGCACGTCGACGCGCAAACATATCCTTGCATATACTGTACCTTTGGCTTTGCTTGCTGTGGGAACGGCATTCACCAGCATTGGCGGCCCAGTCTATTTGGTCATTGCGCTGGTTCTGAATGCGCTGTTCCTTAAAGGCGCATACGACATCTGGAAACGCGAAGAGGCGCAAGCCGAAGCTGACGAATATAAGGTCGAGAAGTCCTTTTTCCGGCTGTCTTTGTGGTACTTGTTCCTGCACTTCGGTGCGATATTGGCCGAGGCTTTGTTGCCCGCCGCATGGGGGATTTGGGCATGAGCATTCGCGCTGAACATGAAATTCACCAACGCCGCAAAGGCCGCAACATGGGGGTGGGCCTGATGCTGGCCTCTTTTGTTGTGCTGGTATTGGCGCTGACATTTGTGAAAATCACCGGTGGTGAATTCGAATTGCCCCGCGCCGAGGAGAGCCAGTAATGGCGATGTCCGGACCCGCAAAAACTGTCACGCAGACTGTCAGCCTTGTGGTTGTGATGGGCGGACTGGCGTGGGCATCAGTGCCGTTTTATGACTGGTTTTGCCGGGTCACAGGCTTTGGTGGTACGCCGGGCATCAGCGAAGTGGCCAGTGATGAAATTCTAGATCAGACGATCAAAATTCGCTTCGACGCGTCCCAAGAACGCGGCATGCCATGGGAATTCAAGCCCGTGGTGCGCGAAATGGAATTGCGGATCGGCGAAACCGGTTTGGCCTTCTACGAGGCCTATAACCCAACAGATCGACCCATTGCAGGCTCTGCCAGCTATAATGTTGCCCCCTATGAAGCGGGCGGGTTCTTCAGCAAAATCGACTGTTTCTGCTTTGAAGAACAAGTGCTGGCACCGGGCGAACGCGTTCAGATGCCTGTGACTTTCTATGTTGATCCAGAAATAGTCACGGACCGAGACGCAAAATACGTGCACTCGATCACGCTCAGCTATACATTTTACCAAATCGACCTGCCCGAAGGCTATGCAGCCCTCGATACGGTTAACGATACAAACCTGAACTAAGGGACGTCACCAAATGGCCCACGTAAAAGACCACGACTATCACATTCTGTCGCCATCGACTTGGCCACTTCTGGGCGCGCTAGCGGGCTTTACCATGCTGTTTGGCGGCGTGGTTTGGATGTCTGGTGGGGTGACCATCATGTTCAAATCGATCGAGCTGACGGGACCTTGGATGTTCCTGATGGGCTTTGTCGGGGTGCTTTATGTTATGTTCGGCTGGTGGTCGGATGTGGTGGCCGAAAGCAAGGTTGGCGATCACACGCCGGTCGTCAGCATTGGTCTGCGTTATGGGTTTATTCTGTTTATCACATCCGAAGTGATGTTCTTTGCCGCGTGGTTCTGGGCGTTCTTCAAGGATGGCATTTACCCGATGAGCGAATATTTCGGAACGACATATGTCCGCCCTGAAATCTACCATGTGGATGCGTTCCACTTGCCGCTGATCAACACGTTGATCTTGCTGCTGTCTGGGTGTGCGGTCACTTGGGCGCACCATGCTTTGGTGCATGGCGGGCAGCGCAAAGATGTTATCAACGGTCTGGCAATCTCAGTGGTTCTTGGTCTGCTCTTCACGTTCTTCCAAGCTTACGAATATTCTTACCTGCTGTATCAGGGGTGGGAATTTGGCGGTGATACGTTCTATTCCGCATTCTTCATGGCGACGGGTTTCCACGGCGTACACGTTATCATCGGTACGATCTTTTTGTTTGTCTGCCTCATTCGCACAATCAAGGGTGACTTCACCGCCGAACGTCACATCGGGTTTGAAGCCGCGGCTTGGTACTGGCACTTTGTTGATGTGGTCTGGCTGTTCCTTTTCTTTGCCGTCTACATCTGGGGTGTAGCGCAGATGCCCGGCGCGCATTAAACGGCGCTCCTTGCACCAAAGATCAAAGCGCGCGGGTTCCGCGCGCTTTTCACGTTAAACGGGGACATTCAGCCGATGCGGCGCCTCTGGTTTCTTTTGACATTCGGGTTAATTGGCACGGCGATCCTGCTGGCCTTGGGCACATGGCAGGTGCAACGTTTGACGTGGAAACAAGACCTGCTGGGTAATATCGAAGCTCAAATCGGCGCGGACCCTGTCGCGTTATCCGACGCGCTGGAACCGCAATTTCGCCGTTATGCCCCGGTGGCCATCACTGGCAAGTTTGACCCGGGTCACATCCGCATGCTTGCCTCGCGCAAGACAACTGGCGCGGCCTATCGCATCATCCGCCCGTTCGAAACGTTGGCCGGAAGACGCATCTTAATCGACACAGGCTGGCAACCCGTTGGGGTCGAAGTGGCAGAACCGCCGCGCGAGGAAATGGACTTGATCGGCAATCTGGATAATCCGATTGAAGCCGACGGGTTCACCCCCGCGCCGGACATCGAAAAAAACATTTGGTTCGCCCGCGACGTGCCTGCGATGGCAGATCATCTAGGCACTGATCCCATACTTGTGGTGTTGCGGGACGGGCCGCAATCGGATCTTGGTGTCACGCCTTGGCCCGTAGACACGGCTGGCATTTCCAACGATCACCTGCAATACGCCATCACCTGGTTTTCATTGGCCGCCATATGGGCTGGCATGACATTCTATTTCCTGTGGCGCCCCCGCGCCAAGAAAGGCTGACGCAACATGCGCTATATCTCGACCCGTGGTCAGGCCCCCGCATTGACTTTCGAAGACACGATGCTGACTGGCCTTGCCCGTGACGGCGGCTTGTATGTGCCTGAAACCATCCCTCAGATTGATGCGCATACGATCGCTGCAATGGCCGGTCAGCCTTACGAAGAGATCGCCTATACGGTCATGCGCCCTTTTGTGGGTGACACGTTTTCAGACGCGGAATTTCGTGGTTGCATCAATCGCGCTTATGCGGGGTTTGGTCATGCGGCGCGCGCGCCTCTGGTGCAGTTGGATCAAGGGCACTTTTTGCTTGAACTGTTTCATGGTCCGACCTTGGCGTTCAAAGATTTTGCGATGCAACTGATTGGCCAATTGTTCCAAACCGCACTTGCGCGACGGGGCGAGCGGGTGACGATTGTCGGTGCCACATCGGGCGATACCGGATCGGCCGCGATCGAAGCGTTCCGCGGGCTTGAGAACGTCGATGTCTTTATTCTGTATCCGCATGGCCGCATCAGCGAAGTGCAACGCCGTCAAATGACAACACCAACCGAATCCAATGTGCATGCCCTTGCCATGGATGGTGATTTCGACGACTGCCAAGCGCGTCTAAAAGACATGTTTAACGATTTTGACTTTCGCGACGGGGTGAAACTGGCCGGGGTCAATTCAATCAACTGGGCGCGAGTGCTTGCGCAGGTGGTGTATTATTTCTCTTCCGCTGCGGCCCTTGGGGCGCCGACGCGGAAAGTCAGCTTTACAGTGCCCACAGGTAACTTCGGCGATGTCTTCGCGGGTTATATCGCCAAGCGTATGGGGCTACCGATTGACCGTCTTGTGGTTGCGACCAATCAGAACGACATTTTGCACCGCTGTCTTAGCGGGCAGGGCTATCACAAGGGCGAAACGATCCCGTCGATCAGCCCCTCTATGGACATTCAGGTTAGTTCCAACTTTGAACGCGCTCTGTTTGACGCCTATGGGCGGGATGGCAACGCCGTGACGCAGTTGATGGACGAACTTAAGGCCGGCGGTTTTGAGGTCAGCCAAGGGGCGATGCAAGACCTGCAAGATCATTACGAATCTGGCCGCGCATCCGAAAGCGACACGACCGCAACAATCACCCGCGCCTTGGCGGAAACGGGCGAATTGTTGTGCCCGCATTCGGCAGTCGGCGTGCATGTGGCACCCGACCACATTCACGCTGGCACGCCCATGGTGACCCTCGCCACTGCGCACCCTGCAAAATTCCCCGATGCCGTGGAAGCCGCTACAGGCGTGCATCCTGCTCTTCCCCCTCGGATGAGCGATCTATATGAACGCCCAGAACGGCTGACCCGCGTGCCCAACGATTTGGCGGCGCTAAAAGCACACATCAAGGAAAACCGCGCGACATGAGATCACTGTCTTGAGCACGCAAACACATACCCTGTCCAACGGGTTTCGCATCGTCACCGAACACATGCCAAGCCTCGCCTCGGCATCGATTGGCATCTGGGTCGGAGCAGGCGCGCGCCATGAAGCGTCTGACCAAAACGGTATCGCCCATTTTCTTGAGCATATGGCCTTTAAAGGCACCAAAAAACGCAGCGCGTTGCAAATCGCTGAAACAATCGAGGACGTCGGCGGGTACATTAATGCCTACACCAGCCGCGAGGTGACAGCATATTATGTGCGGGTTCTGGAAAACGATGTGCCTTTGGCGTTGGACGTCCTGTCAGATATCTTGCTGAACCCCGTGTTTGACGAAAACGAGATCGAGATCGAGCGCGGCGTGATTTTGCAGGAAATCGGTCAGGCGCTCGATACGCCTGACGATGTGATTTTCGACTGGCTGCAAGAACAAGCTTATCCAGAACAACCTCTTGGACGCACGATTTTGGGCCCAAGCGAGCGCGTCGAAGCGTTTGACCGTGCAGACCTTGCGCGTTTTGTCGGCCAACATTACGGCCCCGAACAGATGATCCTTTCGGCCGCTGGCGCTGTGGATCACGACGCACTGGTGCGCATGGCCGAAGAGTTTTTTGGCCATTTGCCCCGTCGTCCTGTGCTTACGGCTGATACCGCGCGCTTTGCGGGGGGCGAGGTGCGTCAAGGCAAAGATCTGGAACAAGCGCATTTCGCGTTGGCTTTTGAATCGCCAGGGTATCGCGATGATGCGATTTATACGGCGCAAGTCTATGCCAGTGCTTTGGGCGGGGGCATGTCGTCGCGGCTTTTTCAGGAAATACGGGAAAGCCGTGGGTTGTGTTATACGATCTTTGCTCAGGCCGGGGCCTATGCCGACACTGGGATGACAACGATCTATGCTGGCACATCTGCGGATCAGATCGCGGATTTGGCGACCATCACGGTGGACGAGATGAAGCGCGCAGTGGGGGATATTTCGCAAGCCGAGGTCGACCGCGCGCGTGCGCAGATGAAAGCAGGGCTGCTTATGGGGCTCGAAAGCCCGTCGAACCGGGCGGAACGTCTGGCGCGTCTTGTGCAAATCTGGGACCGAGTGCCGCCGCTTGAAGAAAGCGTGGCGCTGATCGATGCGATTACGGTGCGCGACGTGCGCGACTTTGCCGAACAAATGGCAAGCCGCGCGCCAATGGCTATGGCGTTGTACGGCCCTGTTGATGCGGCGCCCACGCGCGCCACCCTAGAGGAGCGTCGCGTCGCCTGATGCTGCTATCTAAAAAGAAAGTGCAAATCGAGACAGAGCGCATGTCACTGCGCCCGCCTGCACATTCTGACTTTCGCACCTGGAGCGCTTTGCGCGCCCACAGCGTTGATCACCTTACGCCTTGGGAACCCAGCTGGGCGGTAGACCACCTGACGCGTAAGGCGTTTACCAACCGCGTATATTGGGCCCAACGTTCGGTTTCGTCAGGGACGGCACTGCCTTTGTTTCTGTTTCGGCGCAATGACGATGCGCTGATGGGGGCAATCACCTTAGATAATATACGCCGCGGGCCTGCGCAGGCAGGCACGCTGGGGTACTGGACCGGTGCGCAGTTTGCGCGGCAAGGGTATATGCGCGAGGCCATCCTGGCTGTCGTGCACTATGCCTTCAACCGACTGGACCTCAGCCGAATTGAGGCCGCTTGCCTGCCAGAAAATGCGGCTTCGCGCGCGCTTTTGGAAACCTGTGGCTTTAAGTACGAAGGCGTGGCGCAAAGTTATCTGCAAATCGGTGGCCGCTGGCGCACCCATGTCCTTTACGCATCTTTGCGCGCTGACCGACGCGGAAAGACGGACGTCGGGTAAAATTCTCTGTGAGAATTTTGGAAAAGACTTTTGAAAAAGTCTTTCTCTGCTCTACCTTTCGATCATGCGACACATTTTACTGTTCTTCATGCTGTGCCTGACACCGGCGACACTTGCCGCACAAGAAAGTCGCACGCCGAGCCATTGCATAGCATTGGCAAATGGCATCGACGGTAGCCGTTTCATTCAGCTTGCCAGTTATGATGTAGATGTCGCGCCCGAGAACGTACGCATTCATTACATCGCTCATGCATCGTTCTTGATCCGTACTTCGGGCGGGTTAAACGTCGTCACGGATTTTACGGGCTTCACAGGTTCCGCCCCTTTGATCCCAGATGTGATTACTATGAACCACGCGCACGAGTCTCACTGGACAGCGTTTCCCGACCCCGCGATCCCCCATGCTTTGCCTGGCTGGGGCGAATTCGGGCGTGGCATAGATCACCATCTTGATCTGGGCGAAGTGCTTGTGCGCAATGTGTCAACCGATATCCGGTCTCAATTTTCTGGAACCGAGACAAACGGCAATTCCATTTTTGTCTTCGAGGTCGCAGGCCTGTGCATCGGGCATCTTGGCCATTTGCATCACGAACCAAACGACGAACAATACGCGGCGATCGGTCGTCTGGATGTGGTTATGGCGCCAGTCGATGGGGGTTTGACGGTTGATTTACCCACCATGATGCGCGTCATTGAACGTTTGCGCTCGTCCATCGTGATCCCGATGCACTGGTTCGGAGATATTTCCCTGAACGCCTTCCTAGGTGGGATGCGGGACAATTTTCAGGTGGTCGAAGTCGGAGGCCCGTCACTGGATGTGTCGCTGGATCGCTTGCCAAGTCGCCCCACGATTATGGTGTTACGCCCTGAATGGCTGCGTGCCACGCAGAACTAGGCACTGCGTTGCGCTCATGTGCTTTTTCGTGACAGACAAAGCACGTGAATACTGAAAGAGACCCCTATGCTCAATTCCTTGACGCCTGAACGCGCTGACGCTTTGCGTGCGACATTGCCGACCGACCGCTTTGCACAAGCTGATCCCGGTCACCTGCAAGAGCCGCGCGGGCGTTACAAAGGCAACGCGGGCCTTGTCGCGCGTCCACGCAGCACGGACGAAGTCGCAACCCTGATCCGCGCCGCGGCAGATGCGCGCGTGCCCGTGATCCCCTATGGCGGCGGCACGGGGTTGGTGGGCGGACAGGTGTCACCAAACGGCCCGTTGCCGCTGATTTTGTCACTCGAGCGATTGAATGGCATTCGAAACGTTTACGCCGAAGAGAACGTGCTGGTCGCTGAAGCGGGTGTCGTCCTTGCCGACGTTCAGGCTGCGGCGGATGACGTAAATCGATTGTTCCCGTTGACGCTTGCGGCGCAGGGCTCTGCCCGGATCGGCGGCAACCTTTCGACCAATGCGGGCGGCACGGGCGTGTTGCGCTATGGCAACGCGCGCGATCTGTGTTTGGGGATCGAAGCCGTGCTGCCTTCGGGTGAAATTTTTCATGGGTTATCGCGTTTGCGCAAAGACAACACAGGCTATGACCTGCGCCACCTTTTGATCGGGGCGGAAGGGACGTTGGGGGTTATTACTGCGGCCTCGCTTAAACTGTTTGCCAAGCCCAAACACGTGGGCACAGCCCTGTTCCAAGTCGCGTCCCCAGCCGCCGCCTTGTCATTGCTGGCCATGGCGCGCGACCATGTGGGCGAAAGTGTTACTGCATTTGAATTGATCCACCGGCAAGGCTTTGATTTTCTGGCTGAAACGCTGCCACAAATACGCAATCCATGGGAAAAAACACCTGAATGGAGCGTGTTGGTAGAACTGGGCCTGTCTGGCGGGGCGTCGCCTGCTGATATGCTGGAACGCCTTTTTCAAGAGGCGGCGACCGCTGGTTTGGTCGCCGACGGCATGATCGCGCAAAGCGAAAGCCAGCGCACCGATTTTTGGACCATCCGTGAAAGCATCCCCGAAGCGAACCGGTTGATTGGATCTGTGTCCTCGCATGACATTTCAGTGCCGCTTGGGGCTTTGGCGGACTTTATCGCCGAAGCGGGCAAACGGATTGCAGCGCTTGGAGATTTCCGCATCAATTGTTTTGGCCATGTGGGCGACGGCAATCTGCATTTTAACGTCTTTCCAGTGCCGGGAAAAACCCGCGCTGACCACGCCGATCAGCGTGAAGTTATCAAACGCACTTTGCATGATTTGGTTCACGAAATGGACGGCTCTGTCAGCGCCGAACACGGGATTGGGCGGCTGAAAGTGGATGACCTTGAACGTTATGGTGATCCGGCAAAAATGGCCGCGATGCGGGCGATAAAGGCAGCGCTTGATCCGTTGGGGATTATGAATCCGGGCGCAGTTTTACGGAGGGGGTGACCCGTTACTCAAAGGCGGCCCAATGGTCCTTGCGCCAGATTAACAACTGGTTTGAGATTGGATAACTGACGGTATCTTCTCTCTTCAACAGCACGTCGCGCAGCCTTGTCAGCGCGCCGTCCACACCCGTATCCGCCACCAAGACAAGATCGCGCGCAATAACCACAGCGACCACATCTTTCATCTGGGCATCAAGCTGTTGCCAGATTTCCGGCACCAGCATCAATGTCGCCTCGTGGTTTCCATCAAGGCGCAACACATACAAGCCGTCGCCGCCTAGGAATTCGGGCTGCCAGTTCTGTGCATAGATGTTTGCCATTGCCCTCTCAAACAGCGCACCCTGCGTCAAAGACAGGTGATCCAAATCGGCTTGGGTCAAAAAAGAAATGCCGTGTGGCATGTCCTCGATTACAAAAACCGAGACATCGCCAATAAACGGCACAGAGAGGAGCGGCCTGTCGCCAAACCGGGCAATCCCTTTGTGACGCAAGGCGGGAAAAAGGCGTTCGATATCCACGCCGTCGGATGTGATAGCCTCAAAAATCGACGCGAGCCGGTTGGTGACGTTTTCGTCGAGCAGGTCTTGACGCTGCTTGTCAGAATCTGCGTTTTGTAGCATGGCATGCAGATTGTCTGGATATGATGTGAAGGTCTCCCCAGTGTCGGTGACGAATGTCACTGATTTGTCGGAGTAGTCTATTTCGGCCTCTACGATCTGAGGTGAAGCCAGAAAGGCACGTGCCATCAGGCGCAACGTATCATTCAGGGTGTTGGCGCGGGTGATTGCGGCGATGCTGGCCCAGGTGCATATGACCAAAACGATACCAAAACAAATCGCGCGCTTCATTCACCCTCAAAGGCGCACAGCGCAGTCACGTCCATCCCCATGCCTTCAAGCCGTTTGCGCCCGCCAAGATCAGGCAAGTCGATGACAAAGGCGCAGGAAATGACCTCTCCGCCCAGTTGTTCGATCAGTTTAATCCCGGCTTCTGCGGTGCCGCCCGTGGCCAGTAAATCGTCAACGACAAGTATCTTTTCACCGGGTTGGATCGCATCGTCATGCAGTTCAACGACCGCCTCGCCGTATTCCAGCGTATAGGCCTGAGTAATCGTGGCACCCGGCAATTTGCCCTGTTTGCGCACTGGCACAAAACCGACGGACAGTTGGTGCGCGATAGCTCCGCCAAGGATAAAGCCGCGCGCCTCTAGCCCGACCACTTTGTCGATCTCAAGCCCGGCGTAAGGGTGCAGCATCAGATCAACCGCCAATCGGAACCCACGTGGGTCCGCAAACAATGTGGTCACATCGCGGAACATGATCCCTTCGTGCGGGAAGTCGGGAATGGTGCGGATGTAGTCTTGGACGGTTTTCATGTCGCTCTCCGAAGGGTGGCGGTCAAAAGGCCCATGCCGACCAACGTGGCCCCGCCAGCGCGGGTTAACCATGTTTGGACACGTGGGGTGGTGATGCGTGAACGCAATGAATTGGCCGTCAGGGCAAACACCAGTGCGTTGACGCCAGCGATGCCCACAAAGGTGGCGATTAGAATCGCAGCTTGGGGCGCAAAGGCGGCATCTGGGGTGATAAATTGCGGCACGAAGGCGATGAAGAAGGTGTTGGATTTAGGGTTCAACGCGGTGACGGTCGTCAGATCGCGAAAGACCTTGCCGGCCGTTTGGTCGCTGGGTTTGTCAAGCAACGTGGGGGCGGCACTGCTGGTGCGTGTGCTCAGCAACATCTTGGTGCCAAGATAGACCAGATAGGCCGCACCCACCCATTTCAAAACCGTGAACGCAAGCGCCGAGGTCAGGAACAGTGCACCCAGCCCAATCACCGACAATGTCATCGCGATCAAGTCTCCGGTTGCGACGCCAAGGGCCGAAGCCACAGCCACGCGCCGCCCTTGCGTCAACGCATAGCTTAGCACCATCATCAAGGTGGGGCCGGGAATGATAAGCAGGGCGGTGGAGGCGGCAACAAAGGTCAGCCAAAGTTCCAAAGTCATATCTTATTTACCCTGATAATTCACAAAGACATCCACCATCGCATAGGTCAGCCAAATGCACATCGCAAAGGCCCCGACGCAAATCATCATATTCACAATCAGGTTGCCAATCGTGGTCATGCGTCCCGATCCGCGAAACACGGTAATTTCACCACGCAGCAAGAACACCGCCATCAGAAAAATCAGCAACACCGCGCCAAGCGCATGAGAGACAGCCATCGACAAAGCGCTGTCGGTTTTGATCGCGATATACCGCGCGATCCCAACGGACATCATCCAGCGAAAGGCATCAAACACATCGTGGCTGAATTGCTCTAGCCGGGTTCCCAGCCGGGTTTTCCATGTTGGTTCTTGGGTGCTCACAACACGCGTCCTGCGACGGCGTCGAGTTTGGCCACAAGTGCCGCGTCGCGTTGTTCGGGGGCTGTCATCACCGCATATTCCAACGCGCGGTCACAGCCGTGTGGGCAGGGCGCGCGGTCGGGTCCCAATAGGGCGGGTAGGCGGGCGACAAGGTCGCGGGCTTTGCCTGCGTTACCCATCAAAGTTTTAATGATTTCAGTAACATCGACCTCGCCGTGATCAGGGTGCCAGCTGTCGTAATCCGTAATCATCGCAACGGACGCATAACATAATTCGGCCTCGCGGGCGAGCTTGGCTTCGGGCATATTTGTCATGCCGATCACATCGGCCCCCCACACTTCGCGATACATTTTGGATTCGGCTAAGGTTGAAAACTGCGGCCCCTCCATCGCCAGATACGTCCCCCCATCATGCACGTTGATCCCTGCATCGCGCGCTGCTGTCAGGCAAGCCGCAGACAGGCGCGGGCAGGTGGGGTGGGCAACGCTGACATGCGCCACGCACCCTGTGCCAAAGAACGACTTTTCACGCGAAAATGTGCGGTCAATGAACTGATCTACAATGACAAAATCGCCTGGCGCCATTTCTTCTCGAAAACTGCCGCAGGCGGACACGGATATCACATCGGTGCACCCAAGTCGCTTGAGCGCGTCGATATTGGCGCGATACGGAACCGTGGTCGGGGAATGCACATGGCCGCGCCCGTGGCGAGGCAGAAACGCCATGTCGACACCGCCAAGGCGGCCCGTCAAAATCTGATCCGAAGGCGCGCCCCACGGGCTGTCCACGTCCACCCACTGCGCCCCTTCGAGCCCCTCAATGTCATAGATACCAGAGCCGCCAATCACGGCGATTTTTGTAGCTGTCATGGGGGCCTCTTTGCGCAAGTTTTGACGGGACTAAAACAGGCAACGCCAAGATGCACAAGGTGGTGCACCGCCATGCACACCACTTTGGCGCATCACTCGCGGCGGATGATGCCCGTTATGGCAGCAGCGCCCAAGGCGGTGACGATCCAACCCGCAAGACCAAAGAACCATTTTGTCCACCACAACCACCATCCCAAATCTCCGCGTGTGGTCGATGGGGCCCAAGCCTCTGTTTG
The DNA here is from genome assembly GCF_039940735.1 of Tateyamaria sp. Classification (GTDB taxonomy): domain Bacteria; phylum Pseudomonadota; class Alphaproteobacteria; order Rhodobacterales; family Rhodobacteraceae; genus Tateyamaria. Next base: position 17,965 of record NZ_JBDVGB010000017.1, read on the forward strand.
GCCAAAGTTGATAATAGGGATGACGACATCCATGGCATACGCGAAGGCACTGAAGCTTTCCCAATCGGCACCGCTGCCGCCTGTGTCGCTCCAGATTTCTGCGGGATTGTCCTGATCCTGTACATCCGCCCATCCTTGCGACACCTGAATTATCGCAGAATTGGGTGCGAATTGTCCAAGATGCCAAGTGAACGCGGTTGCGATCCAAAACACTCCGATGAGAGAGGTCATGGTGCGGATAACCCGAAACGGGGCGTGGCCGTACCCTATGACCCACTTCAGCGAAGGGTCTATACTGTATTCATCTGCCCAAGCGGCTAGTTTTTTCCAATGCCATTGCAGGTCGTTTAAGCCCGGTGTGTCGCGTGGGTCGCGCCAGCGACGACGGCGGTCTTGACGTAATAACCCTTCGGCGGTTTCCAGCACCCGACGTGCTTCACCGTCGTGTCCGGTTTCGCGTAGAAATTTGGCGTATTGAAAATAGGGCTGAGGGCGAAATTCCCGATTGAAAAAGCTGCCGCTTTCCAGCCATCCCATCCGCGCGGGCGAGGTGGATACCGTGCCTTTGATCCGATCATAGGTGAAGCCGTCCAGAAACAAATCGCCAGTCTTGGGCCAGTTGTCGGGATCATCATTCAATTCAGCCACATGCGCGCCATTAAGGCTGACGCCGCCAGATGTGTGTTCGACCTTTTTCCAGACAAAGGAATGTTCGACGCGCATGGCCTGCCCGTTAAAGGCGTGACCGTTTTCGTTGCCGATCTTGATCCGCTCGCACGTCAGCCGCCCCGAAATGCGTGCGCCGGCAAGCAGGATTTCGCCAGTGCTGTCGCAACCATCAAGGCGCACTGCTCCGTTCACAGTGGCCCCGCCCAAAGACAGCGTTTGGCCAGAAGAAGTCGCGACAAGTGTGACTTCCTGAGCATAAATCCCGCCTAGGGTCGCGCCGTTGAACCGCACCTCGCCCGTCGCATAGAAAGGAGTTTCGACGTGGTCTTTTTCTTTTTGGGTCCGTGGATGCAGAAACACTCCGCCTGATATGCGTGCGTTTGGGGCGGTGATGGCGTAATCATTCCCAGTTGTGATCTGCGCGCCAGTGCAGTCAAGTTGCCCGCCGATGGTCGCGCTGTTGAGGTCTACGGTTGCGGTTGCGGTCACTGAGCGAAGAAGGACGTGGCCTTTGATTTCGGCCCCTTGGACGAAGAGTGCTTCCCTTCCGGTTGGGTCTAGTTCTGCGCCCTCACAGTCAAGTTGCCCGCCGATGGTCGCGCCGTTGAGGGCGACGGTTGCGGTGGTGGTTATTGAGCGGAGAAAGACGTTACCTTTGATCTGGGCCCCTTGGGCGATGAACCCTTTGAGTGTACTTCCCAAAAGGTCGAGCAATTCAAATCGGGTTTGGATTGCGTCAAATTGGCTGTCAAAATTGCAGTGCCTGAGTTGGATGGCCCCTTTTGCCGTGCCCAAGTTAAGGTCCAGTATTCCGGTGATGTAACCGCCCCATAGGTTCACGCCGCGCCCGTCCACGGGGCATTCTTTGCAGCCGCCCAAGATAAGATAGCGCAGGATGTCGGCGCGGATCGTGCGCTTTGCGTTTGGCTCGGTGGGCACATCACCGCCTAGGTAGCAGAGTTCCCCGGCGTTGCAGGCGTCGATCAGTTGCTGTTCGGCGTCGGTTGGGTTCAGGTTCTGAACCTCTGCGTAGGTGCGTAAAATTGCCATATACCCTCGGGATGATGCGCGTTCGCGTCAGGGTAGCGATGTTTGTCGATTTGTTAACCCTGATCTGTCAAAGCGCGTTCAGAATTTGACGCGATTTTTGATCCGATCCGTGGCTCACGCGTCTGGGATGCGCGTTGGCATGGCCTTTCTGCGCATGATCCGTTAAGGGCGGGCGAAAGCGCGGGGTGATCGCGTGCAAGCAGACAGGAATTCCATGGCTCTTTTCGACTTCACAAACATGAGCACCAAAACCCGCTTTGGCGATTTCTCGATCTCGCCGGGAGAGGTCAAACTGACACCGGCGCAGGTGCGTACTGACTTGTTGTCGGGGCTGACCGTCGCATTGGCGCTGGTGCCCGAGGCCGTGGCCTTTGCCTTTGTGGCCGGGGTACACCCACTTGTTGGGCTTTATGCGGCCTTTATGGTGGGGCTGATTACGGCGGTGTTTGGCGGGCGTCCGGGTATGATTTCCGGGGCCACTGGGGCTTTGGCGGTTGTGATGGTTGCGCTGGTTGCGCAGCACGGGGTTGAATACCTGTTTGCGACGGTCGTCCTGATGGGACTGCTGCAGATTTTTGCGGGTGTCATGCAGTGGGGCAAGTTCATTCGCCTTGTGCCGCATCCGGTGATGTTGGGCTTTGTGAATGGTCTGGCGATTGTGATTTTTCTGGCGCAGTTGACGCAGTTCAAAGTGCCGGGCACGGTCGAGGCCGCAGGGCACGGTGCGGGCGGTGGTGAATGGCTGAGCGGTGTGGCGTTGGTGATGATGTTAGGCCTTGTGGGCTTGACGATGTTGATCACGTGGCTGGCGCCACGTGTGACACGGTTGATCCCGGCGCCGCTTGCGGGCATCGGGATTGTGGCCGCAATTGTAATTGGCTTTGGTCTTGATGTGCCGCGTGTTGGCGATTTGGCAAGCATCGAAGGCGGCTTGCCGACCTTCCATATCCCGTCGGTGCCGCTGAATTGGGAAACCTTTGAAATCATTCTGCCTTACGCGGTGATTCTGGCCGCGATTGGCCTGATCGAAAGCCTTTTGACGCTGAACCTTGTTGGTGATTTGACCAAGCAACGAGGCGGGGCATCACAGGAATGTATCGCCCAAGGCTTGGCCAACACTGCCACCGGTTTCTTTGGCGGCATGGGCGGATGTGCGATGATTGGTCAATCGATGATCAATGTAAAATCCGGCGGGCGCACGCGCATTGCCGGTATCTCGGCAGCGCTGTTTTTGCTGGCCTTTATCCTGATCGGATCAAGCGTGATCGAACTGATCCCACTGGCGGCACTGGTGGGTGTTATGTTCATGGTGGTGATCGGAACCTTTGCGTGGAATTCGTTTAAGATCTTGCGCAAAGTGCCGTTGATGGACGCGTTTGTGATCATCCTTGTGACGGTCGTCACCGTCATGGAAGACCTAGCCGTTGCGGTTGTTGTCGGTGTCATTGTTTCGGCGCTGGCCTATGCGTGGAACAACGCGCGCCGTATTCATGCCAAGTCTTATGTCACGCCTGAAGGCGCGCGGGTCTATCAGGTGCAAGGACCACTGTTCTTCGGATCAGCGTCCGGCTTCATTGAGATGTTCGACCTTGAGAGTGACCCAAGCGAAGTGATCGTCGACTTTGCGGACAGCCGCGTCGTGGATCAATCCGCATTGCAAGCGATCGAAGCCGTGGCGGCAAAGTACGAAGAGTTGGGCAAGCGCGTGCAGCTGCGCCACTTGACCCGCGATTGCCACCGTTTGCTGACCACTGCGGGCCACCTGATGGTCGATAGTGACGATGATCCGGACTATGAAATCGCGACCGATTACGGGGTGCGTACCGGAATTTTGGACGGGCACTGAGGGCGCGCGCTTAGCGCCTTAATTCGTGTGCAGGATTGGCGGTCGGGTCAGATGTGCAGACTTTTAGCCGACCTTAGATTTTCGGCCCCGCAACAGCTTTAACTCGACGCTTATTTCAGTCAAACACTGGATATGAGTTTAGAACGATATGATAAACTACCTCCGCAGGTTGGTGAAAGCAAACGGGACTATGCCCTTCGTTTGCAAGAGATCGGTCATGAAGAGATGTTCATGCGGAAGGCATTAGCTTATCATTTTCACGTCGAAATATCCGAATTTTCTGCGTTTTTTAATGCCTTCGAGTTAGCCTGCCTAAGACATATTTCCATGCTTCGGCTGCTATTTCCAAACCGCAACAACTATTCACTGATAAAGAAGGTCTCTAAGAAACTCGGTATCTCTGACGAACTCGCCGAACTATGGGTTGCTCGCCACAATGAAGTCGGTGAAGTCACATTCATCGGAATTGATGATCTTCGATCCAAGTAGGTCTGGGCTCGTTGCTGACTTTCGACGCACCGTTCCGTCCCTCATTCCCCCGGACGGTTCAAACTGAACTTATCGCGCACCACCGAATAGTCGCGATAGCCAAGTCGTGTCAGCGGTTTGTACGTCAGCACGTCAAATATGCCGTCTACGATGCAATTGTCGCGCAAATGCATACCGATGACTTCTCCGAACACGACCACGTTGAATTCGCCTTCGATCTTGACGATTTGCGTCACCTTGCATTCCATCGACGCAGGCGCTGTCGCGACGCGGGCGCAGTTGATCTCGGAACAGTCCGCTTTTTCGATATCGGCTAGTTCAAATTCGTCCGTTGTGGCCTCCCAAGGCCCTGAGGTCTGGTTCATGGCGTCCTTCATCGCCTCTTCGACGATGTTGACGCAAAACACACCAGTGTCGCGGATGTTGGCGACGGAATCTTTGGTGCCGTCGCGGTCATCTTTGGCCCCGGTTGAGGCGAACATGACTTGCGGCGGCGTATAGGCGACCCCGTTGAAAAACGAATAGGGGGCAAGGTTATCGGACCCATCTGCGCCGCGCGTCGACACCCACGCAATGGGGCGCGGTGTGACCACGGCGTTAAATGGGTTGTGGGGCAGGCCGTGGCCGTCGGCGGGGCGGTAGAACATAGTGTGCGTCCGATCTGTGCTGAGGTTTGCGCAAGGATTATCCCCATGTTAGGGCAGGGGCCACCCCTGACGAGCGACGGCGAACTTCACCCCTCATGTACCAACTGACCCAAGAAACTCCGGACGACTGGTGGGAAGTCGAGGCGCTATATGATTTGTGCTTTGCGCCCGGGCGCGAGCTGTTGTCGTCTTATCGCTTGCGCAGAGGCGTTGAAGCGGTGGCGGCGTTGAACCATGTGGCGCGTGATCGTGATGGCATTCTAGGGGGTGCGATCCGATATTGGCCGGTGCGCATCGGTGCTGTGCATTGCTTGTTGCTGGGCCCGGTTGCTGTGCACCCGACACGTCAAGGCGAAGGGCTGGGCGCATTGTTGATTGAGGGATCATTGCAAGCCGCTGTTGAGGCCGGGTGGGACCGGGTTTTGCTGGTTGGCGACGCACCGTACTATAAGCGCGTTGGTTTTACCTTGCTTGAGGGTGTCGTGATGCCCCCGCCGACCAACCCTGCACGCGTTTTGGGTCGTGCCTTGCGCGCCGGCGCATGGGACGGAATTTCAGGCAACGTTGTACGCGGCGATTGAAAACGCGGCGAATGATGCCAATTTATAGTTCATGAATGATATCATGATCGCCCCTGCACCCGTTGATCCCGAAGCCGAGCTGGACCGCATTGCGCGCCGTTATAAGGCGGCGGGCGGGCTTGGTATTCAGTTGTTAAATACGCTGGGTGCGCAGGCGGATGGGCTGTTGTCCCGTCTGCCGGATCCGGTGCGCAAGCAGCTTGATGGGGCGAGTAAGGCGGCGCTGCTTTATGCGCTGGATGCGGCCAGTCAATCGCGCAACGTGGTGCCGGATCAGGCTGAATGGTTGAACCGTGCGGTCAGTTCCGCGATGGGGGCTGCGGGCGGGTTTGGCGGATTACCAACGGCATTGGCCGAATTGCCGGTCACGACAACGCTTTTGTTGCGCGTCATCGAAGGCGTTGCGGTTGAACACGGCTTTGATCCCAACACAGAATCGGTGCGATTTGATTGTGTGCAAGTTTTCGCAGCGGCAGGACCGCTTGAACATGACGACAGCGCCGATCTTGCGTTTTTATCAGCCCGCGTCGCCTTGACGGGTGCTGCGATGCAAGCGGTCATTGCTCGCGTGGCCCCGCGTTTGGCCATCGTGATGGGGCAAAAGCTTGCCGCCCAAACGGTGCCTGTTTTGGGCGCTGTTGCGGGGGCTGCAACGAACTATGCCTATACCAGTTATTACACCGACATTGCGCATGTGCATTTTGGGTTGCGCCGTCTGGCAATCGAGGCTGATCAGCCCCATGATCAAATGGTGGCGCGCCTTAAGGATCAGGTGAAAAGGCTAAAGTAGTATCACCCGAAATGGCGTTTTGGGCCACAGATGTGGCTTTGATGATCGCAAACAGGCTTTGACCTTGGTGCAGGCCCATGGATGTGACGGCCCGTGCGGTGACGCGTGCCAGTAATGCGTCTCCGTTTGCGTCCAGCGATATCGCCGCCCCGTGGCCACCGCCGCTGCGGATCGCCTTGATGGTCACGGGCAGGATGTTTTGCGCGCTCAGACCTGTGGGCATCTCTAGCGATAGTAGAACATCTTGGGCCAGCACGCGCAGGCGGATTTCAGACCCGACCGGGGCGTGCACGCCCAGCAAATTAAGCGTACCTGCGGCCAATCGCAAAGTGCTTAGGCCGTCGTCCCCGTGCGCTTGGACGTGGGCGCGCATGACCGCGCCGGCCTCGCGCACGCCCAACAGGGGTACGGCCGCGGGGTCAGCCATGACGTCAAACAATGGGCCTGCGCGAGCAACGCGCCCGCCCTCAAGCAACACCATGGTATCAGCAAGCCGCGCAACTTCATCCACCGCGTGGCTGACATATAAAATGGGCACTCCGGTTTCGGATTTTAGGCGATCAAGATAGGGCAGAATTTCGGATTTGCGCGGGCCGTCGAGCGCGGCAAGCGGTTCATCCATCAGCAGCAACTCTGGTTCAGCAAGCAAGGCGCGGCCCAAGGCCACCCTTTGGCGTTCACCGCCAGACAAGGTTGCGGGACGCCGGGACAAGAGCGTGCCCAGCCCCAATAGCTCAATGATGTGGCTGCGGGTTTTGGGTTTCGCCCCAAACCGCGCGGCGTAGTCAAGATTTTGCGCCACACTGAGATGCGGGAACAGCCGCGCGTCTTGAAAGACATAGCCGATGCGCCGTTTGTGCGGGGGCAGGCAGGTGCGCATGTCATTGAAAACACTGCCATCCAACGTGATATCCGCGCGGTCTGGGCGTAACAAGCCGGCCACCGCGTTTACGATGGTCGATTTGCCTGCACCGGATCGCCCGAACAACGCGGTCACACCGGGCCCGGCTTCAAACGCCACGTCCAAAGCAAAATCGCCAAAGCGATGTGACAGATCAACCGATAGCGTCATACGCCTGCGATCCTTTTCGCCACGCGCCGGGCCAGCCACTCCGATACGACCACCGCACCAAGCGCAAGGGCACAAGCCCAAAGAACAAGGGCGATGGCGGCGTTTTCTCCGCCCGGCACCTGCAACAACGCATAGATGGCGGAGGGCATCGTTTGGGTTTCACCGGGGATATTGGCGACAAAGGTGATGGTCGCGCCAAATTCTCCGATGGCTTTGGCAAACCCCATGACCGCGCCAGCCAGCACGCCGGGCAGGATCAAGGGCAGGGTGATCGTCGCAAAGACGGCATAGCCCGGCGCGCCAAGGGTGCGGGCGGCGTCTTCGATTTTGGGGTCCACGGCCTCGATCGCAAGGCGGATGGCGCGCACCATCAATGGAAAGCCCATGACGATGGCGGCTAGCACAGCACCTGTCCAGCGGAACGCCAGCACAAGGCCAAAGCTTTGTTCAAGAAAACGCCCTATTGGCCCAGTCCGCCCAAACGCGATCAGCAACAGGTACCCCGTGACCACAGGCGGCAACACCAGCGGTAGGTGCACGGCGGCATTCAAGACGGCCTTGCCCCAAAAATCACGCCGCGCCAGCAGCCATGCGATCCAGATAGCCAGCGGCAAGGCCAAAACCGTGGCCACGACGCCGACAAGCAGCGACAGGCGCAGGGCCTCCCATCCTGCGGCATCAAGCATCATGGCAGGGCCACAAAACCCGCCGCTGTAAAGGGCGCGGTGTGCGTTGCAAGGTGATCAAGAAAGGCCGTTCCATTTGGGGTAAGTGCAAGGCCTGTATACAGAATTTGCGGGTGTTGATCGTCGGGAATGACATAGGCAACGCTGACCTGCGCGCTGGCTTGTGCGTCGCTTGCATAGACGATGCCCAAGGGCGCTTCGCCACGTGCCACAAGCGCGAGTGCGGCGCGCACGTTTTCTGTTTCTGCAAGGTGCGGGCGCAGGGTATCCCATGCGTCGATATGGGAAAGCCACGCTTTGGCATAGATTCCTGCGGGCACCGACATGTGTTGTCCCATAGCAAGGCGACCATCGAGCGCGGCGCGCAGGGTTGCAGCATCGATCTGCTCAAACGTCGCGCCCCCAAGGCGCGAGATGATCACAAGTCGGTTGGACAACAGCGCACGCACTGGCCCCGGCGCATGGCCGTTTTCAACGAGCCACTGCGACCAGGTGGGATTGGCAAGGATCACAGCATCCGCCGGCGCGCCAAGGCTGATCTGGCGCGCAATTGTGCCGCTGCCGCCATAGCTGACGGTGCTTGCGGTGTCCCAATCTTGCACGACATCATCCAGCGGGCCTTGTAGGCTGGCCGCGGCAAACAGGCGTACGGGGTCGGCCTGTGTTGCCGTTGTGAGGCACACAAAGCTGAATAGCAGCGCCAAGCCGTTGATCCATCGGGGTGATTTCATAGCCCGGGCACTATTGGGCAAGGGGTTTGTGGGCTCAAGAGATAAAAGTCTCACTTAGGTCAGTAAAACGTTAATTAAGTTTGGTCCAAAAGGAGCATATATTGTTTTGAATCAACGCGATTCTGGCAATCCGCGCCGATGTGCGGTAAGGTCAGACAATAATTACGGAGGGCAAGGGCAGTGAGCGCCCCACTTATTAAACAGCTTCCTTTGTCCTTCGGGACAGCGGGGAAAACAGATGTGCGCACGCAGTTTGCGGCACTTTGTTACCGTCTGAAAAAGGACAAGGTACAAGTGCTTTTGGTGACCTCGCGCGGGTCTGGTCGTTGGATCGTGCCCAAGGGCTGGCCGATGGACGGCAAGACGCCTGCGGACAGTGCGGCCACCGAAGCGTGGGAAGAAGCGGGCGTGACCGGCAAGGCTGATACGCGCCCTTTGGGGATGTTTTCCTATAGTAAGACCTATGAGGACGAAGATGATTTGGCCTGTGTGGCAATGGTCTATGCGATCCGAGTCAAAAAAACGGCCAGTGAATATCCCGAAGCAAAGCAGCGGCGCCGCAAATGGGTGTCGCGCAAAAAGGCGGCAGGCATGGTCGATGAACCAGAGCTGGCTCGTATCATCCGCGATTTCGATCCGCGGGTTCTTTATTGAACGAAGCCCATTGCGGCGCGCGGCATACTGCTTATCTTGAGGGCGAGATGATAAAGTACACCCTGAAATGCGACGATGGCCATGCGTTTGAAAGTTGGTTTGCAAATGCGGATGCCTACGACAGCTTGCTGAGCGCGGGGCATGTGTCTTGTGCTGTGTGCGGATCGTCGCAAGTGAGCAAGGCGATCATGGCGCCACGTGTGAATACGACCAAAGAGCGCCCGCCTGAAACCGAGGCCACGCCGCCGGCGGTGCCTGAAACAAGTGAAGCGCAGGCCGCCTTGGCGCAGATGCGCGAAGACGTTGAAAAGAACGCGACCTATGTTGGGGGCGACTTTGCCCGCAAGGCGCGTGACATGCACCTGGGCGATGCGCCGGATACCCCAATTTGGGGCGAGGCGAACTTGAAAGACGCCAAGGCGCTGATTGATGATGGTGTGCCTGTGGCCCCTTTGCCGTTTATTCCGACGCGGAAAGTGAACTGATCCAATGACTGTTTTGATTACGGGCACAACCCGCGGCATCGGCGCGGGCCTTGCCGCGCATTACAGCGCTGCGGGCCGTCCGGTGATTGGCACGGGGCGATCCAAGAGGGCCGAGATCACGCTAGATGTCACGCAACCATCCGATCATGCGGCCATGGCGGACCGCTTGCAAGGGCAGGCGATTGATCTGCTGATTTGCAACGCGGGCGTCTATCTGGACGAAGGTGATGACCTCGAAGACGGATTTGCTGCGGATATGTGGGCGCAGACGTTTGCGGCCAATGTGACGGGTGTGTTTTTGACTGTTCAGGCGATGTTGCCAAACCTGCGCGCTAGTGCTGCGCCTAAAATTGCGATCATTTCCTCGCAAATGGGGTCGGACACCACCGCACCAGGTGGCAGCTATATCTACCGCGCCTCCAAGGCGGCGGCGCTGAATTTGGGGCGTAATCTGGCCACAGACTTAAGCGGCGAAATACCTGTGGGTATTTATCATCCCGGCTGGGTGCAGACAGATATGGGCAGTGCTGCGGCCGACATAACGGTGGCGGAATCCGTGGCGGGGTTGGTGGCGCGCTTTGATGCATTGACCCACGCGAGCACGGGCTGCTTTGAAACATGGGACGGGCGGACCCATCCGTTTTGATGGCGATCCAAGTCGATTTGCGACGTCACGTCTGACGCACCCGCCTTTTGGCGAAATATGCGACCCACGGAAATTTTACGACCATGAAAAGCCGTTGATCGCGGGCCTTGCCTTGCAACTGGCCGGAGGGGGCGATATGGGCCACGGGAATGATTTTCGGGGCTGATCTATGCCTGTATTGGTGATGAAATTTGGTGGCACTTCGGTGGCCACGCTGGACCGGATCCGCCGCGCTGCAAAGCGTGTCGGTGTTGAGGTGGCCAAAGGCTATGACGTGATCGTCATTGTCTCGGCTATGTCGGGCAAGACCAACGAGTTGGTCGGCTGGGTGAATGAAACCTCGCCCATGTATGATGCGCGTGAATACGACGCGATCGTGTCCAGCGGCGAAAACGTGACCGCGGGTTTGATGGCGCTTACGTTGCAAGAAATGGACGTGCCTGCGCGCAGTTGGCAGGGCTGGCAAGTGCCGCTTTTGACCAATTCGGCGCATTCCAGTGCCCGGATCGAAGAAATCCCCACCGACAATTTGAATGCCAAGTTCGGCGAAGGCATGCGTGTCGCGGTTGTTGCCGGCTTTCAAGGCATCAGCCCCGAAGGGCGCATCACCACGCTGGGGCGCGGTGGGTCGGACACAACTGCCGTGGCCTTTGCCGCCGCCTTTGAGGCCGAGCGGTGCGACATCTATACGGATGTTGATGGGGTTTATACCACTGATCCACGCATTACCGACAAGGCGCGCAAATTGGATCGCATCGCCTTCGAAGAGATGCTGGAACTGGCCTCGCTTGGGGCCAAAGTGCTGCAAACGCGGTCTGTCGAACTGGCCATGCGCTATAAGGTGCGCCTGCGCGTTCTAAGCAGTTTCGAAGAACAATCCGACGAGGCCGGGACACTGGTCTGCGACGAGGAGGAAATCATGGAAAGCAATGTTGTGGCCGGTGTGGCCTATAGCCGGGATGAGGCCAAGATGACCTTGGTCAGTGTCGCGGATCGCCCCGGCATCGCCGCATCGATATTTGGCGCGCTCAGTGAGGGTGGCGTGAATGTGGACATGATCGTGCAGAATATCTCGGAAGAGGGGCGCACGGATATGACCTTTTCCTGCCCTACCGACCAAGTCAAACGCGCCGAAAAGGCGATGGCTGACGCGGCTGAGGCCGGGATCATCAATTTCCACGAACTGATTGCTGACACGGATGTCGCTAAAGTCAGCGTTGTGGGCATCGGTATGCGCAGCCACACAGGTGTTGCGGCCAAAATGTTCGATTGCCTAAGCGCCGAGGGCATCAATATCAAAGTCATCACCACCTCTGAAATCAAGATTTCAGTTTTGATTGATCGCAAGTACATGGAACTGGCCGTGCAGGCGCTTCATGATGCGTTCGAGCTGGAAAAAGCAGCTTAAGAGCATCGCGTTGGCGCAGTTGTGCCTACGTGATGTTCACGATTGTTGATTTTTCCCCTCTAAGTGGAAAAACCGCACTTGCGGCCTCCCTTTGTGATTTCGCTTTTGGCAGACCTGTGGTCTAAGCGTACCGCGCGATGTGACGGGGGACGCAGGCCAATGGCCGAACGGGTGGATACAGAAAGCCGCAAGCTGCTGGTGCGGTTGCGCGATGCAATGGCCGGGGATACCCCCGGACAGGCCCGTTTGGACAAGATCACATCGTTGATTGCGGACAGCATCGGCACTGAAGTGTGCTCAATTTACCTATTTCGCGACGTGGAAACGCTGGAATTGTGCGCCACCGAAGGGCTGAACCCCGAAGCGGTCCACCAAACCCGCATGCGGCTTGGCGAAGGCTTGGTTGGCCGTGTGGCGCGTCGCCGCGAAGTCGTGAACACCGCTGACGCACCCAGCGCCCCTGGGTTCCGCTATATGCCCGAGACAGGCGAAGAAGTGTTTTCAAGCTTTCTTGGCGTTCCGGTTCAACGCCTTGGCGAAGCGCTGGGCGTGTTGGTTGTACAGTCAAAAGACGCGCGCGAATATTCGGCAGACGAAATTTACGGGCTCGAAGTTGTGGCCATGGTTTTGGCCGAGATGACCGAACTTGGCGCATTTGTCGGCGAGGGCGGTGGCATGGGCCAACGCCACAGCCAGCCGTCAATGTTGCGCGGCACGGTTGCCCAAGAAGGCGTGGCCGAGGGCCATATCTGGCTGCATGAACCCCGCGTCGTGGTCGCCAACCCGATCGCAGATGATCCGCATCATGAATTGATCCGCCTCAACGAAGCGGTCGAAGAATTGCGCGTGGGCGTCGACAAAATGCTGACGTTGGCAAGCGCGGATAAAGAACAGGCCGAAGTGCTTGAAGCTTACCGGATGTTTGCCAATTCCAAAGGCTGGATGCGCCGGATGGAGGAAGACATCAGCCGTGGCCTAAGTGCCGAGGCTGCCGTCGAAAAAGAACAATCGCTGGCCCGTGCGCGCATGGGCAAGGCGGGCGACAATTATTTGCGCGAACGTCTGGCTGATCTGGATGATTTGTCCAACCGTTTATTACGCATTCTGACAGGCCAAGGGCAGGATACGGGGGCCGAAATGCCGGCCGACCCGATCCTTGTGGCGCGCAACATTGGCCCGGCGGAATTGCTGGATTACGGGCGCAGCTTGAAAGGGATTGTGCTTGAGGCGGGCTCGGTCGGGTCGCACGCGGCCATCGTGGCGCGCGCTTTGGCGATTCCTTTGATTGTGCACGCTGATCGCGCGACCTTGGAATCGTTGAACGGCGATCACGTGCTTGTGGATGGCGAACAGGGCATCGTGCACCTGCGACCCGACGATACCGTCGTCTCGGCGTTTCGTGATAAAATGGCGATGCAGGCCGCTGCGGCCGAACGCTATGTGTCGATCCGCGACAAATCTGCAAAGACGCTGTGCGGCGAGGTTGTGTCGCTGCATATGAACGCTGGGTTAATGGCTGACTTGCCCTCGCTTGAGGGGTCGGGTGCCGAAGGGGTGGGCCTGTTTCGCACAGAATTGCAGTTTCTGGTGCGCAACAAGATGCCCAAAAGGTCCGAACTTTCAGCGCTTTACACCCGTGTGTTGGACGCTGCTCAAGGCAAGCCTGTGGTGTTTCGCACGCTTGATATCGGGTCGGACAAGGTGCTGCCCTATATGAAGCCCAACGACGAACCGAACCCGGCGTTGGGATGGCGTGCGATCCGTGTCGGGCTGGACAAGCCCGGTGTGATGTTGATGCAATTACAGGCGTTGATCCGTGCCGCGAATGGGCGTCCGTTGACGATCATGTTCCCATTTGTGGCGCAGTTCGAAGAATATACCGATGCCCGCGCCCTGATGGACAAAGCGATGGAGCGCGAGCGGTCGTTGGGCCACGTTTTGCCCGAACGTGTGGATGTGGGGGCGATGTTGGAAACGCCAAGCCTAGCCTTTGCACCGCAGAAATTCTTTGAACAGGTCGGTTTTTTGTCGATTGGTGGCAACGATCTAAAGCAGTTCTTCTTTGCCGCGGATCGCGAAAATGAACGGGTGCGGCGGCGCTATGATTCGCTAAACGTGTCGTTCCTTAGCTTTCTGGAACGCATCGTTGAACGGTGTGACACGACGCAGACCAAACTGTCATTTTGTGGCGAGGATGCGGGGCGCCCCGTCGAGGCCCTGTGCCTTGCGGCCATTGGTTTGCGAACTTTGTCGATGCGTCCCGCATCCATTGGTCCGGTTAAATCATTGTTGCGGCGATCAAATTTGACAGAAGTGCGCAAAGTAATCGCTGACGCACGTCATCGCGGGGAAATGAACGTGCGCCCGGCCATTATGGAATATCTTAAAAAACAAGGATAACGGTCTGTTTTCAGCGCGTTGTGTGTTGAACTTCAGGGTGTTGGTCGCTTTGGAAAAAGCGACAGACTTCTGTTCGTGGTGTTTTAAGGTGCGTAAGGTCTTTCGGGAATAGAAAGTTTTTCGCGACTTACACAACAAAAACTTGTATTTAATTGACTAAATCGAACATTTGATGAATTTTATTCACCTTAAGTACACAGATACCCTCGCATAGAAAAAGCCGCCGGAACAAAGACCAGCGGCTTTAAATGTCATGCATGCGTCAGCGCAGGCGTGCTTCGGTTTCCGTGTCAAAAAACATCGCGCGGGCCTCGTCAAAGGCGACGGTGACTTGGGTGCCTGCCTGCATTGCCATGTCGCCGCGGCTTTCGATCACCAAGCGTTCGCCCGTCGCCGTGGCAAGGTAGTCGTAAGCCACGCCGCCAAGGCGTTCGCGGATATCTAGAACGATGGGCGATGGGGCAGCCGTCAATTCCATGTCCTGCGGACGGATGCCAACAGTAACCGAAGACCCGAGGCTGGGCAGGGCGACAGTTGTGGGAATCACACTGTCGGACAAGGCCGGGACACGCACGCCGCCTGCCTCGGCGATTCCGGTCACAAAATTCATCGCGGGCGAACCAATGAACCCGGCCACGAATTTGTTGTCGGGATTTTGGTATAATTCCATCGGACTGCCGACTTGTTCGATATGACCAGCGCGCAGCACTACGATTTTGTCCGCAAGCGTCATCGCCTCGACCTGATCGTGGGTCACGTAGATCATCGTCGTACCAAGTTCCTTGTGTAGCCGCGCGATTTCGACCCGCATGTCGACGCGCAATTCGGCATCAAGGTTCGACAACGGTTCGTCGAACAAGAACACCTCGGGCCCGCGTACAATCGAGCGACCAATGGCGACACGCTGGCGTTGCCCGCCGGACAAGGCTTTTGGCTTGCGGTTCAGATAATCGTCGAGTTTCAGGATCTTACTGGCTTCGTTCACTTTGCGTGTGATTTCGTCCTTGGGGACGTTGTTCATTTTCAATCCAAAACCCATGTTTTCGCGCACCGTCATATGCGGATAAAGCGCGTAGGTCTGGAACACCATCGCAATGCCACGCTCGGCTGGATCCATGTGGGTCACGTCGCGCGCACCGATATGGATTTGGCCATCGGTGGTTTCCTCAAGCCCCGCGATCATACGCAAAAGTGTGGATTTCCCGCAGCCTGACGGGCCGACAAAGACGCAGAATTCGCCGTCTTCAACGGTCAGGTCAACGCCATGGATGACTTGGGTTGCGCCATAGCGTTTGATGGTATGTTCAAGGGTCACGCCGCTCATTTTTGTGTCGTCCTTTTTGGGTTACGAGCCGGGGAACTGCCAGCTGGCCGCGGCCTGCGCGATCTGAAGGGCTGTGGATTTTAGGTGCGGGGCAAGCACAGCAAGGTCGTCAAGCGACTTGCGCGCGGTGGATGTGGTCACGCTAAGTGCGCCGATGCAGCGCTCGGTGTCCGTCAGAATGGGGGCCGCGATGCAGATGATACCGGGCTCGTGCTCTTCGCGATCAAAGGACACGCCGGTTGTGCGTACGGTTTCAAGCTCGGCCATTAGGCTGTCGCGCGTCGTGTGCGTAAAGGCCGTGTGGGCGTACCACGCTTGCTGCGACAACGCGTTGTCAAGCGCGTCGTCACGTAGAAACGCCAGCATCGCTTTGCCCACGCCTGTGCAGTAGCCGGGGCCGACTTTGCCGGCTTGGGAAAACATTTCGATCGGGTCCGCGGCGTTGCGTTTGTCGACATAAAGCACTTGGCCGCCGTCCAGTTGCGCAAGGTGTACGGTTTCGCCCAACGCCTCGCTGAGGGCGTCCATATGCGGGCGGGCGATGGGGGCCAGACTGCTTTGCCGCCACGCAGCATGGGCCAGCCGCACAAGGCGCAATCCCGGGGAATATGTTTGGCGATCAACGTCATAGCGCAACATGCCAAGGTTGGTCAGGGTCTGCACCAGGCGGTACAACGTCGCCTTGGGATGGGGTGATAGGCCAAGCAATTCGGAAAACCGCACAGGCCGTTCAGCTTGCGCCACAAGGTCCAGCACCTCAAGCGCCTTACCAATGGTGCCATCGCCAGAACGGGGGGCTGCGGTGTTCATGTGCTGTCCTTTCTGCTTGCACGCAGGAATCTGTTGACCTGCGAGATGTGTCCCCGCATAGTTCCAATAGTTGGACTTCGGTTTCACTATGTGGAACTTCCATGAAGCGAGACTGTAAGTCAAAAGAAATCTGACGTTCCGCAAACAAAGCTTTTTAACAAGCTGAGGCGTGGAAGAAATCGGAACTAAGGGAGGAAACCATGTTCCAGAATTTGAAAACCGCCACGGCGGCGATTGCACTGACGGCGATGGCCAGCGGCGCTTTTGCAGCTGACCTTGTCATCAACTTTGATGACCTGAATCCGGGCCCTAAAAAGGGTTTTGATGACGCCGTAGCGCAGTTCCAAAAAGAGAACCCCGACATCAACGTGATCGTTAACAACAACGACCGCGAAGCGCACAAAACAGCGATCCGCAACTTTCTGACGGCTGATGCGCCTGACGTGACCAGCTGGTACCCCGGCAACCGCATGGCGCCTTTCGT
Organism: Tateyamaria sp.; assembly: GCF_039940735.1. Taxonomy (GTDB): domain Bacteria; phylum Pseudomonadota; class Alphaproteobacteria; order Rhodobacterales; family Rhodobacteraceae; genus Tateyamaria. The sequence goes on from NZ_JBDVGB010000017.1 coordinate 34,737, forward strand.
TGATGCGGGCCTGTTCCAACCTGTGGATGACGTGTGGGCCGACAACGGCTTCAACGAAGATCTATCGGCAATCAAAGCCACGATGAGCCGCGATGGCAAAATCTGGGGCGTGCCTTACAGCTATTACCAGTGGGGTATTTATTACCGCAAAGACGTCTTTGACCTACTGGAGCTGGAAGAGCCGCAGAATTGGGATGAGTTGTTGGCGGCCTGTGCCAAGATGAAAGACAACGGAGTCACACCTTTCACCATCGGAACCAAGTTCCTGTGGACGGCTGCGGGCGTGTTTGATTATCTGAACCTGCGCACCAATGGCTATGACGTGCACAACGACCTGACAGCGGGTAAAATCAAGTACACCGATCCTCGTATCAAAGCGACCTTTGCCAACTGGGAAACGCTGATCAACGAATGTGGCTTTGTCGACAACCACGCCAGCATGTCTTGGCAGGATGCGATCGCACCTTTCGCCAATGGCGATGCGGCGATGTACGTGATGGGCAACTTTTCGGTGGATGGCTACAAAAACGCCGGCCTGACTGACGAACAGATCGACTTTATGCCGTTCCCTGTCATCAACCCTGATGTGGCACCGGCCGAAGAAGCCCCTGCGGATGCGTTCTTTATTCCGACCAACGCCAAGAACGTCGAAGACGCCAAAAAATGGCTGGCTTTTGTGGCGCGTCCAGATGTGCAGACGCAATGGAACAAGACCATCGGTCAGCTGCCCATCAACGCCAAGGCCGAGATTTCTGAGGACAAGTTCATTCAGGAAGGCTTTAGCCTGCTGAACGGCGCGTCGGGTATTGCGCAGTTCTATGACCGCGATGCACCGGCTGAAATGGCCAAAGCGGGCATGGAAGGCTTCCAAGAGTTCATGCTGGACACGTCCAAAGTGGACGCGATTCTTGAGCGCCTAGATGGCGTGCAGGACGAGGTCTATAAATAAGACCTTTCGGGCGTGCGGCATCCCGCGCGCCCGTTTGAAACGTCGTAAGGTGCATAAATATGCACCTTACCTTTTGATATCCCCGAACAAAGGAGCGTGACATGGCTGACATTTCGCATGCGCCCACGTCCCCAAGCTGGCTGCGTCGCAACAAACTGGCCGTCGCCCCGTGGATATTCCTGATCCCCGCCCTGATCTTTTTTGCGATCTATGTGGTGATCCCGATTTTTCAATCGCTGTGGCTTAGCCTTTATGAGTGGAACGGCCTGTATACGGCTGATGGTCAAAGCACGGCCGAGTGGGTTGGCCTTGGCAACTATACAAAGTTGTGGAGAGATCCGAATTTTTGGACCTCGTTGCAAAACAACGTGGCATGGTTGGTTCTTTATATGGTGGCCGTGCCTGTGGGTCTGTTCATAGCGCTGTTCCTGAACCAGACTGTGACAGGCATGCGCTTTTATAAGTCTATGTTTTTCTTTCCCTTTGTGATCTCTCAGGTTGTCGTAGGTTTGATTTTTGGTTGGTTTTACAACCCCGATTTTGGGGTCGTTGGATCCTTGTGGAAACTGGCGTTCTGCGAAGAGACCACCAACATTCTTGGCAACATCACATCCAAATGCGCCAAACCCGTGCCTGATATCCTCAGCAGCCCTGAATGGGCGACCTATGGGATCATCGCCGCAGGTCTGTGGCCGCAGATTGCCTATTGCATGATCTTGTATCTGACGGGGCTGAACAATGTCGCCCCTGACCAGATTGAGGCCGCCCGTTTGGACGGCGCCAAGGGGTGGAAAATGCTGTGGTACGTCGTGGTGCCGCAACTGAAACCGGCCACCTTTATTGCCGTCGTTGTGACCGTCATCGGCGCGTTACGCAGCTTTGACATGATCGCGATCATGACCCAAGGCGGGCCGTTTGGGTCAACCAATGTGCTGTCTTACTACATGTACGAAGTCGCGATTTCTGAATATGGGGAGCGGTATGGATATGGGTCTGCAGTGGCCACCGTATTGTTCGGCATCATGCTGATATTTATCAGCTATTTCCTGTGGCGCATGTACCAAGACGAAAAGGGGCTGCGCTGATGTTTCCGCGTCCGATTGAAAAATCCGCACCTGCTGCGCGCGCGGCCTATCAAAGCCTTTTGCCGGTTGCGTTGATTGTCTGGCTGTTGCCATTACTTGCGATCTTTATGACGTCGATCCGTTCGGCCCAAGACATCAATTCGGGCAATGTGTTTGGTTGGCCGTCTGAATTTGCGATGATTGAAAACTATACAGCTGTTTTCACCCAATCGGCGGCGGCGCAATATATGCTGAACTCGGTGCTGATCACGGTGCCGACGGTCATCTTGTCTGTCGCATTGGCCTGTCTTGCGGGCTATGCGCTGGCAATCTATCGCTTTCGTGTCGCGTTGCCGTTGTTTTTCCTGTTTGTGGCGGGCAATTTTATTCCTTTCCAAATCTTAATGGTGCCAGTGCGCGATTTGTCTGTGCGCACCGGGCTTTATGATACGATTGCCGGGCAATTCCTGTTCCACGCCGCGTTCCAAACGGGGTTCTGCACCCTGTTTATGCGTAACTTTATCAAAGCCTTACCCTTTGATCTGATCGAATCTGCGCGCATCGAAGGCGTCAAGGAATGGAAGATTTTCTGGTATGTCGTCCTCCCCCTTGTACGCCCGGCGATTGCGGCGCTTTCGGTGCTGATCTTTACCTTTGTTTGGAATGATTTTTTCTGGGCCAATGTGCTGACCCAAGGCGAAAGCGCCAAACCGATCACCGCAGGTGTGCGCGCGCTCAACGGGCAATTTGTGAACAACTGGCATTTGGTGTCAGCGGCGTCTTTGTTGGCTGCATTGCCGCCCGTTGTGTGCTTTTTCTTGATGCAAAGACACTTTATCGCAGGCCTGACCATGGGGGCCGTCAAGTGACACAGTGCTGGCGTTTAGATGATGGGCGGCAAACGCTTGTTCTTGGCGCTGATCAGGGGCGGCTGGCCGAGGTTGCATATTGGGGTTCGCGCCTGCCAGACCAAGAGGACCTGACGACCCTTTATGCGGCCCATGCCATTGATGTTACTGGCGGAATGCTGGATAAAAACCCAGAACTCAGCATTTGCCCTGAGGCCGCGCGGTCTTTTCCCGGCCAGCCGGGGCTGATCATGCGGCACGGGGATGGCAGGCCCTATTTGCCAAAACTGTCATTGGAACAGGCGCAGCAGGACGGCAATTCATTAAGCCTGACCTATCTTGATCAGCACAAAATGCTGACCTACCGCGCGCGTTTTGCGATTGATCCGGCCACTCACATCATCAAGGCCAGCGCCGCGGTCGAAACATCCGAACCGATGTACCTGAATTGGCTGTCTGCCCCTGTGTTCCCCGCGCCGCAATTAAGCGACGAGATGATCGATTTTGCGGGGCGTTGGTGCGGTGAGTTTCAGATGAACCACACAGCGTGGACCCCCGGTGCGCGCTTGCGCGAAAGCCGCACGGGGCGCACAGGGCATGAGCATTTCCCCGGTCTGATCGTGCCCCTGCGCGGGGCAACCAACACCAGCGGGCAGGCCTATGGGTTTCATTATGGCTGGTCCGGTGGGCACCGCATGGTGGCCGAAGAACTGCCCGATGGCCGCCGCCAAATTCAATTTGGCAATGCCGCAGATACCGAAGGGCAGGCGCAGACGCAGTTTGAGACGGGCACGCTTTATGCAACGTTTTCGGATGACGGTCTGAATGGCTGTGCGATCGCGTTCCAACGCCATTTGCGTGACTGTATTGTCACGTTCCCACGCCCGAAAACTCCACGCCCCGTGCACTACAATTGTTGGGAGGCGGTCTATTTTGACCATGACCTCAATACTTTAAAGGACATCGCAGATCGCGCAGCAGCCCTTGGGGCTGAACGGTTTGTGCTGGATGATGGCTGGTTCGGCGTCCGCGACGACGACACCAGCAGCTTGGGTGATTGGCAGATTGATCCTCGCAAATATCCGGATGGGCTGACGCCTTTGATCGAGCATGTCAAAAATCTTGAGATGGGGTTTGGCCTGTGGTTCGAACCCGAGATGATAAACTCAGATTCCGATACGTTCCGCGCCCATCCCGATTGGGTGTTGGGCGATGATGATCAGATCATGGGGCGTCATCAGATGGTGCTCAATATGGCGCTGCCTGCAGTGCAAAGCTATCTGTTTGATAGCATTGCTGACATCCTGTCGCGCCACGACATTGAATACATCAAATGGGACCACAATCGCGTGCTGCCAACGCCGGACGCGGCGCAGACACGCGGCACCTATGCGTTGCTGGATCGGTTGCGCGCTGCCTCTCCGCAGGTCGAGATTGAAAGCTGTGCGTCGGGTGGTGGGCGCATTGATTTTGGCATTCTGGAACGCACACATCGGGTCTGGCTGAGCGACAGCAATGACGCGGTCGAGCGTTTGCGTATTCAACACAACGCAGCCTTATTCCTGCCCATGGCTGTGACCGGCAGCCACGTTGGCCCGCGGACGTGCCACACCTCTGGGCGCACGCTTGATATCCGCTTTCGCGCGTGGGTGGCAGCACAGCGGCACATGGGGTTCGAAATGGACCCGCGCGAATTGACGGCAGACGAGGCCGAGGTGCTAAAAGACGTCACCACGTGGTGGAAGGTCAACCGCGAGTGGATGCATAACGCTGATATCTTACGGCTCGATAGTGCGGACCCGGTGGTTATCGCCGAACAGCAATTGGCGGCAGATGGGGCACAATTTGCTGTGTTCGCAGGCAAAGCGGCCACCTCTAACCAGATCGTACCGCGCCCTTTGCGCTTGACGCGGCTTTGTCCTGACGCGCAATACCGCATCGAATTGGTCAACCGCGCTGATGTGCACACCTTATCGCGCGGGACTGTTGCGTTAACTTCTGGCCCAATGACCGTGAGCGGTGCGTACCTCATGTCTCATGGTCTGACCTTGCCATGGAGCTTTCCCGAGCGGATGTGGGTCATCAAAGGTGAATTGGCTTAGGCCACGTGTAAGGATGTAGAGAATGGAAAAAACAGCTACATATCATGATCTTGAAGGTCAGTCCGTTTTCATCACTGGCGGGGGTTCAGGCATTGGTGCGGCATTGACCGAAGGGTTCGTGCAACAAGGGGCCAAGGTCGCCTTTGTGCAACGTTCCGATGCGTCCGCGTTTTGTGATCGCATTGAACAGACCTATGGCGTGCGCCCTTTGTTTATCAAATGCGACATCACGAATGTGACCGCGCTTAAGGCCGCGATGGCGCAAGCTGCTGACGCGCATGGGCGCATTGAGTGTTTGGTGAACAACGCCGCCAACGATGACCGCCGCGACATGATGGACACGGACGAGGCGTTTTTTGATCAAATGATCGATATCAATCTCAAGGCATATTTCTTTGCCTGTCAGGCCGCACTCGAAGGCATGCTTGAGGCCGGGCAGGGCACAATCGTCAATTTCTCCTCCATCAGTTATATGATGGGGAACGGTAAATATCCGATTTACACCGGGTCGAACGCAGCGATCAACGCGATGACGCGATCGATTGCGCGCGACTATGGGGCGCGTGGCATTAGGGCCAATGCGTTGATGCCGGGCTGGGTATTGACGGACAAGCAAGTACGCGAACACGGCAAGCCCGAAGACCTTGCAGGCCACCTGGCGCGCCAATGTATTCCAGAACATTTGGTGGAATCCGACATCGTCGGCGGCACGCTGTTTTTGGCCTCCAAGGCTAGCCGGATGATGACGGGGCAGGCCCTTGTGATTGATGGCGGCGTGGTGGTGACAGGGTGATGGGGCAGGTGGCATGGATCGCTGTGGATTGGGGCACGTCGCACCTGCGTGCGTGGCTTATGCGCGCCGATGGGTCGATTATTGAACGCCGTCAGTCAGATGCAGGCATGGCGACGCTGGATCGCGATGGGTTTGACCCGGCCTTGCGCGCGCTGGTGGGCGACGCCTTGCCTGCACCTGTGATGGCCTGCGGCATGGTCGGTTCGCGCCAAGGCTGGGTTGAGGCGCCCTATGCCAGCGTCCCTTGTGCCCCACCCGGCGCCGCTGAGGCGGTACAAGTGCTCGGAACGGATGTGCGCATTCTTCCCGGCGTGAAACAGGCCCGTCCGACGGATGTGATGCGCGGCGAAGAAACTCAAATCGCCGGATATCTTGCCAAGTATCCCAGCTTTGACGGGGTGATTTGCCTGCCCGGCACCCATACAAAGTGGGTGCATATCAGCGCGGGCGAGATTGTCAGTTTCCGAACTGCGATGACGGGTGAAATGTTCGCGCTGCTGTCTCAGCATTCGGTCTTGCGCCATTCAGTTGGTACGGGGTGGGATACCGCCAGCTTTAGCGCCGGCGTTGATCAGGCCATTTCGCGTCCGGAGGGGCTCGCGGCATCGTTGTTTTCGTTGCGGGCCGAAGGACTGTTGGACGGGTTAGACCCTGACGCCGCGCGCGCGCGTCTGTCGGGGTTGTTGATTGGCGCGGAACTTGCCTCGATGCGGCCCTATTGGCTGGGCCAACAGGTCGCGATGATCGGGGCAGACGGTTTGGTTAACGCATATAGCGCAGCCCTTGCCGCGCAATCCGTCCCCTGCCACATCACAAACGTCGAAGAGATGACCTTGGCTGGCCTCACCGCTGCTTGGGCCCAAACATACGGAGAGGCCGCATGAGTCGCGAAATTATTGCCATTCTGCGTGGTCTCACACCGCCCGAAGCCGGCCCCATCGCGGACGCATTGGTCGAGGCTGGGATCAGCAAGATCGAAGTGCCGCTGAATTCCCCGCAGCCATTTGAAAGCATTGGAAATATCTTACTGGCCCATGGCGCAAATGCACTGGTCGGTGCGGGCACGGTTCTAGACGTAAACGACGTCGATAAACTGCACAAAATGGGCGCACATATGGTCGTTTCGCCCGACACCAATGCAGCAGTGATCATGGCCACCAAACAGGCGGGCATGCTGTCTTTTCCCGGTGTCATGACGCCGACGGAATGTTTTACGGCACTGCAAGCGGGTGCAGATGGGCTGAAGCTGTTTCCAGCGTCTTTGCTGGGGGTTTCCGGGTTGAAAGCGATCAGTGCAGTGCTGCCAAAAGGCACCAAGACCTATGCGGTGGGCGGTGTTGGGCCAAATGACTTTGCCGACTGGTTTGGCGCGGGGGTGACTGGGTTTGGCATCGGCTCAGCGCTATATAAACCGGGGATGTCGGCCGCCGACGTGGCCGCCCGAACGGCAGATATGGTCGCGGCGTATGATGAAAGCGTGTGATGAAGGTATTTGACGATTTGAAATGCGCGCTGGGCGAAGGGCCGCTGTGGCATCCCGAGCGTAAGGAACTGTTTTGGTTCGATATTACAGGCAAGACGCTGCACAACAAAGGCGAGACGCGCCAAAGTTGGAGCTTTGATGAACATGTCTCGGCCGCGGGATGGGTTGATCGTGACACGCTGTTGATGGCCTCGGCCAAGGGCCTTTGGCAGTTTGACATCCCAAGCGGTGCACGCACTCTTGTTGCGCCGCTTGAGGCAGACAATCCCCTGACACGTTCTAACGATGGGCGCGCGGATGCGCAGGGTGGTTTTTGGATTGGCACGATGGGCATCGATGCCGAGGATCACGCGGGCGCAATCTATCGTTATTATCGCGGCGAAGTGCGACGCTTATTTGATCGGATCACGATCCCCAATGCGATCTGTTTTGCCCCTGACGGGCGCACCGCCTATTTTGCGGACACGTTTTCACAACAAATTCAAAAGGTTGCGTTGGATGAACACGGTTGGCCAATGACCGCACCTGAACAATTTGTCGACTTGCGTGGCGAAGATTTGAACCCCGACGGCGCAGTTGTGGACGCAGACGGGAACCTATGGAATGCACAATGGGGCGCGGGTCGGGTCGCATGTTATGATCCGCAAGGTACATTTCTACGCAGCATCGCTGTGCCGGCAAATCGCACCACATGCCCGGCCTTTGGCCAAGGAACGACGCTTTATGTCACCTCTGCCAGCGATCTCGTCAAAGAAGAACAAGGCGGCATGACCTTTACCACCGACGCGGGGGTTACAGGACAACGCGAACATCAGGTGATCTTATGAAACGCAGCCTTGGTGTTTGCTATTACCCCGAACATTGGCCCGAAGCGCAGTGGGCTGAAGATGCCGCGCGCATGGCCGATCTTGGCCTCACGTGGGTGCGTATCGGCGAATTTGCGTGGAAGCGGATGGAACCGGTTGAAGGGCAATATGATTGGGGCTGGCTGGACCGCGCCATCGACACGCTGGGCGCTGCGGGCCTGCGCGTTGTTTTGGGCACGCCGACGGCAACGCCACCTGCTTGGGTCGTGGCCAAGCACCCCGATATGTTGCCTGTCGATGTCGAGGGGCGGGTGCGCGGCTATGGATCGCGTCGCCACTACTGCTTTTCCCACGCAGGATACTTGGAAGAGTGCCGCAAGATCGTGTCAGCGATGGCCAAAAGATACGGGCGCAACGCTCACATTGCCGCGTGGCAAACGGACAATGAATACAGCTGTCACGACACGGTGCTTAGCTATTCTGACTGCGCCTGTTCAGCGTTTCGCGACTGGCTACGCGGACAGTTTCCCGGCGCGGGAAATGACGGTGATATCGATGCGCTGAATGCGGCATGGGGCAATGTGTTTTGGTCAATGGATTACGATGACTTTGACCAAATCGTCTTACCCAACCTGACGGTGACCGAAACAAACCCCGCCCATGCGCACGCTTTTCGCCGGTTTGCGTCTGATCAGGTGGTGGCGTTCAACCGTGCACAGGTCGATATCTTGCGTGCGTATTCGGATGCGCCGATTGCGCATAACTATATGGGGCGGATCACCGATTTTGATCATTTCAAAGTCGGTGCAGATTTGGATATCGCGTCTTGGGACAGCTACCCTTTGGGCTTTCTCGAAGATCGCTCTGGCGCGACAGATGCCCATCAACGCGCCTATGCGCGCCAAGGTGACCCAGACTTTCAGGCCTTTCACCATGATTTGTACCGCGCTGTCGGTAAAGACGGGCGCTGGTGGATCATGGAACAACAACCGGGCCCCGTGAACTGGGCGCCGTATAACCCAGCACCGTTGCCCGGCATGGTGCGCCTGTGGACATGGGAGGCCTTCGCCCACGGAGCCGAAGCCGTGTGTTACTTTCGCTGGCGCCAAGCCCCGTTTGCCCAAGAACAGATGCACGCGGGCCTTCTGCGCCCCGATAGTGTTGAGGCCGAAGCCTTTGGTGAGGCCGCGGAGGTGATGGCCGAACTGGCAGATGCCCCCGATGTATCACCCGCGAAAGCGCCCGTGGCGATTATGTTCGATTACGACGCAGATGCCATGTGGGCAGTACAACCGCATGGGGCTGACCTTAGCTATTTTGGACTGGTTTTTGATTGGTATCGGGCCTGTCGCAAGTTGGGTCTGTCAGTCGATATCTTGCCGCCAGATACGCGGGATTTTGATGGCTACGCTTTGGTGATGGTGCCCGGCATGATGCACATGCCGGATGATCTAAAGGGCGCACTTAACGCCGCCGCCGGGCAGGTCATCCTTGGGCCACGTAGCGGGGCGCGCGATGCGCATTTCACGATCCCCACGCCGTTGCCGCCGGCATGGCCGGGCAGTGATCTGGTGGTCGAGCGGGTGCAATCCATCCGTCCAGATTTGCCGATGCCTGTTAAGGGCGGCGGGGCTGTGATCAGCTATTTGGAACAGCTTGGCGGTGGCGGGGCATGTATCCTGCACACAGACGACAACGCGCCATTGGCCGTGCGGTGTGCACCGCGCGTGACCTATATGGCAGGCTGGGGGGATGACGCTGTGCATATGCGTTTGATAAAGATGGTTGCGCCGGACCTTGTCACCCATAATTTGCCCGAAGGCCTGCGGCGACGAGAAACAGGTACAGAGGTTTTTTGGTTTAACTATGCAGATCATCCAGTTGAAATCGAAGGTGAAATACTGCATTTGGCCGGAGTTTTGCGACGCGTGGCCATGTTAGGTTAAAGAGAGGATATCGAATACGAGTGCAAAGTAAGCAGAGAGAGATTTTATATGTAATATCAGTGTGATATTGTCTTATGTTGATGTTTTTAGCCGTATTCTTAAAAAGGCGCTTCAAAAGCGCGGCGCTTTAATTATTTCTTTTTTATCAAGCGATTGCGTGTCGGTATTGAAGTATTTGTGTGTCGCGAATTAACCGCGAAAACGCATCAACCAACCCAAGGTTGCATCTGTATCTCCGCCGGGTTTGTATTCGGCACCCAAAGGCGTAGGCCAATCCGCAAGGGCTTCAAACACGTGGGAATAGTCGACTTCTCCGTGATCTGGCGCACCCCGACCTGGGACAGAGGCGAATTGGATATGCCCAATGATCGGGGCAAGGTCTGCAAGGCGGGTGGTCAAATCGCCTTCGGTGCGACCAACGTGATAGCAATCAAACATCAGTTTAAGGTTCGGCTTGTTAACCTCTGCGATGATCGCGCGGGCTTGGTCTGTGGTCTGCAAGAAATAGCCGGGCGCGTCGTGGCGGTTTAGCGGTTCGACCAAGATGGTTCTGTCGGTCGCCGCGCAGGCAAAGCGCAGGTTTGATACAAAGGTCGCGTGTGCGTCCGCACCGCTGGCAAAACCACACATTACATGGATTGCGCTTGCGTTGATTGTGTCTGCGTATTCGATGGCTTGCGTGATCGCGTCTTGGGCTTCGGTTTCTCGCCCCGACAAGGCTGCAAGCCCGTTTTCGCCGCCCACAACGTCACCGCGCCGCGTGTTCAAGCCCAACATCGACAGGCCCGTGGCGTCAAGCGCGGCTTTGACGTCGCTCGCGGGTGTGTCGTAGGGCCAGTGGCACTCGACCGCGTCAAATCCGGCGGCCTTGGCGGCATGGATGGCATCAGGCAAAGGCCGGTCTGCCCAAAGGAACCCAAGGTTGGCAGAGAACTTCATGTGCTTTCCCCCGGCAGCGTCAGCCCGGCATTGCGGGCATAGACTTTGGCAACGGCGGCGTCATCTTCGCCCCCCAATCCCATGCCTGCGGCGGCGATGAATTGTTGCAAGGCCGCGGCGGTTACGGGCGCGGAAAAATTGGCCGACTTGGCGATATCCAAAACGATGCCAAGGTCCTTGGGCCAGATGTTGACTGAACTGTGCGGCGTGTAATCCCCGGCCACGATGTGCGGCGCGCGGTTTTCCAACATCCAAGAAGAGCCAGCGCATTTGCTGATCACCTCGACAAATTGCGCGGGGTCCACGCCTTGGGTCATGCCAAAGGTCAATGCCTCGGCCATGGTGGCGATGTGCACGCCCGCCAGCAATTGGTTCACAGCCTTCATCGCAGATCCGGGGCCTGCTTGGTCGCCAAGTTCAAAAACGGTGGTGGCCGTTGCATCCAAAACGGGGCGGGCGGCGGCAAACGCGGCGGGTGTGCCCGCAGCCATGACAGACAACGCACCCTGAGCTGCCTTGGCTGAACCGCCCGAAATTGGCGCATCAAGGTAATGTACGCCGTGCGCTTGGCAACGTGCTTCCATGTCCTTTGCAAATTCCGGCGGAACGGTGGCGCAGGCCACAACAACAGACCCTTTGCGCATGTTGGGTACAACGCCGTCAGAGCCAAACAACACGGCCTCTGTTTGGGCGGCGTTGAGTACCACAACAAGGACGGCATCAAGGTCCGGCGCGATTTCGGCAAGTGCGCCCGGCGCCCCACCTTCGGCAGCAAAACGTGTCATCTGCGCCTGCGCGATGTCAAATCCATAGGTGGTATGCCCAGCGGCAAGACAGGATTGGGCAATGCCGTAGCCCATGGACCCAAGGCCGATAACGGCGCTGCAGTTGGGAGTGGTCATAGGGCGATCCTTTATTGTGTGACGCCGCAGTGTTGAGCAATGAAAGGCCAAAGCACAAGGGGGCGTGGTCTTGTCTTTCGGGCGCGTGCTGAGTCACGATAGGCAAAATGGACGCAAGAGGGCGGAATGGCAGAGACGAGTGTAAGTCCTAAGGCTGAAAAAGCCTGTTGTTTGCCAGCGCGGGTTGGCGGCGATGGGGCCGTTGCGATCCGTGTGAGGCTAAGGGAAAAGGCGCGACCTGAAACAGTCAACATTCCCGGTGGCACAGCTCTTGTCGGAACCAACACGCCGCATCTGCCTGTGGACGGCGAGGGGCCGCTTAAGTCCAAGAAAATCAAACCGTTCCGCATGGATATCACAGCCGTGACCAATGCGCGTTTTGCGGCCTTTGTGGAGGCGACGCATTACGTGACCGAGGCTGAGCGCCTTGGCGATTCCTTTGTCTTTATGAATTTCTTGCCCGATGATGCCCCCCCAACACAGGCGGTGGCAGGCACGGAGTGGTGGCGCGTTGTTCCGGGCGCGCATTGGCGTTGCATTCATGGCCCCGGTTCCGAAGACGCATGGCAGCCCGATCATCCGGTTGTGCATGTGTCATGGAATGACGCACGGGCCTTTGCCGCGTGGGCTGGCGGGCGATTGCCCACAGAGGTCGAATGGGAACACGCTGCGCGCGGCGGCCTTGGGGATGTGCCATTTCCATGGGGCGACGAGGCCCCCAATGACCGCGACTATTTCCCTTGCAACATTTGGCAGGGGCAGTTTCCGAACGCAGATCTTGGCCTTGATGGGTATCGCGGCACCGCACCTGCGCGGTCATTTCAACCTAATGGGTACGGGCTTTTTAATATGGTGGGCAATGTCTGGGAATGGACATCAGAGCCGTTCAAGGTGCGCTCGCTTAAGGCGTCAGCCAAACGTGCGCATGCAGGCAAGGCGGGGTATCGGTTGAACAAAGGCGGATCTTACCTTTGTCACATATCCTATTGCTTTCGATACAGAATTGCGGCGCGCAGTGGGTCTTCGCCTGATAGTTCCACTGGGCATCAGGGCTTTCGCCTAGTCTATGATGTTTGAGCGGCCCCTTAACCTGCGCGCCGGTCAAACACGGCCCTCAAGGCTTGCCTCGACCCACCGGGATATTCTGCAAAGAAGACACCGTCAGCAAGTTCTCCGCAGGCAAACAGGCTGGGAACTTTAGTCCCTTCGCGGTGCAACACGTTGCCAATTTCGTCGACTTTTAAGCCGTCATAGGTACGTCATAGGTAAAGGTGATGCCGCCCGTGACAGGGTAGGTGCGAAACGGGCCTTGAACGAGAGTTTCAAAAACGACCCATAGGTGCGTCAAGCAATAGTACTGCCCGTCAACAGCGACCCAAGGATCGCTGCGTTGAAAGATTTTGTCTCCCGCGCTGTAGCGGACGGCGTGGTCAAGGCACACTCGACCTTAGCCGTCCATATTTAGGGCGAAACGAACACCTCACCCGCCGCCAATGTGCGCGCTGTGAATGAGATCTGCGATTTTGATCACGATCCCCGTGTCGGTTTGGCCGTAATCCACCACCACCTCGATCTGCCCGGATGCATGTTTTAGCGTCGGTGTTGCAGGCACTACGTTCGGGATCGCGACCAACCCATCGGCCACGGTGCCGGGCGTTAATACGCACGAGGCCAAGCATTGCGCACCGGACACGGCCATGGTGGGATGGGTTTTCCACGGCATAAAGTAGGACGTCGCAATTGTGCCCCCGGCGGATGCCGGGGCGCGCGATGACCATCGGCATGGCGACGACTGTGCAGGTGGCGTCGATCTGCGCATCGTTGCCGTAATGGACGTGTCCGCCTGGGGTCTGAAGGTGGACGATCACGTGCGCCTCGGTGTTTACGGCGCGGATGTTGATGGTCGTTTCACCCTCTCGAAAGTCAATCAGCTCCATCGCGATCAGTACCTTTGCCAAGGTATCAAGGTCTTCTGGCAGGTCCGCGCGATTCAGGTAGGACCCGCGCGAGGTGCCGCCGCGCATCAAAAGATATGGGATTGCGGCCTGCGTCATGAGAAGGGTCACGGTAGGTTGATGTATTCCTGCAAAAGACCGGGCGGGAAATCGCGGTTCAGTAGCCACGCCATGCCATCGATAAACGCGATGCCCAGGCCCGAATAGGCGGTTGAGAACACCAGCCCGACCTTGGCGCGCAGCATCATGAAGACAAACAGGAACAGCGCGAGTGCGATGATGGAGCCCAAAATGGAAGTCAGCAGCAAAAGCCTGAGAACTATATTAATGTGGACCACATTCGATAGGCGGCATCCGCATACACGCTGTTCTTTTCAAGGTCGGTAAAGATCGTGTCGATTCCCGGATTTAACATCATGCGTGCGATCAAGAATGCGCAACCCAACAAACTGACGCTCGCCACAAACATCGGGAATACCCGGACGCGGCTAAAACTGGGGATCGAGACCGCGTCAAACAGTGCGAAGGTGATACCACCGGAGGCCGGGATGCAGATCAGCGTGCCAACCATATTGGCCAGTGCCAACAACCACACGACAGCATAGGTGATATAAAGGTTGTTTGTCAGCATGGCCGGGCCGATTTCGATTTGGCCTGACCCCAGCAGTGCAATCGCACCGATAAAGATGGCCATGGACCCCGGTCCGGGGATGCCGAACAGCAGGGTCGGGTCCAGCCCGCGGCCTTCTTTGGCGTTGTTCGCACTTTCTGGTCCGATCGCGCCGCGCACGTCGCCTTTACCGAAATTGGACCGATCCGACGTGGTTTGCACCGCGTGCCTATAGGTGATCCAGTCCACGACCGACCCGCCAAGGCCGGGATAACGCTTATGATAAAGCAACGCATCGACAAGCATGTGTTGGCGGCCCAATCCTTAACCCCGTCTATCCAGCCACCGCCCAGTTGCGGTGTGCCTGAAATTGCGCGGTCGCGGCGCAGTAATGAAGTGATTTCGGGGATAGCAAAGATGCCAAGGTCCACGATCACCAATTTTAGACCGTAGGTGAGATAAGGAAAGTCATAGGATGATATGCGCAGATCGCCTGAGGACGCACTTTCGCGGATGATGCCGACAAGCATGCTAAGGCCTGCGGCCACGATGCCCGTGATCGCGACGCGCCCTGCAAGTATGCCAACTATGGACAGACCGAAGATAGTGATCATCAATAGTCCTGGCGTGCGGAATTTCTGCACGATGGGGTCGACGATCAGGATAAAGATGGTCAGGAAACTGGCCCCGACGATCCCGCCAAACAGCGGCAGCAGACAACGCGCTCGCGGCCATGCCCTTCTTGGCCATAGGATAGCCATCCAACACTGTGGGTTGGGACGCAGACGATTCCGGTATTTCCATCAAAAACGGAAATAAAGATGTCAGAGGTCGGCACAACGGCCACCATCCCGATTATCAGGGCAAGGCCCAAAGCGTGTTCCATCCCGAACATGAAGGGCAAAAGCAACGATAGACCTGCGATGCCGCCCAGACCGGGAAAGACGCCGATGCACAGACCCATGACGACGCCCATGACCAGATAGCCCAAAACGACAGGTTGCAAGAAAAAGTTCCATGCATATTCGAACGCCGGCAGGGCCTCTAGGATAATTTCCATGATACGGAGACCCTCTTCGTTTGGTAAAACGCCACGCGAAAACCAGCAGGGTATTCCGAAAGCGAAAGGTTTAGTTCAACGAGACGCCGTATTTTTCCTGGAACCAATTCACAACGAACTCTTTGGCTTCGGGGCGCGCAGATGTGCGGCTTGCCATGGTTGTTGTCGCGGCTTCACCGGTCATCTGTGAATAGTTGCCCAAATATTGGCCCGAGATTTCGGCGAAGTCTGCGCGTGCTTTGATCCCTTGAAAGGCCTTTGTGTACGTTACGATTGCATCCTGCTGGCACCATTTGGCAGGAACACCATCTTTTGCACAGGGAACCGCGGGCGAATTCAATGCCACAGTCTGGCAAAGCGTGCAGGTGCGGGGCAGCTTTGTGGCCGATGCGGCGACGCGATCGTTTGCAATGATTGTGCTGTTGGTCATCAGCGTCGCGGTGGTGGTCTGGTTTGGGGTCGGGTAAGACCTGCACCCATTGTTAGACCTTGAAGATGCCATTGCCAAACGCTCTCCCGCGGAACTTGAGAGGATCCGCCGCCGCGTTCCGATTTAAGCCCAAGGGGTGGTTAACAAGCTTAACTCGCTGCTGGGTCGGACTTCGCGCAGGATCAGTTCTAAGGATGAATTCACTTCAAACGCGGCGCATCAGTTGCGCAACCCAGCGGCGGGGGTGTTGGCTTTGGTTGAGGCCGTTGAAAACACGCCTACGCCAGGAGGCGCAAAGGCACGCAGTGCCGAGTTGGTGCAAGCCGCGTGCGAAGCCAGCCACCTGACCGACAAATTGCTGCCGTTAGAGCGTGCAAGCGGTACAGATATGCGGCTGTCTGGTCGGGTTCTTGATTTCCAACATCTGATCCGTCAGGTGGGCGATGCCTATGTTGCCTCTGCTGTGACGGGGCATGTGCTGTGACGGGGCATGGGGGGCGTTATCTATGACATACCGACCAACCAGGTGTTGATCCGCGGTGAAGCGATCATTCTGCTCAAAACCATTTTGAACTTTTTGACCAACGCGGCAACTCATGGCGGGCCGGATCTAAGTATGATCACCCTAACGTTGCGGTGCGAAGGCGGGCAGGCTGTGTTGACGGTCATCGATGATGGTGTCGGTATTCCGGCAGAAAAGGACATCGATGCGATCAGCCGCTTTGGCCAAGCGGGCAGGGGGGCAGTGGGTTGGGGTTGCCAATTGTCGCGCGGGTAATCGAAAACTATGTTGGTTGGCTGGAGGTTTTGGATCACACAGCCGGGGCCTCGATCCGAATGTCATTACCTTTGGCGCAGAATGAGGCCAGCGCGTGTCCTTAACTGCGGTCAACGCCGTTTCTATAAGTCTTATCAACCGTAATCTAAAAAACAGTTGGCACCAAACGCGCTGGGCTGGCATAAACTGAGCTGGAGCAGCTGTGTTTCAGACTGTTCATACTGAAGACCGGACCTTGATCCGTCACTGCAACGGACTGCGATTTGGAGGCATTTCCATTTTCCATTCGTGCAGGATTTTACAAGTTCCACGGTTTTATTTGTCGCGCGTAAAGAAAACTCATGATTTTTTACGCAGCGGGGGAGTTTTGAGAGAGTGGCTATGTCGGAAACGCAAAAACCAGTGAAGCCGCGTATCGATACGATGGAGCATTTATCTGCTGCTATTGGTGTATCTCGTCCCACGTTATCACGCTATTTTCAGGATCCAGAGCGCGTCAGTCGCACATCCAGAGAGCGAATTGAGCAGGGCCTGGAGCGGGTTGAATACGTCCCGAACTTCTTTGCGACGCGGATGAACCGTGCATCGACCGGGATGATTGGGGTGATTATACCCTACCTGAATGACCTTTTCTTTTCGCGATTGCTGGAAGCGATTGAGTTGGCCGCCATGGAAGCTGGCTATAGTGTCATAACGAAATGCTCCCACTCAGACCCGGCGATCGAAGCGCGGGCGGCAGAGACATTTATGTCGATGAATGTGGATGGCGCGTTGGTGGCGCCACTGGGCAATCACAGCGATCTAACAGTGCACGAACGGCTGCGTTCGCGTCTACCATTTGTGATGGTCGACTCGCAGCCCGAGGTCATGACCGAAGTTGACTTTATTGGTACGGACCACATGCAAAGCACTGGTTTGGCGACTGAATATTTGGCACGTGTCGGCGGACCGCCTATTTTTTTGGCAATGCCTCGGGTGAACTTTAACGCGATGGCGCGCGAGCGCGCTTATGTCTCCAAGATGGAAGAGCTGGGCCTTGAGCCGGAAGTCATCGGCACGGAACTGATCAATGACCATTGGCATTTCGAGGCGCATGGCTTGGCCGTGTTAGATGCTGAGTTTTCCAAAGGGCGGTTTACGGATCGTTCCATCCTATGCGTGAACGACCGGGTTGCGATTGGCGCACTGAAGGCGGCGGCGGCCCATGGATTGGAGCCAGGCGCCATGCGCAAGGGTGGTTTGCGAATCGCTGGGCATGATGATTACCCGCTTTGCCCCTTTCTGACGCCGACTTTGACCACCGTGGCGCAGAACGTGGATGCGATAGGGGAGGCGGCCGTCACCTGTTTGATCGAAAACATCCGTGGCGAAAAATCGTCACCAGAACAGACTGTTAAGTTATTCGAAGGCGTAATGAAGATGCGCAATTCGGCATAGTTTGCCTAATAATGCTGCGTTGCAGCAACGAATTTCGATGTTTTGATTGACGAAACTGTCTTCCGCGTCGTAAATATGGACGCGTGTAAAAAAGGGAGGACATCAATGTCTATCATGAAAACACTGCTGACCACTGCGGTTGGTTTTGGCCTGACAGCGGGTATCGCCGCTGCTGACGGTCACGCGAAAGAATTGACAATTGCGATCGTGAACAACGGTCACATGATCAACATGCAAAAAGTTGCAGAAGCTTACACAGAAGAAACTGGTGTTGCTTTGAACTGGGTTTCGCTGGAAGAAGGCGTTCTGCGCGAGCAGGTCACATCTGACACAGCAACCGGTGGCGGCCAGTACGACATCATCAACATCGGCATGCAAGAAGCACCCATCTGGGGCGCAGCAGGCTGGATCGAACCACTTGAGTTCGGCGCAGACTATGACGTTGACGACATGCTGCCAGCAATGCGCAACGGTCTGTCCGCAGACGGCACACTCTACGCGGCACCTTTCTACGGTGAATCGTCGATGGTTATGTACCGCAAGGACCTGACCGACAAAGCCGGCGTAACAATCGCTGACAACGACAGCTGGGACAACATCAAAGCAGCAGCCGCTGCGATGCACGACCCAGACCACGGCGTCTACGGTGCCTGCCTGCGCGGTAAGCCAGGTTGGGGCGACAACATGGCGTTCATCACAACTGTTGTGAACTCCTTTGGTGGCGCATGGTTCGATGCTGACTTCAAACCGACGCTGGACAGCGACGAGTGGAAAGCAGCCATCAACTTCTACGTTGACCTGCTGGGCAACTACGGCCCTCCCGGCTCCGAAGGTAACTCCTTCAACGAGATCCTTGCTCTTTATAACGAAGGCAAGTGTGGCATGTGGATTGATGCGACAATCGCCGCTTCCTTCTTGGAAGTAGACGGTGTTGCATACGCTCAGTCGCCAAACGCTGGTAACCCAGTGGGCGCGAACTGGTTGTGGGCATGGGCAATGGCCGTACCTGCAGGCACCGAGAATGCTGAAGAAGCAAAAGCATTCATCGAGTGGGCAACGTCCAAAGAGTACATCAAAGCCGTTGGCAACCACCCAGACTTCGGTTGGGGTTCTGTTCCAACAGGTACTCGTGCGTCCACATATGAGATCCCTGAGTTCCAAGCAGTTGCTGGTTTTGCCGCTGCCGAGAAAGCAGCGATTGACTCTGCCGCACCTGAAGCGACTGACATCAAGCCATACGTAGGCGTTCAGTTTGCTGCGATCCCTGAGTTCCCAGAAGTGGGTTCCGCTGTTGCACAAGAAATGGCTGCTGCCCTTTCCGGTGCCAAGTCGGTTGACGATGCTCTGGCCGCTGCTCAAGCTGCAGCCGCTGCGATCATGACCGAAGCTGGCTACTAAGTCAGACTTTTAGGGGAAAGGCCCGGCTTGTCCGGGCCTTTCACTTTTCTAAACGCTAAAAACTACCATTAAGTTTTCGCATCACGCCCATCTGCTTTGGTTAATACCCAACTGACGGTGGTACGTGGTATATTGCGACTCTTCACTTAGTTCCGTTCACCCTGCTGAAAGTCTGAAATCATGGCAAATAGAACGATCCCCCGCTTACTCCAAACACCCGCGGTTTTACTGCTTTTAGTTTGGATGCTTGTGCCTTTAAGCATGACGCTTTTCTTTTCATTTATTCGCTACGTGTTGAACAGCACGCGTAGACCTGAATGGACCACACCCTCTTTTGATAACTGGAGGGGATTTGGGAACTTTCAGTTTGTCTGGAACAATGACAGCTTTTGGCTGGCTATCCAGAATAGCTTGATCATCGTTTGTAGCATTCTGTTCTTAACTGTTATTTTGGGTGTTCTGATCGCCGTGCTGGTCAACCGAACCTTTGTTGGGCTTGGTATCGTGCGCGTGCTCTTGATCTCACCCTTCTTTGTAATGCCAGCGGTGAACGCGGTTTTGTGGATCAACATGATCCTTGACCCCGTTCTGGGCCTTCAGGGTATTGCAGTTGGCAGTATCAATGATCTGATCTCAGGGCTTCAAAGCGCGCCTCTTGTCGGCGGCTTCTTCTCGCTCTGGCCTGAATTTAGCCCCGTGTCGTTCCGTGCAACGCAGACGTCTTCCATTGCCGTTATCATGATGGTGACATGGCAGTGGACCCCGTTCGCTGTACTGATCTTTATGACGTCGCTGCAATCAGAGGACCAACAACAAAAAGAGGCCGCCATTTTGGATGGTGCCAGCAAGTGGTCACAGTTCCGCTTTTTGACACTGCCTCACCTTGGGCGCCCGATTGCGATTGTTGTGATGATCCAAGCGATTTTCCACCTGTCTTTGTACGCGGAAATCGAAATCGTCAGCCGCGGTAACGGGAACAAAAACCTGCCGTATCTGATTGGGGAACTCTCCAACAACAACATCGGTGCTGCAAGTGCCACGGGCATTTTCGCCGTCATCCTCGCCAACATCGTTGCAATCTTCTTGCTGCGCATGGTTGGCAAGACACTCATGGAATAGGGGACGCATCATGGCAATTGTTGCAGAAACCACCAAATTCTCCAAAGTCGCATGGCCTGTATTGGCTTGGGTTGTGGCGCTGGTCTTTTTCTTCCCGATCCTCTGGATGGTTGTGACCAGCTTTAAAACCGACGCGGATGCGGTGAAGCCAGAATTCTTGATCTGGTTCACGCCGACGTTGGAAAACTACGTCAACATGACCGAAAACTATGACTATTTTCGCTTTGCGCGCAATTCGATCATCACCTCAGTCTCGGCCACTTTGCTGACGCTGATCGTGGGCGTACCCTGTGCTTATGCGATGGCGTTTGATCCCAGCCGTGGCACCAAGGACATTCTGATGTGGATGCTGTCCACCAAGATGCTTCCTGCGGCGGCTGTGCTGTATCCAATGATCTTTTTGGCCAAAAGCCTTAACTTGTTCGATACGCACTTTCTGATCATCATTGTGTTGACGCTGATCAACCTGCCAATCGTGATCTGGATGCTGTTCACCTACTTCAAGGATATCCCCAAGGACATCATCGAAGCCGGTAAAATGGACGGTCTGACCACATGGGGCGAAGTGCGCGAAATCCTCGTACCTCTGGCTTGGGGCGGAATTGCATCCACTGCTTTGCTGGCCTTTATCTTCTGCTGGAACGAAGCCTATTGGACTGTGCGTCTGACCACCATCGACGCTGCGACCTTGTCCAAGCTGATCGAAGGTAACCGTGCACCCGAAGGCCTGTTCTTTGGACGACTATCTGCGGTGTCTACCGCTGCCGTTGGCCCCATCGTCGTGTTGGGCTGGTTCTGTCAAAAACAACTTGTCCAAGGCTTGACCTTCGGCGCCGTGAAATAAGGAACAACGAGTATGGGACGTATCCAACTTGATAAAGTGAACAAGGTGTTTGGTGACGTTGAAGTCATCCCACCATTGGACCTATCCATCGAAGACGGCGAATTTGTCGTATTCGTTGGGCCATCGGGCTGCGGCAAGTCAACTTTGCTGCGGATGATTGCGGGTCTCGAAGATCTGTCAGCAGGCGCCATTCAAATCGACGACGAAGATGTCACCGAAGTGCCGCCATCTAAACGTGGTCTGGCGATGGTGTTCCAATCCTACGCTTTGTATCCACACATGACTGTTCGCAAGAACATCGCGTTTCCAATGCGGATGGCTGGGATCGCTCAAGACATTCAGGACGCCAAGATTGACGCGGCTGCCAAGTCGCTGAACCTTGCCGACTATCTGGATCGCAAACCGGGTCAATTGTCTGGTGGTCAACGCCAACGTGTGGCCATTGGCCGTGCCATTGTGCGTGAACCATCGGCGTTCTTGTTTGACGAACCTTTGTCGAACCTTGATGCCGCCCTGCGTGTTGGCATGCGCCTTGAGATCATGGAACTGCACAAGAAGCTTGCAACCACCATGATCTATGTGACCCACGACCAGGTTGAGGCTATGACCATGGCCGACAAGATCGTTGTGTTGCAGGCTGGTGTGATTGAACAGGTCGGCAGCCCGCTTGATCTGTACCATGCGCCACGCAACAAGTTTGTGGCTGGTTTCATTGGCTCGCCTAAAATGAACCTGATCGAAGGTCCAGAGGCTGCCAAGCATGATGCCACCACCATCGGCATCCGTCCCGAGCACCTGTCTGTGTCAAAAACAGAAGGTATGTGGAAGGGAACTGTCGGTGTGGCAGAACATCTTGGCTCTGACACGTTTATCCACGTGCACAACACGGGTCTGATGGACATGATGACAGTGCGCATCAGCGGCGATATTGCCGCCTCTCATGGCGACGACATCTATCTGACGCCAGACATGGAGCGTTTGCACCGCTTTGGCGCGGACGGTCTGCGCATCGCATGAAACGACTGGACGGCAAGTCCGCCCTGATCACGGGCGCCGCGCGCGGGATCGGGCGCGGTTTTGCTGAGCGTTACATCGCCGAAGGCGCGACCGTTGCGATTGCTGACATCGACTATGATGCTGCGAAAGCAACGGCTGATGGTTTGGGTGATGCGGCCTATGCCGTACATCTTGATGTGTCTGATCAGGCCAGTATCGATGCCTGTCTTGCGTCCGTCGTGGCGCAAGCAGGTAAGCTGGATATCTTGATCAACAATGCGGCTTTGTTTGACGCTGCACAAACTGTGGATATCACGCGCGGCAGCTTTGACTCGCTTTTTGCAGTCAACGTGGCGGGCACCTTGTTCACTATGCAAGCCGCCGCCAAGCAGATGATTGGCCAAGGTCACGGCGGTAAGATTATCAACATGGCATCCCAAGCGGGCAGGCGGGGCGAAGCACTTGTGCTTGTTTACTGCGCGACCAAGGCGGCTGTGATTTCGATGACGCAATCGGCAGGGCTGAACCTGATCGATCACGGCATCAACGTGAATGCCATCGCGCCCGGCGTGGTGGACGGCGAACATTGGGCCCATGTGGATGCGATGTTTGCCAAGCTGGAAGGCAAAGCGCCTGGCCAGAAAAAAACCGAAGTCGAGGCGGGCGTACCTGCGGGCCGTTTTGCCGTTCCCGACGATTTGACTGGGATGGCGGTATTTCTCGCCTCTCCGGATTCCGATTACATCGTGTCGCAGACGTATAACGTCGACGGCGGACAGTGGATGAGCTAATGATCCTCAATCTAGAAAACCTTGCCAACCTGCCTGAAGGCGTGCGCGGTCCAAACTATAACCGCGCGGCACTGTCTGCGGGCATTGTGCATATCGGGCTGGGCAACTTTCACCGCGCCCACCAAGCATGGTACCTGCATCGCCTTATGGACACAGGACAGGCGCACGACTGGGCCATCGTTGGCGCAGGTGTACGCGCCGCCGACGCCGCGCAACGCGAAAAATTGCTGGCACAAGACTGCTTGACGACTTTGGTCGAACTGGACCCGTCGGGTAAATCCGCCGAAGTGACCGGGTCGATGATCGATTTTGTACCGGTGGCCGAAAATAACGAACCGCTTGTCACGCAAATGGTCGACCCTGCGATCCGCATCGTGGCGTTGACCGTGACCGAAGGTGGCTATTACCAGACCGCAGACGGCGCGTTGGACACTGAACATGCTGACATCCAGCACGATGCCGCCAACCCCGGCGCCCCTCGGACCGCCTTTGGCGCGATCATCGCAGCACTTAAGCTGCGCCGCGCGGCGGGCACAGGCCCCTTCACCTGCCAAAGTTGTGACAACCTGCAAGGCAACGGCGACATCCTACGAGACGTCATTCTGGGACTATCGGGCATGAGCGACGCAGGCTTGGCCGATTGGATCCGTCAAAACGTGACCTTCCCCAATTCCATGGTGGATTGCATCGTTCCAGCGACGGGACCCAATGAGCTGATGCTGGCGCGCGGCTTCGGTCTTGAGGACAACGTCCCTGTTACGCACGAGAACTTTCGCCAATGGGTGATTGAAGACAAGTTTTGCGCAGGCCGCCCCGATTGGGACAAAGTCGGCGCGACCTTTACTCATGATGTGCATGCATTTGAGTCGATGAAGCTACGCTTGCTAAACGCAGGCCACCAGATCATCGCCACTCCCGGTGAATTGTTATCTTTGGATACCATCGCAGACAGCATGGCCAACCCATTGATTGCTGCGCTGTTTCACAAAGTCGAAGCAGATGAAATCGCACCGCACGTCACCGCTGTGACGGGTATGACGCCGCTTGACTACGTCGAGCTGATCCAAGGCCGTTTTGCCAATCCCGAAATCCGTGACACAACGCGCCGCGTCGCCTTTGACGGGTCTTCTCGCCATCAGGGGTTTCTACATCCCATAATCCGCGACGCTATTGCAGATGGCACGGCACTGGACGGCTTGGCACTCGTCGAAGCACTTTGGGCGCGGATGTGCGCAGGGACACGCGAAGACGGCAGTCAGATTGAGCCCAACGATCCATTCTGGGATGACCTTGTCAAAACTGCGCAGGCTGCCAAAACGACCCCGCAAGATTGGTTGGCCCAAGAACAGTTCTATGGCGACCTTGGCCAAGACCAACGGTTTTCAAACAGGTTTGCGCATTGGCTGAGCCTGGTTTGGGATCAAGGCACTGAAGCGGCGCTTCGAAGTTATCTAGAAAGCTGAAGCTGGGTCTATGTGCCGTCCTATCAGGTGTGATGGGATGGTTTGCTATTCCTGTATGATTTTTGGTCGTGGGCGCCCTTTTTATTGACGGATTTTCCGGATTTGGATCTTCACCTTACGTTTGTCGTGCGAGGCCTTTGTTCATCCACGTGATCGATGGCAATGCGGTGTTTTGTGCGTAAGGTCGGCGCGCGCACCTGACCCATGCGTCGTTGAGAAGCGGGGGGAAGCGAAAATATGGACGAACTGAACCAGGGTGCCAATTGCCTCAAGCAAGATTGCAGGCCCAGAGGACGAGCCGTTTAACACTCATGACGCGGGCTGCTCGTATGCCGCATCCGCTGTCTGATGTCAGCGCTTATCGCTCAGGTGGTCGAGATCACTGCCCAGCGCCTGTATGAGTTGAGGGAAATGGAAGATGCCTGCTCCCGTGAGGTGAAAGCTCTGGGGACGCTCAAGGTAGCAGCTCAGGGTGCCTTGGAGAACCTGCGGGGGGCAGCATGAAGGACACTCAGAGTGTGCAGATACAAGGAGTGCATTTTGCACAGGTAAGGCTTAAGGATATCGAAGAGCGCACTGACCTCATGCAGTTCCGTGAGAGGTTGCAGGAACACCATGTGGCGGAACTGGTGGGCATCTTGAAGCAGGATCGTGAGCTGGATCCGGTGACGCTTTGGGAAGACCCTGAGACTGGCGCAACGGTCTTGGTCGATGGTCATCACCGTCTCGCTGCATACCGTCGGGCGGAATGGTCGAAGCCTATCCCGTCTCAGGTGCATCACTGCGACCGCAAGGCTGCACGTCTGCTGGCTATGGGGGAGAACGGGAAGGCACGGCTACAGTTCACGACGACAGAGAGGCGGAACGCGGCATGGGCGTTGGCATGCGATGGTTCTACGGATCAGTGGTTCTACAGCCGTGCTGAGGTCGCAAGCGCGGCTGGGCGCAAAAGGCAAACGCGCTTCGCTTATTGCCCCTCGAAGCCTGCCGATCGTGCGAAGCGGGGACGGCATTGCAACCTAATGTGGGCGTAATCGCGCTAAAGATGCATAGCTTTTAAAATCAAGTGCTTGCCAAGCCCGACAGTTATTGACACCCACGGATGTTATTGAGGAAGCTGTAACCACGAGAGACGTTTCCGCTCAGAGGGTTGCGCTCATTGGTGATTGCTGGAGCCCATGCGGAAATTTGACAAAAGGCTTCTTTTTTCTGCAACCGATCTCATGCGGTTTATGGGCTGCGCACATGCGATCGCGCTGGACTTGTTGCACCTGAGTGGGAAAGGGCCAACACAAGGCGAAGGTACTGATGATGCCGCCCTGCTGCAGAAGCAAGGCGATGCTCATGAGGCTGCTCATCTCGAGCGGCTGAAAACCGAAGGAAAAAGCGTCGTAGAGATCGAACGAGGAAGCTTGGCGCGGGATTCTGAAGCGACACGCGTTGCTTTGGAAGGCGGGGCCGAGGTGGTTTTTCAAGGCGCATTCCTGTCCGACAGCTGGGGTGGATGGTCCGATTTCCTCATGAGAGTGGAGCGCCCGTCTGCTCTCGGTGAGTTCAGCTACGAGGTCGCCGATACAAAACTCAAACGCCAACCGCATCCGAAGCACGTGCTGCAACTGGTTCTTTACTCCGATCTCTTGACCGAAATTCAGGGCGCTATTCCTGAGTTCGCACATGTCGAGTTAGGAACGGGTGAGCGTGCCACACTGCGGTTGGCGGACTACGCCCACTATGCGCGGGCTGCCAGGGCGCCTCGAGGCATTCGTGGCTAGCCCAACGTTCACCCGGCCTGTGCCCTGCGCTGACTGCAGTTTCTGTCGGTGGGCAGATCATTGCACAAGTGTCTGGAAACTTGAGGACAGCCTTTTCAACGTGGCAAATATCACGAAAGGGCAGGTCAAGAAGCTTGAGGCTGAGGGGATCACTACTATGGCGGATCTGGCGGGTCTTGCGGGTCTGGATCATCCTGTCCGAGGCATAACCGAGAATACGCGCCATCGCTTGTTCATTCAGGCGCGCCTCCAACACGCCCGCAAGACGGGAGAACCGGATTTTGAGTTGCGCGTGCCTGAGCCGAGCAAGGGTTTTGATCTGCTTCTAGAGCCACAGCCGGGCGATCTGTTCTATGACATTGAAGGCGATCCACATTACGAGGGCGGCCTTGAATACCTTCATGGGCTTTGGTTTGATGGGCAGTTTCTAGCCTTTTGGGGACATGATCATGCTGCCGAAGCGCGGGCTCTTGCGGAATTGTTGGCGTTCTTTCGCAAGCGGCTGGAGGAATATCCTCAAGCGCGCATTTATCACTACGCCCCTTATGAAATCACCGCGCTCAAGCGCCTGACCACAAAATACGGTATTGGTGAAGCCTTCCTTGACCGACTGCTGCGAGAACGCCGTTTCGTTGATCTGTTCGCTGTCGTTCGTGGGGGGCTGATCGGATCCGAAGCAAATTATTCGATCAAGTCGATGGAAGCCTTTTACGATCGCAAACGCGACGGAGAGGTTAAGACAGCAGGCGGTTCGGTCGTAGCCTACGAGAAATGGCGCGAGACGGGTGAGCAGCACATTTTGGACGAGATTGAGGATTACAACAGGATCGACTGCATCTCGACTGAGGAGTTGCGGAACTGGTTGGTTAGTATCCGCCCCGCAGGGCCATGGCCGCAGATGGGTCAGAACGCGGCATCCAAAGAAGTCGAAGAAGATGCCGAGACACAGGCTCTGCGCGCGAGCATCTCCGCATCTGGACTGCCGGAAAATCGGCAGGAGATGCTTTTCAATTTGGGCCTCTTCCACAGGCGAGAGGTCAAGCCTGCCCAATGGGCTGTGTTCGACAGCGCCGCCAAGGATGAAGACGATCTCATCGACGATCTGGACGCTATGGCTGGGCTGAAGGCGATTGGCCCTATTGAACTGGTCAAGCGTTCTTTTGCACGGCGCTACCGTTACCCTGAGCAAGAGATGAAATTGCGGGCTGGGAAGAGGGCCACAGTTCCAGTGTTCGACGGTTCTCCAGTGTCGGTTAGCATTGAGGATATGGATCGGAGCGCGCGCGAGGTCACGATCAAAGCGGGACCAGGTAAGAAGCACCTATTGGAGGGACGTCTCACGCTACATCCGGACTGGCCGCTGGATACCAAGGTGATTGGAGCCGCTCTACGCGACGTTATCGCCGATCAGTGTGGCCAGCGCGCCTACCGGGCAGTTGATGACCTACTATCCCGTGCAGCGCCGCGCCTGACCACCGGACTCCTTCAGCGGGTCACCGATCCTGTCGCAGGTACGATTGAAGCAGTAGGTGCCATGGACCAAACCGTTCTGCCGATCCAGGGCCCGCCAGGCACGGGCAAGACGTACATCACTGCTCGTGCGATCCTTTCACTTGTTCGAAAAGGTGCCCGCGTGGGCGTTGCGTCAAACAGTCATGAGGCCATTCGCAACGTGCTGATGGGCTGCCTGGGCGCGCTTGAAGACGAAGATCTTCCGATCACGCTCGATCTGGTACACAAGGTCTCGAACTCCGATGACGGTTATGCGGATGATTGCCCCATACAGCGAACCACAGATAATGGCGAAGCCGCAAGCGGTGGGCATGTCGTGGGCGGAACCGCGTTTTTTTTCGCCCGGGACGTGAATGTGCAAGCGTTCGACTGGCTGTTCGTCGATGAGGCAGGGCAAGTCGGCCTGGCCAACTTGTCCGCTATGGGACGCGCCGCGCGCAACATCGTGCTGGTTGGCGACCCACGTCAGTTGCCGCAGGTCATTCAAGGGGCGCACCCAAAACCCGCAAACCTGTCCTGCCTTGACTGGATGCTGGGGGATCATGCAACTGTGCCGCCCGACAGGGGCATTTTCCTACCCATTTCGCGCCGGATGCATCCCGATGTCTGCCAGTTCATCTCGGAACAAGTCTACGAAGGGCGATTAACGAGCCACACCGACGCAGCGCGTCAAAGTTTGTCGGGAACTTGCTATCCGCTCGCAGGAGCCTTTTGGATGCCTGTTCAGCATGAGGGCAATGCGCAGGTCGCCATCGAAGAGGTCGCGGCTATTCAGGCTACGATCGCCGAGTTGTTGTCGGGTAACTGGACTGACAAGGACGGTACGGAGCGACCGATGTGCCAGGCCGACATCATTGTCGTTGCTCCCTACAATGCGCAGGTGAACGCTCTCCGAGATGCGTTGCCCGACGGCATTCGTGTCGGCACGGTTGACAAGTTTCAGGGTCAGGAGGCACCGGTATGCCTCGTCTCTATGACGGCATCCACCGCTGAAGAGACGTCGCGCGGCATGGAATTCCTGTGCTCGCTCAACCGTATCAATGTAACCGTGTCGCGTGCCAAGGCCTTAGCGTTGGTCTTCGGCGCTCCGCGTTTGCGCGAGGCGAAATGCGACACAGTTGAACAAATGCAGCTGGTCAATACGCTTTGCGCATTGCAATGCTTTCAACCGGAACCAAAGAGATGATGAAAATGGACTGGAGCAGTTTCACAAACCGTATTTCAGAACTTGAAATAAAGAGAAAGCCATCAGCTAATCGCCGCGCAGTGTTTGAAATTATTCGAAATTCGAAATTGCAGCCAAACCCGCATTACGATGCAAGCCTATATCTCGGCCCTTTGATCGATCCGCAGGCCCGCCCGCTCTGCCTCGAATATACAAATGACCGTCCCAACTTATGGTTTCATGAGAGCCATGTGCCCGCTCTGCGCGGTGCGGGGCTCGATCCCAACAGGAAACCTCCGTCTGGAGAGGACAGCGAGGGTCGCCATAGCGGTCTTAAGTCGAAAGGCTTTCAGGACATCGATGCATGGAAGCTGGGTGATCTCGATCCAGATAGGGCTCGAGCTGCTTTAGTCGCTTTGGGACTAATGGGAGACATGCAACTCGACCCAAACGCCGTAAATCACTGGATTGACCGCCTGCGCCACTTCTTCCCCAATCTCGATCGCTTCGATCGTCCAGATCCGGCTTTTGATGAGGCGGAACGCGAGTACAAGCTTGCAACGATCCGTCGATTGCGTCCTGCTTTGGAAAGCGCACGCGATGAGGGCTCGATAGCACAAGCAGTCTTTGCCGCCGCGACCGACTCCAATAACCTGCTGGATTGGCGCACCAGCGAACCGCTCAGCGCAAAAAGCACTGCCGACCACGCGCTTCTTGATCCCGCCGTTGCCTCATTGGTGCGTGCTGCTCTTGCTTCACCCGAGGGACACGCTGAGGCACTCGACACATTCGCACGGATCTGGAGAGAGGCCGTGCCAAAAGGTACCGAAGACGCGGCACGACAGATCGGTGAGTTCCTCTTCTTCCATCTATGGCCGGAGAATGCGGTCTACATACGCCACACGGTTCGACAAGATCTTTGGCGCGAAGGCGTTGGAACACCATTTCCCAAGCACGAGACCCTTGCTCAGTCCTACACCGACGAGATGTGGTTCATGCATGCGGTTCGTCAGGCCTTCGAAGTGCGCGGCCTTGCCCCCCGCGATATGATCGACATTCAGAGTGCGTTGTGGGTCGTCCATAACTATACGATCGAGGAGCCCGACAAGAGCCAAACGCTTGATCGAGCCCGGATCGAAGCGGCAATGGATGCCCACGACAGCTACCGCAAGAACGGGTCGCATAGCGAAATCTTCAACGCCTTTGGCGAGCCACGAGATTATTGGGTGCGCTCATCGCGTGAACGCGAAAAACGCGTCTACCCGACCAAACCGCTGATTGGCTTTATTCTGAACAAGACGGAACTCAACGGTGGCTGGGGACAGAAAGCGGATGCAGCCGCACGTCTTCACAACGCTGGCTTCATCATCGTGGATCAAGACGATCAACCCATCGAGCGCCCTGAACGCTATAAGCACCTTATGGAAGGCGCTGACCGGATCAGGCTTTGCGCTCTGAACTATTTCATCGAGCCCGCACGGGAAAATACAGCACGGGAGATCTCTATCCGAGCTGGCGATCTCGCTGCCGCGATGGGGTTGAAGGACGCTTTTCCAAATATCTGCCAAGCGCTAGCCGGTGAAAAATTCCAGAATCTGGCGCAAGTGCCGCCGCCCATGAGCACAAAACCAAACCCAAGCAGCTCTACCATTTTTACTTTTACGCTCAATTCTCAACCGGAGGCGGACGCCGTGACCGACACAACCAAAGCACCAGTGCCTTCTGCAGTGAACTTGATCCTCTACGGCCCACCAGGTACGGGCAAAACCTATCGAACGGCATGGGAAGCAGTACGGCTTTGTTTGGGTGAGCAAATTGCATCCGGATTAAGGGGCAGCGATCAGCGAGCTGCATTGATGCGAGTTTATCGGAAGCTAGTCAGCGAAGGACGTATCGAATTCGTGACCTTTCACCAGTCGATGTCCTATGAGGAATTTGTCGAAGGGCTGCGGCCAACTACCGGAAATGACAATATGGAGAGCCCGGACGTAGGGGAAGCCAGTGCTGGCTTTCGTCTTGAATGTCATGATGGCATCTTCAAACGAATTTGCGAGATTGCGCGTCTGGATCCAGGAGCGAATGGGCAAGCGCAGCATCTTAATCGAAAGCACGGCATTTTTAAACTCAGCCTCATCGGTGCCGATTGGAAGGAGCAATTCTCTGCCGCCATACGCGACAATAAAATCTCTTGGGGATTTGGCGCGGGGATCGATTGGTCAGCGCCTCAGTATGAGGATTTTCAAGCAGTCAAACAGCAATGGCTGGAAAGCAACCCGGGAATCGACGGACGCGCAGCTGACATCAGCGGCACTTGGTATTTCAGGGGCGCTTTGGAGGAAGGAAGCTACGTTCTTCTCACAGTCGGCAAGAACTTGGCGGTCGCCTTGGGAAGGATCACCGGTGATTACGAATTCGATGCTAATTCAACTGGCGCACAACACGCTCGCCGCGTCGAGTGGATTTGGAGCGACGAACAAGGTGTGCAACGTTCAGAGTTCTATCCTCGTAGCTTCAGCGCTTTTCAGCCAATGTACGAACTTGCCCCGGATCGTATCGATTGGGACACTTTGGAAGAAATTACGTTCGATAGCGCGGCTCTTAAGGAGCCCAGTTCGGCCCGCAGTCATGTGCTCATCATCGATGAAATTAACCGGGCGAACATCTCGAAGGTATTCGGCGAACTGATCACGCTCCTTGAGCCTGACAAGCGGCTCGGGATGGACAATGAAATCCGCCTTACGCTTCCTTACTCGAAGAAATCGTTTGGGGTGCCTCAGAACCTGCACGTCATCGGTACGATGAACACGGCAGACCGTTCTATTGCGCTCTTGGACACGGCGCTACGCCGCAGGTTTGCTTTCCAGGAGCTGATGCCTAACCCGTCCGTCCTTTCGAAGAATGTGGAAGGCGTCAACCTTCAGAAGCTACTGGCTACGATCAACGAACGCATCGAGTATCTCTTCGATCGAGAGCACCAAATCGGTCACGCGTACCTCACCGGCTGCGAGACGCGTGTGGATGTCGAGAGCGCCATGCGCGACAAGGTGATCCCTTTGCTGGCGGAGTATTTTTATGAGGACTGGTCGAAGGTTGCGGCTGTTCTGGGTGACTCGGGACAAGGCCCTTCTCGGTTCCTTGACGCGAAACAAATTGCTGCCCCTGCGGGAATGGCCGAAGACGACTTCTCCGGCGATAAGTTGAGGTGGACTGTCAAAGACAGGTTCGACTTCTCGGAATTTGCAGCCTAATGCCTGCGTATACCTTGCGCGAATGGGAAACGCTGCCCCATGGTGAAGGGGATGGCTGTATTCCTGAGCACTTTGCCGGACGTCTTGCAGCACTGGCGAAGGCATCGGCTTTTGCAGGCAAGGGTGGTGGCGGTGTTCTCGAGGAGCGCCGTCATGACCTGCGGGCCCGAGGGGTCGTCGGAGTCTTGGCGACAGAAGGCTGCAGTCTTGAAATCCTTCCCAAGATCGACGTCGATCAACCGGGTGGCGAGCTGCTGCAGAACGCGGCCATTCGCAAACGCCTTGTTCACATGCTTGCGGTCGCGCTCGATCTCAAGATCGAAACGGGTCAGGTTACCGAACTCGACTGGCAGCGTGAAACCCTTTTGGAAATTCTTATTCGTATATTTTGCAACAAGCTTACTGATGCCGTTCGTCGCGGCATGCCGCGACGGTATATCGCCATGGAGGATGACCTCGCAGCCTTACGCGGCGCACTCGATCTGCCTCGTCAGTTAACGCGCCACGCGGCAAACCCCTCGCGGTTGGCGTGCAAATTTGATGAGTTGTCGGACGACATCGCGCTGAACCGCATTATGAAAGCAACCGTTGCGCATCTGTTCACAATGTCACGAAACCACAGCAACCAACAGCGCTTGCGAGAACTGGCCTTCGTCTATGCCGATATTACCGAAGTTTCTGTTCCCGCGTTGAAGTGGGACGAGGTCGTTATTGATCGGACTAACCGCGCATGGCGAGAGCTTTTCGAGATGGCACAACTGTTTCTCCGCAATCGCTATCAAACGACGAGCGCCGGTTCGGGCCGAGGGACGGCGCTCCTGTTCGAAATGAATGCGCTTTTCGAAGAGTATGTCGGTCGGTTGATCACACGCGCATTGGCAGGCACAGAGTATCGGGTTGCTCTTCAGGGCGGTAGGCTGTTTTGTCTGACATCGGTCGACGATGAACGCGCGGTGTTCCAGACGAAGCCAGATATCCTGATCCGGTATGCGGGACGGATTGTGCATGTGATCGATACCAAGTGGAAGCGGATTTCCTCGCGCATTGATGATCGCAAGCAAGGGGTTTCCCAAGCCGACGTCTACCAGATGATGGCCTACGCTCACCTTTACAAAGCCCCTCGTCTGACGCTGCTTTATCCGTATCACGGGGATCTTTCAGATGAGGAGGGCGTTCAGGCTCAATTTCGAATTTCGGGTCAGGAAACGATCATCGAGACCGCGAGTGTGGATGTCGCTAAAGGCGACAACATGATCGCCCGCTTGAGGAACATAATCGCCTTTCCCGCCCTGGCAGAGCCATTATCGAATGCCTGAAGCAGCCACATTATATTTGCGCGGGCACTCCCAATTTGAAAAAACGCTAAGGCTTCAACGAAACTTCTTTCCTATTTAGGACGACCGATAAGTCGTCCCTAATTTGGACCCACTGGTCTAGCGCAAGACCGTCAAACATTAAAAGGGCGATACGCTCTTCCCCAGAGTCACGGCGCATGGCCAGATAACGCGGCACATGCCCTCGAGCACGTCCGAGGTGATCGCGTCTTCTGTGTTCTGCGCGGCGACGGCAGGCAAGGTTCCGATCAGCGATATCAATGCGGCCGAGCCGAACCTAGTGCCAAAGCGGCTGTCGACAAAACCGGTCGTGCCGAAGCGACCCAGTTCATCGCCACCAAATGCGCTGATTTCAACAGTCTGGTTACTGGGAAGAATGATCCGGTCCCAAGCGATTGTTAAGTGGAACGGTAATCCCCCCATTTTTAATGGGGTCCAGCCGTAGAATTCAGGCGGCTGTTTTCAGTTTCATTGCGGGCGTCATGCCGCCGATGCCCATGTTGGGTCGCTCGTTGTTGTAAGTCCAGAGCCATTCTGTTGCTTGGTCTTG
>NZ_JBDVGB010000018.1:0-55108 GCF_039940735.1 Tateyamaria sp.
GCGGACCTTGCGCTCGCGGCACAATCTTTAGGACGCTGGTCGCCCTATCAGGGGCGCGGCGCGCGCGAAGTCATCCAACTGGACGTGGCCGACACCCGCATGACGCTTGAGCTGATCGACGACAGTTACAACGCCAATCCAACGTCGATGGCCGCCGCACTTGAGGTTCTCGCCGCCGCCGACGTTACCCACGACATTGGGCGGGTCAGCAAGGGACGGCGCATCGCCTTTTTGGGCGATATGAAAGAATTGGGACCTAATGGCGCGGATATGCACGCGGCTATGGCCGACCTTAATACACTTGAAACCATCGACACCGTTCATTGCATCGGGCCGTTGATGCAAAGCCTGCACGCGGCCCTTCCAGCCGAAAAACAAGGCCTCTGGGCCGAAACCGCATCCGAGATGGAAAGCGCGGTGGCGCGGCATCTGGACAGCGGCGATGTGGTGCTGGTCAAAGGCTCGCTTAGCATGAAACTTGCAGGGATCGTTGACGCGATCCGCAAAATGGGCCATCCCGGTGTCACGGGCGCAGACCCACAAGATAATGCGTAGGGACGAGTATACATGCTCTATTGGTTGACAGCACTTTCGGATGGCGGGGACTTTTTTAACCTCTTTCGCTATATCACCTTTCGGGCCGGAGGGGCGTTCTTAACGGCCCTTATTTTTGGGTTTATGTTTGGTCAGCCGCTGATCAACGTGCTGCGCAAAAGGCAAGGCAAAGGTCAACCGATCCGCGATGACGGCCCCGAGGGGCACTTTGCCAAAGCGGGCACGCCGACCATGGGTGGGTTGCTGATTGTGGGCGCACTTGTGACGTCAACGCTGCTTTGGGCACGATTGGACAACCCGTTTGTGTGGATTGTGCTGGGCGTGACGCTGGCCTTTGGGATGATCGGGTTCGCCGATGACTATGCCAAAGTATCCAAACAAAACACCGCAGGTGTGTCTGGACGTGTGCGTCTGGTCTTGGGCTTTTTGATCGCGGCGATTGCGGCGTATTTTGCCGCTATTGCGCACCCTGAGGGGCTGCAAAACCAATTGGCGGTGCCGATTTTCAAGGATGTGCTGATCAACCTTGGTCTACTGTTCATTCCGTTTTCGATCATCGTGATCGTCGGTTCCGCCAATGCGGTGAACCTGACAGACGGGCTTGATGGTTTGGCGATTATGCCGGTCATGATCGCGGCGGCGACGCTGGGGATCATCGCTTACTTCGTGGGACGGGTCGATTTTACCGAGGATCTTGGGCTGCACTATGTGCCTGGCACGGGCGAATTGTTGGTCTTTACCATGGGGATCATCGGCGGGGGCTTGGGCTTTTTGTGGTACAACGCGCCGCCTGCTGCCGTGTTTATGGGCGACACAGGGTCATTGGCTTTGGGGGGGGCATTGGGTGCGATCGCCGTGGCGACAAAGCACGAAATCGTCTTTGCCATCGTTGGCGGCATCTTTGTGGTCGAGGCCTTGAGTGTGATGATCCAAGTCATCTATTTCAAACGCACCGGCAAACGTGTGTTCTTGATGGCACCGATCCACCACCACTACGAAAAAAAGGGCTGGGCCGAGCCTCAAATCGTGATCCGTTTTTGGATTATCGCCCTTATCCTTGCGATGATTGGTCTTGCCACGCTCAAGGTGCGTTGATGACGGCGCGCCTGTTTCTTTTGACTGAACATGATGTACAGGTGCGCCCTTTATGATTCCGGTTCTTGGACTTGCGGGCGCACGTGTCGCCGTTTTGGGGCTTGGGCGTTCGGGCCTGTCGGCAGCGCGTGCGTTGGCGGCAGGGGGCGCTGTGCCGATTTGTTGGGACGACAACCCGGATGCCCAACAAAGTGCCGAGGCCGAAGGGTTTGCTCTTCTCGATCTCAAAAAACAGGGCGCGTTTGATGACATCGCGCGCTTGATCGTGTCGCCCGGTATTCCGCACCTTTACCCCACGCCTAACCCTGTGGTGGCCGCAGCACTTGCGGCAGGGGTGCCTGTCGACAACGATATTGGTCTGTTCTTTCAGTCCTTTGCGACGCAGGAATGGAACAATTTCGACACCAGCCCGCGCGTGATTGCGGTGACGGGATCGAATGGCAAATCGACGACCTGTGCGTTGATCCATCACATCATGGAATTCGCGAACCGCCCCAGCCAATTGGCTGGGAATATCGGGCGCGGGGTTTTGGATATTGATCCGGCCATTGACGGCGAAGTCGTGGTGCTGGAACTGTCGAGCTATCAAACCGATCTGGCCCGCAGCCTGACGCCGGATGTGGCTGTGTTTACCAACCTAACCCCAGATCATTTGGACCGCCACGCAGGGATGGGCGGTTATTTCGCTGCCAAACGCCGACTGTTTGCCGAAGGTGGCCCGGATCGGGCGATCATCGGTGTGGACGAACCCGAGGGGCTGTATCTGGCCAATCAACTTAGCGAAGGCGCTGCGGATGACCGGGTGATGCGTGTGTCGGGCGCGACAAAACTGACAGGGCCGGGTTGGAACGTATTCGCCAAAAAGGGATTCTTGTCCGAAACCCGCAAAGGGCGGCAAGCCGCATCAATCGACCTGCGCAAGATCGCTGGGCTGCCGGGCGCGCACAACCACCAGAACGCATGTGCTGCCTATTGTGCCGCGCGCGCGGTGGGGATTGCGCCCAAGGTGATCGAAGCCGCGTTTCATACATTCGCAGGCCTGCCACACCGCAGCCAAACCATCGCGGACGCAGGTGGCGTGCGCTATGTGAACGATTCCAAAGCGACCAATGTGGACAGCGCGGCCAAGGCACTGGCGGCGTTCAAGAACATTCGCTGGATCTGTGGCGGGTTGCAAAAAGAGGGCGGCTTGGATGCGGTGAACGCGGCCTCTGGGACCGTCAAAAAGGCCTATGTGATTGGGCGCGAAGCGGCGCAATTTGCCATGCAATTGAGCGTCGAGGCGCAGGTTTGCACCACGATGGCCGAAGCCGTAGCGTCGGCGATGGCCGAGGCAGAGGATGGTGATGTTGTGCTGTTGGCGCCTGCAACGGCGAGTTTCGATCAATACGACAGCTTTGAACGGCGCGGCGAGGACTTCATCGCCGAAGTCACCGCGCGGCTTTAGCCCAAATGAGCGCGCAGTGCGCGCACGTCATGTTTTAGGTTGCGCCGACATCGACTTTCGGTACGCCGTGGATCAGCCGTGCAAGCTGCGTGCAGCGGCCATGGCTGACGACCACGCCCATTGGAAATTGTAACCGCCCAGCCACCCCGTCACATCGACTGCTTCGCCGATAAAAAACAGGCCCGGCGCGATTTTGGATTGCATGGTTTTTGAATCCAATGTGGCGGTATCGACCCCGCCGCGCGTGACTTCGGCGGTGCGATACCCTTCGGTGCCACCGGGGGTCAGCTGCCATTGGCTGAGCGCTGTGGTCAGCGCTTCGATACGCGCGTCAGACAGATCGCCCAATCGCCCACCGAGATCAAATTCACTGCTTAGGTGTTCGACCAACCGCGTTGGCAAGTGGTGTGCAAGTTCTGTGGTCAGTGCCTTTTTGCCGTCGCTGCGTCGTTTGTCTTTCAAGATAGGGGCAAGATCTGTCTGCGGGCTTAGGTTCACTGTGATCGCTTGGCCATCGTTCCAATAGCTTGACGCTTGCAGAACGGCGGGGCCGGACAGGCCGCGGTGGGTGAACAACAGTGCTTCGTCAAAGGCGGGGCCATCGGCGGCAATTCGGGCGGGACATGCAACGCCTGAAATGGCGGCAAAGCGGCCTTCGGGAAACGTAAATGGAACGAGGGCAGGGGCGAGTTCTGTGATTGGATGCCCGAACTGACGCGCGATATTATAGGCAAACCCGCTTGCGCCCATTTTGGGAATGGATTTGCCGCCCGTTGCGATCACTGCGTTGCGCGCGGTGATTTGTTGCGTGCGTCCATCGCGGGTTAAGGTGGCTTTGAACCCATCGGGGGATTTTTCAAAGTGGCTGACTTCGGTTTGTAAATGCAGATCGACGCCTGCGTCCTGCATTAAAGTGCGCAACATGGCGACAATTTCTTTGGCAGAAACATCGCAAAACAATTGCCCCAGTGTTTTTTCGTGCCAAGCAATGTCATGTTTTTCGACCAAAGCGATGAAATCCCATTGGGTGTAACGCGCCAATGCAGATTTAGCGAAGTGCGGATTCTCGCTGATGAATGCGTTTGCATCGCAATGCATATTGGTGAAATTACAACGCCCACCGCCTGAAATGCGAATTTTTTCACCCGGTGCGCGTGCATGATCCACAACCAACACACGCCCCCCCGCATGGGCGGCGCACATCATGCCTGCGGCTCCGGCGCCGATGATAAGCGTGTCGTAGTCCATGAAGCCCTCGTGCAAGATTGCACAGAAAGGTTCAAGTCTGGCGACTTGTATACTAGTTGGGAAGGGGTAAGTTACGCGCAATCTTAATCCTGAAAGGACTCGCTCATGGCAATCATCACCCCAGGTATTCCATTTCCAAAAACTGAAATCAAAAAAGTAGGCGGCGGCACCGTCACACTTGGTGACCCACAAGGCGGCCACAAATGGCAGATCGTTGTGATTTTCCGCGGCTGGCACTGCCCCAAGTGCAAAGACTACCTTGAAATTTTGCAAGGCCTGCAAGCCGACTATCATGCCGCCGGCGTTGATGTGGTCGTCGCCACTGCAGACCCGATCGAAAAAGCGCAAAAGATGTCGGACGAATTCTGCCCCAAGATCCCTATGGGTTACGACATGACAATTCCGGAAATGCACAGCCTTGGCCTGTTGGTATCCGACCCGCGCGATGCGGACGAAACCGACCGTCCATTCCCCGAGCCTGGCGTTTTTGTCATCAACCCCGATGGCAACTTGCAGATGGTCGACATATCGAACGTGCCGTTCATGCGTCCTGACCTTGCGATGGTCCTGATGGGCATCCAATTCCACCGCGAAAAAGGCTTTCCGGTGCGTGGTATGAACCAAGCCGCTTAATCGGTTAGCGCGGGCTGGCCAAGAAGGGCTAGCCCGCGCCGCTTTTTGCAGCTATACTACGCTTTGAGTACCCCGGAGAAACTGGGGACCTGAGGCAGTGTAATAGTCAGCAAGGCGGCAGATCATGACAGAGATGGTCTATGGTGCGGTTCCTGTTCGGAACGGCGAACCCATACTTCCAAAGTGGTGGCGAACCATTGATAAATGGTCGCTAAGTTGCGTTCTGATCCTGTTTGCGATCGGGCTGCTTCTAGGCTTGGCGGCTTCGGTGCCGCTGGCGGAAAAGAACGGTTTTGCGCCGTTTCACTATGTTACCAAACAAGCAATCTTTGGCGGCGCAGCGCTGCTTGCGATGATCCTGACGTCGATGATGTCGCCTCTTTTGGTGCGGCGTTTGGCTGTCTTGGGGTTTCTGGTTGCTTTTGTGGGGCTGGCGATGCTGCCCTTTTTTGGCACTGATTTTGGCAAAGGGGCGGTGCGTTGGTATTCGCTGGGCTTTGCATCGGTGCAACCTTCCGAGTTTTTGAAGCCCGGCTTTGTGGTTGCGGCGGCGTGGATGATGGCCGCCAGCCAAGAGATCAACGGCCCGCCCGGCAAAACGTGGTCCTTTGCGCTGTGCGTATCAATCGTACTGATGCTTGCGCTTCAGCCTGACTTTGGTCAGGCCTGTCTTGTGCTGTTCGGCTGGGGTGTCATGTATTTTGTCGCCGGCGCGCCCATGCTTTTGCTGGTCGCTATGGCGGGCGGGGTCGTTTTTTTTGGCACGATTGCCTATTCCAATTCCGAACACTTTGCGCGGCGCATTGATGGCTTTCTAAGCCCAGATGTCGACCCGCGCACGCAGCTTGGTTATGCCACCAACGCCATCCAAGAAGGTGGTTTATTTGGCGTCGGCGTCGGCGAAGGTCAGGTGAAGTGGTCGTTGCCGGATGCACATACTGATTTCATCATTGCTGTGGCGGCCGAAGAATATGGCCTGATCCTCGTGCTGTGTGTCATCGCGCTTTATACGGGTATTGTGGTGCGGTCGCTGACGCGGCTGCTGCGCGAACGTGATCCGTTTATCCGCCTCGCAGGGACGGGTTTGGCGTGCATGTTCGGTGTACAGGCCATGATCAACATGGGCGTTGCAGTGCGTTTGCTGCCAGCCAAAGGCATGACGCTGCCCTTTGTCAGCTATGGTGGGTCCTCGGTGATCGCGTCTGGCATTGCTGTCGGCATGTTGCTGGCCTTTACCCGTACAAGGCCGCAGGGCGAAATAGCAGACTTGCTGGGCCGGGGGCGCAGATGACGCAGCCCCTGCTTTTGATCGCCGCAGGCGGGACGGGCGGGCATATGTTCCCTGCCCAAGCACTGGCCGAGGCCATGCTGGCGCGTGGTTGGCGTGTGAAGTTAAGCACCGATGCGCGCGGCGCGCGCTACACCGGCGGTTTTCCACACACCACACAAATTGAACAAATATCGTCCGCCACCTTTGCGCGCGGCGGGTTGCTGGCCAAGGCAATGGTCCCGTTTCGTATTGCCTCGGGTATCATGGGTGCGACGTTTAAAATGATGCAGGACAAACCTGACGTTGTTGTCGGTTTCGGGGGTTATCCAACTATTCCCGCGATGGCTGCAGCGATCCTGTTGCGCAAGCCGCGGATGATCCACGAACAAAATGGCGTGCTGGGCCGGGTCAATCGCTTGTTGACCAAACGGGTCGATGCGGTTGCGTGCGGCACATGGCCCACCGACCTGCCCGAAGGGATCGAGGGTGTGCATGTGGGCAACCCGGTGCGCAAAACGGTGCTGGATCGCGCAGAATCCGGTTATATCCCACCCGGCGATTACCCGATGGAGATTTTGGTGATTGGTGGCTCGCAAGGCGCGCGCATTCTGTCGGATATAATTCCGCCCGCGATTGCCGCCCTTCCGATGGCGCAGCTGCAAAACTTGCGTGTCAGCCACCAGGCGCGCGACGAAGACGAAGACCGCGTGCGCACCTATTACGAAGACCAAGGTATCGCCGCCGACGTGCAACCTTTCTTTAGTGATGTGCCGCGCCGTATGACCGAGGCGCAGTTGGTTATCTCGCGTTCGGGTGCGTCCTCTGTGGCGGATATTTCCGTCATCGGGCGCCCATCAATTCTGATCCCATTTGCCGCGGCGACGGGCGATCATCAGACCGCCAATGCGCGCGGGTTGGTGGATGCCGGAGCTGCGATCCTGATCCCGGAAAGTCAGCTGACGGTCGACACTGCGGCTGCACAAATCGCCGCCGTTTTTGAAAATGCTGATGGTGCTGCGCATATGGCGCGCGCCGCCTCAAGCGTCGGCAAACCCGACGCCACAGAACACCTGATTGAAATTGTAGAAACCCTCGCGCAGAAAGGGAAAACATGAACGCCGCCACTAAACTACCCGGAGACGTGGGCCCCATTCATTTTGTCGGCATCGGCGGCATTGGCATGTCCGGCATTGCCGAAGTGCTGCTGAACCATGGTTATGTGGTGCAGGGTTCTGATCTCAAGGCCTCAAAAATCACGGACCGTTTGGCAGAGTTGGGTGGGCGCATTTTCGTCGGTCAACGGGCTGAAAACATTGCAGACGCTGAGGTGGTTGTGATTTCGTCCGCCATCAAACCCGGCAACGCTGAACTGGATGCGGCCCGCGCGCGCGGTTTGCCCATCGTGCGCCGCGCCGAAATGCTGGCCGAATTGATGCGCCTAAAGTCCAACATTGCAGTGGCTGGCACACACGGAAAAACCACCACAACGACGATGGTTGCCGCTTTGCTGGACGAAGGGAACTTTGATCCGACGGTGGTGAATGGTGGCATCATCCACGCCTATGGATCAAACGCGCGTAAGGGCGAAGGCGAATGGATGGTGGTCGAGGCCGACGAATCCGACGGCACGTTCAACCGCTTGCCTGCGACCATTGCCATCGTCACCAATATCGACCCCGAGCACATGGAACATTGGGGCACCGAAGAGGCGCTGCACAAAGGGTTTTATGACTTTGTATCCAACATCCCGTTCTATGGGCTGGCGGTGTGCTGCACTGATGATCCGGATGTGCAGGCGCTTGTGGGCAAGATCACCGACCGCCGCGTTGTTACCTATGGGTTCAACACACAAGCAGACGTACGTGCGCAAAACCTGACCTATAAGGCAGGCGTGGCCCATTTCGATGTGGCCCTACAGGCTGAAGACATCGTGATCGAAGGGTGCAGCCTGCCTATGCCGGGCGACCATAACGTATCTAACGCGCTGAGTGCCGTCGCCGTGGCTCGCCATCTGGGCATGAAGGGCGATGAAATCCGCAAAGCCTTGGCCAATTTTGGCGGCGTCAATCGCCGCTTTACCCGTGTGGGTGAAATCGATGGCGTCACGATCATTGACGATTACGGTCACCACCCGGTGGAAATCGCAGCCGTGCTTAAGGCGGCGCGCCAAGCCACAACAGGTCGGGTGATCGCCGTGCATCAACCGCACCGTTTCACACGCTTGCATCACCATTTTGATGAATTCTGTGCCTGCTTTAACGATGCGGACGTGGTTGGTATCACGGATATTTTTTCGGCCGGAGAAGAGCCCATCGAAGGGGCCTCGCGCGATGATCTGGTTGCGGGCCTTATTCGCCACGGCCACCGCCACGCCCGCGCCGTGATGGGCGAGGATGACCTTGAACGCCTTGTGCGCGAACAGGGACGACCCGGCGATATGGTAGTTTGCCTTGGGGCGGGGACGATTTCGGCTTGGGCGAATGCGCTGCCAGGGCGTCTGCAAAAAGGGGCGGCATAGGGGCGATGGAGGCGAACTTGTTCAGCATACTGGCCGTTGGAACGCCTGTGTTGGCAGCACCTGTCGCGCTTATGTTTGGTTTGCGCAAGACGTTGATGGCCGTTTGCCTTGTCGGGATTGTCATATTGCTCGGGCCATATGTTTATTTTGGCGTTTGGGCGTTGATTGAGGGCGTCAGCCTGTGGGCAACGCTTAAGGCTGTGGCGGTTTCGCTGGCGCCTGCTTCTATAATTGTTGGGTGGATGTTGGCGTGGTCTGCCGCATATGGCGCAATTGCTGCGCTACTGCGTTTGTGTTGGCTGTATTGGAGAGCTGAATCATGATGATGATTGGACTTGGAGTTTTGACGCTGTCGCTGGCTTTTGGCGTGGCATGGATCAACACGCGCATTGCGGGGTTGTTCTGGGTTGCAGCTAACTTTCTAGGCTATCAATGGGCGGTTGAGGTCACCAAACTGGGTCGCGATGATGTTGTCATGGCAGCGAACCTTACTTTGGTGCTGCTGATTGTCTATTTTTCCATCATGGGATTTTCCGGTATCGCAGCCGCCTATGTTGCCAAACGCGCGCAACGGCAGGCGGTGGTATGACCTTGGCTTTGGCGGGCATTGCTTGGGTGTTTGCTGCAACCGGCGTGGCGATGTTGCCAATGCGCTTACAATACATGCCGGGCGTTGCGTTGCTGGTTATTGCGCCTTTGCTGATCATTTGGATCGGTGTGGCGGTTTCTTGGTGGGCCGCTGTGCTGGCGCTGGCTGCGTTTGTTTCGATGTTCCGCAATCCTTTGCGCTTTTTCTGGGCAAAGTTACGCGGCCAAAACCCACAATTTCCACCGGAGTTGCGTTCATGAGCATATCCATCATTCTTGCCTGTCTTTGGGCGCTGATTGCCAATGTGATGGCGATGT
Organism: Tateyamaria sp.; assembly: GCF_039940735.1. GTDB lineage: Bacteria > Pseudomonadota > Alphaproteobacteria > Rhodobacterales > Rhodobacteraceae > Tateyamaria. Next base: position 9,673 of record NZ_JBDVGB010000018.1, read on the forward strand.
TCCCCAGCAAGGACAATCACTGGACCAATGCCTATTGGCTGATTGGCATCGGCATTCCAATTCTAGGTTACGTCACATGGCAACATGGCCCATTGGCCGGTTTGCTGGTGCTGGCTGCAGGGATGAGCGTGCTGCGCTGGCCTGTTATTTACCTAAGCCGTTGGATCAAATCACGGTTGGCGCGATGACTTTAATTGCAGTGACTTCACTTTTTATCGGGATCTGTGTGGGCTTTGTGCTGGCACGACGCTTTGCGCTGCGCACGCTTGTGGGCTTGATCCTTGGATTGGTCGCTTTGATCGCCTTTGCAGCTTTGGCCCCAATTGACAGCCTGCCGGGCGAAGGCCGTGCAGTATTGATCGTCGCCTTTTTGATTGCGCCCCCTATGGCGTCGGGCATGTTTGGTGGTGCGGTGATTGCGTGGCTGTTTCGTGATCGAACGACGCGGACGTGACGCCCGCAAAAATGAAAGGCATTGCCGCGATATGAGCTCTTCTCTTCCTTCTGTACGGGGCAAACTGACCGCGCAACGCGACCTGTCATCGCTGACTTGGTTGCGTGTTGGCGGACCTGCCGATTGGTTGTTCCAGCCCGCCGATGTGGATGACCTAAGCGATTTTCTAGCCGCGTTGGATTCAAACGTGCCGGTGTTTCCTATGGGCGTTGGATCCAACCTGATCGTAAGGGATGGCGGCTTGCGCGCTGTGGTGATCCGGCTTGGGCGGGGGTTTAACGCAATCGAAGTTGACGGCGACACGATTACTGCCGGCGCCGCCGCTTTGGATGCCCATGTCGCGCGACGCGCGGCTGATGCAGGCCTTGACCTGACCTTTTTGCGCACAATTCCCGGCACCATCGGTGGGGCAGTACGTATGAATGCAGGCTGCTATGGCAGCTATACGGCGGATGTGTTTGTCTCGGCCCAAGTTGTGTTGCGGGACGGGACCGTCCGCACTGTTACTGGTGATGCGTTGAACTTTCAGTACCGTCAAAGCGACTTGCCCGAAGGTGCAGTGTTGACCCACGTGACATTGCGCGCGCCTTTAGGGGACGCCGACGCGCTGAATGCGCGGATGGATGATCAGTTGGCCAAACGCGACGCCACACAACCCACCAAGGACCGCAGTGCTGGATCGACCTTTCGCAACCCGGCTGGGTTTTCTTCAACCGGGCAGGTGGATGACGTGCATGACCTCAAGGCGTGGAAGGTGATTGACGATGCAGGCCTGCGTGGCGCCACAAGGGGTGGTGCCCAAATGAGCGAAAAGCACTCTAACTTTCTGATCAACATAGGTGACGCCACGGCTGCCGATCTAGAAGGATTAGGCGAAGAGGTGCGAAAAAAGGTTTACGATTCCAGTGGTATCACGCTAGAATGGGAAATTATGCGCATAGGTGATCCGGTTTAAGGAAGCCATGCGTCAGGCAGGCCGAAAAAACGTGTAAAAAGCGTATAAAAACAACGGCACAATAAACGAGGGTCCGCAAAAGGGCCCCGGGAACAGAGGCACATGGCGGGTCAGTCGAGCAGGACGACTCCGAAAGTGGTGGTATTAATGGGTGGCCCCTCGGCGGAACGCGAGGTGTCACTGGCCAGTGGGAAACCCTGCGCTGCCGCACTCCGGAGTCAAGGATATGAAGTGGTCGAGGTCGATGCAGGCCGCGATCTTGCTGGCGTTTTGCTGTCTGAAAATCCTGATGCAGTTCTGAATTGCTTGCATGGTCCATGGGGTGAAGATGGCTGTGTGCAGGGTTTGCTCGAATGGCTGCGCATTCCTTATTCCCATTCTGGGGTGCTGTCGTCGGCACTTGCGATGGACAAGCAACGAAGCAAAGATGTGTACCGCGCCGCGGGATTGCCTGTGGTGCACAGTGTGATCGCACCCGCAGCCGACGTGCGCGCGGGTCACGTGATGTCGGCACCTTATGTGGTCAAGCCGAACAACGAAGGATCCAGCGTCGGCGTCTATCTGGTGCACGAGGCGGCCAACGGACCGCCACAGTTGGCGGATGATATGCCCGAAAACGTGATGGTCGAAGCTTTCGCGCCGGGGCGCGAATTGACCACCACTGTGATGGGCCAGCGCCCCTTGGGTGTTACGGATATCATCACGGATGGTTGGTACGATTACGACGCCAAGTACAAACCCGGCGGATCGCGCCATCAGGTGCCTGCCAATGTGCCGACCGAAATTTACGAGCTGTGTCAGGATTATGCCGTGCGTGCCCATAACGCATTGGGCTGCCGGGGCATCAGCCGCACTGATTTTCGCTGGGATGAAAGCAAAGGGGCCGCGGGCCTGATCTTGCTGGAAACCAATACGCAACCCGGTATGACGCCCACGTCTTTGACGCCCGAACAGGCGCAAGTGGCGGGCATCTCATTCGAAGAGCTCTGTTCGTGGATGGTGGAGGACGCCTCATGTCAGAGGTAACGGACAACCCTATTGCGGCCAAGCTAAAGGGCCGGGCGCGCACGCAGGCGCCGGCGCGGCGCGCTGATCCTGCGCCGTCTCGCTGGGCGTGGCGCATGCAGCGTCTCATGTTGACACCGCTGTTTCGCTTGGGCCTGCGCGTCGGCATTCCCTTTGCGATCACCCTAAGTGCGGGGACGTGGTGGCTGTCTAACCCTGAAAATCAAGCTATGATCCTTGATGCAGTTGCACAAACACGCGTCTCCATCGAAGAACGCCCTGAATTTATGGTCAACCTGATGGCCATTGATGGCGGCAATCCTGATATCGATACGGCCATTCGCGCCGCTGTGCCGCTGGATTTCCCCATCTCGTCCTTTGAACTCGACCCGAGTGCAATGCGCGATACGTTGATTGGCATGGCGCCCATCAAGGAAGCCGCGGTGCGCATCCGCCCGGGTGGCATCTTGCAGGTTGATATTACGCCGCGCGTGCCGATCGCGATTTGGCGTACCGCTGAGGGGCTGACGTTGGTCGATCACGAAGGCACCCTCGTGAGCAAAATTGCGCGGCGCGACACACGTCCTGACTTGCCTGTTATTGCAGGCGAGGGCGCACATGAACATGTGATTGAGGCGATGGAATTGGTTGACGCTGGTGCGCCTTTGGGTGCGCGCCTGCGCGGGCTTGTACGGATGGGGGATCGGCGCTGGGATGTTGTGTTGGACCGCAATCAACGCATTTTGCTGCCCGCTAAGGGTGCTGTACGCGCGCTTGAGCGGGCCATCGCTCTTGATGGTGTGGACCAAGTGCTAAGCCGCGACATTGCGCGCATCGACCTGCGTTTAAGTGATCGCCCGACCGTACGCATGAACGCGGCTGCCAATGATACGTGGTGGACCACCAGACAGTTGAATTCGAGGAACCAGTAACGCCATGACGGATCTTTACCAAAATCAACGCTCTATGCGGAACATGCGTAAAATCGCGATGCAACGCGGCGTGGTGGCCATTCTGGATGTTGGCAGTTCCAAGATCGCGTGTCTTGTGCTGCGCTTTGACGGTACAGGAAAGATTGGCGAAGAGGGCGAGATCGGGTCTTTGGCAGGGCAGTCGGGGTTTCGCGTCATTGGCGCAGCGACCACACGGTCGCGCGGTGTGCGATTTGGCGAAATCCATGCCATGCAAGAAACCGAACGCGCAATCAGGACCGCCTTGCAAGCCGCGCAAAAGATGGCCGGAATTCGGGTCGATCATGTGATCGCTTGTTTCGCAGGGGCCGAGCCGCGCAGCTATGGTTTAGACGCCGAGATTGATCTGGACGGCCAAGTCGTCAGTGAACAAGACGTCGCCCAAGTCTTGTCGCGGTGCGATGTACCGGATTATGGCGAAGGACGCGAAGTGGTACATGCGCAGCCTGTGAACTTTGCGCTTGATCACCGGTCTGGTCTGTCGGACCCGCGCGGGCAACTAGGCAATCAGCTGGCTGTGGACATGCATATGCTGACAGTGGATGCCACTGCGGTGCAGCACCTTGCAACCTGTATCAAACGTTGTGATTTGGAATTGGCGGGCGTTGCATCATCTGCCTATGTCTCTGGCATCTCGGCCTTGGTTGAGGACGAACAAGAACTGGGTTCCGCATGTATTGATCTGGGCGGCGGCACCACGGGTGTGTCGATCTTTATCAAAAAACACATGATCTATGCGGACGCCGTGAAGATGGGCGGGGATCACGTGACCTCGGACATTTCATTGGGCCTGCAAGTTCCGATGGCCAATGCCGAACGGATCAAAACATTTTACGGCGGGGTTCATGCCACTGGTATGGATGATCGCGAGATGATCGAAATTGATCGTGACACCGGCGACTATGAACATGATCGCCGCACAGCGTCACGCGCCGAATTGATCGGTATCATGCGCCCGCGCGTCGAAGAAATCCTTGAAGAAGTGCGCGCCCGTTTGGACGCCGCCGGTTTCGATCACCTTCCCAGCCAGCAGATCGTGCTGACAGGGGGGGGCAGTCAAATTCCGGGCCTTGATGGGTTGGCATCCAAAATTTTGGGCCAGCAAGTCCGCCTCGGACGGCCTTTGCGCGTACACGGTTTGCCGCAGGCCGCCACAGGCCCCAGTTTTGCCAGCGCCGTCGGGCTGGCTTTGTTTGCGGCACATCCGCAAGACGAATGGTGGGACTTCGACATCCCCAACGACAGCCAATCGTCGCGGTCGCTGAAACGTGCCGTAAAATGGTTCCGCGACAACTGGTAGCCGCTAGATTTAGCGATTTTGCTGACATACTGTGAAAAACAGCGAAATACCGCCCATATTTTGCGGCAAAATTGCGTTTTTTAAGTGACCTTAGGGTCTCGGCGGGTTAAGATTGTCCTAATTTAGGCACAAAAACACCCGCGAATGCGGCAAACAGACAGGCGGACCTGCACAATGACATTGAATCTCTCGATGCCCGGCAATGAAGAGCTGAAACCCCGGATTACCGTTTTCGGTGTCGGCGGTGCAGGCGGCAACGCCGTCAATAACATGATTGAAAAACAACTAGATGGCGTCGATTTTGTCGTTGCCAATACCGACGCGCAGGCGCTGCAGCAGTCATCCGCCGCCAATCGGGTTCAACTTGGAATTAAGGTCACCGAGGGCCTTGGGGCCGGCGCGCGCGCCACAGTTGGGGCCGCCGCCGCCGAAGAATCAATCGAGCAGATTGTCGATCACCTTGCAGGGTCGCACATGTGTTTTATCACCGCCGGTATGGGTGGTGGCACCGGGACGGGCGCTGCGCCGATCATCGCGCAAGCCGCACGTGAGCTTGGTGTTCTGACTGTTGGTGTTGTGACCAAGCCTTTCCAATTCGAAGGCGGCAAACGCATGAAGCAGGCCGAAGAGGGCATCGAAACGCTGCAAAAGATGGTCGATACGCTGATCATCATTCCAAACCAAAACCTCTTCCGTTTGGCGAATGAAAAAACCACCTTCACTGAGGCGTTCTCATTGGCGGATGACGTGCTGTACCAAGGCGTTAAAGGTGTAACAGATTTGATGGTCCGTCCGGGCTTGATCAACCTTGATTTTGCGGATGTACGTGCCGTGATGGACGAGATGGGCAAAGCCATGATGGGCACAGGCGAGGCCGAGGGCGAAGATCGCGCTATCCAAGCCGCCGAAAAAGCCATCGCTAACCCGCTGCTGGACGAAATCAGCCTGCGCGGCGCCAAGGGCGTGTTGATCAACATCACCGGTGCGCATGATTTGACTTTGTTCGAACTGGACGAAGCCGCCAACCGTATCCGCGAAGAGGTGGACCCAGACGCGAACATCATCGTCGGCTCGACACTTGATCCGGCCATGGAAGGTATGATGCGCGTCAGCGTTGTTGCAACGGGCATCGATGCAACTGATGTGCACAGCGAAGTTCCGGTTCCGCGGCGTTCAATGGCTGCACCTTTGGCACAGCAATTTATCGCACCTGATGCGCCCCAAGAACCTGCCGCACAAGTGGCTGAACCAGCACCTGCACAGGTTGCGGCCGCTCCAGAACCGACTTTGTTCGAAGACATGAACGGGCAGGGCGCTGCTGATCAGGACATGGGCGCGCAAACCTATGCCCAAGAAGAAACCTATGCGCAGGATGACAGCCTGCCAGCACCTGCGTACCAGCCACAAGTGGCCGCATTCGAACCTACGCCAGAACCTGAGACGTTTGTCGCACCGCGCGCACCTGCACCTGGAACTCCTTCGCCGGAAGCGCTTGCACGTCTTCGCGCTGCGACGCAAAAGGCGAACCCTGGTCGTCCTCAGGCAGCCCCACAATCCGGTGCAGAGCACGCTCAACACGAAGCTGAAAAGCCGCGTTTTGGCATCAATTCTCTCATCAATCGGATGACAGGAACAAACGAAGGTGCACCTGCGGAAGCTCAATCACGCCAGCAACCACCCGTGCAATCGCGCGGCGCGGCCCCGGCGGCAGCACCTGCGCCTGCACCTCGGCCCACCGAGGCAGTCGACCCGGATCAAGAGCGGATTGAAATTCCAGCGTTCCTGCGTCGCCAAGCGAACTAAATTTCGCTCACAAACTAAATCAAGGGTCGCCATTTGGCGGCCCTTTTTCGTTTATATATCAGCGCTTTAAGTGGGCGTGGGCGCAATGCCGCGCATTTGTTTCAGCCATGTTTCAGTCCGTTGCAAAGTTTGAATTGAGTGTTGCTGGCTGACCTTCTAGCTATCATCGTGTTACAGAAGCGTGAAACGGGGTGTGCCCAGTGCAAGCGACAGTAAGAGGACCGGTGGTATTTAATGGACGTGGTTTGCATTCTGGCAAACCCGCGCGTTTGACCATTCGCCCGTCCATGGCCGAGCACGGAATTTGGTTCCGCCGCACTGACATCGATTCTGGGGATACGTTGATCCCTGCACGTTACGATGTTGTTCACCAATCTCCTTTGTGTACCACGCTGGTAAACAGCGCGGGCGTGTCTGTTGGCACGGTCGAACATGTGATGGCCGCCCTAGCAGGGTGCGGCGTGCACAACGCGCTGATTGAAATTGATGGTCCCGAAGTACCGATCCTTGACGGCTCAGCCGTGCCGTTTGTGCGGGGAATCATGCAACGCGGTCTGCGACGCCTTCCGGCGCAGGTGCGTGCGATTGAAGTGTTGAAAGCCGTCACTGTGACGCAGGGCGATGCCTCTGCCACGATTGCGCCTTCGGGCGTGATGCGCATCGATTTTCACATCGATTTTGACGATGCCGCTATCGGCCGACAGTCCAAATCACTGAACATGTCCAATGGTAGCTTTGCGCGTGAACTTAGCGACAGCCGTACGTTCTGCCGCAAAGGCGACGTTGAAAAAATGCAAGCCAGCGGTCTGGCTTTGGGCGGGGCAGCGGGCGAAAATGCCGTCGTCTTTGACGGAGACCGCGTGACAAGCCCGGGTGGGCTGCGTCACATGGACGAACCTGTTCGCCACAAGATGCTTGACGCTTTGGGCGATTTGGCGCTGGCCGGGGCACCCTTGGTTGGCCACTATACGGGCGTGCGGGCAGGGCACACGCTGACCAATCAATTGTTGCGCACATTATTCGCCACACCGGGGGCCACACGCATGGTCACGTGTGATGCAGGAATGGCGGCTTTGCTGCCCGGCGCGGGCCTTGTTTGGGACGAGATTCCGCAAGTTGCTTAAGCGTGATCAAATGGGCGTTTTAACCTTTGCGAAAGTTGTGTTAAAGACGGTCAAACAGCCTGCAACCGGGCGGCCTTGAGCGTCTCTGGGGGAAGCATGATCCGCGGTAAAACCATTTCTAAACTGGTCACGGTTATGGCGCTAAGCGCCTTTGTTGGTGCCTGTGCCGACGAATCGCGCCCCACCACGGGCGGGTTCTTTAACCGTGAGGACGTTCCTTTGGATACGTTCACGGCGAACCAAATCTTTGAGCGCGGCGAATTCGAGCTGGAAGAAAACAACCTAAGCGAAGCGGCGTTCTTTTTCTCCGAAATTGAGCGGATTTACCCATTTTCCGACATCGCGGAACGTGCGCTGATCATGCAGGCGTTTGCCTATCATCGTGACCGTGATTATCCCAATTCGCGGGCAGCGGCGCAGCGTTTCATCGACTTTTATCCGAATGCGGATGATGCGGCCTATGCGCAATATTTGTTGGCGCTTAGCTATTATGATCAAATCGACGAAGTTGGCCGCGATCAGGGCCTGACCTTTCAGGCCTTACAGTCGTTGCGCGAAGTGATCGAACGTTATCCTGACAGTGAATATTCCAAATCCGCGATTCTAAAATTTGATCTGGCTTTTGATCACTTGGCGGGCAAGGAAATGGAAATCGGGCGGTACTATCTGCGCCGCGATAACTTTACGGCAGCCATCAACCGGTTCCTTGTTGTGGTCGAAGACTTTCAAACCACAACCCACACCCCCGAAGCGCTGCACCGTTTGGTCGAGGCCTATCTTTCTTTGGGTCTGACAGACGAGGCGCAAACAGCGGGGGCGATTCTTGGGTTTAACTACCAATCAACGGATTGGTACGAAGACAGCTACAAGTTGTTGACCGGGCGTGGGCTTAAGCCGCGCTTGCGGGGCAATGGCACGCTGGCTCAAGCCTATCGTCAAACCATTCAGGGCCGTTGGCTCTAATAGGCCACGGCGGAGTCACCGCCTTTTGGATATTGTCTGATGCTGCGCGGCCTTGATATCTCGAATATGTTGATCATTGACCGGCTGGAACTTGAGTTCCAGCCCGGTCTGAATGTGCTGACGGGGGAAACCGGGGCGGGCAAGTCTATCCTTTTGGACGCGCTTGGCTTTGTTCTGGGCTGGCGTGGTCGGGCGGAACTGGTGCGCCAAGGCGCTGCGCAGGGCGAAGTTACGGCCGTCTTTGACCTAACAGAACATCACCCCGCGTTGGCTATCCTGCAAGAGGCGGGTCTGCCTGTGTCGGACGAATTGATCCTGCGTCGGGTGAACACGGCGGATGGGCGCAAAACGGCTTGGGTCAATGACCGGCGGTGTTCGGGCGAAGTGCTGCGCAATCTTAGCGAGACATTGATCGAATTGCATGGCCAACACGATGATCGTGGCCTTTTGAACCCGCGTGGGCACCGTGCCATCCTTGACGAATTTGCCCAAAACGATGCGACCCGTGCAGCCACACGCGCGGCCTGGCGCACGATGGGACAGGCGCGCAAAGCACTGGCCGAAACCGAGGCGCAGATGGCCGCAATCCGAGACGAAGAAGAATTCCTGCGTCATGCCGTTGCCGAATTTGACGACCTCACCCCCCAACCGGGAGAAGAGGCGACCCTCGATACCAACCGCCGCATGATGCAGGGGGCGGAACGCATTCGCGAGGATGTGCAACGCGCCTTTCAAGTGTTGGGCCATGACGGGGCAGAAGGCGCGCTTGGCGATGCGATCAGCTGGCTTGATGGCGTTGCCGAAAGCGCAGAGGGCCAATTGGATGCACCGCTTGCAGCATTGGCGCGCGCGCTGAATGCATTGGATGAGGCAAGCGACGGCATTGTGCGTGCCCTTGAGGGCATGAGTTTTGACGCCTCGGATTTGGAAAACACCGAAGAGCGACTGTTTGCCATCCGCGCCTTGGCGCGCAAACACGATGTGGGGGCGGACGAACTTGCCGTTTTCGGGGACAACCTGCGGGCAAAGCTGTCGGCGCTTGATGCGGGGGATGCGGATCTAGACCGTTTGCGTGACGCCGTGCGCGATGCCCAAGCGGGCTATGACGCGGCGGCTGACAGGTTGCACGCAGCGCGCCAAAAGGCAGCGCGCGCATTGGACAAGGCCGTGATGGGCGAACTTGCGCCGCTCAAGATGGAGCGCGCGGTGTTTACCACGCAAATCGGCGCAGGCGAACCCGGACCGGATGGCCGCGACGAAGTTGCGTTCAGTGTGGCAACCAACCCTGGCGCGCCAGCGGGTGCGTTGAATAAGATCGCTTCGGGTGGGGAATTGTCGCGTTTCTTGCTGGCGCTTAAGGTTTGCCTGACCCGTGGGCAATCTGGCCTGACTATCATCTTTGATGAGATCGACCGCGGCGTGGGCGGTGCAACGGCCGATGCGGTCGGGCGCAGATTGGCAACGCTTGCCGAAGGTGCGCAAGTTCTGGTCGTGACCCATTCGCCGCAAGTGGCTGCACTTGGTGCGCATCATTGGCGTGTGGAAAAGCGGGTCAACAAGGGCATGACGACCTCAACTGTTGTTCCACTGGCACCCGCCGAACGGGTGGATGAAATCGCGCGGATGCTGGCAGGTGACACGATCACAGAACAGGCACGGGGTGCCGCACGTGCACTTTTGACGGGCTAAGCCCCACTTTCCCCGCGTATCGCTTCGGATCAGGGTTTCGCACTTGCGGGACTTGACCTACACGGGATGCATTCCTTGCCAAGTGCGATGTGCAAAAGACCCATGGCCAGCCTGAACCGTTCCTTTGTGACCAAACACATTGCCGTTGTGATCAAAACCTTTCGCGACGGTTGGTTGCTGCTGCGGGATCGCGGACCATCTCAAATTCAATTCTGGTTCATTGCGCTTGCGATTGGGATCGCAGCAGGCTTTGCCGCGCTGTTCTTTCGCAAAGGGATCGAGGCCACGCAGGCTTGGCTTTATGGTACGGACGATGTGCAAAACTTACATAGCTTTGTGTCGTCATTACCATGGTATTTGGTGCTGATCATTCCCATCGTTGGCGGATTGCTGACGGGTTTGATCCTGCACAATTTCACCAAAGACGGAACGGTGCGCAGTGTTGCTGATGTGATCGAAGGCTCTGCATTGCGCGATGGGCAGGTCGGTACACGCGCCGGTATTGCCTCGGCATTTGCGAGCTTTATCACGCTCTCGTCGGGTGGATCGACAGGGCGGGAAGGGCCTGTGGTGCACATTGCAGCGGTCATTTCCACCAAAGTGTGCCGCTGGATCCAAGCCGACGGCATTACGGGGCGTGATTTGTTGGGCTGCGCTGTTGCGGCGGCTGTGTCTGCCAGTTTTAACGCACCGATCGCGGGCGCGTTGTTTGCACTAGAAGTGGTGTTGCGCCACTTTGCTGTGCATGCTTTTGCGCCCATTGTCATCGCTTCTGCGGCCGGTACGGTTATCAACCGGTTGGAATACGGCGACGTGACGGAGTTCTTACCGCCCGAAGCGAACGAATTGGTCTTTTATCAGGAACTGCCGGCCTTTTTATTGTTGGGGCTATTTTGTGGCTTGGTTGCGGTTGTTCTGATGCGATCCATCTTTTGGGCGGATGATGTGGGCACTGCTTTGCAGGAAAAAACGGGCATTCCGCGCTGGTTGCGCCCTGCGATTGCGGGGGCGATGCTGGGCGGGCTTGCGATTTTTTATCCCCATATCATCGGAGTCGGGTACGAAACGACGTCGATGGCGTTGATGGGGCAATTGGCGCTGAACGATGTGATGGTTTTTGTCGTGATGAAAACTGCGGCTGTGGCCATCACCATGGCGGGGCGCATGGGCGGCGGTGTGTTTTCGCCGTCTTTGATGATTGGGGCGTTGGCGGGGTTGGCCTTTGGGCTGGTGGCCACAAGTCTTTTTCCCGAGGTGTCGGGCGAAGTGTCGCTTTATGCATTGGCGGGCATGGGGGCTGTTGCGGCGGCTGTGTTGGGGGCGCCGATCTCGACCACGTTGATTGTGTTCGAATTAACGGGGGATTGGCAGACAGGATTGGCGGTCATGGTGGCGGTATCGATCTCAACCGCGCTGTCTTCGCGCTTGGTCGATCGCAGCTTTTTCCTTAGCCAGATCGAACGCAAGGGCGTGCATTTGGCTGCCGGACCGCAGGCGTATTTATTGGCGATGTTCCGTGTGAGCGGTGTAATGCGTGCGCCGGATGATCCGCGCGCTGCGGACGACGCGCGCTGTTGGGAAATGATTGGCGAGGGCATCTATGTGGATGCCAGTGCGACGCTTGAGGTGGCGTTGCCGGTCTTTGATCGCACTTTGGTTCAATTTATACCGGTGGTGACCCTGACGGGCCAAGACGCAGCACCAGAGTTGAAAGGCGCGTTGTTTCATGTGGATGCGTTGAAGGCCTATAACCGAGCCTTGGCGGCAACTGCGGCCGAGGAACACAGTTAACGACGGTGGGCGGCACTGTTTGCTTGCGCAAATGCGCCCACCCACCGGCCCTATATCTGTTCGACGGCAACGCCTTCGCTTGTGTAAAACGCCAGATGGTCTTTGATCCGCGCGACGCTGTCTAGCGGGGTCTCGTATGTCCAGACTGTGTTGGTCAGTGTCTGGGATTTGGTCACCACTGAAAAATAGGTCGCATCGCCTTTGAAGGGGCAGTTTGTGACCTTGTCCGTTTGGTCCAAAAACGCCATGGCGATGTCTGCGCGCGGGAAATAGATGACGGGCGGATAGCCGTCTTCGATCAATTCCAGCGCATTTTGACTTTCGCCCAGCACTGCGCCACCTGCGCGTACGGTCCAAGTGCCCTCGGCTTTGCGGATTGTGATTTGACCAGCCATGTTGGGCCTCCTTTTGGGGTATGTAACGCGTTTCGAATTTGGCTTTAGGCAATGGTGCGGCCGCGCTCTTTGGTCCAACAGGATAAAAGGCGCGGATTGTCCTAGGTCAAAATCCAAAAGCGTGGGGTGCGCAGTGCGCGCTGTTTAGCAGATGAATGGCAGGTGGACTAGAGCGGGCGACACGCAATCGCAAGCCACGCACGCGCAGCGTCCGATACGCGCGGACCGATGCGGGCAAGTGTCTGTGCGTGATAGGCATTGAGCCATGCGCGCGACGCGATATCCAACATGTCTGGCACAATCAAACGCCGGTCAATCGGGGCATAGGTCAAGGTGCGCCATGTCAACATGTCGCGCTGCGCATCGCCGCCTTCGGGGCATTCAGCGGCTTCAACCACCAGCAGGTTTTCGATGCGAATGCCAAAGGCGCCTTCGCGGTAATAGCCCGGTTCATTGGATAGAATCATGCCAGGCTGAAATGGAACCGTACTCACGCGGCTCAGCCTTTGTGGCCCTTCGTGCACAGACAGATAGGCCCCAACACCGTGGCCAAGCCCGTGGTCGAAATCCTGATGGGCATACCATAATGGCGCGCGCCCAATTGCCTCAATGTCGCGACCCGCCAAGCCTTTGGGCCAGATCAGGCGGGACATGGCAATCATGCCACTTAAGACACGGGTGAAAGCGGCGCAGGCTTCTTTTGGGGGTGTACCAATTGGGATGGTGCGGGTGATGTCAGTGGTGCCGTCAAGATATTGGCCGCCACTGTCCAAGACGATCAGATGCCCGTCTTGCAGCGTGCTGTCGGTGTCTTCGGTCACGCGGTAGTGCATGATCGCGCCGTTGGGGCCTGTGCCTGCGATGGTCTCAAAGCTGATGTCTTGCAAGGCGTTGTCGCGGCGGCGATATGTTTCAAGTTGGCTAACCACTTGGGTTTCACGCAAGGTGCCGGGGTCTTGCGCATCAAGCCAGGCCAGCAATTCAACAACGGCTGCACCATCGCGCAAGTGCGCTTCGGCACTGCCTTTGATTTCGGCGGCGTTTTTGCAAGCCTTGGGCAGCGCACAGGGGTCAACACCCCACTGCACGCGCGCACCAACAGTGTCGGCCACGATCATAGGCACTGACGATTTATCAAGCATGATAGGCCCATCTAGGACCTCAAGCTTGGCCAAGAACGCATCCGGCATGTGGCACGTAACGTCGCGGCCTAAATGGTCGCGCACATCGCCCAGCTTAGCGTCGTCCATGAACAAATCCACAGCGCCTGAGGCATGCAAAATTGCGAAACCCTGTGCAATCGGATTGCGGGGGATGTCCGCGCCGCGCACGTTCAACAACCAGCACAAGCTGTCGGGCAAAGTGATCACGGCACTTGCGGCACCTGCCTGCGCAATCGATGCACCAAGGCGCGCGCGCTTGTCACTATGGCTTTCACCGGCAAATTCAATTGGATGAACCTTGGCAGGCTGTGCCGCCGGGGCTGGTTGATCTTGCCAAACCCGGTCCACAAGGTTGGCACATTGTACCATTGTGATGCCTGATCCAGTCAAAGCCTCTTCAGCTTGCGCGATCTGGCTGGGCGTGTGCAACCACGGATCATAACCGACACGACCACCCTGAGGCAGCTGTTCTTTTAACCATTCAGCAAGGCTGACCTCCGGCCATGGCACGGGGGTGAATACATCTGCAACCTGTGCCTTAACCTGAGTGCGATAGCGCCCGTCAATGAAAACGCCCGCCACGTCGCGCAGGGCCGCACAAAAACCGGCCGATCCGGTAAAGCCTGTCAGCCACGCCAATCGCTCATCCCGAGGTGATACATATTCCCCCTGATGCGCGTCGGCACGCGGCACCAAAAAACCATCCAAACCCTCAGCTTCCAACTGAACCCGTAAGTCAGATAACCGGGGTGGACCCTGCTCAGGGCGGGCTGTGACCTCAAAACTCTGAAACATGATCCACCTTCATTTTGCTAAGGAAACTCTCCCCGAAGGGCCGTTTTCAACCCGCTCGGCGCATGCCCATGACGCGGGCCCGTGCGCGCGGATCACTGTCAAACAATGCCGCCAATTGTTCGGTCATTGCACCAGCCAATTGTTCCACATCCGTGATGGTCACAGCGCGGTCGTAATACCGTGTCACATCGTGCCCGATTCCAATGGCGAGCAACTCAACCGCCCGCTTGCGTTCAACCATTGCAATGACATCGCGCAGGTGTTTTTCAAGATAGTTGGCGGGATTCACAGACAACGTGCTGTCATCGACAGGCGCACCATCTGAAATCACCATCAGAATTTTACGCGCTTCTGGGCGGTTGATCATACGGCGATGCGCCCATTCCAGCGCCTCTCCGTCGATATTTTCCTTCAGCAAGCCCTCTTTCATCATCAGACCCAAATTGGGGCGGGTGCGGCGCCATGGGGCATCGGCAGATTTATAGATGATGTGGCGCAGATCGTTCAAACGACCGGGCTGGGCAGGGCGGCCTTCGTTCAACCATGCCTCGCGTGCAAGGCCACCTTTCCAAGCGCGGGTGGTAAAGCCAAGGATCTCGACCTTGACGTTGCAACGTTCAAGGGTGCGGGCCAAAACATCGGCGCAGATCGCGGCAATGGAAATCGGGCGCCCACGCATGGACCCCGAATTATCAAGCAGCAAAGTCACGCAGGTGTCGCGGAATTCAGTGTCTTTTTCGACCTTAAAGGACAAAGGCGTGGTCGGGTTCGCCACGATGCGGGCCAAACGACCTGCATCCAACGTGCCTTCTTCTAGATCAAATTCCCAAGACCGGTTTTGCTGCGCCTGCAAACGGCGTTGCAACTTGTTGGCCAACCGACTGACCGCACCCTTAAGGGGTTCAAGCTGCTGATCAAGATAGGCGCGCAAACGTTCCAATTCGACGGGATCAGCCAAGTCTTCGGCAGCGATTTCTTCGTCATGAGTGTCGAGATACACCAAATAGTTCGGATCGGCATCCGACATGGGCTGCGGGGCAGGGGGTTCAAGCGGCGCTTCGCCGTCGGGCATCTCGGCCTCTTCGCCCATTTCCTGATCCGCCATGTCGTCCATGGAAACCTGAGCCTGAGAGGCGTCCTGCTGTTCTTCCTGAGAGGATTCGGGCGAGGCGTCCTCGTCCTCTTGATCCTGATCGTCTTGGCCGGTGCTGTCTGGATCTTGTTCTTCTTCAGATCCCTCTTCGGCGTCTTCTTCCTGATCTTCGTCGATCTGATCGGGGTCGTCGCCCAACTGATCGCCATAGCCTAGATCCGTGATCACTTGGCGGGCAAACCGGGCAAAGGCAGCCTGATCATCAAGCAGATCATCCAAACGATCCAGCGTACCGCCCGCCTGATCCTCGATAAAGCCGCGCCACTGTTCCATGGCGTTTTGCGCCCCACCGGGCAAATCACGCCCCGTTGCCAAATGGCGCACAAGATAACCAGCCGCTGCGGCCAAAGGCACATCACTGGACTGTTTTACATGGTCATAGCCACGGCGCATGGCATCGTGTTTGATCTTGGCATCAATGTTACCCGCGGTGCCGGGCATGTCGCGCGCGCCCATTGCTTCGCAGCGCGCGGTTTCCATGGATTCGTACAAATCCCGCGCCATCTCTCCTTGCGGAGAATAGCGCGCATGGGTCTGACCATTGTGATAACGGCGGTGCAGGGCCAACGCGTCCGCTGTGCCGCGCGCGAGCATCACCTCGTCGCGGGTCATGCGGCGGCTGACCTGCGGCAAGCGCATCGCGTCGCCAGAGACGCCCGAAGGATCGACAGAATAGCTAACGTTCAGTTCGGGGTCATTGGCCATGACCTTGGTGGCCTCGGAGAGGGCCTTTTTGAACGCGTCGGCGGGGTTGTCGTTGTTGTTGGTCATGAGAGCCAACCCTCTTTGTTGTGGTAGCTCTCTGGGGACACAGAGGCTTCAAACAGCATTTCGTTACCTGTTTTATGAAGGTACGCATCTTGAGCGACGTAGTATAGTGTTTCCAACCAATCCGTTGGCCATCGTCTTGGCCAAAACGGCGCCGCCAGAAATTTCTCGTAATAGGCCTGTCCTTGAGCAACGATGGAAAGACGTTTGTAAAGAAATGGGTCCGCTGATCCAGATTTCCATATCAACTTCTTGTAGTGTGCCCGTGTGTCAAGCGCATGCAGTTTCTGTGCTAGGGTTTCCTGAAACCAGAATATGGTGGTTTCATCAGCCTTTGCCAACTCTGTCGTCAACGCTGACACACTAGAGGTCGAATCTGACCAACCATTGCCTTCGATGAGCGCAATGAATTTCCAAAACCTATCATCATTCGACGGCGTCACATCACCCCAAGCTCACACTCGCCGCCGATTCCGGCAGTTCTTCATCAAACAATCGTTGATAGAACTCAGCAACGGTCTGGCGCTCCAACTCGTCGCATTTGTTCAGGAACGATAGGCGGAAAGCATAGCCCACATTGCGGAAAATTTCAGCGTTTTGCGCCCATGCGATCACCGTGCGTGGGGACATCACGGTCGACAAATCGCCGTTCATAAACGCGGTACGGGTCAGGTCGGCAACCGTTACCATCTGCTTGACGGTCTTGCGCCCCTCGGCCGTGTTGTAATTCGGGTTCTTGGACAACACGATCGCGGTCTCTGCATCAATGCTAAGGTAGTTGAGCGTCGCCACCAATGACCAACGGTCCATCTGACCTTGGTTGATTTGTTGCGTGCCGTGGTACAGGCCAGTGGTATCGCCAAGGCCCACCGTGTTGGCGGTCGCAAAGATACGGAAATTGGGGTGAGGTTCGATCACCGTGTTCTGGTCAAGCAACGTCAGCTTGCCGTCCACTTCCAGCACGCGCTGGATCACGAACATCACATCCGCACGGCCCGCGTCATATTCGTCAAAGACGATGGCGCATGGGTTTCGCAAAGCCCACGGAAGGATTCCCTCTTGGAAATCAGTAACCTGCTTGCCGTCTTTCAACTTGATCGCATCCTTGCCGATCAGATCAATCCGGCTGATGTGGCTATCAAGGTTCACACGAACGGCCGGCCAGTTCAGGCGGGCAGCGACTTGTTCGATGTGGGTTGATTTACCCGTGCCGTGATACCCTTGGATCATCACACGGCGGTTGTGGCTGAAACCTGCAAGGATGGCGAGCGTGGTGTCTGGGTCGAACTTATAGGTTGGGTCCAGCTCAGGAACGCGATCACTGCGCTCTGCAAACCCTTTGACCACCATATCCGTATCGATGCCAAAGACCTCGCGGACGGAAATGTCTTCGCTTGGTAGTGCATTGATATCCATCGCGCCGTCCGCCATTTCGCCGTTCCTTCAAAAAGCATGATCGCGCCCATAATTGGGCGTCGTGATTGTCGTGCAACATAGCGGGCGCACGGACAAGGGAAAGGGGAAACTGGCCCCCATTTTTGCACGAAAGATGCACAAGCCCGTAGGCGTGAATGCACAAGAAGCTGTGAGCTTTGGTTTGTCAGCGTCTGTGACGCTAACATCCACCGTAATTTTTGCTTCCTGAAGCGGATACGGTGTACCGTCCTCCCCTAGGCCCAGTGTAGCACCTTGGTGTGTAACGTGGGCGGGATACCCGCGCGGGTTGCCGGGCTTTCTTTGCAATAGAGGATATCCGTGTACCCCACTCGCAAGCAAGACCGTCACCATCACGGTCCAGATTGTGAGGGTCACTGGACGGTCCGCCTTGGGAAAGAAAAAACCGCTGTGCTTGCCATGACGCGCCGAAGTCAGAACAGTTGCGCAAATCGTGCCCTTTCTCCTTTACGCTAGCGTCTGCTTGCCGAGAGTAGCTGGCGACGCCAAATCGTGATGATGTTCGCTGTCCGATGTAAGAACTACCGAAAGTGGCTTGCCCTCGTGAAGCCAGCTCGGTTTCCACGTATGCAAGCTGCAAAGCGCCAGTTTGAGGGTTTCGTTGCTCGGCCCAGAGTTGAATTGAAGAGGCATTTGAAACTGCCCGAGAAATAGACGCAGAGTCATTAGTCGAACATGCGGCCTGAAGCAGGAGCCCCATAAATACAAAAGCCAAAGCTCGCTTCATTGCCGTCTCCCGCTGCCAATACACCCATGCACGTTGGCCGCGGAATTGAAACGGGTCAAGGTTTTCCGTGATACACAATTTTCACTTAAAGTTGCGGCTGTCCTTGACCTGATCCCAAGCCCAAACGACCTCTTGCAGCTGTTCTTCTTGGCTGCGGTCGCCGCCGTTCATATCCGGGTGCAGTACTTTGATCAGGGCCTTGTACGATTTGCGTATCTCGGCCTTGGTCGCATCTGCAGACGCTTCCAGAATGTCGATGGCACGTTTTTCGGTGGGCGGCAGTTTGCGCGCTGCCGCGACGCCGCCGCGACCGGGGTTTTGGGTGGCGTTCTTGCCCAGAACTTGATGGGGGTCCTCGATGCCAAGGCGGGCCCATGCGCGTGCTTCGGGGTCGGCGATTGGCTTTGTGGCACGTTCCCAGACTTTGTCTTTGGATTGTTGCGCGTTGATCTCGGCCTCGGTCGTGCCGTCAAAGAAATTCCATTTCAGGTTATATTCGCGCACGTGCTGCTGACAGAACCAGAAAAAATCATCCAAAACGTCAGGCGCTTTGGGCGCGCGAAATTTGCCCGGCTCTTGGCAACCTTCGTGATCGCACAGTCGCGTCGATGTTTCAGACGCGCCAGACATGCCGCGACGGCCCCGCGGATTCTTCTTTTTTGCTGAAGAAACAGACATATCGAAACCAAAGGGATCTGACTTAGCCATGTGTTGGTCCTTTTCGACTCAGGCGGCAGAGTTTAGGCTATAGAGACGAGGATAAAAGGGGTCTGGAAAAAAAATGTCAGTGCGTCAGGAAATTGAAGAGTCGTTGAAGGCGGCGTTTGATCCCAGCCACATCGTTGTCGTTGACGATAGCGCAAGTCACGCGGGCCACGCGGGGGCTCCGGCGTCCGGTGAAAGCCACTTCAATGTCGTCTTGCGAAGCGCTGAATTTGAAGGAAAAAACCGCGTTTCACGGCACCGCGCTGTGCATGCGGCACTTGGACCGGATCTGATCGGGCGCATTCATGCGCTTGCTCTTGATCTAGACGTTTGACGCCGCGATTTAATCTGTCGATTTGTCTTCAAGTCGTTGGCTGACAAGCTTCTCAAGCGACGCTGTCACGTCGCCAGCGTCATTGATGTCTTCGACACCGTTGTCGGCCGGGGCTTGGGTAGCAGGTTGCGACTGCGCATCTAGTGTTGCGGCGGCATCGTGGTCAGAGGCGGCACTTGGCGCGGCATCTACGGGCTCAGGTGTGTCGGCTTGCGGGGTGTCCACAGCTAACGACGCCATTGGCACTGGTGATATGGTGACAGGTGGAGGCAGCAATTCCGGTTCAAAATCGTCGATGGCATCGACCAGCGCACGGCGAAAGACCAAAAGGTTGCGCCATTCAGTGTTGCTGCCAGTCAGGCCCGCACGTTCAACCGAAGGCAACGTCTCTGCACGCTGATATTCCCAGCCTTCCGCGCCCATTTGGTTCATCAACGCTTCCAAAGCATTGGCAAAGCGGTTTTCGGCCCCTTTGATGCCGGGACTTTTGATCCCCTTTTTGGGGGCAGGTACAACTTTGTATTCCCAACCAGACATGCGACGCCTCTTTTTTGATGTTGAGGCCGTATAGCGGCATGGATTGATGGTGAAAAGCCCGCCAACGACAGTTGCGGCGGCACTGTGCAAATGCGCTACGGTTTCGGAATTCCAATGCTTGCGCCCAAGCGCTTGGGACGGGGCAGAACGCTGTGCGCAGCCCCGACGCGGGACAGGTTCGCCAAAATGTCGGCAGGCATCGGGGCAACGCGCGGTCCGGATTGGTCCACATGCAGCGTCATAGCTTCGCCCGTTGCGGCCAGCCAGCCATCAGTGTGCCAGATTTCCGAATAGGAATGGAACCGTTTGGCGTCAAAATCCACAAGATGAAACGTGACTGTAACCGGATCATTCACATGCAATTCCCGCACATAGGCCAGATGAAATTCCGCAACATACGTCGTGTTGCCGGTCTTGGTGTGGTAGTCAGGCCCAAACCCCAAGTCGCCATAGATTTCGTCGGCACATTGATCGAACAACACATTGTAATATGCCATGTTCAGATGACCGTTAAAGTCGATCCATTCCGGTTTGACAGTCATAACAGAAGATCGAAACGGGGCGGGATATGGCACAGGCTTGGGCCTTTCGGGCTTGGATTAACGCGCCTATAGGATAACGCGGATGCCTGAGCGATTGCACCCCCTCACAGCCGTGATAGTTTGCGCCAAACCGACAGCAGGACATCCCCATGAGCGACCTTGATGTGCAGGCCCAATACGAGGCCTATCCCTATCCCGAACGCAAACCCACCGACGAACGCAAGCGGCTGATCACCGGGTCGCCGTCACTGCCGGTCGAGATGGACCATTGGCTGTGGGGCGGCGCGCGCGATTGGTCGCAGCCTTTGCGCGCTTTGGTTGCCGGGGGCGGCACGGGCGATGCGTTGATCCAACTGGCGCAGTTGCTGACAGATGCGGGCCGCCCGTTTGAGATCACCTATCTGGATATGTCCGTGGCCGCGCGGCGTCTGGCCGAAAAGCGGGCCGAGGTGCGCAAGCTCAAGGGCATCACCTTTGTCACCGGGTCGCTTTTAGATGCGGGCGAGTATGGGCCATTTGATTATATCGACTGCTGCGGCGTGCTGCATCATCTGGCCGACCCGCAAGCTGGGTTTAACGCGCTGGCCGGGGCCTTGGCGCCGGGGGGCGGTATGGGGCTGATGGTCTATGCGCCGCACGGGCGGTCTGGCGTGTACCCGCTGCAAGCCGCCTTTGGGCGCATGTTCGCAGGGCTGCCGCCCGAAAAGCGCCTGAAACGAGCCAAGGCGGTGTTTCGCGCGCTGCCCGACGCGCACCCGTTCAAACGCAACACACGGCTTGTGGATCACGAACAGGGCGACGCGGGGTTTTACGATCTGCTGCTGCACGGGCGCGACCGGCCCTTTAGCATCACGGAACTGATGGGCGCGCTGGACAGGGCGGGGCTGGAATACGCAGGCAGCCCGCAGGCGATGCTGTATGATCCGACACCGCTGGTTGGCGACGGGGCGGCAGCCCTTGACCCTGTCGAAACCATGCAACTGGCCGAAGACCTGCGCGGCACCTTTAAAACCCACGTGATCTATGCCCGCGCCAAAGGGCAGGTGGTGCCGCCCCCCTTGGGCCAAGACGATGCCGTGCCACACCTGCGCGGCGGCGGGGCCGAAGGGCTGGCCGCCCATGTGGCCAAGACGGGGCGGATCATCATCGACACGAGCGGCGAGGCGTTTACGTTCGATGTGCCCAAAGAGGCGGCTGCGATGATTGCGCAGGTGGACGAGGCGCGAAACCTTGGCACCATCCGTATGGGCGGCGATGCAGAGGCATGGCGCGCAGTCGAACGTGCGCTGTGCCCGTCAGGGATGATGCATTATTCGCGGTTGTGAAGCGCGCGGGTTACGCTTCCGTGGCCTCATCCCCCAACGCGTCCATGGCGGCTTGAATGTCCGCGCGGCTTCGTGTCGCTTTTTCATAGTTGAATGACATGTTTTCGGGGTCAAAGACCTCTAACGCGCCATCTACCGCAGCAAGTGCCGCCGCCAAATCATCACGGGGGTGCTGCGCATCCACGCGCTCTGCGCGCGCAAGCAAGGCAACCGCGATGTTTTCCTGCGTCATAGCCCACTGCACGGGCTGATCCGCGCGGGTGCGCACCTCAAGGGCGGCGCGAAAGGCCGTGACGGCCTGTGCCAGCAAGTTCGCGCCTTTTGGCCCATCGGTGTGGGTGCCTTGATGTTGCAGGGCTGCGCCAAGGTTGTTCTGCGTCGTGGCCCAATTCACGGGATGATCCGCGCGGGTGTACACCTCAAGGGCAGCGCGAAAGGCTGCGACGGCCTGTGCCAGCAAATCCGCGCCTTTTGGCCCGTCGGTGCGGGTGCCTTGATTTTGCAGGGCAATGCCAATGTTGTTTTGCGTCATGGCCCAGTCCACGGGATGATCTGCGTGGGTGTACACCTCAAGAGCGGCGCGATAGGCCGCGATCGCCTGTGCCAGCAAGTCCGTGCCTTTTGGCCCGTCGGTGCGGGTACCTTGGTTTCGCAGGGCTGCGCCAAGGTTGTTCTGCGTCATGGCCCAATCGACGGGATGATACGCGCGGGTGCGCACCTCAAGGGCGGCGCGATAGGCCACGACGGCCTGTGCTAGCAAGTCCGCGCCTTTTGGCCCCTCGGTGCGGGTGCCTTGATTTTGCAGGGCAATGCCAAGGTTGTTCTGGGTCATGGCCCAATCCGCGGGATGATCCGCGCGGGTGCGCACCTCAAGGGCGGCGCGATAAGCGGCGACGGCCTGTGCCAGCAAATCCGCGCCTTTTGGCCCGTCGGTGCGAGTGCCTTGGTTTCGCAATCCGATCGCTTCGGTATTTTTCCCTGCCGCCCAAAGCCATGCATTTAATGATCTAAGGTCGTCGGTTGCCGTTTGACGCATCATTTCAACGCTAAGTGGCAAGCCTGCGCCGCCAAACCGCATGTCATGTCTCATTATTTTTTCGGCATAGCCAAGTATCTTGCGCCGCGCAGGTTCCAACAGATCAACGGCGGCAAAGCTGTCGGCGGCGGCGCATAGGATGCGATAGGCTTGGTCGACCCGCCCGCGCAGCAACGCATTGTTGGCGCGCAGTTCGGCGGTTTTGGCGGCCTCTTCCAGCTCGACCTCTTGCACGCGCGATAGCAAGTCTTCGACCTCGTCCAGATTGACGCGTGCAATGGCGTCTTGGGCGGCGGCCTTGAGGTTGGAAAGGCGGATCAGCCCGTCGTCGATGTTGTCGACTTCGGATTTGAGGGCGCGGTGTTCGTCGGCCTTGAGGGTCAGCAGGCGGCGCAATTCGCCGTCGGGCATTGTGTAAACCCCGTCCAGTTCAAACCGCGCGGCAAGGTTTTGCAAATCTTCGCGGCTGAGCGCGGGGATATTGGCAAGTTGTTCGGCAGCGGGGCGGGCTTGCCGGATCGGTTCCATTTCCGCAGCCGAGATTTTTAGAACGTCGCAGAGTTTCTGGATCGTCGCCTCTTGCGGTTTTGTGTGCCCATTTTCGATTCGCGAAATATCCGCTTTGCGGCCCGGATCACCAAAGACATCACCGGCCAGTGTTTCTTGCGTCAGGCGTGCTTCGCCTCGCTTGCGCTTGATCAGCGCGCCAAATGCAATCCGGTCCAACAACTTTCCACAACTCCCCACATCTTTCCGCACCGGGCGGTCCACACCTTTGTGGCAACGCATGCGCGGGGCTGATGCCGCATCATACCCTTGCGCAAAACGTAACCAAGTCTGGCCAGACGCTCAATCACAAAGGGAAACGCCATGTATGAGCGTATGAAAAAGTTGATGAATATCTGTCTGTGTCACCGTGCAATGTATGGGTCATTAAGCGCCAGCCACGGTTGGGCGGCTTGGGTGACCGAAAAGCCCGAAGTTTATGTGCCGATGTTGCTGCTTTATGCAGTGTTGGCAGTGCGGGGGTAGGAGTGCCTTTACGCCAATGGGTGCCGCTCTCGCGCATCCCTATGGGATACGCTGCCGCGCACGGATCGTGGCGACGAAACGGGGCTATTGCCCGAGTTTTTTCGCTACGATCTCGTTCACAGCCTTAGGGTTCGCCTTGCCCCCAGTCGCCTTCATCACCTGACCCACAAACCAGCCTGCAAGCTTTGGATTTTGCAGCGCTTTTTCGACCTGTGCGGGGTTGGCGGCGATGATCTCGTCTACGGCGGCTTCGATCGCGCCGGTGTCTGTGACCACTTTCATGCCGCGCGCTTCGACCACTTCGGCGGGGTCGCCGCCTTCGGTATAGATGATCTCGAACAGGTTTTTGGCGATCTTGCCGGAAATCGTGTCCGCCGCGATCAAATCCAAGATCCCGCCCAATTGCGCCGGTGACACGGGGCTTTCGGTGATGTCGGTGTCGCCCTGTTTCAGGCGGCCAAACAATTCGTTGATCACCCAGTTGGCGGCCTGTTTGCCGTCGCGCCCATCTGCCACGGCTTCAAAATAATCGGCGGTGGCGACATCGGCGGTCAGAACCGACGCGTCATAGTCCGTAAGCCCATAGTCACCCATAAAGCGCGCCTTTTTGGCGTCGGGCAGTTCGGGCAGGGTGGCTGCGATCTGATCCACCCACGCCTGTTCGATTTCAAGCGGCAGCAGGTCGGGGTCAGGGAAATAGCGGTAGTCATGCGCCTCTTCTTTGGAGCGCATGGACCGTGTTTCGCCCTTGTCGGGGTCATACAACCGGGTTTCTTGATCGACTTTGCCGCCGCCTTCGATAATGGCGATTTGGCGCTTTGCCTCGATCTCGATCGCTTGTTGGATGAAACGCATGGAGTTCATGTTCTTGATCTCGCAGCGGGTGCCGAGGTGGGAAAAATCCTGCGTTTCCTGATACTTTTCGTATTGGCCGGGAAGGCACACCGACACGTTCACATCGGCGCGCATGGCACCGGACTGCATGTCGCCGTTGCACGTGCCCAGATAGCGCACGATCTGGCGCAGTTTGGTCAGAAAGGCGGCGGCTTCTTCGGGGCCACGGATGTCGGGTTTGGAGACGATTTCCATCAACGCCACACCTGTGCGGTTCAAGTCGACAAAAGACAGGCTTGGGTCCATGTCGTGAATGGATTTGCCCGCGTCCTGTTCCATGTGGATGCGTTCGATGCGCACAAGGCGCTTTTTGCCTAGCTCGGGGCCGGGGCCCATTTCGACCAACACTTCGCCTTCGCCCACGATGGGGTGGTACAGTTGGGAAATCTGATAGCCTTGCGGCAGGTCGGGATAGAAATAGTTCTTGCGGTCAAAGGCCGACGTCAGGTTGATCGCGGCCTTCAGGCCCAGCCCCGTGCGCACGGCCTGTTCGACGCAATATTCGTTGATCACGGGCAGCATGCCGGGCATGGCCGCGTCCACAAAAGCGACGTTGGCATTGGGCTCGGCCCCGAATTGGGTCGATGCACCGGAAAACAGCTTGGCGTTGGAACTGATTTGGGCGTGGACTTCCATGCCGATCACCAGTTCCCAATCGTGCTTGGCCCCTGCGATGGTTTTGATCTTGGGTGTCTCGTAAGTCAGATCCAGCATGGCGCGTCTTTTCCGGTTGGTCAGGGTACGAAACGGGAATAGATCAGCCCTTGCGTCGCCGCAAGAGGGCATCGGTTCAACATGCACCGTTCAGGGGCGCGACGATTGCGCACCTTGGCGTGGCCATGTTTTGTGGCAAAGTGTCTTCATGGACATCAAAGAAACATCCGCTCCGTCCGGCAGCCTGATCGCGGCTTATTCTGCGCGCGATGGCTACTATACCGATTGCTTTGAAACCCCTTGTGAACAGGACGTCACGTTGCCCGACTTTATGAACGCGTTTTATACGCAATTTCTGTTTCGCGCCGAACGTGTGGTGCTGCGTTTTGCAGCGCGCGCGCCTTCGACGGATTCAGAGGTCGCCGCATTGGCCGCCGGAACATCCACGCGATTGGCCATTTGGCAGGTCGAGGACCGGCGCGCTGATCAAGTGCTGTTGCGCGAAAAAAGCGGGCGGACTGCGTCGTGGTTGCAGGTCGATGACGGGCTTCTAAGATTTGGATCGGTCGTTGTTCCGGTCGCAGGGCGCGGGGGAAAGCCAACGTTAGGGCCTGTGTTTGACAGCCTTATGGGCGCACACAAAGTGTATTCACGCGCGCTGTTGTCTGGGGCTGCACGCCGATTGGCGCGATCTTAACCTCTTAGTGTTAGGCAGCGCGGGCTTCGGGGCCGTCTTTGGTGAAAATGATCTGCTTGCCAGCTGTAAGTTCGCGGCGAAACACTTCGGTTAGGAAATGCAGCGCGTCTGCATGGCCGGACGCGGCAAAGCGTTCTGGGCATCGGATGCGCAAGGCATTGTCAAACCCGCGCGCTGCATGGGCCCACAATAAGGGGTGCAATTCGTTAAGGTAGTCGCGCACGATCCAATCAGCTGCTGCGGCAATTTGCATGCGTACATAATCTGTTTCATCGTCCCCGGTTTGGGTCGCGCCCATGGTGTTGGCGCAATAGGCCAGCAACAGGTTGACGGTGTGTTGGTCGCTGGAATTGTGCAGGATATCGTGAAGCCCATCCAAAAAGAACTCAAGATCGATTTGTGCGCAGGCGTCGGGGTCGTGGGAAATTGCGTCAAACATGACCCAAGTATAGGCCCCAGCCCCCCAAACATCATGGGTGCGGCCCGCAGCGCGGCGCGCCTGTAGTTCAAGCTGTTGAAGACTGCCATTCCAGCGCGGCAGCAGTTGCACCCCAAAGGCGCGGTAACTGCGCGGGTTTTTGGGATCAAGGTCTATCCAGGTTTCGAACTGGCGTGCAACCTGGCGCGGGGTGCTGCTGCGCCCCGCCAATAATGCGCACTGGGTCGACGCAAGCAGAGGTGACTCCAGTGCGGCAGCATCGAATTCGGCCATGATATTTGTGGCACGGTCGAAATGCGCTGCAAACGCTTCGCGGTTCGTGCTTGGGACTTCGATGTCCCAACCAGTGCCACGCCATGCCCAGCCCAAATCGATATGGGTCAACGCCACAATACAGGCGAGAGCAGGGTTATCAGGGTTTTCAGCAAGGATGCTTTCCATGGCTTCAATGCCGGCCATCATAGGTGCATCACGATCGGGCCGCCCGCCGATCAAGGCGTGCTCGGCGGCGCCGACCACATCTGCACGCGCGCCAAAGGCCAGAAGTTCAGCAATCGGCATCCCGCCGAGGGTCTTGAGACGCTGCGAGTCTGCTTCGAAAATCTCTTTGGTTAGCCGTTCCCAATCTTCGATTCTGGCAAGCTTTTGGCCGTGCGCTTGATGCATGTCACGTAGCCGCTCTTCGGCGGTCGGGTCCGGGCAGGAGATCGAGACACCGTCTTTCAGGGCTGCTGCCACTTGTCTTGGCATGTCGGGGCAACGGGGGGCGATTTGCAGAACGCCATCATGCGCCATATTCATTCGCTGGGCGGAAAAGCGCGCCTTAAAAGTCGCGAGTGGTGCTAAGATGCGTTCTGCAAAGTCCATACTTAAAAATCCGTACTGGTTACTGACAACAGGTATGCTTCTGAATTGGGTCACAAAGAGGGCAAAGGCAGGACATGTTCAGGCTACTTTAAAGGAGATTTCGCGCTGATTTTCTCGGAGAACGGGATAAACGAGGTGATCTATGCCGATTGTTGCGTATTCTGGCTCAAAAGGGTCCAAAAATGGCGTTGTGCTAGACAGCAACGGCATCAGGCGGTCATATTGCGCGCCATGTATATATCACGATCTTTTTGTGCGGCAGTTGCTTTGCTCGCAGCATCGTCCGTCGCGCTTGCACAACACGCCGCTGTGTTACCTGATGATGCGTCTGCGTCTGCGTCTGCGTCTGCGTCTGCGCCCGCAATCGAAGGCGCACCAGACGTGGCCGCGTCTGAACCCCTGCCAAAGCTTGTAGTCGCAGCGCCCCCACATTCTAAGGTGCGCCCCATAGCACGGACGCCCAATGTGCCTGCGACCCGTTGGACGCACCAACCGGGTCACGTTCTTTGGAACCGCACAGCGCTGAGCGCCCTTAAAACCCATGGCAAGCCGCTGGTGGATGTTGTCCCGGCCGACATTGGTGACTGGTGCCCACGCTACCCTGATGCCTCTTCTGATTTGCGCGCTGCGTTTTGGGTCGGCTTCATGTCCGCTTTGGCGAAATTCGAAAGCACCTACAAACCCGAAGCGGTTGGTGGGGGCGGGCGTTGGTATGGGTTGCTTCAAATCCTGCCTGCAACGGCACGTGGTTACGGATGTAACGTTGGAACCGGGGCCGCTTTGCAAAGCGGGGCTGCGAACCTCAGCTGTGCTGCGCGTATTATGGCGGTAACTGTTCCGCGTGACGGTGTGATCTATGCCCCCGGAGGGCGAGGTGTTGCAGCAGATTGGGGGCCAATGCGATCGAGAACCAAGCGGGCTGACATGGCATCTTGGCTACGGCGTCAGTCTTATTGTGAACCGGTGTCGTCGACGCGCCCGCAATCCCGGCCCTTCAAACTGGCTGCGGACTGAATGACTTGCGCGGGCGAGTGTCGCCCGTTTGGTGCGAGTTGGGCATTTATCCCACCAACGAAAAGTGGTGCCGCTCAACTTTGATGCCGCGCGCGCTTAGCACGTCTTCGAAGATGTCCGCGGGGGGCGTGGCTTCCAAGGGCAAACGTATTTTTCGCCCCGTGATCAGCACGGCACTGACGCGCACCGAAAAATCCAGTCGGGTATCAAGGCGCATGTGGCTGATCTGATCCCATGTGATCTGACCTGTGCCTTTGCCGGCAAACCAGCTTAGGCCATTTGGCCCAAGCGCCACACCGGCACGCCGTGCCGCGATCAGATCATAAAGGGCAGGGGCCGTGCACAGCGCAATCCCACCCATCAGCCAGATCGAGGCCTGAAGCCATACGACAGCGCAGGCGATGGCCGCCCATACCATTCCAAGTGCGACCAGTGTTTTACGGTTTCTGCCCGTGGCTTCATAACGATAGGGCGTCATGGGGCCTTAACGTCCGCCGGTCACATCAAGGGTCGATCCCGTCACATAGCTTGCCTGATCTGAGGCCAGCCATAGGATCGCTTGCGCCACTTCTTCGGCGGATCCTTCGCGCTTCATTGGTACCATGTGTGCCAAGCGCTGGGCGCGACCGGGTTCGCCCCCTTTGGCATGGATTTCTGTGTCGATCAGACCCGGACGGATCGCCATCACGCGGATGTTGTCTGCGGCGACTTCATCTGACAGCCCTTTGGTAAAGATGTCGATCGCCGCTTTGGAGGCCGCATAGTCGACATATTGATTGGCCGACCCCAACCGTGCCGCTGCGGACGAGATGTTGATGATCGCCCCGCCTGAGCCTTGGGCTTGCATGCGGATGACGGCCTCTTTTGCGACAAGCATAGCGCCGATTACGTTGACATTCATCATCTCGGTCAACCGCGCATGATCTATCTCGGTCAACTTGGCGGATTTGCCGACGATGCCTGCATTGTTGATCAGGACATTCACCCGGCCAAACGTGTCATCTGCGATCTTGTAAACCTTATCGATGTCGGCAGGGTTCGACACATCGCCCTGCGCCAGAACTGCGCGGCCACCTGCGGCCTCGATGGCCGCCTTAGAGGCTTCGGCTCCCACGGTGTCGCGGCGATAGTTCAGCACAAAATCATAAGTCCCGGCACCAAGGCGCGCACAAGCGGCACCAATCCCGGCAGAGGCACCTGTTATCAGGCAAATAGGGCGTTGGGTCATCGCAGCGTTCCTTTGCAAATTCGCGGCAAAGGTGCCTTGCGCGGCGGGGCTCTGCAAGGGTGAAAACTGCTGTGGATTTAAGGCAAAAGCGCTTTCTCAAGCCCGCATTAAGGTTTGAGGGTGTCTGAAGACGGGAACCCGAATGTTCAGACCTCCATGCTGATCGTCAAGAAAGGAAAGTGGATGATACCAAGCATTTCCCCCCATATCGGCACGCATGGCACCAGCTTCGCCAGTCAGCGCCTGGACACCGACCAGACCGACAAGTTGAGCGCAATTTTGTCGAATTATGACACCAAAGGTCTGGATGGTGACGCTGCCAAGAAAATCGTGACCGAGATAAAAGATGCAGGCATTGGGCCCGGCGCAGGGCTTGCAAATGCGTTGGCGGACAATGGGATCGATGCGCGTGATCTTCGTGACGCGGCCGGGTTGGGTGGCCCGCCGGGTGGTCCCCCGGCTGGCGGACCTGCGGCGGGCGGACCGCCGGGCGGTGGTCAATTCGGTGGTGGTGGCGGGCCAACAAGTGCCGGTGCCGCATCGGTGGACGCCGCCGTTGTGTCTTTGTTCGAAGAAGCGGCCACCATTTATGAAGCGGACGAGACGGGGCAGGCCTTTGTCGAAATCCTTGCACAGCGCCTGGAAGCTGAGGGGCTGACCTACAACCAGCCCCTTGTTGATTTTCGCGCCTAAAGAGCCCCGCCGTGGCGGTGGGGCTGTGCGGTTCTTAAGCTTCGCGGATGCGCGTGATCATTTCGGTTGTGTCGCGGCTTAGGTCTGGCGTGGCCGCGATGCGATCCAGTTCCTTGCTGATCATGGATTGCCGTATCGCGTCATAGCGCCGCCAAGTCTGGAACGCAGAACACATGCGCGCGGTGGTTTGTGGATTGACGGGATCAAGCTTGATCAACCAATCGGCCAGCAACGTATATCCGGACCCATCCTTGGCGTGGAACCCGGCGTGGTGGCCTGCCAGCGCACCAAGGGTGGCGCGAAAGCGGTTGGGGTTCTTCCAGTTAAAGGCAGCATGACCTGTCAGCGCTTTGGCGGTGTCGGCAGCATCGTCGGGCTTTGCGGTGCCCACTTGCAGGCCGAACCACTTGTCCATCACAAGGCGGTCATCTTTCCACTGCGCTTCGAATTGGGCCAAGGCGGCATCGCCGCGCCCTGCGCGGATCAGGTTGGCCAGCGCGCTTAGCTGCAAGGTCATGTTGTCTGCACTGCCGTATTGCGCCTGTGCCTGATCGCCGCCGTCTTGGCGTGTCAGTAAGTTCAGCACGGTGCTGCCAAGGGCGCGCATGCCCGATTGGGCGGCGTCGGGGGCGTATGCGTCGCTGACTTGGTTGGCGGCATAAAGCGCGGGCAACGTGTCGGCCATCGTGTCCGACAGCGCCTGTATCAACCCATGCACCGCATTCCAGATCGCATCCGGGTCAGGCGTGTGCCCGTCGCGGTGCAGTTGCGCGGCCAGCTCGGATTGACCGGGCAAGTCCAGCATCAGCGATCGATAGGCCGGATCCAGCGCGTCATCATTTAGCAATTGCGCAATGCCTGCCAGCCAAGCGGGGTCAGGCGCGCTGCCTTTGGTGATCGTGCTCAATAGCGAGGCATGGGCCAATTTATTGGCCGCCTCCCATCGGTTGAACGGATCGGTGTCATGCGCCAGCAAGAACGCGTGATCGGCGGCGTGATCCAGCACCACTGGCGCGGAAAACCCGCGCAAGATCGAGGGCACAGGCTTGGCGGCCAATCCCGGAAAGGTAAAGGATTGGCGGGCTTCGGTCAGCTCAAGGATTTGCGTGGGCAGGGCTTCGGAGCCATCGGCGGCCAACAGCCCAACGGCGACCGGGATCACCTGCGGTTGCGGATCGGCGGTGGTGGCCGAGGGCGGCGTGTCTTGCTCAAAGCTCAGGGTATAGGTGCCATTCTCAAACGCCTCAGAAACCGCGACGCGCGGCGTACCCGCTTGGGAATACCAACGTTTGAATTGGGTCAGATCGCGACCTGTCGCGTCTTGGAACACGGCCAGCCAGTCCTCGATTGTGCAGGCCTGCCCATCGTGGCGGTCAAAATACAGGTCCAACGCTTTGGAATAGGCCGCGTCGCCCACAAGCGTTTTCAGCATGCGGATGACCTCGGCGCCTTTTTCATAGATGGTGGCGGTGTAGAAATTGTTGATTTCTTGAAAGCTCTCGGGGCGCACCGGGTGGGCGAGGGGACCTTGATCTTCGGGGAACTGGCGGCCACGCAAATCGATCACATCGCTGATGCGTTTGACGGGTTCAGATCGCATGTCGGCGGTGAACTGGCTGTCGCGGAACACGGTCAGCCCTTCCTTGAGGCACAGTTGGAACCAATCACGGCAGGTGATGCGGTTGCCCGTCCAGTTGTGAAAATACTCGTGGGCGATGATCGCTTCGATGCGTTCGAAATTCATATCCGTCGAGGTTTCAGGGCTGGCCAGCACCGCAGAGGCGTTAAAGATGTTCAGCCCCTTGTTCTCCATCGCCCCCATGTTGAAATCGTCAACGGCGACAATGTTGAACACATCCAAATCATAGGCGCGGCCATAGACGTCTTCGTCCCATTTCATCGAGTCCTTGAGGGCCTGCATGCCAAAGGCGCATTTGCCTTCGTCGCCCGCACGTACATAGAGCGCCAGATCAACCTTGCGCCCCTCAGATGTGGTGAAACTGTCGCGGTGCGCGATCAACTCGCCTGCGACCAGCGCAAACAGATACGCGGGTTTGGGCCATGGGTCATGCCATTCGGCCCAGCCGTCCCCTGACGCGACCGGGTTGCCGTTGGACAGCAACGTGCCGTGGGGGCCGTTGATGCGCACGGTAAAGGTGCTCATGACATCGGGGCGGTCGGGGTAATAGGTGATCTTGCGAAAGCCCTCGGCCTCGCATTGGGTGCAGTACATGCCATTGGACAGGTACAACCCTTCAAGGGCGGTGTTGGCGGCGGGGTCGATCTTGACCTCGGATTCCCAGGTAAAGGGCATGTCTGGCACGTCGCATGTTAGCCCTTCGGGGGTGATTTTTGGGGTGACGACCTCGCCGTCGATTTTGGCAGATATCAGCGTCACGTTTTCGCCGTGCAAGAAAAACGTCTTGTCCGCAGCGCCTTTGATTGGGGCAAAGCGAATGCGCGCGGTCACATGCGTCGCGTTTGGGGCCAGATCAAAGGTCAGGTGAACATCCTGCACTTGAAAGCCAAACGGCGTATAGTCCTTGAGAAAGATCGTCTGGGGGGCCGCGTCGCGCATAACAAGTCACTTTCTCAGGTTGGGGCAGGGCTACCTTAGGACGTAACGCGCAGGCAGGCCGGCTTCAAGCTTTGGTGCACGGCGCTTCGGCCTTGAAATGCCGATGGGGTGCCACATTCTCTTGAGGCAGGTGGCCGATAACCTGCTGGGCGCAAACCAGTGCCCGCCAAACAAGGACAGTGTCTAGATGGGACGAATGCGCAAAAAAGCAGACCTGCCGCAAAAGACATGCCTCGTGTGTAAGCGTCCGTTCACGTGGCGCAAGAAATGGGAAAAGGTCTGGGAAGAGGTGCGTTATTGCTCTGAACGATGTCGCAGGCAGGTTTAATTTGACCAAAAATCCACAGTAAATTTGTAGGCTAGAATAAGTTTGGTAAAATTAATTGACCAATGATGTTTACGATAGGAAACTTTTTCACTAATCCTGACGACGACTCGAAATTTATCGTCAGGAGAGCATCGCATGTCGACATATGTAGAACGCGCAGAACTGCGGGTGGCGGATACGCTGGCACAGTTTATCGAAACCCACGCCTTGCCGGGCACCGGTGTGGCCTTGGCAGATTTCTGGGCTGGGTTTTCGGCTTTGGTGCACGACTTGGGCCCCAAAAATCGCGCCCTACTGCAAACCCGCGAAGACATTCAGGCCAAGATCGACGCATGGCACGTGGCCAATCGTAGTTCTGATTTCGACGCTGATGCCTATACCGCTTTTCTGAAAGACATCGGTTACCTTGTGCCCGAGGGCGGTGATTTCGAAATTGATACCGCCAATGTGGATCCTGAAATCGCGCTTGTGCCCGGTGCGCAGCTGGTGGTGCCGATCACCAATGCGCGCTTTGCGCTGAACGCGGCCAATGCCCGTTGGGGCAGTCTTTATGATGCACTTTATGGCACCGACGCGCTGGGCGATTTGCCAAGCGGCAAGGGGTATGACGCAGGCCGCGGTGCGCGTGTGATTGCATGGGCCAAGGCATTTTTGGACGATTCCACGCCGCTGGCAGGCGCCAAATGGGCCGACGTCACGGGTTTGGCGCAAGACGCTGATGGCTTGGCGCTTAGCACGGCCAATGGTGTGGCGCGCCTTGCCACACCTGCACAATTTGCGGGTATCAAAGACGGTGGCGCAGAAGTTCTTTTGAAGAACAACGGCCTGCACATCATTGTTCAAGTGGACAAAACCAGCGTCATTGGCGAAAGCGATCCTGCAGGCATCGCAGATGTGCTGCTTGAATCCGCACTGTCGACCATCATGGATTGCGAAGATTCCGTGGCCGCCGTAGACGCGCCTGACAAGGTGCTGGCCTATACAAACTGGCTCGGCCTGATGAAGGGCGACTTGTCCGAAACCTTTGAAAAAGGTGGCAAGACGGTCACGCGTCGTATGCATGACGACAAGTATTTTGAGGCAAGCAACGGGACAAAGGTAAGCGTCAAAGGGCGCAGCCTGATGCTGGTGCGCAATGTGGGCCACCTGATGACCAACCCTGCCATTCTGGACCGTGATGGGCTGGAAATCGGCGAAGGTCTGATGGATGCGATGATCACTTCGCTGATTGCCATGCATGATTTGCAAAAGTCAGATGGCTTGCGTAATTCGGTGGCGGGGTCTGTTTATGTGGTGAAACCCAAGATGCACGGGCCTGTCGAAGTCGCCTTTGCTGACGAGATTTTCACCCGTGTCGAAAAGGTTCTGGGCTTGCCTGGCAACACCGTCAAACTGGGCATTATGGACGAAGAGCGCCGCACCTCGGCCAACCTCAAGGAATGTATCCGCGCTGCCAAATCGCGTGTGGCCTTTATCAACACCGGCTTCCTTGATCGCACAGGCGACGAAATCCACACGAGCATGGAAGCAGGGCCAATGGTGCCCAAAGGCGAAATGAAAGGCGCGCCATGGATCGCGTCTTATGAAGATCGCAATGTCGACATCGGTCTGGCGTGTGGCCTGAAGGGGCGCGCGCAAATCGGCAAAGGCATGTGGGCGATGCCCGATCTGATGGCCGATATGCTTGAGGCCAAAATCGGCCACCCGCAATCAGGTGCCACATGTGCTTGGGTGCCATCGCCAACTGCCGCCACACTGCACGCCACGCACTATCACAAGGTCGATGTGCTGGCGCGTCAGGACGAATTGCGCAGCACGGGTGCGCGCGGCACTCTAAGCGACCTTTTGACCATCCCCGTCGCTGTCGGGCGCAACTTTTCAGACGCGGAAATCGCGCGTGAATTGGAAAACAATGCGCAAGGCATTTTGGGCTATGTGGTGCGCTGGGTCGATCAAGGTGTTGGGTGTTCCAAGGTGCCGGACATCAACGATGTGGGCCTCATGGAAGATCGCGCAACCTGCCGCATCAGCGCGCAGGCTTTGGCAAACTGGCTGCACCACGGCGTGGTCAGCGAGGACCAAGTGATGGCTGCGCTGAAAAAGATGGCGGATGTCGTCGATCGTCAAAACGCGGGCGATGCCGAATATACGCCAATGGCGCCCGGCTTTGATGGCGTGGCGTTTCAGGCGGCATGTGATCTGGTAATTTCGGGCCGTGTTCAGCCGTCGGGCTATACCGAACCTGTGTTGCACGCGCGCCGTTTGGAATTCAAAGGGGCTTAAAGACAGCCCCCATGCCGACTAGGGCATAAACGATATAAACGCGCCCACTCGGGCACAGACCATAAAAGGGCCGCCACAGGCACGCCCAAAAAGGAGACGGATATGACGATTTCACTGAACAAGGCGCGCACGATCATTCGCAAGACCTTTGAAAAGGGACGCGAGTTGGAGCTAAAACCCCTGTCGGTTGTTGTGTTGGATGCAGGGGGTCATGTGCAGGCGTTTGAACGCGAAGACGGGGCCTCGGTTGGGCGTTTTGCGATTGCGCATGGCAAGGCCTATGGCAGCGTGATGCTTGGCATGGCGGGGACGGCACAGATGGCCCGCGCCGAAGCGCAACATTACTTTATGACTGCTGTGAACGGGCTTTTTGACGGGCAGGTTGTGCCTGTGCCGGGTGGCGTGTTGTTGCGCGACAAAAAGGGCGCGATTGTCGGGGCTGTAGGTGTCACGGGCGACACATCCGACAATGACGCCCTTGCGGCCGTGGCCGGTATCGAGGCCGCCAACCTTACGCCTGAAGTTTAAGCAGTTCTTGCTTCGCGGCTTTGTGCACAGTGACATGCGCGCAAGGCCGCACTAGGCGCGCGCGGTATTGCTGGGTATACAGCTCACAATCGCGCGAATTAAGAGGACACTATGGCCCGCCCCATCATTGGTATCATTTCCAATCTGCACTGCATCAATGACCAATATCATGTTCAGGGCGCTGGGGTGATCAACATATCGGCTGTGGCGGATGTGTGCGAAGGCTTGCCTTTGCTTGTGCCTTGCGAGCCGGACAGCGTGCGCGTGTCTGACCTTTTGGAACAGTGCGCTGGGTTTGTCTTTACGGGCGCGCGCGCGAACGTGCACCCCGAAGAATACGGCGAAAATGCAACCCCGGCCCACGGCGATTTTGATCGCAACCGGGATGCAGTCACGTTGCCATTGATCCGCGCGCTTGTGGAACGCGGCCAGCCATTCTTGGGCATCTGCCGCGGTTTTCAAGAGGTAAACGTCGCGATGGGGGGCACGCTTTATCCTGAAATTCGTGATTTGCCGGGCCGAGAAAACCACCGCATGCCCCCTGATGGGACGTTGGAAGAGAAATTTGCCCTGCGCCACAATGTATCGTTTTCGCAAGACGGTGTGTTTCACAAACTGATGGGCGCGCAATCGGTGCTGACCAATACGCTGCACGGGCAGGGGATCAAAACCGCCGGTCCGCGCGTGGTCGTGGATGGACATGCCCCCGATGGCACGGCTGAGGCGACCTATATCGATGGCGCACCCGGCTTTACCTTGTCGGTACAATGGCACCCCGAATGGAATGCCAAAGCCGACCCTGTATCGCGCCCTCTGTTTGAGGCCTTTGGTGAGGCATGTCGCGACTGGGCCGATGGCAAACGTGCGCGCCCCATGCTGCGCAGCGCCTAAAGCTGGATTAAGTTAGAATTAACCATGCGGCGCATAGCCTGCGTCCATGTCGAATTACACCCGATCGCGCCACGCTGGTGGCACCTACTTTTTTAGCGCACGCGCGGCCCGTCGTGGCAGTGATATTTTGCTGCGCAAAATCGATCTGCTGCGCAACGTCATG
Source organism: Tateyamaria sp. (assembly GCF_039940735.1). Classification (GTDB taxonomy): domain Bacteria; phylum Pseudomonadota; class Alphaproteobacteria; order Rhodobacterales; family Rhodobacteraceae; genus Tateyamaria. The sequence continues at coordinate 46,952 of NZ_JBDVGB010000018.1, forward strand.
CGACAGACCCATCAGCGACATCCTTTTGAGATCGAAGAGATCGTTGTGCTTGGGGATGCGATCCACACGATTTGGACGTTGCCGGAAGGGGATGCGGACTATTCCAAACGTTGGCGCATGGTGAAAAGCTTGTTTTCACGGGCGTGCCCGACATCTGATGTGGGTGAATCGATGCGCCTGCGCCCCGGCGAAAAGGGCATCTGGCAACGCCGCTTTTGGGAACATGCGATCCGCGATAAGGACGACTTTGAAGCGCACCGACACATGATCTTTTCGGCGCCGGTGCAGGCTGGACTTGTTCGCAGGCCCATTGACTGGCCGCATTCATCCGTTCACCGCGCAATTGGTCGCGGCACTTACGATCCAAATACACCCGTGGGTACGGCCTATGGCCCTTGGCAGGGGCGCAGGACACTTGCGCCTTACGGACAAACCACTTTTGTCGCATAACCAAATAGCTTGCGGATGTTTCTGTGCATATGAGTTGATCGTAAGGCGGATCATGATCCGCCCTTACCGGGTGGCGCAATTTAGGTTGCACCAACAGTTTGGCCAAACCAACGTTCCATCGTTTTGGGCTCAATTGATTGACACGCTGGACGGGTAAGGGCAGCGTCAGGCTTGAGGTGCTCAAATGAAGAATATTCTCGATATTCCACCGGTGTGGTTGGTGATGGCATTGCTCGTGGCATGGTGTCAGGGCCGATTTTTCCCGCTGGGGTATAGCATCGATCACCCGCTGACGCGGACGATGGGTGGTCTATTGATTGGGGCTGGGGCTATTTTGATCGGTGCGGCGGCCTTCGCCTTTTGGCGCGCGCGTACAACAATTGTGCCGCATCAAACGCCAACACATTTGTTGACGACGGGAATTTTCGCACGAACCCGCAACCCGATTTACCTTGCCGATGCTCTTATATTGACCGGACTCATCTTGTGCTTTGACGCGTTGCCGTCTTTGGTGTTGGTGCCGCTGTTTGTGTGGTGGATTGAACGCCACTTTATTGTGCACGAAGAGGATCGCATGCGTCACGCGTTCCCGGTCGACTTTCCGCGTTATGCGTTAAAAGTAGGCCGTTGGGTGAATTTTTGAACGAAGGACCTGCCACTTTTGGTTGCTTGGCTTGAAACCCAGCGGTGGGGACGATAGTGGAGCGTGATGCGGCGAGCACCGACTTGCACCCGGTCCTTGCCGCACCATCATTGCCACGCACGCCAGAAGGAGAGCTCCGTATGAAGATCGGGACACCCAAAGAAACCTTTGCCGGAGAGCGCCGGGTCGCCATGACGCCGGACAGCGCCACAGCCCTGCAAAAACTGGGCCACACATGCGTGATCGAAACGGGTGCGGGGCTAGAGGCCGGGTTTGACGACGCCGCATACACAGCCGCCGGTGTCGAGGTTGTTAAAACCGCAGCCGCCCTTTGGAAAGCCGCTGACGTGCTTGCCAAAGTGCGCGTACCGGACGCAACCGAGATGAAGCGCCTGCGCGAAGGTCAGACGTTGATTTCCTTCTTTAGCCCGGTCGCTGACGAGAAAAAGATGAAATCCGCCGCCACAAAAGGCGCGACCGTTGTTGCGATGGAAATGATCCCACGGATCAGCCGCGCCCAAAAAATGGACGCGTTGTCGTCGATGGCGAACATTGCGGGTTACCGCGCGGTGATCGAGGCCGGCAACAACTTTGGCCGCTTCTTTACCGGACAAATTACAGCTGCGGGCAAGGTGCCTCCGGCCAAAGTGCTGGTTGTTGGCGCAGGCGTCGCAGGCCTTGCCGCGATTGGCACATCGACGTCGCTGGGTGCAATCACTTTGGCCTTTGACGTACGCCCCGAAGTGGCGGAACAAGTCGAAAGCATGGGCGCAGAATTTGTGTACCTCGACTTTGAAGAAGAACAAACAGATGGCGCGGCGACGGGTGGCTATGCCTCGGTTTCTAGTCCTGAATTCCGCGAGGCCCAGCTGGCCAAATTCCGCGAATTGGCCCCCGAAGTTGACATCGTCATCACCACGGCGCTGATCCCGAACCGCGAAGCGCCAGAGCTGTGGACCGAAGATATGGTCGCGGCCATGAAGCCCGGATCGGTGATTGTAGACCTTGCGGCTGAAAAGGGCGGCAACTGTAAGCTGACCGTCATGGACGAAAAAGTCGTGACCGAAAACGGTGTGACCATCATCGGTTACACTGATTTCCCAAGCCGGATGGCATCGCAGGCGTCTAGCCTTTATTCCACCAACATTCGCCACCTGATGACGGACCTGACGCCGGAAAAAGACGGCGAAATCAATCACAACATGGAAGATGACGTGATCCGCGGCGCCACCATTGCGCATGCCACGGCCGTCACTTTCCCGCCGCCACCACCCAAGGTGGCCGCCATCGCTGCGGCCCCCAAAAAGGAAGCGGCCAAAGAACTGACGCCAGAAGAAAAGCGCGCCGCAGAAACGGCTGCCTTCAAGCAACAGACCAAAACCCAAGTCGGCCTGTTGGCCATCGGTGGCGCGCTGTTGCTTGCTGTCGGTCTGGTCGCACCAGCAAGCTTTATGCAGCACTTCATCGTGTTCGTTTTGGCCGTCTTTGTTGGCTTCCAAGTGATCTGGGGCGTGGCGCACAGCCTGCACACACCACTGATGGCGGTAACCAACGCGATCTCGTCCATCATCATTTTGGGCGCGCTTGTGCAGATCGGATCGGGGTCTTTCCTGGTCATTCTGCTGGCGGCTTTGGCGGTCTTTATGACCGGTATTAACATCTTTGGTGGCTTTTTAGTCACGCGGCGCATGCTTGCCATGTTCCAGAAATCGTAAGGAGGCGGGATCATGGCACTTGGTTTCACAACAGCGGCCTATGTGGTTGCAGCTATTCTTTTCATCCTTAGCCTTGGCGGGTTGTCCGGTCAGGAAAGCGCCAAACGGGCTGTTTGGTATGGTATCGTAGGCATGGGGTTGGCCATCGCGGCGACCATCATCGGGCCCGGATCTGGTTATTGGTTTCTGTCGGTCATTTTGATCGGTGCAGGTGGTGCGATCGGCTATCAACTCGCCACCAAAGTACAAATGACGCAGATGCCCGAACTTGTCGCCGCCATGCACTCGCTTGTGGGTCTGGCTGCCGTGTTCGTCGGCTTGGTTGCGCACGTCGAACTCGGTCGCGTCTTGGCCATGGACGAAGCAACGCGCAAGGGGCTTGAAGGCTTTGCCGCATTGCTGGCCAAAAAGGACGGCGTCGAAATCGCCATTCTGCGGGTTGAGCTGTTCCTTGGCATCTTTATCGGTGCGATCACCTTTACCGGGTCGGTCATTGCCTATGGCAAACTGGCGGGCAAAGTGGATTCTGCAGCGACAAAGCTGCCGGGTGGTCACATGCTGAACATCGGGGCGGCTGCGGTCTCGCTTTTGACGTTGATCTGGTACTTTAACACCGGCGGCTTTTTCCCACTGTTCATAATGACGCTGGCGGCGTTGTTCATCGGCTACCACCTGATCATGGGCATTGGCGGCGCGGACATGCCTGTCGTTGTGTCCATGCTGAACAGCTATTCCGGTTGGGCGGCTGCGGCGATTGGTTTCAGCCTTGGCAACGATCTGTTGATCGTGGTCGGCGCGCTGGTTGGTTCCTCTGGGGCGATCCTGTCCTACATCATGTGTAAGGCGATGAACCGATCGTTCATCAGCGTGATCTTGGGCGGCTTTGGTGGCCCTGCGGGCGAACAGATGGCGGTTGAGGGCGAACAGATCGCCATCGAAGCGGACGGCGTTGCGTCGGCCCTGAACGAAGCCGACAGCGTGGTTATCATCCCCGGTTACGGCATGGCTGTGGCGCAAGCGCAGCAAGGCGTCGCCGAACTGACGCGTAAACTGCGCGCGGCGGGCAAAAATGTACGCTTTGCGATCCACCCCGTTGCGGGGCGTTTGCCGGGCCACATGAACGTTCTGCTGGCCGAAGCCAAAGTGCCATATGACATCGTGATGGAGATGGACGAGATCAACGACGACTTCCCAGAAACGGACGTTGCCATTGTGATTGGGTCAAACGACATCGTTAACCCAGCGGCACAAGACGATCCGAACTCGCCTATCGCAGGCATGCCGGTTCTGGAATGCTGGAAAGCCAAGCAAGTGTTTGTGTCCAAGCGGGGGCAGGGGACAGGGTATTCAGGTATCGAAAACCCACTGTTCTTCAAGGATAACACGCGGATGTTTTATGGCGATGCGAAAGCGTCGATTGATAAGCTTTTGCCATTGATCGACTGACCCGGCACGAGGGCGCGCTAGGTCGCGCAACCCTCATCTGAGAACACATGAACAAAATGAGGGCACCGCTTGATAAAGAAGCGGTGCCCTTTTTTCGTGAGTGGTCTGCCTTTGCGCGTTTAAACGCCGAAATATGTGAGGTTATACGAAGGCCCTCGCGCATTCCGTTGCTGGTTTGGTAAAAAGAACTGTTAATTGTGAAACTTATCCGCGGCGCGGCGTAACGCGCCACACCAGCGCCGACCGTGCGGCGGGAACCCTTGCAACCGCGTCAAAGGAAAGTCGCCAGTGACGTTGATCAAAGCCATTCTTGAGGCATCTGCCAAATCCGGGCGGCAAGGGTTCATCCGCAACATGCCCGGTCATTGTGCGGTGTTTATGCCGCGCAATAAAAAGCTGTTGGTCAGCTTTGATCATCTTGGCTCTATCCATTCCGTTCCGCCGCGCTTGCCGTGGGGCTATGGGTTGGCCGAGGAAATGGGGTGGTCGCACTTGGGCAACATGACCAAGCAGAACGACTGGTTCCGTCACAAAGACATGTTCACGATGTACCGCGAATTGCGCGACGATAAGTTCTTTCGCGGCTTTGACGAGGTGGTGTTTTACGGCGCGTCTATGGGTGGTTATGCGGCTTGCGCCTTTTCGATTGTGCATCCGGGGGCACGGGTGGTGGCGATTTCTCCGCAATCGACGCTGCGCAAATCGATCGTCCCATTCGAGATGCGTTATCCGGGTGGGCGTAAATTGGGCCAGTGGTCTGGCCCTTGGGTGGATGCCACCCAAACCGTGTTCAAAGCCGCATCGGTGAAGCTCATTTATGACCCTTGGTGGGGGGCTGACGCGGCCCATGCGGTGCGCTTTTCCGGGCCACAGGTCGAACATTATCGCACACCTTTCTTAGGCCATCGCGTCCCCCAGCAACTCAAAGCCATGGGCCTTATTTCGACGGTGGCCAGCCGTGCAATCAAAGGCGGGATGAGGCCCTTAAAATTTCACCAACTTTTGCGCAAGCGGCATTCGGATCGTGACTTTGTTTTGGGGTTGCTGAAGCTGGCAAAAGCCAAGGGCCACGGTGCTCTTGTTGCGCGCGTTTTGCAAAACGGCGACCTGCCTTTGACGCCCAAAGACCGCAAAGATTTGAACGGTTGAAAGTAGCCTACGGCCACGTGTTGGCTGCGGCACCCACCAAAAAATGCTGTAAATGAGCTTGCCAAATTTGACTTTGATAAAGGTTTAAATGGTTGCCGATGATTGATTAATTCACCTCTGGTGAGACAATCGGGCGGGAGGGTGCGTTAAGAACACACCTTACTTGGCAGATAGATACAATCTGAAAAGCACCGCCCGGATATCTGTGTGGTGTTTTTTCATTTGCGCCCCATCGACGTGCGGGCCGCTAACCTGTTGGGCACACGAGTGGGTGTGGAGTGTTCAGTTCAAAACCAAGCACTGCTGGAAAGCATGGACAAACGGTCCGATCTGCAACTGCGCCTGCAACGCACGGTCGAGGCGCTGTCGGTGGTCGCCATCAGCTACTACGCGGTGTTGTTGGCGTCGTATTCGCTGTATACGATGGGCGGGCTGACGGGCCTGAGCAAGGGTGCTCTGACGGCAATGATCACGCTGCCAATAGTGGGGCTGGTCTGGGCCGGAGTGCTGCGGTTGCGGCGCGACGTTGAGACGTAGGGGGGCTTAATGTCAGCAATGAGCCCAGACCTAGCAATGGTAGCAGACTGCAGCTATACACTCCGATTATGAAATGGTTTTTTCTCGCACTGGGTATCGTTCTCTTAGTGATAAGCTACCTGATCCTGCAAATAGCAAAGGGCTACACATTCACCTATGGTGGTTATGAAGAATGGAACGACGAATTTCTCAATAGATACAATGCTTGTTGCCTAATGACCGACTTAAAATCTATCGCCCCTTTTGCTTTAGGTGGTGTGTTTTGCCTTCTCATCTTCGTCTGGCGACTTTGGCGTGAGCGATCAAAATGCTAACCAAACTGAGTGAGTCCTCTGGGTCAGGTCCATCCACCCAGCAATCCCTAGCCTTCATTAATCCCTAGAACCTCAACGCCCCCGGATCCGTGGATCAAGCGCGTCGCGCAGGCCATCGCCAAGGTAGTTCACCCCCAAAACCGTCAGTGAAATCAAGATACCGGGCAGGATGACACGCTCGGGGTATTGCTCCATCCGCTGCACTGAATCCGCCAAAATTTTACCCCATGTGGGGAAATCTGATGGAAAGCCAACACCAAGAAACGACAACGCGCTTTCGGTGATGATCGCGGTGGCCAGCCCCAGGGTGGCCGACACCATGATGGGCGAAATCACGTTGGGCAGCAGGTGCCGTAGGATGATGGACGTCGACGTTGTGCCAATGGATCGGGCCGCCAAGATGAACTCGCGTTCCTTGAGGGCCAGAATATCGCCGCGCACGATGCGGGCGGTTTGCATCCATGAGGTCAGGCCAATGACCCCCACGATCAGAATAAACATGCCCCCCTCGGGGCCAAAGTTGGCGCGCAACGGTTGGCGAAACAAGGTCACAGCCACCAGCAGTAGGGGCAGGATGGGCAAGGACAGCACAAGGTCGGTAAAGCGCATCAGCCAAAAGTCAGCCTTTTTGAAATAACCTGAAAGCACGCCTACAAGCGTGCCGATCAACAGCGCCAACACCATTGCGGCCCAGCCCACAGCCATAGACGCACGCCCACCTGCAATCAGGTTGGCAAGGATATCACGCCCAAGGTTGTCGGTGCCCAAGGGGCGGAACCAGCCGACCTTGGCCGTGCCATCCCAAAGGGCGGTGAAAATGGGGCGCATGTCCTTGTTGCGGATATCGACCTTTTGCGGGTCGACTTGCCAGACATAGGGGCCAATCAGCACGGCCAGTGTGATGAACACCAGAAAGCCGCCACCAAACAGTGCGCCCTTGTGGTGCTTGAATTGGTCCCACACGTCCTTCCACTGGCTGCGCGGAGGCTTTGGTGGCTCTTTGTCTTGTAGGGCCGCGTAGGGGTCGATTGCTTGATCAGTCATAGCGGATCCTCGGGTCGAGCACGCCGTAAAGCACATCGGCAATAAGGTTAAAGAGCACGATCAGGATCGCAAAGATAAAGGTCAGCGTCATCACCATTGGGATGTCGTTGGCAAACAACGCGGTCAGCAAAAGCTGCCCGATGCCGTTCACCTTGAACACGTTTTCAGTGATGATCGCGCCGCCAAAGATCGCAGGGATCCCCAGTGCGATGACTGTAATCACCGGGATCATCGAATTGCGCAGCACGTGTTGCATGACAACGACGCCTTCGCGCAGACCCTTGGCGCGCGCCGTGCGCACGTAATCTTGGCCCAGATTGTCCAGCATGGATGACCGCATATAGCGCGAAATTTGCGCTGTGGTCTGCAAGGCCAGCACCATCACCGGCATGACCATCTGCATGAATTGCAGCTTAAAGGTGGCCCAATCCGTCACCACAAGGGTGGTGTCATAAATTGACGGCAACCATCCCAGTTGCACGGAAAACACCACGATCAGCAAAGGCCCGGTAAAGAACGGCGGGATTGAAAAGCCGATCATCGTGATGAACGTGCCGGATTGATCAAACACGGAATACTGTTTGTAGGCCGAATAAATCCCGATCGGCAGCGCAATCAGAATGCCCACCATGTAGGACAGGCCGACAACCCAAAGGGTTTGGGGCAGGCGCTGCACCACGATGTCCATGACAGGGCTGCGGGTTTGCCACGAAATCACGCGCTGCTTGCCTTCGGCAAAGCTGGTGCCGAACCAATGGTCAAACAACACCTGCGGTTCGATCCAGAAAAACTGCACAATCCATTTGTAATATTGCACGTGGATCGGCTGCCCAAGGCCAAGCGCTTGGCGCATTTTTTC
>NZ_JBDVGB010000019.1:0-3506 GCF_039940735.1 Tateyamaria sp.
AGATAAACTCCGGGGGTCTGGGGGCTGGCCCCCAGTCGGCGTCACTTATTCCGCGGCGATGCTGCTTACATCCTGCCCGGATGCAGCCATGATCGCTTTGACGATGTTATGATAACCCGTACAGCGGCAGATATTACCTTCAAGATAGGCACGCACCTCAGCCTCTGTTGGCTTTGGGTTTTCTTTCAGCAAAGACGCCGTCGACATCACCATGCCAGGCGTACAAAACCCGCATTGCAAACCGTGATGATCCTGAAACGCCTGCTGAATAACATTCAGCGATCCATCCGCATTGGCCTGACCCTCGATGGTGGCTACGTTTGCGCCTTCAGCCTCGGCTGCCAGCATGGTGCACGATTTAACCGCCACACCATCGACATGCACCACGCATGCACCGCACTGTGACGTGTCGCAGCCGACGTGTGTTCCGGTTAACTTCAGCTCGTCACGCAAGAAAGACGACAACAACGTGCGCCCCTCCACTTCGCCAGACGCAGCTTTCCCGTTCACGGTCATTTTGACCTGTGCCATGACATCCTCCCTTTTTATTGTCTGTCTTGTTGGTTCCGAGTTAAGCACGCAACCCGGCACTTGAGAACCAATATTTTCGCCCCTTGCGCAAATTTGCACAGAGAGGTGGCCGCTTTAGGTCGCGCGGGGCCTTGGTCGTGTCGGGATTTCTTTCAGCAATCCGCCCACGCCCATGGCCGCAACATCGGCCCGCGTTACAGACACATCGCAAATGACCCGCTCCAATACCCAATCCGCGCCATTTAATGCCAAAGACCGCGCACAACCCGGCAAGCCAATCACCGGCCGATCCTTAAGCCAGCCCAGAAACAACAAATTTCCCGGATCGACCGGCATCCCATAGGCCTCGATTCGCCCGCCCGCATCGCGCACCGCTTGTGGCGCCACATCCAGCGCGTCGGATGTTGCGGATGCCGTCAACACAAACAACACCTGACCAGACGCGTCGCGCAAGGCGGCCGCGATGTCCGCACTTTTGTGCGGCACGACAACACGGTCCGTCATGGTCACACCAAGCCGTTCCATCCGCGTCACCATAGCCGCACGCCCCTTGGGCGATGGGACGCCATCACCCACGTGCGTTTCGATCAAAGTAGCCGTGCGGAAAACTGGATTACTGACAAACATTGCATAGTGCGCTTGATCGCAGGCCTCTTTCAGCTTTGTCTCGGACACCGCGTAAGAAATGATCTTGATGGTGGCCACCATCGCACCCACATCGACCCGCTGATAGTTTGGCAGCGTCGCCAAAGTGATCATGGGATCGATCGAATTCAAGGCCACGACCTTGTCAGCCGAAACTTCAACCACCCCCGGCGCTGTCGCATATAGGTTCACACGGCCCGCACCCGCCGCGGATATCCGCAGATTTTGGTCACCAGTGTGGGGCACAATCGCCTGCGCCGCCTGTGCTGCGGCCGCATTCTCATCAACGTCCCCGGGCTCAAGACGGGCCACCACCAATGTATCGTGACCGCCCGCAATCAAGTCTGTGATGTGCGCCATCTCTAGGCAGGTGCCTTTTTGCACGCGCCCCGATCCGGCCATCATCGAATGTGCAAGAATCGCGCCCGCTGCATCTTGTGCGGGGACAGGGCCAAAGATCATGCGGGGCTCCGCAGGCGTTGCACCATTTGCGCAAGGATCGACACGGCGATCTCGGACGGGCTGGCCGCCCCAATGTTCAACCCCACAGGGCCATGAATGCGCGCGATCTGATCCGCGTTGAACCCGGCCTCGCTCAGACGCTCCACCCGTTTAGCATGGGTGCGGGTCGATCCAAGCGCGCCAATGTAAAACGCATCCGATTTCAGCGCCACGTGAAGTGCCGGATCATCCAGCTTGGGATCGTGGGTCAGCAACACAAGGGCACTGCGGGTATCAAGGTCAAACGTGGCCAAGGCCTCGTCCGGCCAATCATCCATAAGCGTTTCACCCGGAAAACGCGCTTCGGAGCCAAACGCGCCGCGCGGGTCAATCACCACAGGATCAAATCCAGCAGTACGCGCCATGGGCACAAGCGCTTGGGCGATGTGAACAGCGCCAACGATTGCAAGCCGTAGTGGCGGGTTATGGATCGCCACAAACGTATGGCCGTCGTCTTCGACCCCGCTGCGGTCACTGGCAAAACGCGCGTTGTGACCTGTTGTGTCCACCTGCCGCTGCCATGTGTCCATGTTGACCACATAGGCCGCAGGTTTGCGGGCCGCTCGGATGGCGACCAGTTCTTCGAGCAACTCAAGCGGCATGGCTGTTCCGATGGGTTCAACAAGCACTTTGATCGTACCGCCACAGGCAAGCCCGACCGCAAAGGCATCTCCGTCACTGACGCCGTATTCCAAAAGGCGCGGCTTGCCGTCTGCCAGTGCCTCGGTGGCTTCCAGCACAACAGCGCCTTCGACACAGCCGCCCGAAACCGAGCCCATCATGTCGCCCGCACCTGACACAACCATCTGTGCACCAGCGCGGCGCGGTGCGCTGCCCCATGTTTGCACCACAGTCGCCAGCGCCGCGCCCTGCCCCGCCTGCACCCAAGCCAAAGCTTGTTCGGGGGCGTTTTCCTGTTGCGTCATTGCATGGGCTCCGTTTTGGGGTCGGCAGATGCTGTCCAAAACTTAATCCTGCCGCGCCCAAAGGTACAACCCCAAGCCGCGCACAGGTCATCAAGCGCGCGCTAACGCTTGCACCCTCGCCCCTGCCGCCCTAAATCTGTAGTGACATTGTCCGGAGAACCCCCATGCCCATGCAAGCCCAAGAGATCGAAGACCTGATCCGCGAGACATTCCCGCAGGCACAGATCACCATCACCGACCTTGCGGGCGACGGGAATCATTACGCAGCCGAAGTGGTTGACGCGTCTTTTGTCGGCATGAACCGGGTGCAGCAGCACCGCGCCGTCACCAAAGCGCTCAAGGGCAAAATGGATGGCAGCCACGGCGAATTGCACGCGCTGGCTCTGACGACCAAAGCACCTGCATGACAGGGTTGTGGCAGATCATTTCGGCCCCGTTTCGCAGCGGACCACGGCGTCCGCTGGCGGCGCGCCAACCTGGGCGTGACGAGATGGGTCAAACCCGCGTTGTCCCCTTGGGGATGGAGGCCACAGACCTGTCCCTTATTGACCAAGTCAGCCGCAAAAACGACGCGCTTGAGCGCACCAACCGGATACACACACACCAAAGCAAAGGCAGCTTTACCGCAGCGACCAGCACCAAAGTCGATGCGATGCCCCAAGATGAAACCTATGCCGCGCACTATCACCGCGCCTACATAAAGAAAGACAACTGACATGAGCGACGCCAACACAAAGATCGAAGAAACCATCAAATCCAACGATGTTGTGCTTTACATGAAGGGCACCAAATCCATGCCACAATGCGGGTTTTCCAGCAAAGTGGCAGGTGTTTTGAACTACATGGGCGTGGATTTTGCCGACGTGAATGTTTTGGCGGATGAAGAAATCCGCACCGGCATCA
>NZ_JBDVGB010000020.1:0-46930 GCF_039940735.1 Tateyamaria sp.
CGTAAGCGTTGGCCTTGACCGGGACGCGGCGACTAAAGTGCTGGAAGACGGTGCCTTGGTGGATACCGTGCGCGAGAAACAACAATTTTGGACCTCACGCGGGGTTTCGGGTGTGCCGTCGATGGTGTTTGACAGCAAATATCTGGTTACGGGCGCGCAAGGGGCAGAGAACTACGCCCAACTGCTGCAACGCGTGGCCCAAGAGCAAGCCGCTTAAGCGCGCGTCGGCGGCGCAACCCCATGACCACGATGGCGCTGAGGCCCAGCGCCATCACCACGTACCCAAGGAGCGGCGCTTCAGCAAAAACCATACGGTTGGTGACACGTCCGGGCAAAAAATTGAACGTGCCTGCAACCAGCAACCCGTTCATATAAAGGCTGCGCATCACGATCTCATGTTCGCGGATGCGCCCGACAAATACATGGTGCATGCCCTTAAACAAAGACCACAGCGCCAGCACTGCCAACAGATGAATCGGGCTAAAGGGGCCGATCACTGGAAAGTCGTGAATCCAAAACGACGACAGCGCGGCGATCCCCATGGCCAGCACCCACACATAGCCTGTGACCTTGTGCAAACGGTCACGGCGTTTGCGATAAAGCGCCAAGGGGCCAAGCAGCAAGGCTGTGCTGGCTGACGCTACGTGGAATTGGATAACCGGGCTGGCCTCTAGCAGTGGTAGGATCGTGACGGACATGGGGGCGGACCTTTCGAGTTGCGCAGTGGATTGGCCCTCAGCTAGACAAGGGTCGCGCAGCCCCGCCATCGCGATTGCGCCAAACAAGAGGTCCGCTTCGTGAGTGACAGCTATCCGCAATCCGCGCTTCGTGAATGGCGTGCCCATATGGGGCATCCGGCGACGCTGGTGGCGATTTTGGGCGTTGGTTTGGTCTTGGGTGTCGCAGGCCCGTTCGGCACCGATGTGCGCCTGACGTTACTGCCGCGCATTGTCTATTGGCTGATCACCGTCTTGCTGACTTACAGCGCCGGGACACTATGTGATGCCATGTTGAAACGTCCCTTGGCCCGATTTGGCTTTTGGGTGCATCTTGCGGTTACTGCGCTTGCGACGGGCGTGGCTATTCTGCTTGTGCTGTTGGTGGTCAACTATATCGTTTATGGCTGGCTTCCCGATCGCAACAGCCTACCTGCGTTTTTGGGAACCAACTTTGCGATTGCGGTCATTGTCTCGGTGGTGCTGGCCACAGTACATCGCCAATCGACCCCAGTTGAAATTGTATCAAACCCGGTCCGCATCCTTGATCGTTTACCCTTGGACAAGCGCGGCCCCCTTGTGGCGCTTTCGGTCGAAGACCACTACGTTCGCGTTCAAACAACGCACGCCGAGGACCTGATCCTGATGCGCCTATCAGATGCCATTGCCGAGGTGGGGGACACAAAAGGTACACAAGTCCATCGTTCACACTGGGCCGCGTTTGATCACGTGACAACCGCCCGCCGCGAAGGTGATCGCGCAATCCTGACTATGCGCACGGGCACCGATATTCCCGTCAGCCGCGCCAATGTCGCCAAAATAAAAGAGGCCGGGCTGCTGCCCTGAACTGCATATGGTTGAATGGATCACAACACCGGGCCTGACGGATTACCGCGACGCGGAAAGCTGGATGGAGGCACGCGCCACCGCCATCGCTGCAGGCGAGGCCGAAGAGTGCATTTGGCTGCTTGAGCACCCTGCCCTGTATACGGCCGGCACGTCGGCCAAAGCTGTGGATCTAACGGACCCAGACCGCTTTCCTGTGCACCAAACCCGGCGCGGCGGGCAGTATACCTATCACGGACCGGGCCAACGCGTCGCCTATACTTTGCTCGATGTTGGCAAACGTGGGCACGACGTGCGTGCATTTGTGCAGGACCTTGAAACTTGGGTGATCGCGACGCTGGACACCTTTAACATCACCGGACACATCCGCGATGGGCGAGTGGGTGTTTGGGTCGAACGGCCCGACAAGCCCCCCTTGCCCGGCGGGCAGATGGCCGAAGACAAAATCGCCGCCATTGGTATTCGCTTGCGCAAATGGGTCAGTTTTCACGGGCTATCGATCAATGTCGAACCTGACCTTGGCCATTTTGACGGCATCGTGCCCTGCGGCATCACAGATCACGGAGTGACCAGCCTTGTCGATCTGGGCTTGCCTGTGACGATGGATGATGTGGATGTCGCCCTGCGCCAGAGTTTTGGCGCAGTGTTTGGTGATTGATCGCCCTAAAGCATCCCTGACAAGGCCCGCGCTTCATAGCCTTTAATCACAGGGCGCGCGCAGCGGCTGGCACATTGCAATAGCTCTGGAAACAGTCGGGAAATTTCAGAGGCCACGGCACCTTCTTCGGCATCGCCAAATTCAACATCATCGACAGCCTCGCGGGTCAAGTGGAAGCTTTCGGTGGCCGCCCCTTCGGCAAAAATGATTTCGTGGCGATCCAGCAAGATGTGGAAATAGGTCACACGCGCCATCGGAACCCGCACGATCATGTCGCCACGCACCAAATTGACGGCGCTGACAAGAACCTCGTCCAGACCAAACAACATCTCGGCCCGCCAGTCAGAAATCAACATGCGATGCGCCGGGGACACCAGCAAGTCGCGCTCGTTGTCCAACGCGCCCGCACAAATTCGGATCGGCGCAAGATCACCATTTCCATCCACAGTGCGGCGCATAAGGGCACGCACAGGACGCAGGCCGCCGTCAACTGTGCGCAGGCGCATTCCACGTTGCAACTGCTCGACAGGCACTGGACCATCTTCGGTTTCAATCAAAACACCTGCCGTAAAACAGGCTACGTTGGTATTTTCTTCGGTCAGATCAGCCGAAGTGACACCATTTAGGGTCAACGAACCACCGTTCAGAGAAGTGTTGTCGGAAAAGTCGCCCGTTGACTGGTTCAGGACACCGTCATCGTCCAAGTCCGCCCGCAACTCATCGAGATCGGAGTAAAACGGGTTCAGGTCGATGAAATCGTTGTTGGTTTGGTCACCATCTGCGACTGTGCCAGAGTTCCCAAAATTGAAGTCAGTAATGACGTCATCGCTGCCGTCGGCTGTGTAAAGGAATGTGTCATTCCCGTCACCGCCTGTCAGAGTGTCGTCACCGCCCCCCCCGTCCAACGTGTCGTTGTCTTGACCGCCGTCAAGTGAATCGTCACCCACACCACCGTCCAGCGTGTCATCACCGGTACCGCCTGTCAGCGTATCATCGCTGGCCTCAATGCGCACGACTTCGAAATTGTCGATCGCAAAGCTCTCATTGTCGAGGGTGCTGTTCAGATCAGCCCCAAAGCCGATCGTAAATGAGGCTGGCGGGTTGTCGATTGTGATCTGAACGGCAAGGATCGTGTCCAAGGTGCCTGTGGAAAAGCCCAACTCACCCGTTGCGGTGTTGGTAAAGTCGAGCATGTATGTGGCGCCATCGACATCGGTAAATGTCTGGCTAACCGGATCGGAAGTGTCACCTTCGAGAAAGGGAACCAACACTTCCGTGCCGTTAATGGTGATGATGAAATCTTCGCCGTTCCAGCTGTCCAGCAGCAGGGCGTCAAAGTTGACCTCGAACTGATCCGCATCAGGATCAAGCGCAAAGGTCTGTTCCGTGGCAACCCTGCCATCTGCCCCTGCAAACCGGCCCAGAACACCACCCAAATTCGGGTCCGTTTCCGTGGTCGAATTGGAAAACCCGCCACCATCGTTTTCGAAGTCTTCCGAAAATAACACAGTTCTTTCAGGCTCAACATCGCCAACAATGCTATCATCACCCGCGCCGCCATCAAGCACGTCAGAACCGGCACCACCGTCAAGTGTGTCGTCCCCGGCACCGCCCATTAGGCTGTCTTCGCCGGTGCCGCCATCAAGGCTGTCGTTATCATCGCCGCCGATCAGCGTGTCATCGCCACCGTTGCCCGTTATCGTGTCGTCGCCAGCGCCGCCATCAATTCTGTCGTCCCCAAAAACACCCGCAGGTGTGCCAAGCGAAGAAAACTCTGGCCCCGGCGGCAGGCCGATCAAGTCGCTGGTCAGCAGGTTTTCTGCCACGTTGCCAGTATCCGGGCCGCTGATTGTGGCCGACAGTGTGTCCCCGCCTTGGTTTTCCCAATATCGGATCTGGATTGTATAGGTCTCGTTCGGATCCAGTTCGACATCGCCAAAGCGCGTGGTCGATGCCTGATGAAAGTCGTTGTTCAAATAATCGAGCGTGCCGCCAGTCTGATTGTCGAACTGCACCGGGTTGCCGCTGCTGTCAAAAATCTGGAGGGTCGATCCGTCATCCGACCTTGTCGTCAGCCGATACGTCCCGCCTGCAGTGGTATTCAGCGTGCTGGTATAGATGGCGCCAAAGTTTTCGGGGTTTGACGTTGCTGAGTCGCCTCTGACGGAATTGGTTAGTCCGCCCTCGTTGAAATCTGTGACATAGCCAGATCCGGTCAACGTTGACCCTGTGCTTGTGTCCTCGATGTCAAACGCTTGCCCGTTTGCGCTGGTAAAGTCGCGATTAAAGGTCTCAAAATGCCACGCACCTTCGACCGGGCCGTCCCCGCTTAGCACATCGTTGCCGGCACCGCCCGTAAGCGTGTCTGATCCAAACCCGCCAGTTAAGGTATCCGCACCCCCGCTGCCAGAGAACGTCTGATCATCTTGTGTGCCCGGGTTGGTGTTATCGTTCGTCGCCATCGTCAGTTACCTTCTGTTCACCACGCGTGAACCATTTAGTTTTGTAACTGATGCCGTAAAAATGCGGTGGAATTTGGTAACCAATGTGGCCCTCTACGCGCGCAAAAGAGGCCTTTCCGGGACAAAGTCACCGCATTTGGAAACAATCGGGTGTTAATCCTGGAAAATTGAAGCATTGAGAAACAATCGAGCTGCTTTGCACGCCTGAAAAGTTAACCGGGCATTAACAGTTGAATGCATCGTTAACCAAAATCTGCCGCTAGCCTATGATCCGCATAAGTACCGGCCAATCTGGTCAAAACGAGGAATGTACGCCCCGCGACAATTTCAACCCACCTGCGTCAGGATCGCCCATTGATGCGGAGCGATCTAGTCTCTAGAACCACAAGGAATCTACGCGCACGGAATCCGGCGCGTCCCTTAATATAAGCCAGGAGGCACCGCATGGCAGACGCAGCCATTCACGGGCACGAGCATGAAGACGAACGTGGGTTCTTTACCCGCTGGTTCATGTCCACAAACCACAAAGACATTGGTATTCTTTACCTGATCGTCTCGGCACTTGTCGGGTTCGTATCGGTAGCGTTTACCATCTACATGCGCCTCGAATTGATGAATCCGGGTGTTCAATACATGTGTATGGAAGGGGCGCGCCTGATTGCGACCAGCGAATTCTGTACACCCAACGGACACCTGTGGAACGTTTTGATCACTGGCCACGGCATCTTGATGATGTTCTTTGTCGTGATCCCGGCGTTGTTCGGCGGTTTTGGCAACTATTTCATGCCTTTGCAGATCGGTGCGCCGGATATGGCGTTCCCACGGATGAACAACCTGTCGTTCTGGTTGTACGTTGCGGGCACCACTTTGGCGGTCTGTTCGGTGCTAACACCGGGCGGTAACGGCCAGCTTGGGTCGGGCGTGGGTTGGGTTCTTTACCCACCGCTTTCCACATCCGAGGGCGGCATGTCGATGGACCTTGCCATCTTTGCGGTACACGTTTCAGGGGCGTCTTCGATCCTTGGCGCGATCAACATGATCACGACATTCTTGAACATGCGTGCCCCCGGCATGTCGATGTTCAAAGTGCCGCTGTTTTCATGGTCGATCTTTGTCACAAGCTGGCTGATCTTGCTGTCTTTGCCTGTATTGGCGGGCGCGATTACCATGTTGTTGATGGACCGTAACTTTGGTTTCGCTTTCTTTGATCCTGCCGGTGGCGGCGATCCGGTGCTGTACCAACACATTCTGTGGTTCTTTGGTCACCCCGAAGTGTACATCATCATCCTGCCCGGTTTTGGCATCATCTCGCACATCATTGCCACGTTCTCGCGCAAGCCTGTGTTTGGCTATCTGCCGATGGTCTGGGCGTTGATCGCGATTGGCGTGTTGGGCTTTGTCGTGTGGGCGCACCACATGTACACGGTTGGCATGTCGCTGAACCAGCAAGCCTATTTCATGCTGGCGACGATGGTCATTGCGGTACCCACAGGGGTCAAGATCTTTAGCTGGATCGCGACCATGTGGGGCGGCTCGGTCGAGTTGAAAACACCAATGCTGTGGGCCTTTGGCTTCCTGTTCTTGTTCACCCTTGGTGGTGTCACTGGGATCGTGCTGTCGCAGGCTGCGGTCGATCGCTATTATCACGACACCTATTATGTTGTGGCGCACTTCCACTATGTGATGAGCCTTGGCGCCGTGTTCTGTATCTTTGCCGGGATCTACTTTTACTTCCCGAAAATGACAGGCCGCATGTACCCTGAATGGGCAGGCAAACTGCACTTCTGGGCGATGTTTATCGGTGCAAACCTGACCTTCTTCCCACAGCACTTCTTGGGTCGTCAGGGCATGCCACGCCGCTACATCGACTACCCCGAGGCGTTCGCCTACTGGAATGTATGGTCAAGCTGGGGCGCGTTCCTAAGCTTTGCATCCTTCCTGTTCTTCTTTGGCGTGATCATCTGGTCATTGCTCAAAGGCGCGAAGGTCACGCAGAACAACCCATGGAACGAATATGCTGACACACTGGAATGGACACTGCCGTGCCCACCACCAGAGCACACGTTCGAAATCCTGCCCAAGCAGTCGGAGTGGGACAAACAACCGGGCCATTGACTGGCCTTAAGTTGAGATAAAAAAAGGGGCTCCAACTATGGTTGGGGCCCTTTTGCTTAGGAGAAGCTTATAGTTTTCAAACTGTCGACGGCAATTGGTTGCTCAATGTATGCTCCGAGGCCAATTTGACAGATTCTGGGTGGAACGCGGCGTGGCCGGTTTGCCGCAAGACGTAGGAATTGACGGGCCCACAATTTCGGAAATTCTTTGGCACAAAACTTCTAAACCAAGTGCCAGCTAATCGCTATTAATCCTCCTCACCCGACTCAATCAGTTCTGGATCGACGTGCTCGGCTAACATCTGACAAAGGACGACATCGACCGCCAGGAGCAGGCCGTCAGAGTTATCAATGTCTTTTAGAATTTTTGTGTTGAGAAGGAAGTCTTGTCTTGGGTTGTGAACTAACTCATGGCGAAGAGAAAAAATTCTCTTTAGGCTGTTTAGGTATTCCGGCTCAAAGCAGACTGTGGTCTCTGGGCGATCCTTTATTCGTATTTTTTGACCGATAGCTTCGCCCCAAACACTCTTTCCAAGAAATTTTGAAAAAGTCTTTTCAATCTTGTCGGTATTTTGAAATGAGGCATCGCTCGAAACCAATTCAAGTGGATGAATCTGCCGCTTATAGATGTCAATCAAGTCTTCGATATCATACTTAATGTTGTGAATCTGCTTTAGTTTTGGGACAAAAAAATCTGGGGAACATTGCCTAAAAATGGCGTCAAGCATGTCCCTAAAATAGACCTCGACATGCGTCACGAACGTAATGACGACACTTCGCTCCAGAAGTTTCGAATGTGTGCCAGCTGTCGCGTTTTCGAGCAAATCTCGTCCTGCTTCTTTGCATTGGTCCGCCGCATCTCTAAGATTTCGATAGGGGTGCGAGTGCCGAAGCGCTCGTATCTTGCGATTTGAAATAACTTCATCAAAATTCGGCACGAAATGCTCCTGCTAGACGTGATTTTGATGTAATCTCTTATTGGCCCTGCAGGCAAACAGCAAGAATTCGGACCACCCGCCGACATCTCGACTTAGAAAGATGGTGTAGTGTCAGCCGCGTGAAAGCACCCACTGCTTGATCAATTGTGTCGCATCACAATCGAACCAAAACCCTGCTATCAACGACACATCACAATCAAACTTTCGGCCACCCCCAATTGCCCTACCATTGGACCAGTGAACCAAACGCACCAACTGAAGTCATGCACCTTAAACCGCATGAAAGCCTGCCTGCACGCGGCATGGCCGCCTTTGTCCTTGCGACATTCACGTTGATCCTGATCCCAGCTTTTGCACTTCTCGGTACGCCGCTTCTTTGGATCTTGCTGCCTTTCCTGCTTTTGTCTGTTTGGGGCATCTATTTTGCCCTGCAACGCAATCACAAACAGCTACAAATCACCGAGGTCCTCACCCTCACTCAGGACACAGCCCAACTCATTCGCACCAACCCGAACTTCGATACCCAAACATGGGATTGCAATCGGTATTGGGCGCAAGTGACCAAATACGACAGCGAAGGGCCTGTGCCCCATTACATTACATTGAAAGGCAAAGGCCGCGAAGTCGAGATCGGCGCCTTCCTTAGTGAGGAAGAGCGGATTGCGCTTTACGACGATCTGGTTCGTGCGTTCAAAAGCTAAAGGCAGCCAAGCCACGTAAGGCGCAGGTTCCTGCGCCATAACGGTCACTTACACAACCGATCCTTCACCATCGGGCCCACCGCGCCAAAATCCATCTGGCCCATGTATTTGGTTTTCAGAACACCCATCACTTTACCCATGTCACGGATACTGCCGGCCCCGACTTCTGCAATGGCGGCATCCACAGCCTTGGCGCTGGCGGCCTCATCCAATTGCTGGGGTAGGAATTCTTCAATCACTTTGATCTCGCCCAACTCACGTTCCGCCAGATCAAGGCGATTGCCCTCTTCGTAGGTGCGTGCGCTTTCAACGCGCTGCTTGGACATTTTCCCAAGAATCGCAAGCACTTCGCTGTCCGGCACACCATCATCTTGTCCGGCGGCGCGGGCATCGATGTCCTTGTCTTTGATCGCAGCGTTGATAAGGCGCAGCGTCGACAAACGTTCTGCATCCTTGTCTTTCATCGCCTGCTTCAAAGCGGCCGAGATCTTGTTGCGCAAATCCATATGTGATGTCCATCCCCATGGTCACGTGTTAAGGAACCATACATATGCCAAGGTCCATCAGGTGGCAAGCCACCAAGATCAGCGTAACCCATTGAAATCACTGCAAACTACAAATTCGCAATCCCGCTTGACCCCACGATGCGCTGGCATTAGTTTCCGCGCAATTTGCCGCCACGCGCCTGTTTTTGCCCCATCCTGCTCGCAAAGGTTTATGCCATGACCCTGTCCGCTCCGACCACTCCGACCGCCTGCCTTGCCCTTGCCGATGGCACCCTTTTTTATGGTACGGGGTTCGGGGCCACGGGCCAAACAGAGGCCGAACTGTGTTTCAACACAGCCATGACCGGCTATCAGGAAATCATGACCGATCCGTCTTATGCCGGACAGATCGTTACCTTCACCTTCCCCCATATCGGCAATACTGGTGTGAACCCAGAAGACGATGAAACCGGCGATCCAGTCGCCAGCGGCATGGTCGTCAAATGGATGCCCACAGTGTCGTCAAACTGGCGCGCCGTCGAAGAATTGTCGAACTGGCTGGCCTCGCGCGGTCGGATCGCGATCGGAGGCGTCGACACGCGCCGCTTGACCCGCGCCATCCGGCAAGCCGGTGCCCCGCACGTGGCGCTCGCCCATGATCCCGATGGGAACTTTGACACCGACGCTTTGGTCGCTGCCGCGCGCGGCTTTGCCGGACTTGAGGGCATGGATCTGGCGAAGGACGTCACATGCGCGCAATCTTATCGCTGGAACGAAATGCGTTGGGCCTGGCCCGACGGCTACACGCCTCAGACCGCGCCGAAACACAAAGTCGTCGCCATCGATTATGGCGCCAAACGCAACATCCTGCGCTGCCTTGCTTCTGCGGGTTGCGACGTCACTGTGCTGCCAGCCACCGCAACAGCCGAAGAGGTCATGGCCCACAACCCTGACGGCATCTTTTTGTCCAACGGTCCGGGTGATCCAGCCGCCACTGGGGAATACGCCGTGCCGATGATCCGCGAAGTTCTGGCACAGGATCTGCCTGTTTTTGGCATTTGCCTTGGTCACCAGATGCTGGCCCTTGCCCTTGGGGCCAAGACAATAAAGATGAACCACGGTCACCACGGCGCGAACCATCCGGTCAAAGACCATGACACGGGCAAGGTTGAAATTACCTCGATGAACCACGGGTTTGCCGTTGACGCCCAAAGCCTGCCTGATGGCGTCGTTCAAACGCATACATCCTTGTTTGATGGCTCAAACTGCGGAATCCGCGTCAGCGGTAAGCCGGTCTATTCGGTGCAATACCACCCCGAAGCCAGTCCCGGCCCGCAAGACAGCTATTACCTGTTTGAACGGTTTGCAGCTGCGATGCAGGAACGCGCGGCCTAAATTTACCTGTTAGGCCCGCTTGCCGAAGTGCATTCGTCATATGGGTTAGGTTGGTTAACAGTTTCTACAACTTAAGCCTTCGTTAACAATATGTGCACAAAGTGGTATCCGATCTAACGGTTCGGACCCTTCCCCATGAGCGACCCCTTACTGCGCCTTTCTGCACCACGTCCTGTTTTGCGTTGGAATCAACCTGCGCTTCCAGTCGGGGCGCAGTTGGTGAATGCAGGGTTTATCAATCAAGTGACTCTGTTGCGCGCGCTTGCCACGCAACGTCAGATCGACGCACCGTTGGGGGAAATCCTTGTGGCCGAAGGCCATGTGCAGCGCAGTGACGTTCACAAAGTATTGGCCATTCAGCACAATACAGACTTTATCAATCTGGTCCGAAACCCGCCTGCCCCGTCCATGGCGCACGTGTTTTCAGCCACCATCTGCCAACGGTTCGGGGTCGTCCCATGGCGATGGATCGGCACGACCTTGCTGGTGGCCACATCGCGTCCTGATCGTATCAGCGCATTGGTTGATGCCTTACCCGCAGATACTGCAGAATTGTTGCCGGTGATCGCAAATCAAGAAGAGATAAACAGACAAATTGGGGTGTTGCATGGGGCCGAGCTTGCCCAAAACGCAGTAACAAAGGCGCCCGAACGCATGAGCTGCCGCAGATGGTCTACACGTACCACATGGGGCACATTTCACCGGATCAGCGTTGCCGTCGCGTGCTTGGCTTTGGCAGTGGCCTTTCCCGCGTGGTTTGCAACGATCCTCATTGGCTGGGCCGTGTTGACGTTGGCGTTGACCACAACCCTCAAGGCACTTGCGATTGGCGCGCTGGTCACACACCGCGTTCCGGCAAGCACGGAACCAATTGCCCCTATCCCAATTGCCCGCCAACCGCGCGTGTCGGTCATGGTCCCCCTTTTTAAAGAAGAACGCATCGCCGAAGCGTTGATCCGTCGCTTGGAAAAGTTGACCTATCCCAAGGCGTTGCTCGAAGTCATTTTGGTTCTCGAAGCCAAAGATTCGATCACCCGCGCCACCTTGGAACGCACAGACTTACCCAATTGGATGCGTGTGATCGAAGTCCCCGACGACGGCACGATCACCACCAAACCACGCGCGCTCAACTATGCGCTCGATTTTTGTGATGGCGATATTATCGGCGTCTGGGATGCCGAAGACGCGCCAGAACCCGATCAACTTGAAAAGGTTGTTGCCCATTTTGCAAACGCAGCCCCGAAGGTGGCATGTGTCCAAGGTATCCTCGACTACTACAACCCGCGGCAAAACTGGATCGCGCGCTGTTTTACAATTGAATACGCAAGTTGGTGGCGGTTGGTGTTGCCCGGCGTTGCGCGCCTTGGGCTTGTTATTCCACTTGGTGGAACCACATTGTTTTTCCGCCGTCACATCTTGGAAGAACTCGGCGGCTGGGATGCTCACAACGTCACTGAAGACGCCGACCTTGGCATCCGTTTGGCGCGAAGTGGCTACACGACCGACTTGATCTCCACCGTCACCTACGAAGAGGCGAATTGCCGGGCATGGCCTTGGGTCAAACAGCGGTCACGCTGGTTGAAAGGGTACTTGGTCACTTACTTTGTGCACATGCGAGACCCCATCGCGCTGCTGCGCGATCTTGGGTTCGTGCGGTTTGTCGGGTTACAGGTGATGTTTTTGGCAACCGTTTCACAATTTGCCACGCTGCCCTTGCTTTGGAGTTTTTGGTTGCCTGCCCTTGGCCTGCCGCATCCGGTCATCACGACGCTGGGCGCCGGTGTCTTGTGGCCGTTGGCATTTTTCTTTATTGCCGCTGAATTATTGAACATCGTCATTGGGTTATTGGCCGTGTCAGACCAAAACCGCAGGCATTTATTGCCATGGGTGGTTACGCTGATATTTTATTTCCCACTGGGCGCGCTTGCGGCCTACAAAGCGCTTTATGAATTGGTCACGAACCCATTCTACTGGGACAAAACCCAACACGGCCACGGCGAATCCAAGGCTTAGTTTTCGTCCATACGCGCCGTCGCATCCTGTTTGAGCCGGGTCATAAACGCGACCGAGATGTGTTCGCGCAGTGCCTTGGCCGCGCGCGCCTCGTCCTTTGCCTCGATCGCCGTGACAATGGCATCATGTTCGGATTGCGCGATCTGCCCGCGTCCCACCGCAGCAAGTGAGGTTGTCGCCATCAAAGCCATTGTGCGATGCACCAGATCCAGTTGTTGCACCAAATATCGGTTGTGCGACGCCAGATGGATCTGCTTGTGAAACCGCCGATTGGCCCGCGACAAAGCCACCGGGTCAGCGATCAAGGCATTGTCTTCTTCGACCATCTCTCTCAGGATACGGACCTCTTCGGGGGTGGCGTGCCGGGCGGCCAGCGATGCCGCCAATCCTTCAAGTTCGCTGCGCACAACATACAGTTCAGACATCTGATTGTGATCTAGCGAGGCCACAATCAAGCTGCGCCCGTCGCGCGCCAACAGCGATTGCGTTTCCAACCGTTGCAGCGCCTCGCGCACCGGTGTGCGCGACACGCCAAACCGCTCTGCCAGCTCGCTTTCCACAAGGCGGTCGCCGGGGCGATAGGTACCAATATCGATCGCCTCAAGAATAAGCGAATAGGCATCGGTGCTTGACGGGCGTTGAGAGGACATAAGCGTTTCACAAGTCATTGTTTTGTCTCACACTAGGGTGCAGCATAGGACGCGCGCAACCCCATTGCTGTTGCACCCATCACCGCAGAACCCTAGACCGTTCTTTATGGTGCAATCAGATTTTGAACATGTGCGGTATTGGGTCTTTGACTTGGATAACACGCTGTATCACCCCTCTGCCCGCTTGTTTGATCAGATCGAAACCCGCATGTCGCGTTACGTGATGGACGCCGTTGGGGTAGATCAGGCCGAGGCGGATCGCCTGCGCCACCATTATTTCCATACCTATGGCACGACGCTGGCAGGTTTGATGCGCGTTCATAACATTGATCCCGACCCCTATCTTGTGGACGTGCATGACATTTCTTTTGACGCGCTGACCCCCGACCCTGAATTGGCCGCGCGCATCCGGTCCCTGCCGGGGCGGCGCATTGTATACACCAACGGGTCCGCCCCCTATGCCGAACAAGTGCTTGCCGCGCGCGGGCTATCGGGCGTGTTCGAAGCGGTCTATGGCGTCGAACATGCAAACTATTTGCCCAAACCCGAAAAAAGCGCGTTTGACCAGGTGTTTGCCCGTGACAAGTTGGACCCAACGACAGGCGCGATGTTTGAGGACGATCCCCGCAATCTTGCAGCGCCACACGCGATGGGCATGAAGACAGTGCACGTCGCCCCCACCCCTGCATCCCATGACCACATCCATCACCACACCGACGATCTTTCCGGATTTTTGGCCCTTATTTTGGGGTAGGACAGGATGCCACCTTGGCCTTTGCGCCCAACGTCATAAATTAAGGATAAGCGAGGTACAGCATGAGCGATCTAACCCACTGCGACATCCTAATTTCCGGCGGCGGCATTGCGGGTCTGACGGCTGCGGCGGCCTTTGGCAGTGCGGGGTTTCGCGTGATCTGTGTTGATCCAGCCCCGCCTGTGATCGACCGCGAGGCAGATGGGGCAGATATGCGCACCACTGCAATGCTGCAACCGGCGCGCACGTTGCTTGAGGCTTCGGGCCTGTGGGGTTCCCTTGAACCCTACGCCACCGCATTGGATGTCATGCGTATCGTGGATGCTGGCGGCACAGACGGGTCTGCCCGCGAAGTTAAAGCGTTTCGCGCCAGCGACGTATCTGATCTGCCCTTTGGCTGGAACCTGCCCAACTGGCGATTGCGGCGCGAGATGGCAACACGGCTTAAGGCCCTGAAAACCGTCGATTTCCGCCCCGGCGTTGGCACGCGCAACTTGCTGGCGCGCTCTGCTGAGGCCCGCGTCGGGCTAAGCGATGGCACCCGCATCTCGGCGCGATGTGTGATTGCGGCAGATGGGCGGGCCTCGCCCATGCGCGACGCGGCAGGCATCCCCGTGACCACCAAGCGCTATGGGCAAAAAGCACTGGCCTTTGCCGTAACGCACCCCATTCCGCATGAAAACATATCGACCGAAGTCCACCAAACCGGCGGGCCGTTCACGCTGGTGCCTTTGCCGGACTTTAATGGCATGCCGTCTTCGGCAGTTGTGTGGATGGACGACGGTGCGGCCAGCATGGCGCGCATGCAATCCGATGTTGCCGCCTTTGAGGCCGAGATGACCACGCGCAGTTGCCAGATGCTTGGGCCGCTCACGCTTGCGTCACGCCGCACGATCTGGCCGATCATCAGCCAATACGCCGAACGCCTGAGCGGCACGCGTCTTGCCTTGATCGCAGAGGCCGCGCATGTGGTGCCCCCTATTGGCGCACAGGGGCTGAACATGAGCTTTGCAGACATCACGACCCTGCTGGATCTCGCAACCGCCCGCCCCGAAGGATTGGGGGGCGCGCAGATGCTTGACGCTTATCACAAGGCTCGCATGGGCGACATTCGGATGCGCGTCAGTGGCATTGACCTGCTCAACCGCACCAGCCAAGCCAAGTCACCAATGGCCCGCGATGCGCGCGCCTTTGGGCTGACAGCACTGCATCAGGTGGCACCTGTGCGCAAAACGCTGATGGAGCTGGGCTTGGGCACACGCCGTGCGCGCTGAAACAACGCAGGGCGGAGGACACCTCCGCCTTACAAGACCCACCACGGGTAAGGCGGAGGTGTCCTCCGCCCCGCCAGTTTAAAGAACTTGATCAACCACCCGCGCCAAACGCGCCAAAGTGCCGTCCACATCGTAAAGTTTGTCCAGACCGAACAAACCAATGCGGAACGTGCAAAAATCTTCTGGTTCATCGCATTGTAGCGGGACACCGGCCGCAATTTGCATCCCCTGAGCCGCGAATTTCTTACCCGTCTGCACGTCTGGATCATTGGTATAACTCACCACAACCCCAGGTGCCCCAAACCCATCAGCCGCAACCGACGTCACACCCTTGTCCGACATCATCTTGCGCACAGCATCACCCAGCGACCATTGCGCTTTTTTGAGTTTGTCAAAGCCATAATCCCGCGTCTCTTGCATAGTGTCGCGGAAATCGCGCAAGGCGTCCGTCGGCATCGTCGCATGATAGGCATGCCCGCCATTTTCATAGGCCTGCATGATTTGATGCCATTTCTTAAGATCGATGGCGAAACTGTCCGACGTCGTCTCGTCCAATCGTGCCACCGCGCGGTCAGACAGCATCACAAGCCCCGCACAAGGTGACGCGCTCCACCCCTTTTGAGGCGCAGAGATCAACACATCAACACCAAGCCCACGCATATCGACCCAAGCACAGCCCGAAGCGATGCAATCCAGCACCATCAGCGCACCAACATCGTGTGCCGCAGCCGCCATGGCCGCGATGTAGTCATCTGGCAAGATGACACCGGCGCTGGTCTCAACATGTGGCGCAAACACGACATCGGGCTTTTGGGCGCGAATGGCCTCAACAACATCAGCAATGGGGACAGGCTCAAAGGGGGATGGGCGTGCATTGCCAGTCTGGCGCGCCTTTAAAACGGTGGTCGAAGACGCAAGGCCACCCATTTCGAAAATTTGGCTCCAACGGTAGGAAAACCAACCGTTGCGCACGACCAAAACATCTGCGCCTCGCCCGAACTGACGGGCCACCGCTTCCATCCCAAAGGTGCCGCCACCGGGCACCACAACGACGGCATCCGCGGCGTAAACATCTTTTAGAATCGTCGAAATATCGTTCATGACACCCTGAAACGCTGCACTCATGTGGTTAAGCGAGCGATCAGTGAATACGACCGAAAATTCCTCAAGGCCGGTTGGGTCGACGGTATCTAGCAGTGCTGGCATGGAGTTCCTCCTGATTTACTCTGCAAATATCGGGCCTGACGCACGAACGCCAAGCCCACGCGACAACAAATTGTGCGAATTACAGCCATAGTGCGATGCATAAAGGAACGGATGTTTCCCCAGACGCGCGCCCTTACCCCAAGGGCCCGGGGCGACGTTCTTCACTAAGCAGCACATTGGCCTCGACCTCGCCCGCGCCGGGCAACGTCATGATGCGGCGGCGCAAGACGCGTTCAAAATCTGGCAAATCGCGCGCTACTACGCGCAGGCGATAATCATATAGACCCAAAACATGCTCAACCGTCTGTACCTCAGGGATGGCACTCACCGCACGCTCAAAATCCTCAAGACTGACGCGCCCTTTTGTGGCCAGCTTCACGCCCAAAAACACTGTGACGCCAAAACCCAAACGCTCTGCATCCAACAAAAGCCGCTGGCCACGGACAACACCGGCTTCGCGCAGACGTTTAATGCGGCGCCACGTTGCAGGTTGCGACAATCCACAGGCCCGCCCAATCGCACCCGCGCCCTGCCCCGCATCTTCGGCTAAAAGACGCAGGATTGAAAAATCGATGTCATCAAGTGGCGTCATAACGGCAGCCTCAGATCACTTTTGATCCGCGCGACGTGCATGAGCGCTTCGATATCCGCGATATGCGGCAGGTTCAGGATGTGCCGACGATAAAGGTGCTGATAATGTGCCATATCGCGCGCAATGACAGACAAACGTACATCAACACGGCCCAGAAAAGTCTGTATCTCGATAACCTCCGGCACGCGGCGGGCCTCAGCCAAGAAATCGTCAAATGCAGACCCTTGTGTCTTGTCCAGCGTCACCCGCAACGACACCTCAACCGCGTAGCCCAGTGCAGCCCAATCAACCTCGGCAGCAACACCTTTCACCACCCCAACCTCGCGCAGCTTGGCCTGCCTACGCGCAAGTTGCCCGACACTCACGCGGGCGCGTTCAGCCAACTCTGCAGGAGAAAGGCTTGGGTCAGCCTGCCACTGGCGCAGGATACGGCGATCTGTATCGTCAAGCATGAATATTTCACAAATTTGAGAAAGAACGAATGACTATTCCTTCATTGTTCCAAAAATACTCAAAATGCAACCATGCATGATGGTGCGCCCAACCTTATAACACCCACAGACACAAACCAAAGGATACCGACATGCGCGTATATTATGACCGCGATTGCGACATCAACCTAATCAAAGACATGAAAGTGGCCATTCTCGGCTACGGTTCGCAAGGCCACGCGCACGCGTTGAACTTGCGCGATTCCGGCGCGAAAAACGTCGTTGTTGCTCTGCGCGAAGGCTCTGCCTCGATTGCCAAAGCCGAAGGCGAAGGCCTGAAAACCATGGGCATCGCCGAAGCTGCCGCTTGGGCCGACCTGATCATGTTCACCATGCCCGATGAGTTGCAGGCCGAAACTTACAAGAAATACGTCCACGACAACATCCGCGAAGGCGCCGCTATCGCATTCGCCCACGGCCTGAACGTGCACTTTGGCCTGATCGAGCCCAAGCCCGGCATCGACGTCGTTATGATGGCCCCTAAAGGCCCCGGCCACACAGTGCGCGGTGAATACGTCAAAGGCGGCGGTGTGCCGTGCCTTGTCGCCGTAGACAAAGACGCATCCGGCAAAGCACTGGAAATCGGTCTGTCCTATTGTTCCGCCATCGGTGGCGGCCGTTCCGGCATCATCGAGACCAACTTCCGCGAAGAATGCGAAACTGATCTGTTCGGCGAACAGGCCGTTTTGTGTGGTGGCTTGGTTGAGTTGATCCGTATGGGTTTTGAAACACTGGTCGAAGCCGGTTATGCGCCTGAAATGGCCTATTTCGAATGCCTGCACGAAGTGAAATTGATCGTGGACCTGATCTATGAAGGCGGCATCGCCAACATGAACTACTCGATCTCGAACACGGCTGAGTACGGCGAATACGTCTCTGGCCCACGCGTGTTGCCATACGACGAAACCAAGGCCCGCATGAAAGCGATCCTGACCGACATTCAAACTGGTAAGTTCGTGCGTGACTTCATGGTTGAAAACCAATCCGGTCAGCCGTTCTTTAAAGGCACACGTCGCATCAACGACGAGCACCAGATCGAAGCAACCGGTGAAACTCTGCGTGGCATGATGCCATGGATTTCAGCCGGTAAAATGGTCGACAAAGCGAAAAACTAAAACACGATTAAGCGGAGCGGTCACCCGATCGTTCCGCTTATTTTTGGGCTAGGATGTCAGATATGCGGGCAAATCGGCCGATAGCCTTCGTCAACGTCTGCCTATCGTGTCTGTTATGCATTGCACCACTCAATAGCTTTCAAAGAAAGCTAAGATGGCTTCAGTGAAACTCCAGCCATGCTTCCACATTCTGAAATCGCTCAGATTTTAGATCAGTCTTGGACATTGTTACATACAGATTACCCATGTCACCCCACTGCCATCCAAGCGAGAGATCAGTCGAAATTTGAAACAACAAAACTCTGGATGTCTCTTGGCTGAGTTCGGATTGGATTGGGATGAGCTGTCCCCCAATCTGGTGACGAGCTCCTCGTCCTAAGGACCGAACCCTTGTTTCCATACCAGCGATCAAAGCACGTCCCAGCTGAACGTCGGCTACATTGTCACCAGTGTAAAGATCCAAGAGGTCTTCACGGATGGCTGGCTCAATGAACCGTTGCACATCGAACTTGTGTTCAACCTTTTGAACAAGTTTATTACTATGCTTCTGCCATATGAGTCCGGCGGTGTCTTCCCAAATACGTTTAATTTGACCCCAATCTTCTTCCGAAAGTGGGCTATCAAGATCACGATCAAGTAAGCTCAGTTTTAGGTCTGCTAGCCGCTGGATCATGCGATTACCGCGCATTAGGTGCGCTTCGCCTAGATCCTTGAATTCTGCACTCAATCTTTCCTCTCCATCGGCACCTTGGTAGGCCGCTAGGAGATCGTCGATGTAACCGAGATTTTGTTCCATCTCCTTCGCGCTATCTGCACGGTGCTTCAAATGGAATTCCCTACGCTGGATCTCGGCTTCATCAAGCAGTTCTCGTTTTGCATCCAATTTCTGTGTTTCTTCAGCATATCGCTGTTTCTGCAAAGCGATATTCGCCTCAAGAGCTGGGCGCGCGCGAGCAAGCCATCCGCTGCGTCGTTCGGCTTTCATCTTTTCATTCAAGGCTACCCTTGCAGCTCCCCAAGCGCTCCAATCCCCACCATTGAAGTCAGGGTTGGCATTGCGGCGGCGCTCAAACTCTTTGTTGAAACCTGTTTGATCCGGTTCAGGAGGGTCATCGATCACGGCTAATTTCATACCGACAAAGTCTCGTTTGAACTTTTCTGGCGTGCCCACTTTGTGCAGAATACTCTCAATGACGTATAGCGCGCCACGCCACGTCAACGGTTGTTCTAGCCCAAAGTCTTTTGCTGTGATCCATCGGTCTGAAACTGGAGCCCCGTAAATTTCTTCCGCACTGCACTGAAATGGGTAAAGCTTTTCTGCAGGATCGTCGGTATCCATGTACTCATGGTTTATTAAGTCAATGGGCCATTTGCGCCAAAGTTTGGAGATGCCAGGATGTTCAATATCCTGGCTATTTAACGGGCCAGTTAACATTGCATGGCGAGCGAATGGGCAGTCTTCGGGTGGCTCCATTTCTGGTCCAGCCGTTTCGACCAGCACGACTTGAACCTCTTCTTTTTCAGAAATCCGATCGAGATCAAACGTATTTGCAAACAGTAGCAATGAACCCGAACGAGGCCCTAATCCGTTCCAAAGCGCTGCGGGGAAATCTTCGCACGCGACCTGAGCGATGAATTGAAGCGGCACACCTTTGGAATTACGTGGCCAAGACGTTCCTTCAGGAACCTTAGGATAACCACCAAACCACGAACGCATTCCATCTTCGAACAAGATTGGAACCCGCCGTTTGAGGATGATCTCGGCGTTTCGTTCAGGCTGTTTCTTCCAAAACATCATTAGCGTCAATTTGCACCGCTATTTCTCGAAACCCGACCTTGGTCCATGGCGCATCATTGGTCAACATGGGCGAAGACCCGCCGTTCGCTGCAGTCGCGAACAGTTCAGAATCCATTCTGTTTGCTCAAGATCTGCTATGCGGGACTATTCAGACCTTTGCTGCACGAATTCGAATGACCGCTTCACCCTATTCCCACTCGACAGCCCAAGTAACATGACAAAAGACGGCACAACGTGGTACGCAAAGCGTATGTTGATTGCGTGGATCGAAAAAATTGAGAACTCAAAGCATACTCGGCGGCTAGCTGCGGTAGCATTCATTCTGTTAATTGTTGCCGTCGTTCTAGATGGAAGCTTTGGGACTGTACTTAAGGCTCTTGTGCTTGTCGTAAGCTTATTCGGGAGCGCATGTGCCGGTATTGTTATGGGCGGAGTTCTGGCGCGATTTCTCAACAATCAGGTCCTGAAACGGTCAGCAGAATTTAGCAAGCGGCTGACGGCTGGCTTTTCCGTCTTCGGATTTCTGTTTTTACCGGCGCTTGTTGGTTTCTGGGCAAACCTATACTTAAACGCCGGCATAGTAATCTACTCTTTAGAGGCATCCATCCTATTGGCTCTCTTGGGTGGTGGGTTATCCTTTTTGTTTTGTCCTTCGACATCAGAGGGCTGACAAACGAACAAGCATGAGTTGCCAGAACAGCCATTCGTACGTCTTGCAGCATCCCTCTTTGCGGGCTTCCTGCGGACCTTAGCTGCAATCTGCACCCACTTCAGCTAAGCGGACTTTTCAGACCGTTGTTGAAAGCACACCGATGTCCGGTTCGAGGAACCGTTCGACAAATGGTCGTTTTTGATCGTATTGCAGAGGTAAGGCACTAGGTGCACATTTGTTAGAACGCTGTCGTTCAGTGCAAGCGCATAGGTTGGGTGCCCTCTGCCACTACGCCCTCAGACGCTTGTAGCCAGCGATCCCCAAGCAAGTCACCAGCAAAACAAAAGCCAAAAAAATGCAACCGAACTTGGCTGGTGTTAATAGGCTCTTTAAGCCCAAAAATGTGGCGTTTCCAGATAGCGCGAGTGCTTGAACAAAATTCTCGAGCAAGTCTAGAAAAGGGGCAGCAATTGCGGGCACCACGAACCATTTGCGCAGGTCGCCGCCAAAGCGCCAGATCGCTCCGATGAGGAACCCACCATATGCAAGAGGATAGGCTGTGTCATGCAATACAGTTGCCCAGAAGTGCGTGTCCTTCTGCTCTGGCGACATACTGGCCAAATGGGTGCGGGCTTGGGTTCCATTCATCATGAAATCCAACATCGCGCCATCCAATTGAACTCGGACAGATGCAAAAGCGACTGTCAGCGCGACAGATGCTA
Source organism: Tateyamaria sp. (assembly GCF_039940735.1). Lineage (GTDB taxonomy): Bacteria > Pseudomonadota > Alphaproteobacteria > Rhodobacterales > Rhodobacteraceae > Tateyamaria. The sequence goes on from NZ_JBDVGB010000020.1 coordinate 21,583, forward strand.
CCAATAGAAAGAGCAACATCCAGCTCCGAGACAATAGGTTCAACATTTTGGATCTCTTAAATTGTAGTTATTGGGACGGGCCAAAAAACGCATCTTCTGACAATCATACATGGAATTAAACCCTTGTGATGTACGCGCGCGAGCTAACTGAAGCCCCATATTCCTGACAGTGGACAATTGTTGTTGGTGTTAAGTTGTTAGGATATTTTAGCACGAAGCCAGCCTTCGTCGCGATCGGCACCGACGTTTAAACCAAGGATGCAAGACCTGTCATTGTCCATGGTCCTTTTACGGCGCAGGAATTACTTGTTTGCACAATCGCAAAAATTCCTCCTCAAAGAGGATTAGACGTGGTTGAAAAGCGTCTCAACACTTCAGGGAGCCCCAAAATGATCGCTGTCATCTTCGAAGTCTGGCCCAAAGATGGCCATCGCGAACCCTATATGGAACGCGCTGCAAGCATCAAACATCACCTTGCCGACATTCCGGGGTTCATCTCGGTTGAGCGGTTCGAGTCGCTGATGGAGCCCGGCAAGTTGTTGTCGTTGTCCTTTTGGGAGAACGAAGAAGCGCTGGCGCAGTGGCGCAATTTGCCAGACCACCGTGCCGTTCAAGGGGCCGGGCGTGACATTCATTTTGATGACTATCGCCTGCGTGTCGCGGGTGTGATCCGCGATTATGGCATGACCCAACGCGAAGAGGCCCCTGCCGACAGCCGGGCCTTGCATGACGGATAACCCCAACATCACTTGGGTCAGCTGGCTGATGGTCGCCACGCTGGGCCTGACGTGGGGCGCGACCTTTCTTGTGACCGAAGTAGCCCTCGAAGGGATCACCCCGTTCTGGCTTGCTGCATTGCGCGTCGTCTTTGCCGTGATCTTGATGGTTCCGATCTGGCAATGGCGCGGGGCAGTTCTGTTTGACGCGCCGCCGTCTCGGGACGTAAAAATCGCGGTGCTTGCCATTGGAGGTTTCAGCACTGCCATCCCATTCATGTTGCTGGCTTGGGGCCAACAATATGTCACGGGCGGATTTGCTGGCGTCTCTATGGCCTCTGTTGCGTTGATCGTGCTGCCGCTTGCGCATTTTCTGGTGCCGGGTGAGCGCCTGACGTGGCGGCGCAGCTTGGGCTTTGTCATTGGTTTCGTTGGGGTCTGTGTGCTGATCGGCGGGCAGGCCTTTGAAAGCACAGGTGCGGGGCTGGAAACCGCCGGGCGTATCGCATGCGTCGCAGCGGCGTGCTGTTATGGCATCAGTTCGGTCCTGATGCGGCGCCTGCCGAAAGTAGACGCCATCGGGTTGTCCACAATCCTGTTGATCATCGCCGCAGTCATAACCGTGCCCATCGCACTGATCCAAGAAGGGCTGCCACCCCTGCCCGACACAAAAACCATTGTTGTCATTGCGACGCTTGGGCTTGTTCCCACAGCCGCCGCCAACATGTTGCGCGTTTTGGTGATCCGCAGCGCCGGTCCGGTCTTTATGTCCCTTACGAACTATCAGGTGCCGCTGTGGTCGGTGATCATGGGCGCATTATTTCTGGCCGAACCGCTGCCACCAAGCCTGCTGTTGGCGATGGTGCTGATCCTGATCGGTGTGGGCCTCAGCCAGTATGGCGCGCTTCGGCGGTTGTTTGGCCGAAGCGCTTAACGTTTCTTAGTACCGGCCCAGTTTCATGCGGGTTTTTGCCAGCACCTTGCCAGAGGCATCAACGGCTTTGATTTGCGCTTCGTAGCTGTTGCCGCGCCCGCCCGAACATGGGGGCAAGTAACCGGGCGAAGCGAAGTCACCTGTGCTTTTTGCTGCGGCAACAACCCGCACGCCCTTGGGCATTTTGGCGGTCATACCCGGCACCGCCGGAAAATTGGCGGCCTCTTGGGTCACCGCATAGCCGATTGTGCCGTGCCCGCCATTTCGTGACAAAGGTTTAAAGCTTTTGTCGTTGTATTCGACAATCAACCAAGCGGTTCCAGCCGGTATGCCTGTCGCTTGAAAAGGCGGTGTCGACCCGTTTCCGCCGTGCTGAGTACATTGCTGCCCAGCGGGGACTTTTTTGCCATCCCAAGGGGACAAAACTTGGGCCTTCAATTGCGCAAAAGCCGCCCCGGCGGTCAGCGCAAGAACGGGAAGTGAAACAAGAAAAGCCTTCATGATAAAGGTGCACCTTTCGAATAATTGATGTCAAACTTGGGCGACATCAAAACATTCGAAGCATACCACCTGTCAAGATGCAACTGCAGATTGCACGACATTTACGACGTGATCAACGCTTGCGTTCAACACGCCTTCGTCTTCGCTTTCGGCCATCACCCGGATCAGCGGCTCGGTGCCCGATTTGCGGATCAGCAAACGACCATTGCCGGCCAATTGTGCCTCGGCCTCTGCAATTGCGGCCTGCACTGACTTCAGTTCAAGCGGCGCTTGCCCTGCCGTATAGCGCACGTTCTTCAACAGCTGCGGCACCGGCTCAAAGACGTGCATCACTTCGCTGGCCGGTTTACCGGTTTCGATCATCGCCGCTAAAAACTGCAAGCCCGCCATCAGACCATCACCCGTCGTGGCAAAATCAGTCATCACGATATGACCCGACTGTTCGCCCCCAAGGTTAAAGCCACCCGCGCGCATGCGTTCCACCACATAACGGTCCCCAACCGAGGTTCGTTCAAGCCCGACACCCTTGCCTTGCAAATACCGTTCGAGCCCCAGATTGGACATGACAGTAGCAACCAAAGCACCGCCTTTCAGCCTGTCCTCAGCGGCCCAACGTGCCGCCATCAATCCCATAAACTGATCGCCGTTGCCGATATTGCCCTTTTCATCCAGCAAAATCACCCGGTCCGCATCCCCGTCCAGACAAATACCAACGTCCGCGCCGTGGGCGACAACAGCCTCGGCCGCTGTTTGCGGATGCATCGAACCGCACCCCTTGTTGATGTTGTGCCCGGTTGGGGTGGTGCCGACCGGAATGACCGTCGCGCCCAGTTCCCACAACGCCTCTGGGGCCACGCGGTAGGCCGCGCCATTGGCGCAGTCGACCACCACTTTCAAACCATCAAGGTTCATTTGCCGCGAAAAGCTAGACTTTACGCGTTCTACATAGCGGAAACGGCCATCGTCGATCCGCTTAGCACGTCCGATATTGGGCGCAGCCACCGGATCAACGCCTGCGGCGACCAATGCCTCGATCTCGGCCTCGACCGCGTCAGACAGCTTGAAACCATCCGGGCCAAAGAACTTGATCCCATTGTCTTCGGCGGGGTTGTGACTGGCTGAGATCATGACACCCAAATCCGCCCGCATGGAACGTGTCAGCAAGCCCACAGCCGGTGTTGGCACTGGGCCCAACAACAGAACATTCATCCCCGTACTGGTCAGCCCCGCCGTCAGCGCGTTTTCGAACATGTAGCCAGACAGCCGCGTGTCTTTGCCGATGACGACCCGGTGCACAGCATGCCCGTCACGTCGAAAGTAACGCCCCACAGCAGCGCCGATGCGCAGCGCCATTTCGGCGGTCATGGGGGATGTGTTGGCCGTGCCGCGCACGCCGTCGGTACCGAAAAGTTTATTCATGCAAACGGATGTGCCACAGAGGCACGCCATAGCGCAATGGCCTGTGCGTGCTCTGCCACATCGTGCGCGCGAATGATTGCCACCCCTTGCGCAATTGCAGCCAACGCAACGGCCACAGATCCGGGCGCCCGATCTTGCGCGTTGGGTGCATTTCCGATCGATCCAATAAACCGTTTGCGTGATGCACCCAGCAAGATCGGCACGCCCAGCCCATGAAACAGGCTGATGCGATTGAGAATGGCAAGGTTATGGTCTTGGGTCTTACCAAAGCCAATACCGGGATCGGCTGTGATTTTTTCGCGCGGAATTCCGGCGGCAATCAGCGCCTCAATTCGCTCATGTAGTGCATCAAATACATCCAACAACACATTGTTATATTGAGGGTTGTTCTGCATTGATTGAGGTTCCCCTTGGGCGTGCATAACGCAAACTGGCACGCCTCGTGCCGCGCAAAGGGGCGCAAGATCTGCGTCAAAGGTAAACCCGGAAACGTCGTTCACGATGCTTGCCCCAGCTTCTAGTGCCGCCTTTGCGACTGCCGCCTTGCGCGTATCAATCGAAATCGCCACATCAACACCCGCTCCGCGCAACGCCGCAATCACAGGGGCTGTACGGGAAATCTCAACATCCTCGGGAACAAGGCTGGCACCGGGGCGCGTGGACTCGCCGCCGATATCAAGGATATCTGCGCCAGCCGCGACCAAAGCCTGCCCTTGGGCTACCGCGCGTTCTAGCGTGTCAAAAGACCCGCCGTCAGAAAAACTATCAGGCGTGGTATTGAGAATGCCCATAAGTTGCGGCGCCGTGCCGGGATCGCCAAAGCGCGTAAGCTCTTCTGGGGTTAAATCCTTGGCTGGAATCACCTGTGCCGGCGCTGTGCGCGACAGCACCTCGACGTGGGTGAACCAGCACCACCCAAACGCCACTGCATCCCTAGGGCGTGCCTGCCCCACCTGCATCAACGGGCGCAGGTAGCGCATCAGATCAGCGCCTGATCCACAGGCATCGTCCGCAAGGCCACGGGGGCGTCCACCGGACCATCCTCGCCGATCACCAGCATTTCTTGGGCATCAAAAGTTGCCGCAAACCACGAGGCAAGCGCCACCGCATCCGCGCCTTTGGCCGAAGGTCCATCAACAGCATCAAGCACGATCTTTGACGGTGCCCAGACACAAATCTGACCATTGCGCATGGCCCAATCAAGTTCCGTGCGCGTGTCCACCACCTTGCACCGAGCATCGCGCGCGGCCAGCACCCAAGCGTTTTGTTCAATCGCAAGCAGATCGATGCGGCGTTGCGCCAGCGGGTGACTTGCAATGGGCGGCACTTGATCAGACGGACCGACACAAAAAATCAACGGACGGCCCAAAGCCTCCAACTGGTCAATCCAAGCCCTAAGGTGTTCCGACGCGATCGCTGCGTTGGACAAGAACACCAATTCGGGATGCAGCGCGTCATCATCTGCCGCGTCGGGATCAATGGGGTGCAGTGCGCCGCGACTGCGCACGATCTCGACACCCAGTGCGCCGGGGCCGCGATCAATCTTTTCAATGCGCACAAAGGTACGCATGGCCTGGGGTTCCAACAGGATACGATCGGCCACGCGTTCGGCCAATGTTTCCAAAAGGTTCAGACGTTCATCCGACAACTCAAAGGCTATCGCCTCGGTCACTTTGTCATAACTAAGGATGCGATCCACATCGTCGTCGATTGGCCCGGTCAACGGGCGCACCTCGACCACGACATTGCAGCAAATGCGTTGGGTCACACCGCGTTCAGCCTGAAAGGCCCCGATTTCGACGTCAACGATGTGGTCGCGTACCGAAATGCGATCCAACGGCGCGCTGGTCGCGGTCGCTTCCGAGCGCTCAGAGGGGTGCGAAAACGCAAGACGTATTTCAGAGGCCATAGCAAAGTGTCTTTACAGCAAGGGTCATTATCGCCGTTCTATCGCACTTCATAAAATACAGGAAGCACGTCAATTGCTTTGCCGCGGTCCAAATACATGATTTCAAGCCGCTTAAAGTATGTCACACTTTAAAGCGGCATTGAAACCTTGGCGCTTGCGCAATGGCCAGCCTTAGTTTGAAGCGGATCGGTAGTTGTGGCGATAAAAACGGTGCACACCGATCGAGGTCGTACGCGTATACACGTTGGCCCAATTGGGGCGCACGGCCGTGGTATGATAATGCGTGGCGCCGTTTGTTAACTTTGGCGCGCGGCCATCCATCACAGCGCGCGCGACCTTGCCCGCTCGTACAAAAGAGTTGGGTTCGTTGATCCGTTCCGGATTGCCATCACATGTATAAGTGAACTGGCATTGATATTTACGCCCTGTCCCTTGATTGATCACACCGCATAGACTGTCGGGAAAGCGGGTGCTTGCGACGCGGTTCATGATAACCTCAGCCACAGCGAATTGCCCCTTGAGCGTCTCGCCACGCGCTTCGAAGTAAAGCGCTTCGCTTAGACATTGCCAGTTGGCATTGCCCGTCGGGTTTGGCTGCGCCTCAAGCCAGCTGCGGGTATAGGCGACGTCACCTGTATTTTTCGGAGCCGTCAAAAGCGATGCCAGTTTTGCGCTTGGCACGGCCTTTAATCCACGCTGCTCTGCTTTGCGCACAGCAGCGTTGCCCGCGTCACTAATCGTTTCAGCAGACGCCACACCAGACATAGCAAGCACAGTAGAAAAGACCATCACGGCTTGTGAAATGGCACGCATATTTGACCCCCAGGATCGCTAAAGCTTCGACGCTCCTAGTGAGAATCAATCCCCTCGTCCAGTTTTGCGCAGACGTTTTAGGCAGTTTCCTGCCAAACGCGTCAGTACGGACACAGAAACTCAACCCTGTGTAAATTGCTATAACCTGTTGATTTAAATCAAGTTATGCGACCCGCAATTGCCAATTGCGCAGCCGCCAGGCGGGCCACTGGCACACGAAAGGGTGAGCAAGACACATAGTCGAATCCGGCCTCACGGCAGAATTTTATCGATTCGGGGTTACCGCCGTGTTCACCACAAATAGACAAAGTAACCTCTGGCCGGGTTGCGCGCCCGCGTTCTGAACCCAGCTTGAGAAGTTCACCAACTCCATCGATGTCCAGCGTATGAAACGGGTCTTCGACAAACACTTCTTTGCGCACGTAATCCGACATGAACCGGCCCGCATCATCCCGGCTAAGGCCGTAAGTCATCTGCGTCAGATCGTTTGTCCCAAAGCTTAAAAAGCTGCAATGCTGCGCGATGTCACCCGCCCGCAAAGCGGCGCGCGGCGTTTCAACCATAACACCCAGCCGATAGGTGAATTCAGCGCCGCGTTCGGTTGCAACGGCCGCAGCCACCGCATCGACATTGGTGCGCACCAGTTCCACTTCGCGTTTCGCGCTGACCAGCGGGATCATTATTTCGGGCACAACAGGGTCGCCGTCTCGGCTGGCCTCAATTGTGGCTTCGAAAATAGCACGGGCTTGCATCTCGTAGATCTCGGGCACGGTGACGCCCAACCGCACGCCGCGCAAGCCAAGCATTGGATTGTATTCCATCATCGATTCAATGCGCCGCGTCACATCGGAAAGCGGCAGGTTCAGCGCATCTGCCAGATCACGTTGCCCGTCGCGATCCGTCGGAAGGAATTCGTGCAACGGCGGATCAAACAGCCGGATGCAAACGGGCTTACCTTGCATAATATTAAAAAGCTGAATGAAATCAGCGCGCTGCATCGGCAGTAAACGGTCCAGAACTGCGCGGCGATCGTCAGATGTTTCGGCAAAGATCATCTCGCGCATGACCGTCAGTCGGCCATCTTCAAAGAACATATGTTCTGTGCGGCAAAGCCCGATGCCTTGGGCTGCGAAATTTCTGGCCGTTTGGGCGTCAGCGGGCGTGTCCGCATTGGCGCGGATATCGATATCGCGTTCGGCGTCAGCCCAGTCCATCAGGTCTTGAAAGGCGTCATCAAGGGCTGCCTCAAGCGTTTCAGGCGCTCCCAGCAGGATCGAGCCATTGGTGCCGTCAACGGTGACGATGTCTCCGGCTTTGATGATGCGGCCATCTTTGGTTTGCAATTGGCCAAGTTGGGTCTGAAAGCGCATATCGCCGACGCCAACAACACAAGGCAGACCAATCCCGCGCCCAATCACAGCGGCATGGCTGGTGATGCCGCCGCGTTCGGTGATCACGGCTTTGGCTGCGTGCATACCACGAATATCCTCGGGCGATGTTTCGCGGCGCACCAGAATGCAGTCTTCGTTGCGCGCCGCACTTGCCTGCGCCTCGTTTGCGGAAAAGACCAACCGCCCAGTCGCGGCACCCGGACTGGCCGCAATGCCACTGCCCAGCAGATCGCGCTTGGCATGGCGGTCGACCTGACGGTGCAAAAGTTCATTCAATGCATTGGGTTCGACCCGCATCAGTGCTTCTTGGCGCGGGATGATGCCGTCTCGTGCCAATTGCACGGCAATGCGCACAGCAGCGCGCGACGACCGACTGACGCGCACCCCGTCCAAAATATGCAATTGTCCGTTTTCGATCGTGAATTCGACCTGCATTTCCGCGCGCAAACGTTCACGCATCAGCGTCGCATGGGCGACAAGCTGGGCAAAACAATCGGGCACGGAATCTTCAAGCGACGGGCCACGATCGTCGCGCGAGATAAAGACGCTGTCCGCCCCACTGCGCAGCGCGTCGCGCCCCTGGCTTTGACGCAAATAACGCCCTGTGATCTGCGGCATACCGGTTTTCGAGGATACGAGTTGCAACACCCCGGACCCGCATTCACCCTGCCCGACACCAAACGCCATCTGTTGGATCACAAGACCCAGCCCTGCATCCACAGGCGCGCCCTTGGCTTGGCGCAACAACCGGGCCGAAGTACCGTCCCAAGCGCGCGCCATGGATTTCAACACACCCGCCAGCTGTTCGGCACGGGTGATGGGAAAGGGTGTTTCGGCCTCGTGTTGATACGCATCCAACACATCAGCCAACGCGGCAGAGCCTTCGCCGGTGATGGTATCGAACATGTCCGGGTCAAGTCGATCCACGTGGATCGCATAGCTTTGCACAAACCGCGTAAAAACAGCCGCCGCCGCATCCGTGCCAAGTGTGTCGCGCAACGCTTCATGGCGCGCATCGTTCATTCCGATATTGAGAATCGCCGACGGCCCGCCCCAGTCGGGGTCTTGCGAGGACGGGCGCGCGCACAGCAGCGCGTCCTGCGGGAATTGTTCAAGAATCGCATCGATGTCAGGCAGGTGGCCTTTTGCAATGCGTTGCACCGCGTCAAATGACAGCGCAACTGTGGTCGGCACCGGCAGGTCAAGCCGCGCCAGCCGTTGCAGACATTTTGCCCGCCCTCCGTGCGTCACGTTGTGGATCGGCGCATCCGGGGTCACAAGAGTTGTATCGGGATTATTCTGCACTGCGGCGTTCCTTTCGCAGCGCAGCATAGAGAGTAAAGTTGACGTGGCAAGGGGTTACGTCAGGTGTTTGGAACATGCGCCTGCGGTGAGCGGGAATGGGGGCGCTGCCCCCCGGTGCGCCGCACCTCCCCCCGGAGTTTATTTGGCAAGATGAAGTGGATCAGCCATCGATTTTGGTAAGGTCGGCCACGGACAGGCATAGAGTGCGGATCCGGCTGAGCAGGTTCAGACGGTTGCGCCGCACTGTGCCGTTGTCGGTATTGATTTGCGTGCCTTCAAAGAAGGCATCGATGGGCGTTCGCAAGCTGGCCATGGCGGCCATGGCTGTGGTGAAATCCTGTATGTCCATCGCGGGGGTGATTTTGGCCTCGGCCGTGTCGAGGGCGGTAAACAGTGCGTGTTCTTCGTCGGTTTCGGCGAATTTTGGGTCTGCACCATAGGAGTATTCGACGCCGTCGGCCTCTTCGGCTTGGGTCAGGATGTTGTTGGCGCGTTTGAAGCCTTGGATGAGGTTTTCGCCGTCGTCGGTTTTGAGGGTTTCGGCGAGAGCGCGCGCGCGTTTTACGAGGAGTGTCAGGTCGTCGTTTTGCGGCATCGCGATGCACGCGTCGATGATGTCGTGACGGACGCCTTGATCTTTGAGGTAAACTTTGAGACGGTCGTGGAAGAAGGATAGGAGATCAGGCAGAACTGACGCGATCACCCCTTCAGCGATGGCAACCTGATGTTCGAATTGCTTGGCCTTATCTGCGTTCGCTTCACTCGCAGCCAAACGCCACTCGGATAGTTTCAACACGACGTTTAGCGCTTTAGAAAATGTATCCGACAGAGAAAGGTTCAGGTCGTTATCGATCACCAACCGAATAACACCTAACGCAGCACGCCGAAGCGCAAACGGATCTTTGCTGCCTGTCGGTTTCTCATCAATCGCCCAGAAACCCGACAACGTGTCCAACTTGTCCGCCAACGCCACGGCCACGGATACTGGCGCTGTCGGCACATCATCTGATGGCCCAAGCGGCGAGTAGTGTTCTTGTGCGGCGGCGGCTATGGCTGCATCGCGGCCTGAGGCTTCGATGTAGTAACGCCCCATAAGCCCTTGAAGTTCTGGGAATTCATAAACCATCTCGCTGCTGAGATCAGCCTTGGCCAGACGTGCGGCTTCTTCTGCCATATCTGCGTCTGCGCCGACCACGGGGGCAAGTTCACGCGCCAACGCTGCGATACGGTTGATGCGGTCGGATTGGCTGCCGAGTTTATTGTGGAAGGTCACGTTTTCAAGGCTTTGTGTCCAGACACTCATGTCTGACTTGGCGATGCGCAAATCGTTTTCCCAAAAGAATTTTGCATCCGCCAAGCGCGCGCTTAGCACCTTTTCGTTGCCAGCCAAGATCGTCGCGCCTTGATCTGCGGTTTCGCGGTTGGCGACGGTGATAAACCGTTCGATGCCGCCTGTTTTGGGATTGCGCACCGAGAAGAACTTTTGGTGTTCTTTCATCGATGTTTGCAGCACTTCGGCGGGCAGTTCCAAGAAATCTTCGCCAATCTTGCCCATCAGCACCACAGGCCATTCGACAAGGCCTGCGACTTCGGCCAGCAGGCCTGTGTCTTGGACCACTTCAAGACCACTGGCAAAGGCCATGTTGGTGGCATCATTCCAAATCGCATCGGCCCGTTCAGAGGCATCCAGCACCACATGGGCGCGCTTTAGCTTGGTGGTGTAATCGGCGAAAGACGTTACAGAAATCTCGCCCGGCGCCATAAAGCGGTGGCCTTGGGTTGTATCGCTTGATGTGATCCCGTCGATGTCCATTGGCACGACAGTGTGCCCAGCCTCGTCATTCAGAATGCACAGAATGGAATGCAGCGGACGCACCCATTTCAGCGCCCCCGTGCCCCAGCGCATCGACTTGGGCCATGGGAAGTTGCGAATGGTTGCCTCAAGCACTTCGGCGATGATGTCCGACGCCGGGCGACCGGGCTTTTCGATCAGCGCAAACAGCACTTGGCCTTTTGGGGTGTCGCGGACTTCGAGTTGATCGCGGGTGAGGCCAGCACCGCGCAAGAACCCTTCGATCGCTTTTTCGGGGGCATCAGCCTTGGGGCCTTTGCGCTCTTCTCGGGTCGTGGGGCTGTCGGCCAGCAGGCCTTCGACCGTTAAGGTCAGGCGGCGCGGCGTGGAAAACGCAGCAGCCGAGGCATAGGTCAGCCCCGCCTCGACCAGACCGTTGGTGACCAGCTTTTGCAGGTCTTCGCCGGCGCGTTTTTGCATGCGCGCGGGGATTTCTTCGGAAAAGAGTTCAATCAAAAGGTCAGGCATTATTCCGCATCCCGTTTGGGGCATTCTTCGCCCACGATGGTCCCGTCATAGGCTTTTTCGCCGCAGTCATTCAGTTCGTGCCAGACATAGCCGCGGCCACTTTCGGTGATGGCCACGATCCGGTCGACGCCGAATTCGATGTTCTTTTCGCCCAAGAAGGGCAGCGCTGTGCCGGCCTCGAGTTCGGCGCCGATGGCTTCAGCGTCAAAGCAGTCAAACCAAGCTGGCGCATTGCGCGGGGCCGCTGTTTCAAGGCCCACATAAGTTTCCGTCAGCAATGACAGCGACATGTCGGTGGTAAAGCACGCGCGATATCGGATCGGCGATGATTCTGCGTCTATGGCTTCAAAATTGTCGATGCTAATGAGTTCTCGTTCGTCCGATACGACTGAAACCAACGCGACCTCGGCCACCTCGACAGGTTCATAGAACCCATAGACTTGCAGATAATACAGTGCGCCGCCGCCAAGGAGAGATGAAACCAGAATACCGATCACGATGATTTTCCCGTTCATTCCGCCGCCTCAGGCACCCACCCACCGGCGCGGGTTTGCACAAACGCATCGGCGCATTGTTTGGCCAATGCACGCACGCGCCCGATATAGGCTTGGCGTTCCGTGACAGAAATCACCCCGCGCGCGTCCAAAAGGTTAAAGATGTGGCTGGCCTTGATGCATTGATCATAGGCAGGGTGCGCCATGATGATCCGCTTGCCAGTCTTGGGGTCGATATGTTCAGCGCCAAGGGTTTTGGCGCATTCGGCTTCGGCCTCTTCGAACTGCTTCAACAGCACATCGGTGTTGGCGGTGTCAAAATTCCAGCGGGCGTATTCTTCTTCGGTTTGCTTGAACACATCGCCGTAAGCCAGCGGGATCATTGCGTCGGGGTCGTTGAACGGCATGTCCATGACGTGATCGACGCCAAGGATATACATCGCCAAACGTTCCAACCCATAGGTCAGTTCGCCAGACACGGGGTGGCAATCGTGCCCGCCGACTTGTTGGAAGTAAGTGAATTGCGACACTTCCATGCCGTCACACCAGACTTCCCAGCCCAGCCCCCATGCGCCCAGTGTCGGGCTTTCCCAGTCATCCTCGACAAAGCGGATGTCGTGCAGGTCCATATCCACGCCAATGGCGCGCAGCGAGCCAAGGTACAGCTCTTGCAGGTTGGGTGGGCTGGGTTTGATCAGGACTTGGTATTGGTAATAGTGCTGCAACCGGTTCGGGTTTTCGCCGTAGCGCCCATCGGTGGGGCGACGCGAGGGCTGCACGTAGGCGGCCGCCCAAGGCTGTGTGCCAAGGCTGCGCAACGTTGTTGCCGGGTGAAAGGTGCCTGCGCCCACTTCCATGTCATAGGGTTGTAAGACCGCACAGCCTTTGGTCGCCCAATAGGTTTGCAGCCTCAGAATGATTTCCTGAAACGAACGGGGTGTGGTTGGGCTGTCTGACATGTGAAGGACCCTTTGGTGGATGCGCGCCTTACCTACGACCCACCCTATGTGAGGTCAATTGCGCGCGAGGTCTCTTTTTGGTGGTTTTCCCCCATTTTCATTGCGCGATTTCCTGCTTATCCTGCGTCACAGGTAAAACGGCACAAAGACCATTAAAGGGGACATCGGGTGTTTTTCAAACGGATCGCATTTGCGTGGGTGATGCTTGTTATGTCTGTTGCAGGGGGTTCAGCCCAGCAAGACGTGGTTTGGGTGCAGGTCGAAGCGCAACCAAACCTTGCCACAGCCACACAGCGTGCACAGGATTTTGCCGCCAATCTGCCGGATGTGAACGGATTTTCCCTTGGGGCGGGGTGGTATGGCATCGCCCTTGGCCCCTACACGCGCCAGGATGCGGAACAGGTGCTGCGCGTCTATCGCAACGAAGGCGTGATTCCACGCGACAGCTACATCGCACTTGGCTCCAGCTTTCGCCAGCAATTCTGGCCCGTGGGCGCAAATGTGTTGGATCGCGGCGTGGTTGATGCCCCTTTGACGGATGCACAGACGGACGCGACCGAAGACGCACCCGAGGTGGCGACCGCCGAAGCGGCAGCACCTGAAATCGCGACCCCCACCCCTCCGCCAGCCGATGAAACCCCAGCCGAAGCCCAACGCAGTGAACGTCAGTTAACCCGCGCCGAACGCGAAAATCTGCAAGTGATGCTAAAATGGGCAGGCGTTTACACCAGCACCATCGATGGCGCTTTTGGGCGCGGCACCCGTAACGCGATGGCTGCTTGGCAAGAACAAAAGGGCTTTGACGTCACCGGAATCTTAACGACGGCGCAACGTGCCGCACTTCTGAGCGACTATAACGCAGTCCTAACCGATCTAGGTTTGACTTTGATACGAGACGAAACGGCTGGCATCGAAATGATGCTGCCCGGGGACATCGTCAGCTTTGAGAAATACGAATACCCGTTTGCCCACTATTCCAGCACTGGCGATGTGCCCGCAAGCATCCTGCTCATTTCGCAAGCCGGGGACCAAAGCACACTGTTTGGGCTTTATGACATCATGCAGACCCTCGACATTGTGCCCCTTGATGGCCCGCGCGAGCGCAAAGACACATCTTTTGTGCTGATCGGAGAGGACGCGACCCGCATTTCGGAATCGCGCGTGTCGTTGGAGAACGGGCAAATCAAAGGGTTCACACTGATTTGGCCTGCAGGTGACGAAGAACGTCGCCGCCGCTTGATTGCAGAAATGGAACGCAGTCTTGTGCGTCTAGAGGCCGTTCTGCCCCCCAGTGCGACCACCGAAGAACAAGCGATTGATCTGGTGTCCGGGCTTGAAATTCGCGCACCGCGCCTGTCGCGGTCTGGCTTTTTTGTGGATCGTCGGGGCACCGTCATCACGACCTCGCAAGCCGTGGAAAACTGCACACGCATCACGCTTGATACCGAAGCCGAGGCTGAAATCATTCTAAACGATGCTGCCAGCGGTGTTGCCCTGCTCAAACCGACCACCGCACTTGCCCCTCTGGCTGTCGCGCGGTTTAGCGATGTGGCCCCGCGCTTGCAGTCAGAACTGGCTGTGTCTGGGTACAGCTACGAAGGGGTGCTGGGTGCGCCTTCGATGACCTTCGGCACGCTGAGCGATGTTCGCGGTCTGGCCGGAGAAGCCAATATGGTGCGTCTGGAAATGGGCACCCTGCCCGGCGACGCTGGTGGTCCTGTCCTTGATACAGGTGGCGGCGTTCTTGCTATGTTGTTGCCTGATCCGCAGTCTGGTCGGGCTTTGCCCGAGGGCGTGCGGTTTGCACTGGACCGTGTTGCCTTGCAAGACGTGCTGGCCCAAGCGGGTTTGGCAGCCGCAAGCACTGATAGTTCTGCCCCCATCGATCCTATCGATCTGACGGGCGAAGCGACAGGAATGACCGTTTTGGTCAGCTGCTGGAACTAAACGCTTTTCGTTAAAATTGCTGGAACTGAGATCTGATCCGTTAGCTTCGTGTTAACGGACAAAAGGCCATGTTCAGGTCATAGCGTGGGGGCGCTGTTAACGTCTTTCAGTGATCGGAGTGTGTCATGTTTAAATCGTTTCTCAAATCAGCCGCAGTGGTGGCGGTTACCCTTCTTCCTGCAGTTCCAGCCGTCGCCGCAACCGCAAAGCCCCCCGTCAGCTATAAAGGTCAATGGTGGACCCATCCTTTGGGGTGTGAATACAGCCGTGCGGGGCGTCCGGGCGAAACCATGTGGTTCTTGATCGTCAACACTGCCAAGAAAGGGTGCCCAAGTTATATCGCAGGAACCACTTGGGGTGGGATTTATCGGGCCGAAGGATCAAAATTCTAATCCGAAGGACGCCTTGCGGCGGCTTGGAGTTTTAGGGGGCTCTGCCCCCGGCCTTCGGCCTCCCCCGAGGTATTTTTGACCCAAAGAAAGATGGATCAGCTGATACTCGGAGTGAGATAGATGAGAGTTGGTCCATCGGCGGTGAATGCATCGCGGACTGCGTCTTGCATATCAGTCAACGTTTTTGGCGCGGCCGTGTGTGCGCCAAAAGCTTCGGCCAGTTTGCAAAAGTCAGGATTGCGCGCAACCACCGCGTTGGGCGCAATTTGGGCGCGGGTCATGGAGTCTTCGATCTCGCCCAGTTTGGCATTGTCCCACAGGATGATGGGTAACGGCAAACCCAGTTCGACTGCGACGCCGAGTTCGGCCATGGTATAGTGGAAACCATAGTCCCCGATGATCGCCATCGTGGGTTGGCCCTTGCGTGCTACTGCCCCGCCGATCGCGGCGGGTGTGGCGTATCCAAGGGTGCCGAACCCAGATGGATGGTGCCAATGGCCGGGGCGGTCCATATCCCAGACTTCTTTGGCGGTATAGGCAAGCTGAGTCATGTCGGAATAAATCATTGTGTCTGATGGCACCGCTTCGCGCAGAGCATCGCAAACGGTGATGATGCCCGGCCGTTCGACTTCGACCTCTGCGCGCCAGCGGGTACGATACCCTGCCACGATATCGGCAGACCACGCAGATTTTGGTAGTTGTTTGACCTTTTCGCCGTGTTTTTCCAAGGCACTGTGCAGCTTGGACAAAACGTCGGACGCATCATATTGCAAGCAGACATCGGATGGGTGGGCTGCGGCTAACACTTCGGGATCGACATTAATGTGGATCGCGCCGGGGCGGTGCCCAGCAGTCTCGCGCCAAATATCGACTTCGGCCAAATCCGTACCAATCAAGACAACACAATCGCTTGCATCTAGGATGGCTGCACTATCTGGGCGAGCCAGCGCCGCGCCAAAGGACAAGTCCCAATCGGGCGACACCACGCCGCGCCCTGCATAAGTGGTCAGTGTTGCCGCATTAACGCGTGCCAAGATCGAAGGGATCGGGCCATCTGGATAAACAGCCCCACGTGCACCGCCACCGAACACAAACAAAGGGCGTTCGGCATGCAATAGGCGCAGCGCGATCATATTAACCATGTCCAAAGGCACAGGTGGTGCAATCGCGCTTGGCACACGCGTCACGGTAAACTTGTCTGTTGCGCCGGTGGATGGGGCTGGACGCCACTGTGTTGGCGTTTCGGCCCGCGCTTCTAGCTGGGCAATCGGCACTTGGAGATGTTTGGGCCGCGCCCGTTGCGCCCCAAATTCCATAAAGGCTCGGTCGATCAACGTATAAGCGGCGTTGGCACTGCGCGCTTCTTCGGACCAATCGCAAACGGTCGCCGCAGCGCCGCGTTGGTCTTTCATCTGGTGCAATTGGCCACGTTTTGCCGCAGTTTCATCCAAACAACTGGAAATCACCAACATCGGTACAGAATCGCTATAAGCCTGCCCCATCGGCGTCATGATGTTGCACAGGCCCGGCCCGGTGATCACATAAGCCACCCCCGGTTTGCCACTGGCGCGCGCATAGCCATCGGCCATGAACCCGGCGCCCTGTTCGTGGCGGGCCAGCACATGGGTGATCCCCGCCTCTTCGATGCCGCGATACATTTCCTGATTGTGCACGCCCGGAATGCCAAAGATCACGTCCACCCCGCGGTCCTTTAGCATGTGGGAAATTTGGGCACCAAGCGGGCGTTTCATTAGGCTCTCCAGAATTGGACGGTAAAAATTACGTAAACGGCCATCAGTTCAAGGCGCCCAATCAGCATTCCCGCTGCCAACAACCACTTGGCCGTGTCGTTCAGCGTTGAGAAATTTCCCGACGGGCCGATCGTATCACCAAGGCCGGGACCGATATTGCCAAGGGCCGTGGCCGCGCCTGACACCGATGTCATGAAATCCAGCCCCGTCATTGCCAATGCAACCGCCAACAGACCCATCGACACGATAAACAGCATGAAAAACGTCATGACCGAATTCAAAACTTCGTCGCCAACCCGGCGCCCAGCATAACGCGGGGTGAAAACGCCATGAGGGCTGCGCGTTTTTCGCAACTGAGCACCAATAGAGGCAAACAGAAGCTGAAAGCGGAAAATCTTGATCGAACAGGACGTTGACCCGGCACATCCGCCAATCAACCCTGTGAAAAAGAAGATCGCGATGGGGAATGCACCCCACAACATATAGTCCGCCGACGCATAGCCCGTGCCCGAAATGATAGAGGAAATGTTGAACAAGGCTTCGCGCAGCATTTGTTCTGGGTGGTGTGTAAACACCAGCTGCAACGACACAAACACAACCCCAACCAGCACCGCGATGGTCATCAGAAATCCGCGCACTTGCGGGTCGCGGTGCAACGCCAAAGGGTTGCCGTTGATCAGTTGCACATAGCGCACAAAAGGAAGTGCCGCCGCGATCATGAAAAACGTCCCGGCGTATTCCGCATTCCCCGAAAACGTTCCAAAAGATCCGTCGTAGTTTGAAAATCCGCCGGTCGATACGGTCGTCATCGCATGCACAACCGCATCAAATGGGGTCATGGCAAGCGCGATGTAGGTCAAGGTACAGGCAAGGGTCAAAGTCACGTAAATGACCGCGATCTGGCTGGCGATCTGAGTGGCGCGGGGTAAAATTTTACCAAAAGTATCAAAGCCTTCGGTACGAAAAATCTGCATCCCACCGACGCGCAATTCAGGCAGGAATACCATGGCGACAACGATAATCCCAATCCCGCCCAGCCACTGCAAAATGCCGCGCCATAGCAACAGACCGCGCGGCAGGTCCTCGAGACCGGAAAACACTGTGGATCCAGTTGTGGTTAGTCCCGACATTGCCTCAAAAAAGGCGTCAACAAAGCGCGCGTCGGTTTCGCCGATCACGAAAGGCAGCGCGCCAAAAATCGGCAGCGCCAGCCACACACCTGTGGTCAAAAGGAACGTTTGTTGAATTGTCAGCCCCTCGCCCACGCTGTTGGAACAGCTAAGCGAAATGACCCCCCCGATGACAATCGTGATGATCGCGCTTTCGGCGAATACCGTCCAATGGCTGTTGCCATAAAACAGATCAGCGAGCATCGGAACAACCATCGCGACGCCGAGCATCGCAACAAGTAATCCGATTACATATCCAACGGGGCGTAGGTCAAACATCGCGCATAGCGATGGAGGGCTTCGCACGAGGTGTCAAGAAGATGAACACAAAGGGCGGCGTCAGCGCTTTGGGCCCAAGACAATCTTGAGCCCAAAGCAGTTGGTTCAAAGGTGCATCAGATCGCGAAAGACAAAGGCCGGAATGTCTTCGCGGCGCAGGCCCAATTCGGCCAATTCTTCGTCGGTTTTTGCGTTCAGGATTTCGGCTTTACGCAAACGTGCGTCAGCAGAAGAAGACATCATGATCCCGCGGCCAACAGCTGCGAAGAAGCCTGTGATGCCAGCAAGGATGCTGTGTGTTACGTTTGTATCTGTATGTGATGCGTATGCCATTGGCGGCCTCATTTCAGTTATGTTTAACTATCGTCCTCTTGCATTCAACTTAGGATGCTGCACCGCAGAATACCAATGCTGATCCTGCATAGCCGGGTTGCGGGCAGCGGATATGCGGTGTGTTTTTAGGTGAAATTTACTGCAAAACCGTTTGCAAACGCCCAAAAAACCCACGTTTGCAGGATACATGGTTAATTACTGGGTTTAGGGGCGATGCCAAAAGGCAAAGGCCGCAGGGGACTGCATCGCCGCCAACCCCATCGTCCTGCGAGGACCTAAAACGATGCGCGACCAACGCCGCCCAACATGTTTAGGCAACATCTGTTGCATTCCAGTCAAAGTCACCGTTTCGGGGCTGCGCAGGATACGCCCATAAAAGGGTAAGACACCGGGGCGGGTGTAACTGGACCAATGGCACATGCCCCCAATTGGTGGTGCGATGTGACCACCAAAATGCGCCAATACGGCAAGCGTACGTGCGCAATCGATCTGAATATTGACTGCGTTGGGCAAATCAACGCCAAGACCCATCGCCCGATCGCCAGTTTTTGGCGGCGCCACCAGCCATTCATAGATAAAGTCGAACACGTCATTCTCGCGACTGGTGATGTTGAACAACTGGGCCTTTTGCCCGGCCGGCGTTTGCATCGCAGTAACCGCACGGCTGGCATAACTGGCCGCCGAAAGCGCGATGATGCGTGTAATCGCGCCGGCAGGCAGACTTTTAAGGGCTTCGAACACCACCTCAGACCCCATTGAATGACTGATCATATGGACTGGGCGCGCGGGCGCACGACGATGTATCAATGCAATCACTTCCGCCAGTCGGCGCCCCGCAACATGGGCGGCACATTCTGCCTGCCACAAATTGGCGCGCGCACGCCATGCAAAAGCGATGGCCAGTCCTTCGTCCGCATTGCCTGTGCCAAAACCCAATGGGCGCAACCATTGCGCCTTACGGGCACGCACAGGATGTTCTGGCGTGCCGAAAATGCCGGAATGGGGCGAACGCGCCGCATTCTCTGGGTCATATTTGAAACCGTGGATCAGGATTATCACCGGTCCGGTCCCGATCGCCGCCCCCGAAATCACCGAACGCGCACAGGCTGGAGACCCGTTTATAGCCAAACCCTCATGTCCTGCGTTCACTCTTAGGATGGGCATACGCACACCTCCTACCACATCTAGTGGGGCGCTCATGACGCATCCATATGACGCAGAGATGAAAATTGAGTTACTCGACCGTGACGCTGTTGACGCGCCCGGCTTCTGGTCGTACGTCAAGGTTGTGGCGATTTGTTACCGGATTGCGGGCCACCTCAGCGCTTTGATATCAAGGCAGGCTGGAAAACTCCGCTAAAAGGTCAGGATGAAAGCCCCCCTTTCGCTTGACTTGGCGACTGGGGTTTTTTTGTGGCCTGACCCCTTTCCACAGGCCCGTTGAGTTCGGAGTGAATTGAACATGAGTGACACCTGGAATCCCCGCACCAAAGCCGTGCATGGCGGCACCCGCCGCAGCCAATACGGTGAAGTGAGCGAAGCCATTTTTCTAACACAAGGCTTTGTCTATGACAGTGCCGAGGCCGCCGCCCAGCGCTTTGAAGGCGCAGGCCCGGATGAATTTATCTATGCCCGCTATGGCAACCCGACCGTCGCGATGTTCGAAGAACGCATTGCGATGCTCGAAGGTGCGCAAGACGGCTTTGCCACCGCAAGCGGTATGGCGGCTGTATCCGGCGCGTTGATGTCCATGCTCAAAGCGGGCGACCGGGTTGTATCTTCTCGCGCGTTGTTCGGTTCGTGCCTGTATGTGCTTGAAGAAATCCTGCCCCGTTATGGCGTTGAGGTCGAATTTGTCGACGGCACCGATCTGGACAAATGGCGCGCCGCGATCACGCCCGATACAAAAGCCGTGTTCTTTGAGTCCATCTCGAATCCAACGCTAGAAGTTGTTGATATCAAAGAAGTCTGCAAACTGGCCCACGCGGTTGGCGCGACTGTTTTGGTCGACAATGTCTTTTCGACGCCTGTGTTTTCCAATGCGATTGAGCAAGGCGCAGATGTGGTGATCTATTCGGCCACGAAACACATCGACGGACAGGGGCGCACGTTGGGCGGGATCATCCTCGGCACGCGTGAATTTATCCGCAAAACGGTTGAACCCTACATGAAGCACACAGGTGGGTCGATGTCGCCATTCACCGCTTGGGTGATGTTAAAGGGCTTAGAAACCATGGAGCTGCGTGTAAACGCGCAATGCGCCACCGCAGCCGCGCTTGCGGATGCCTTGCAGGGTCACGATGCACTGTCTCGGGTGATCTATCCCGGCCACGCAAGCCATGCCCAAAACGCGCTGGTTAAAGCCCAGATGGGCGGAAACGGCGGCACGGTTTTGTCGATTGACCTTAAGGGGGGCCAAAAAGCGGCGTTCACCTTCTTAAATTCAGTGACGATTCCCGTGATTTCCAACAATCTGGGCGACGCCAAGTCGATTTTGACGCATCCAGCTACAACGACGCACCAACGTTTGGCCGACGATCAAAAAGAGTTACTTGGCATCTCACCCGGGCTTGTGCGGATGTCCGTAGGCCTTGAGGACGAACGCGATCTGATTGCAGACGTGATGCAAGCACTTGCTTTAGCGGAATAAAACGCGATGGCCGCCTTTTGCCAGGCGGCCTTTTGCCACCTTGGGCCAACCATATCGATAGAAAGTGATCTATGTCATTGCGCACTTTCAATCGTGACCAACTGTAGACAACGGCAAATGCATACCTACATGATGTAACGATCAAAACAAAAAAGGGGGGCTACTTCTATGAACGTTCATACGCCCGATGTTACGACAATACCCGATCGAGACGAAGCTGAGGCTGCACTGGAATTGCTGCGCCGCTGGGCGGAAACGGCCTCGACCACCGATATTTTAGAACTGGATCCTTCCGTGGCACGCCTAGTGCCTGGAAGTGACGCGGTGGATTATCCATCCTTTAATCGGGTCTATCCGGATGATTTTGCTGTCGGCGAAGTCTACAAAGACACCTTGCCCGATTTGCAAAACGGTCCATCCAGTCTGATCCGTGGCGCACACCAGCAAATTCAGCATGTGGGAATATCCAATTTTCGCCTGCCATTGCGCGTGCAAACCCGTGACGGCGATGCGCTGACGCTAGAAACCTCAGTGACCGGCACCGTCAGCCTTGAGGCCGACAAAAAGGGCATCAACATGTCCCGGATCATGCGGTCGTTTTACGCCCATGCGGACAAAACGTTCAGCTTTGAGGTCATCGAAGCCGCGTTGGATGATTACAAATCCGATCTAGAAAGCTTTGATGCCCGCATTCAGATGCGCTTTAGCTTCCCAGTAAAGATTGAATCCCTGCGGTCCGGCCTTTCGGGATACCAATATTACGATATCTCGCTGGAACTAGTGGAACAGGCCGAGGTGCGCAAAAAGATCATGCACCTAGACTATGTGTATTCGTCGACCTGCCCGTGCTCTTTGGAACTGTCCGAACACGCCCGTGCCACGCGCGGACAACTTGCAACGCCGCATTCGCAACGATCCGTTGCGCGAATTTCAGTGGTGCTGGAAGATGATGCGCAATGCTTGTGGTTCGAGGACTTGATCGAAGGATGCCGTCGCGCTGTGCCGACTGAGACGCAAGTGATGGTCAAACGCGAAGATGAGCAAGCGTTTGCTGAACTGAACGCCGCAAACCCGATTTTTGTCGAAGACGCCGCGCGTTTATTCTGCGAACAATTGCTGAGCGATGCACGCGTCGGTGATTTTCGCGTGGTAGCAAGCCATCAAGAAAGCCTGCACAGCCATGACGCTGTTTCTGTACTGACAGAGGGGCAGACCTTTGCCTCGGACAGTATTGATCCGCGTATGTTCACGACGTTGTTCCACGTCGGCTAAGGCATGTTGGCGGAGGACACCTCCGCCTTACGTCTCGTGCCTCTTGTAAGGCGCAGCTATTGCTGCGCCTGTGATGGATCGTCTTCCTCGATGAGGTAGGACTGAAGCGCATTGATCTGCCAGAACAGGAACGCCATCAGCGCAATCGGAAAGCCAAAGGTTTCGATCTTAACCCAAGCCTCAGTAGACATTGTGCGCCAGATCACTTCGTTTGCGACGGCAAGGAAAGCAAACATGCCGCACAACCGTTTGGTCAGGATCATCCATCCTTCATCACGCATTGGCATCGCATCATTCAGAACGTAGGCCAGCCAGCTTTGCCCGCGCGCCAAACCGATACCCAGCAGCAGCGCAAATAGCCCGTATACGATCGATGTCTTCATCTTGAAGAACCGTTCGTCATTAAACCAAGCCGTCAGCCCGCCAAAAAAGATCACCATGAAGGCCGTGAAAATTTGCATGCGGCTTAGCTTTCCAGTCAAGGCCCATAGCACTCCGATCGCAATCAGCAGGATGGGCACAAAGATCAACGTGGCTACGATGAACCCCGAATATTCGGTCCCGCCCATGACATAGGTCTCGTCTTTGATCTTCAGGTAAATCAAGAAAAAGACCACCGGCGGGCCCAGTTCCAGCACCTGCTTCATGATTGGATTGATGTTACGTGGCTCGCTCATGTGTTGCCCTTTTTATCCGCCTATTTCCACGATTACCGCGCCCAGTGCGATCAGCGCCATGAGGGCAATTCTGCGTGGTCCTACCGTTTCTTTCAGCACCAGCCAACCGATAATGGCCGCAAACACTGTTGAGGTCTCGCGCAATACCGCCGCCTCGCCTACTTTGTCGAGCCGTGTGGCCAACATGACCGATCCAAAGCTGAAGAATGCGACCAATCCGCCAATAACACCGCGCAAAGCAAGAGGTGGCAGGCTTGGCCGTTGTGCCATCCGTTTCCAGCGCATGAAAGCCACGGGCGGCATGAATAGTCCATCGATCATGAAGAACCACGCCAAAAACGTGAACGGGTTTTCGGTGGCTCGAATTCCATAGGCATCATATGTGGTGTAAAGTGCCACGAACAAGCCTGTGATGAACGCCAATCCAAGTGCAGCGTGTAGCGTGTCCCGTTCGCTTTCGAGGTAGCGCAAGTTATAGGCGGCCAGCCCAAAGATGCCCAACAGCAAAACTGCAACGCCCAGCCATTGCGTCAGGGTGAACACTTCGGAAAATAAGAAATACGCGCCAATCACGGTAAACAGCGGCCCCGTGCCACGCACCACCGGATAGACAACTGTGTAAGCGCCTTTGGTATAGGCCCACGCCTGCAACACTTTGTAGAACACATGTATCACGAAAGCGCCCGCAAAGATCGGCCACATGTGCGCTTCGGGCCATGGCACCACAAACAATGCAAAGGGGGCCGCCATCAGTCCATAGGACGCATCAATCGCGCCGCGGGTTAACCATGGGTCGTGTCGGCCCTTTTGCAGCGCGCCAAAGACGGCGTGCAAGAACGCTGCCAGCAGCGCGAGTGCCAAGGCAATAGAGTGCCCCGTTTCCGTGCCTTCGATGCTGATCAACCAGTCTGTCAAAACGGGCTACAGCGTGTGTGGTGTCGCATGAAGGGGGCCAGCCCCCAGGCCTTTGGCCTCCCCCCGGAGTTTATTTGGCAAGATGAACAGGGGCTCATTCGACCTCGAGCCCAGTGAGGGCCGCGGCGAAGTCTTCGGGATCAAAGGGTTGCAGGTCGTCGATTTGTTCGCCCACACCGATGGCGTGAATCGGCAGCCCAAATTTATCGGCAAGTGCTACCAGTACGCCGCCTTTCGCTGTGCCGTCGAGTTTTGTCATGACAAGGCCTGACACGTCTGAGACGTCTTGGAACACTTTGACCTGATTCAGTGCGTTTTGCCCAGTAGTCGCGTCCAGCACCAACAGCGTGTTGTGCGGCGCGCTTGGGTCTTTCTTGCGGATCACGCGCACGATTTTGGCGAGTTCTTCCATCAGGTCATCACGGTTTTGCAAACGCCCAGCGGTGTCGATCATTAAAAGGTCTGCGCCGTCGGCTTGTGCCTTGGTCATCGCCTCGAAGGCGAGGCTGGCGGGATCCGACCCTTCGGGCGCGGTCAACACGGGCACGCCAGCACGTTCCCCCCAGACTTGCAGTTGTTCCACAGCTGCCGCGCGGAACGTGTCGCCCGCAGCGATCACCACGGACTTACCGGCCGCGCGGAATTGGCTGGCCAGTTTTCCAATCGTTGTGGTCTTACCTGATCCGTTCACGCCGACCACCAAGACCACCTGCGGCGTTTGCGGGTAAAGCGGCAAAGGTTTGGCGACGGGCTCCATGATCCGCGCAATCTCGTGGGCCATCAGTTGTTTGATTTCTTGAACAGAGAGCTTCTTGCCCATCCGCCCTTCGGCCATATTGGCCGTAACGCGCAGCGCTGTGTCGACGCCCATGTCTGAAGCAATGAGCAACTCTTCGAGTTGTTCGAGCATGTCGTCATCGAGCGTGCGCCGCAAAACAGGGGCTGCATCTTTACGCCCCAGAAGACGGTCAAAGAGGCCGCGTTTGGCGGGGGCGGTTGGCGTATCATCGTTCGGCTCGCTCAGCTCTGCCGGAGCCACGCGGATGGGCGTCAAGGTTGGTGCCACTGCTGGCTCTGGCTCTGGCTCTGGCTCTGGCTCTGGCTCTGGCTCTGGCTCTGGCTCTGGCTCTGGCTCTGGCTCTGGCTCTGGCTCTGGCTCTGGCTCTGGCTCTGGCTCTGGCTCTGGCTCTGGCTCTGGCTCT
>NZ_JBDVGB010000021.1:0-48634 GCF_039940735.1 Tateyamaria sp.
ACTTTTGAGTGCGGCCCGTAGTTCGGTCGCAGCCTCGTCATCATCCGCTTCTTTATTAAGAACATGCCTCGCCGCATCGGTCAGGTTGTTATCCATTTCGTTATCAAATGCGATCGCTTCTGGCGTTCCTGCCAGCCCAAGCTTGAGCCGTTCACGCCCATAGCGTCGCTTTATCTTGTCATAAAGGTTCCGGCTGACGGCCAGGATCAGTTTTTGCAGTGGGTGACGGTCGCTGGGAATTGGTACTGGCTCGCCAAAGTTCTCCCATCGGACACGCGTTTCAACACCAAGATCCACGCCAAAAAGCTCGTTTCCCTCACCACGTTGAGTCGGAGAGCCGATGCCTTGATGCGGCGAGGTAGGGTATTTCAAAACCGGTGATGCATCCGGTGGCGATTCCGTCATTTCTTTAAGCATTGCGCGAAATTCTTTCAACTTGTCACGGGTTCTGAGAACTTCGGTTTTTACGATATCCAAACGTTTGATCAGATGATGACCATTTGCTAGGATAAGCTTTTGATTTGATACGGTTTCCTCCCAAATCCCCCCCTCAAAGAGAGCTTCGGTAATGATTAAATGTGCCTCGATCGCAGTCGACATTGCACCAGCCGGATGGTTACGCTTTTTGATTTCATCGTCTCTTAATTTGTGCATCGCGGCCTGGCCTGATGTCGCCCAAGCACCACGACGTTCTCTATGCAGACTACCTGTATGGCCGCTAATGGTATCGACTTGCGCGCTGGCCCAGATGATCATGTCAGTCGACGCGCGTACGCTTCTTTGCGCGTCCATCCAGTCGACGTCTTGACCATCAATTTTTGACGTTGCCCATTTGCCATCTGGGGGATCAAACGACCATTCCAGAAAAGTCATTGTCTCGGAAGTCTTGAGAAGTTCGTCGAGGCCAGTCCCCGAGCTCATCTTAGGTCGCTGCTCGGCCTTCACGCGGACGGCAGCGTCGATTTTTTTCTTTAGTGCGGGGTACAATTTATAGCCCGCGATGAGGTCCCCAAGGGTTTTCCGGGCATCTTCGAAGCCTGAATTGGTGGGATCGCGTGCGATTTCCAACAAGTCATGGACTTGATTATAGAAGTCGTCGTGTTTGGTCTCCCAGTATTCGATCAGATCAGCTTCTGATTCTTGCGTCGTCTCATATTTTGATGTGAATTTTGGCGGCGGATCACCTTGCCCGAACAGGGGGTTGAGGTCAGCACTGGACGGATGACCTGCGCTCGGTCCTTCTACCTCTTGGTCGCTGCTTTCGGGTGAAGCCGTCGGAGTGAGGGCAAGGTCGTCATCCTCGCTATCACTTGCGAAAGAGCCAGTCGGTGTGCTGGGTTTTTCCGTGTTCGGAGTAGTAGGACTGTCATCGTCTTGCGAGCCGCTGGACGGATCAATTTCGAGAATGTCAAAAGTGTTAGCTTGAGCCGGGCTAAGATCCATTTCGGCGACCGGTGGCGCAACGATGGGGCTTTCTTCGCCAAGAAGAACTTTCCGTTTCCGGGGGGGCGAGACGCCTTCCGGATTTTCATCTCTGGTTGAGGTATCGCGTTTTAACATTTTAGTCCGCTTTTTAATTAAGACGTTGTCAGGGCTGCACGAATGTCGCGCAAAACCTCTTTCATCGGTGCAACCACTGGCGTGCTGTCGTCAAAGCCATTTGCGTCGATCAAACCTGCGACGGGGTCGGTTTCAAGGTAGTGAGCATAGGCTTCAAGCGTCGCGAGGCTCGCTTGGGCATGTTTGGCGCGCGCGCTTTCGGTTTGCGCTGTTAACACGTCATCAAGCTGTGTGTGCAGTGTATCGTCCATGACACTCAGCACAGTATCCAACTTTTTCAGCCCGGTTTCGACCTGCTGCATAGCGTCGGGTTTTGATGCAAATACGGCACGGATCGCGGTCTTGAGCCGCAATACGCCGCCATCCAAGTTCGCGTGTTCTCGTTTCCAATCCAGTCGCGCCTTACCCAGCTTTTGGATCGACACAGCGATGGGTGATGAACCGCCCGTCTGAACCGCGGGGGTGGGGCCGGTTTGCGTCAAAGGAACAATAAATCGATGTATAAAATCTGTCTGAAGTTGGGTTAAGCCAGTTTCCAATGGAATATCCACGCATTTGCTCGCGCATTAATGTAGGCCTTCACATTGGCGAACTCCTTTCAAACTTGCAATAATTTCTACTTAAAAGGGTGTTCTTGCTGGAGCTTGTCAAAGCCAGAGTATGTTTTCGACGAGAAGGGGCCAAGTTCATTCATTACAGGCGACAACGTCTTGATTGAATAATTGGAGAACGGTTCAAGAAACGCCCCAAAGTTCACGCCTAGTTTGCAAACGGCTAACCTATCGCCGGTGGGCGAAAATCGACACCATATGCCTTAAAACCCGCTTTAAACGGACGCTCATCAAAACCTAGGAGTAAATGGTGGGCGACCCTGCCACCTTGAGTAAACGTCGGACCAATTCTTTAAGCTTTTTCTGGCAGCTGGGACGAAAGAGACTTTCCAAGAAGCGGAAAAAAGCGGAAGTTATAGGGGGTCCCAAAGATCACATAGCCTCCTAACAAATGAGAATAACATGCCCAGACGCTCCGTAGACGAAATGACCGTGTCCACTTTGAACCGCGTTGTGCGAGACATAGAGGCTGACAAGCAAAAGCCGGGTCTCATACGTGTCGGTGGTGTTGGTGGGTTAGCACTAAATGTTCGGAAACGAGAGTATGCTTCAGGAACTGCTTTGTCTGCATCATGGGTTCTCAGACGTACCTTTGAAGGGAAGCGGCGAGATTTTGCATTGGGGCCTTGGCCTGAGGTTTCACTAGCACAAGCGCGAGAACGTGGGCGTGTTATGTTGGACAAGCTCTGGCAGGGTATTGACCCCGCTGAAGAGCGGAGGCGGGAAGTCGCGGCCAAAGTAATTTCGCCAACTGTCAGGAAAGCCGCCTTGGCATACTTTGACCGGCAAGTTCGTGGCAAGATCAATGCGCGAGACGAGGCTAAGTGGTTGAACGATCTAGAAAGCTTCGCCTTCCCATTCATAGGTGACCTGAATGTCGATATGGTCGAAACCAGCCACATTATGCAAATCGTGGACCAACAGCATACAAAGTATGGGACAACAGAGGAAAAGAGACTTTGGGAGTCAGTGCCGGAACGCGCATCGCGAATGCTGAAGAAAATTGAAGTCATCTTGGCCGCTGAAGCACGGCTTGGCCATCGTGATGCAAACAACCCTGCCGCTTGGAAAGACCACCTTTGCCATCTCCTGCCGAAACCCTCGACCATTAAGACTCCGAACCGTCAGGCTGCGTTGCCCTATGAGCAATTGCCCCAGTTTGTGAAAGCGCTGCGTTCTCGTATGCCTTCTCCCTCAAGCCAAGCATTGGAATATTTGATTTTGACGGCTAGCCGGTCTGGAGAGGTTCGTGGGGCAAGGTGGTCTGAAATCGACTTGGAGCGAGGCTTATGGACAATTCCTGATAGCAGAATGAAAGCGGGCCGCGAACATCGTGTGGCATTGTCCAAGGCTGCGATTGATATTCTGAAGAGCACAAAACGCATGGCATCTACTGACCTCATCTGGCCGGGACAGGGCTTGAACAAACCAATGAGCGACGCGACGCTTGCTGCTCTGGTCAAAAAAATGCACCTAGCGGAAACCAAGGTTGGGAATGTTGGCTGGCATGACCCTAAGACAGGCAGACCGGCTGTTCCCCATGGCTTTCGGTCAACGTTTAGGGACTGGGTTGCTGAAACAACTGAATACCCGTCAGAAATGGCAGAGATCGCGCTAGCGCACGAAGTCGGTACGTCTGTTGAACGCGCTTACCGGCGAGGTGATATGGTGGAACGTCGCCGTGCGATGATGGAAGACTGGGCAAGTTTTATTGCGCCAATTGGTGAATAAAACCACGAACAATGAAGCATATGGCCGCAAGTTTTCGAGCCATTCTCAACAGAACTCGGGGTTTGTTAGCCGTATTTCATAATCCAATTTATTTCCGGAAACTTCAGAAAAACCGTAAGTTCAGTGGGTTGAATTCTTTTTTTCTTGTTTCTACATGTCTTTTGTGGCAGTTGAAAGTTAATGAGCCGCAATTGAACCGGATATCAGTGCAACAAACGGCCATTGAGTGAAGTCATCGTAACGCGGGGTCGATGCCCGCGCACGGACCACTAGCCCCTCACAAGGGCCGCTGCGGAACCGGTCAATCCAGCAGCAATGGACAGGTCTTCAATCGTAACTTGGATTTTATCCAACGAAGCGTGAGGAAGGCATATTTTCTAACCTTCTTCAGCTTCGATTTGAATGGAGAAGAAGGCTATGACCATCCGACAAGAAGCCGAAAACAACAAGAGGGCTTATCGCTCAAGTGAGCGCCCTAATCCCGCAATCCCTAAATATCGATCAGGTAAAGACTGGTCCCAAATGCCAGACTACGCGAAACTTCCCGACTATTCCCTGTTAGGAATAGCAGAGGTTTCTATCCTCACAGGTATGTCCACTTCAGTAATCGAGCGCCGTATAAAAAGTAATAAGTTTGCAGCTCCGAACTACCATGGGAAAGACCGTGTTTGGTCTTTGGGATATGTCCGCCAATGGTGCGAGCAATTTGCGCAATCATTGAATGAGGGGGCGTGAGAAATGACAAATGTTCTTAAAGGCTCCTTTAATTCAACAGATAGAGACAGACCGCACTGGGATGCGAACACTACAGAAATAGCTAGTTATGAGTACCATAGGGCGGACGGGAAATATGCCTACACCAAAGTGCGTGGGGAGAATTCTGACGGGGAAAAGGTCTTCACGACCAGACGCAAAAACGTCTTGTCGTTCGACGAACGTTTTGAGCCAGAAGACAAACGTGATTGGTTTTCTGGTCAAGGTGACGAGCCTAACGTACCCTACAGATTGCCTGAGTTGGTTGAGGCAACCTCTGGGCCTGATGCTTTGGTTCTGGTTGTTGAGGGCGAAAAAGATTGCGAGACAGCCCGCAAACTTGGCTTTACGGCTACGACTAATCCTAATGGTGCCTTGAAGTGGGAAGATAGCTACTCTCAATATCTGAAAGATTGCAATGTGGCCATCGTTCCTGACAACGACGAACGTGGTCTGCAGCATGCTGAAAAGGTTGCAAAATCTGCGTTTCCGGTTGCATCGTCTGTTAAGATCTTAACTTTGCCAGACCTAGCTGAAAAAGGTGATTTAACAGATTGGGTCCTTTCTAAAGGTGACGCTGCAGCAGATGATCTAAGGCAATTAATCGCGTCGGCTTCTGAGTATCAGGAACCGCAAAAGGGCAATAATATCGCCAACGTCGACAATGTCGCACAGATCTTGGAAAGCAATCCTGTTTGGGCCAATGTCATGGCTTATGACGAGTTTGCGGATCAGTTGATGTTGCTAAAACCGGTACCGGGGACGAAAGCTCCAAAGTCACGCTTTCGTCCCAGACAATGGACTGACAATGATGACATTAGCGCTTTGCGCTGGTTCAATCGGAACGGTTTCCCTCGTGTTTCCAAAGCCATAATCTCGGATGCGATAAAGGACGTTGCGCAAAGGTCAATGATATCGCCGGTCGCCGATTATCTTTTACCTCTTGAATGGGATGGAATAGAGCGACTCAGCCGTTGGTTGATCGATTATGGTGGTGCGGAGACTGACGACGATGATTTGAACTTCGACGTTGCGAAGCATGAATATGTTTGTGAAGTCGGTCGCCGTTGGATGATATCAGCTGTCGCACGTGCGCTGGATCCGGGAAACAAAGTCGATTCATGTCTCATTCTGGAGGGGCCGCAAGGAGTGGGCAAGTCGACATTGCTCCGCGTATTGGCTGATGGATCGTTCTTGCCTAGCGGACGAGCCTCTTGGTTCAGTGACTCTCTGCAGCAATTCGCGGGCCGAGATGCACAATCTGCACTTAGGGGTTGCTGGATTTTAGAACTTCCAGAATTGGCGGCAATGCGTCGTTCCGAGGTTGAGACCATCAAGGCTTATCTTTCGAAACAAGAAGATCGTTACCGACCAGCGTATGGCCGCTACGAAGTTCAGATGCCGCGTAGATGTGTATTCGCTGGGACAACAAATCGAACAGATTATTTGCGTGACGAGACTGGCAACAGACGATTTTGGCCTGTCACTCTGACCAAGGTCGAGTTCGAACAGCTGGGTGAAGATCGGGACCAACTCTGGGCTGAGGCGGTACGTGCGTTCCAAGCCGGTGAGCTGTGGCACCTCTCAGGCAACGCGGAAAGGTATCAGAAATCCATCGCCAACGAACGCACTGAAGAAGAACCGTGGGCGCATGTCCTGAAACATCTACCCGACATCAAGGAGGTCACCACACGTGATGTTCTTAGTCTCTTGGGGAAGGCGCTCAAAGATCAGAGTAAGAACGACGCGATCCGTGCCGGCGGCATGCTGCAGCGTGCAGGCTGGCACAAGCATGGAAGAATCACGTCTGGCCCGAACAGGGGAATGGGTCGGTACGTGAATCCCAATGCTGACGCAGTAGCAGCATTGACCGAAGAAGACATTTCGATGATTCAGAATAAGTTGAAAGAAGAAGACATAATGTAACATTATGGTTGGCGCGTTTTGGGATCAGGTGGTTTAGTCTGGTTCCAATCGCGCCAGCTATTCCCTTATATTCCATGAGTGCATTTTAAGTTATTGGTATGTATGTATAAATATCATCCATGTCGAAGAGTAGGAATATAGGTAAGCGTCTTGCGTTAACCTTGTTCTAAATCTCTTTCAAAGTTTCTTGGAACTTGGCGCGTTCCTGTGGTCGCAAAACGGAAACACTAGTTTGGGGGCGGAGTCCCCCGCCAAGTCATAAGTGAATGTCACACAAAATAAGGGGCTTGTGTTAGCTGAAATTCAAGGACCCTCTATAGGGAATCCTTTCCAGTCACGGGTGCCCATCAAATTTTCTCCACCCTTAAAAATGGACGGTCTGGTGTTCCCTATGGAGAACGGCGCAAACCGGACTGAACCGTATGCTTTTATTGGGTAAACCTACAATCTCTGTGGGTTGAAAATTCCGCTCTCTATATGATCGGCGGTAGGTAGGGTCCTTTTCGGTTTTTCCAACTAGAAATCAAGCTCAATCAGTTGCCATGTGTCGGCGTCGGGATCACGTTCCATTAGAGCTTGATATTGGGTTCTGATCTGTGCGCCAAAGCCATTTTGAGCATCGACATAAGCGTCAACGCGGAAACGGCAACTGCCCACGGATGTTACGCGTATTGAACTAAAGCTCGGAAAATCTGCGGTGGATGGTGCGCGCAATGTGGTCGAAACTGGGTTTTGGGACATTACGAAGGCGCTAATATGTTGCCTTTCTCCGCATTCTCTGGCCCGACGATCCCGTTCGGCTTGTTCCCTCACGGCTTCTTCTCTGTCTGCGCGCGACAACTCCCATTCTTCCGACGACGCGACCCCAGCTTCACCCGCAGCAACTAGGTCCAGATGATCTAAATACCCTGCCTTTTGGGCCGCGACATCAAGTTTTGCTTTTTCGGCGCTCTGAACAACGGCAAAGGCGGCGAAAGCACCAACTAACACAAACGCGGCACGCTTTCTAAATTTCTTTTTGAAAAGGCCGACAACAGCGGCCACAATCAACAGTGACAATAGTCCAGCAATTATACTCATTTTATAAACTCCCATATGGCATCGGCCCAACGGCCAGAAATGAAAAAGGCCACCAAAGGAATACTCTGGTGACCGGGGAGTTAGTAAGCCGCCAAGAGACGACCGCGCTGGCCTTTAGGCCGAAGCCCTGGACATACGCCAGTGCCTCCCCGACCATAAAGGCTGAGGAGGTGTCATCACGGTCGACACCGACCGCTCTTGGAGGGGTTACTACGCCCCGGAGCCATCGCTTTCAGGCGACCCTACCCAAAGTCTAAGCCAAGCTGTAGGCGGCGGCAAATGTATAAATGCGCTTAGCTGGGAAAAGCTTTGGTGAATTTATTGAGCCAGACTAAATGAACCCAACCAATTAGCCAAAGAACGATATATTATATACTTAATGAGCAGCGAGCGGCCCAGAGCCGACATCCAGCGGTGTTCCCCAATGCTGCGGTCGCTGCCCGCATTGCCGACATTCGCGCAGCCACAAAGCCAAGACCTACCTAAATTGAACAATGTCACGACTAAGATGCCTCGCCCATGCTTTGTCAAACTTTTCGCTCAGATCTTTGCGCTTAGCTTTGCGAAGGATCACCCCAATACGTCTGGGGTGCCCAGGCGGTGGGTTTGAGCCAGATTGACGGAACTCGTCAAAGAGACTTCGACAAATTTCAACCATCTTCCCCAGATCATTTTTTATTTGTTTTCGGCGTTCTTTGTCGGCTGCAAAAAACTCCTTTAGCGCAGCGTAATCGTCTTCGTTTGGATGAAAGGTCGGGCTACCTCTTGGGTCGATAATCCAAGACATAAAAGCTTCCCGCTTTTTCTCTCCTCTAACACGGTGAAGCTTTCCTGCCTCAGCGTCCGTGAGCGGTGTAATCATTTCCAGATAGCTTAAAAGATCCCCAAGTGCTGCTAGGTCTTTGTCTGCAATACTTGACATAATGGACGCTCTCTTTTCTACAAATCAACCTCGGCGAGGTTCTCAGCCACCATCTGACTGAATTCAGCTTACGCTAAGTCTCGACTTCGGTTGGTGACACTCCCGGCTCTTTTTAGCCATTTTCCTCCCTTATTCATCCTTGGCAATCAATAACGCCTCAACGCTTTCGATTTCAGGCATCGACCGGCCTGCGATCCCTTGTAAATCACCGTGCATCCCAACTGTTGATGCGATCACCAGATCAATCTGTTTGGCCCGCAACGCCCATTGCTTTTCGATAAAAACACGTTCCTTGCGCAGGTTGTCCTGCATGTCCTCGAAGCGTTCGACGATCGCATCGACACGCTGCTTGAATTGCGTTCCAGTCAGGTAGTCATAGATCATTTCCATTTTGGTTTCCTGGCCTATAGCGCGACCCTTGGCGCTTGCTACGTCGATCAGACCCTGGCGCAAAGACGATGCCAGCGGAACCGCGTAGCGTGGGGCACAAACCCAGATACCGTCAACTATTCCGAAGCTGTCTATCCCCTCAGGTAAGGCCTGGGAAGTAATCACAGCTACCTCGCATCCCGAGGCTCGCTGGTCATTGCGCAATTTAGCCAACCAGCTGGCGGTCCAGTTCTTAGTACGTTTGCTTTCCCATAGGATACTGCCTGCAATGCCGTTGACTGCGGTCACGCCTTGACGCAAATCTGCTCCGCTGACGCCTTTGGCAACGGGCACGAGGGCATCCATCGGAAAAGCCGCGCCGAGGGTTTCTTCCAACACAATCTCTGCGGCTTCACCTTGGGTCTGCATCGAACCTTGCTCGGATTTCTGTTTCAGCGCTTCGATTTGGCGTTTCATGCCCAGCATGACTTGCTCTTGTTCGGCGAGTCTCAACTCGGCTTTCTCATTCGCCTCTCGGGTCAGTTTTTCGGTCAATGCCGGACGTTCTGCCGCGAGCATTTTTTGCAAGGTCAGCTCCATCTCGGCCTCCTTGTCTTTAAGCTCTTGTTCCCGCTTCAATGCGTCAGCTTGAGCCTTTTGCGCCTCGCGCAGTTTTTCCTCCTGCGCCTTGAGGCGGCCCTCAAGGGCTGCTTGTTCTGCCGCTATTTCTACCTTGGCTGTCTCCTTGGCCTGTGCTTGTGCGGCGGCAAGCGCTTTGGCCGCTTGTGCCTCTTGCTTGGCCAGCTCATCATTGAAGGACGCTTGAAGATCGGCCAGCATCGGCCCAGCCAGTTGCTCCGTCAGCTCAATTTCGTTGGAACACTTAGGGCACTGGATCTTCAACTCGGGCATGCGCTCACCTTATGAATTAAGAGAACGAAAAAACTACCACGGAACTGAATGCGCCTCCAGAGCCGTTACTTCCCGTCGATCCTGCTACTCCTGATCATCCGGCCCAAAGCTGCCGTTCGTCATGCTGTAGCAATGTTGCGTCTGCAGCCCGCATTGCCGACTTTGGCGGCGAAATCGAAAACTGATGCTTTTTGAAGCTAGAAGCCGGACGGGTTGATCAACTTCAAAAAGGGCTTTTACGTGCCTAAATATGATTCAGCGTTCAAACCTCGAAAGGTAGCGTGTGCCAAACTCGATAGCGGAACAAATTCTAAACGAATACCTTACCACTCCTGATCCGAGGCATGCCCTACTAATCAACGCCCCTTGGGGAGCGGGAAAAACTGCGTTCATTAAGCATCAGACCAAGTATGAAACGGATCAGAATTTTCTGTATCTCAGTCTGTTCGGGATCAACTCGGTGGAAGCTTTCAATGAGGCTTTGTTGGCCGCAATTCTCAAAAGTCCCGGGAACGAAACAATTAAGACTGCCCGCAATGTCGGAGAGAAAATCAAAAACATCATTTCAAGCAGTCGCGCTATGGGTTTTTCTATCAACCTCAGCAGCCTGTCACTTCTTGAGGGGCTTAAGAAGGACCTGCCACCTAACCTCATCTTTGATGATCTGGAGCGGATATCGATGCCGCAGACCACGATGTCGGGCTTGTTGAACCAGTTCATTGAACATGACAAACGGCGAGTCATCCTGATTGCA
The DNA here is from genome assembly GCF_039940735.1 of Tateyamaria sp. GTDB lineage: Bacteria > Pseudomonadota > Alphaproteobacteria > Rhodobacterales > Rhodobacteraceae > Tateyamaria. The sequence goes on from NZ_JBDVGB010000021.1 coordinate 10,619, forward strand.
AACACCGATGGGATTGTTGAGGGCGAGAAAGAGACCTTTGATACCACGAAAGAAAAACGCATCGGGCAGACTGTCGAAATCTTGCCGGATGTTGAGGCGGTTCTGCTGTCCTTTTGGGTGGATATCCCCAGTGGGCGGGGCAAGACCTATTTGAAAGACCACCAAGACCTTATCAAAGAGGTTTTCGATCAAGGGGCGCATAAGAACCTAAGGTTGCTGCAATATGCAATGCGCGCGACCGCCGCATTGCTTGATAAATCTGACGAGCGATTTTTTGGTTTTGAAAGGGCTTTTGAGACACTGGTGCGAACGTTCATGGCGTTGCACATGGCCTATGGTGGCGGATTGATTGGTAAGGATGAGCTACGTAATCGGGGTAATAGTAAAGCTTTTGGTGAAAGTATTATTGGAAAGGCGACGCCGGAAGACGCAGTTCCTTCGCTCATCGAATTGGCTAATGCACATCCTGAGTGTGACATTCGTATTCCGTTTAATGGCTCACCCTTGGATGTCGATTTGGGCTGGACCCTGATCGCGCAGGGCTATGCGAGTGCTGAGATGATCAATCAGCATTTGAGCCAATCGCATCACTTTAGAGATCAGCTCGATGATCCTAATTGGATCAAGCTCTGGAATTGGGACGACCAGTCCATCAGCGAGATTACAGATGTGTTGGAACAGTTGACGGCCAAACTAAAGGCCAACGAAATCACAAACCCCGGTGAATTCATCCAAATTTTTGGCGCGATGGATTTTTTGGTTAGGTTTGATGGACTTGAAGAAACGCGCGAGGAACTGGCCGACAGGTTTATCGGTTACATTGACAGCCTCGTGGCGGACAACAACATCAAGCCGAGCAATCCTTCGGGTCAATGGCGCAATAGACATGTATTCGAACATGATATGGGGCGAGTCAGATATGGCGGTTATTCGTTCGAGCCAGACGAAACCACGTCCAAAGTTGTCGAAAGGTTAAAGGCGGAGATGGACGCGGCTTATAATGCGAACCTTTCGAATGCTGCGTCGGGCTTGCTCGACACTTTCGAGGCGACCCCCGAAGCCTTCCTTGACCAGCTAGATTACAGTCAACACGACGCCGAATATGCATCTGCGCCAATCCTGCATCTATTAGACAAAGATCGATTTGCAGAGCGGCTTTTGGACCTAATCCAAGCTGACCGCGAAACAGCAATGCAGCTGGCGGATAGGCTCAAAGGCAGACGTCATGAAGGCAGGATTGAGCTGAAGGATGAACATGACTGGATCGATGAATTGAAGGAAGTCTTGCAGACAAAGGCATCGGCCAGATCGAAGTTGGAAGGGGCGCAGGTAAGGTTGTTTATTCGACGTGGGTTATGAGCGCCTGAGCAAGACTTGCTGAGGCTATTAAGTCATTTAGAGAATAGGGTGTCTGCTCCGGCAGTTTCAGTATCTTATCGTCGCAACCGCAGCGAGTGAGCGCAATCCACCCTTGTGTGGCTCGTCGCTCACGGCCCTTACCGGACATTCGTCGCACTTTGGATTAAGGTGGGTCGGTTCCCGTAAGCGGACGTTGGTGGATAGCGCAGCATTTTCACCTCCGCTATGGCAACTGAGCGAGCCTCAGCGGCCATAGACGTAACGCGCCTTTTTGACATTACTTTTATTCGCATCTTAAGTAACGAGATTATGTCGCAACATGTCTATTTCAATTCAGGAATGGTTAAATCACTCTGCCCAGAGCCCGTAGTCGAGAGTATGACCAAGAAATTCTAATTGCTCGCGCAGGTTATCTCTTGAGATTGGTCCGCCAAGACAGATCCGAAGCTGTTCGTGCGCCTGACCTGAAACAACGAATGCATCGCTTGGGACAATTCCGAGCCCACGTCCTGCCATGCGCCCCATGATGTCGGCCCGATGCCAACCATGGGGAAGTGTTAGCCAAATATTGAATGCCTCAGGATCAGAAACGAAATTCGCGTTTGGCAAATATTGGCTGGCAATCTTTTGGCGTGCCAAGGCTTCTTTTCGAACAAAACGACGGATGCGGTCGGCGGTGCCGTCCGTGATCCATCGGGTCACAATTGCCATAGTCACAGGCGATGCCATCACGGCGGTTGTCTTGATAGCCTGTTCCAACGACAATGCTTGGCGGCTGTCGGGAGACACTACATATGCCAGCCGGAGCCCAGCGCCAATACATTTTGCCAGCCCTCCGATGTGCCAAGTCAGATCTGGAACCATTGTGGCAAGTGGTGCGGGTGCGCGCGCTGGCACAAATCCATAAGCGTCATCTTCGATGAGCGGCAACTGGTGGCGTCGCAGAATATCGGCAATGGTCATACGCCGTTCGGTAGTCATCGTGCGTGTGGTGGGATTGTTCAGTGTCGGGTTCAGATATAAAGCCTTCGGGTTATGTAATGCGATGACATCAGACAAAGCGTCGGGAAGGATACCTTCGTCATCAACATCAATCCCAACTAGATTGAGACGCATGTGTTTGCATATTTTACGGATGCCGGGATAAGTGATTGCCTCACACACAATGGTATCGTTGGGGGTGGTCAAAACATCTAGCGCAGCCATGATGGCCGGATGTGCGCCCGGCGTAATGGCCACACGATCAAGTCTTGGGACCATGCCGCGCATAGAGAGCCACACGGACGCGGCCTCTTTATCCTTTTCACTCCCAATGCCCGATTGATATCGGAGCAATGACACCATATTCGCCGACACATCGGCGAGGCCGCCGCGCATCCGATCGATCAAATCGGGGTCGTCGGGCTCAGGTGGCAAGTTCATCGAAAGGTCGACTTGTGCGCTGCGCAACGGATCGTCCTGTCGTCCGTCTTTCTGTGCCCCTCGAATGAATGTACCGCGCCCGACTTGGCTTTCAACCAACCCACGTCGCGCGGCCTCTGTGTAAGCTCGCGATACAGTCGTGAAGTCCAGCCCCAACCCTGCTGCAAGTTTGCGTTGCGGAGGAAGGCGATCGCCAGATTGAAGCTGTCCCGTCTCCATATCACGCGCAATGGCATCAGCAATGGAGAGGTACACGGGCCCAGAAGAGGCGGGAAGTTCTGGTATCCAGGCTGTCATTGAGAATGCTCCATACAATTAAAACAATTTAGCATAAATTCCCCATACACGTCAATTGTCTGGATTGATGGATTACGTCCAAAATTTAGAAAAAAGCGCTTTAAAATAAGGCATATTTTCACGAATTGGGGGTAAAAATGTGGCAAAACTTCAATGTGGTTGGGTGATTTTTATACATACAATTGTGAATCAATTTTGAAGGCGTTTTCATAACTTGAGCGCAAGAATCATGCGCTGAAACATTCAAACGAGGAGACTGACCGCATGCCTGAGGTCAAAATGGAAAAACACAAAGATGGTGACTACTTTGTGGATTATGAAAACAAAGTATTTGAGGATGTGCAGGCCAAACCTGGTGAAAAAGCCCTCGTCACATTCCACACGGTAGCCTTTGAAGGGTCTATTGGCCTGGTCAACATTTTGGTCAGTCAACGTCTGTTAAAGAAGGGGTTCGATACGTCGATCCTGTTGTACGGTCCGGGCGTCACGCTTGGCATTCAGCGCGGCTTTCCAACTTTAGGCGATGATGCGTTCCCGGGCCACCAGAACTTCTCGGCGAACTTGAAAAAGTTCATGGACAAGGGCGGCAAAGTGTATTGCTGCCGTTTCGCCTTGCAAGCACTTTACGGGCATGGCGAGCAGTCTTTGCTTCCCGGCATCATCCCAATTGCGCCGCAAGATGTGCTCGACATCACGCTACTGCATCGTCAGGAAAATGCGTTCATCCTGGATACTTGGACACTCTAAGAACTTGTGGCGCAGGTCAGTCGGCCTGCGCCATTCCTGCTTGCCAAGGAAGGCCTAAACATATGTCCGCCCCACGAATTGTCCGCGCTGCGGCTGTCCAAATCTCACCTGACCTCACGTCGCGTGCTGGCACTTTGTCGAAGGTGAAAGATGCAATGTCTGACGCGGCAGCTCAAGGTGCACAGATCGTTGTCTTCCCCGAGACTTTCGTCCCGTGGTACCCCTACTTTTCCTTTGTTTTACCACCGATGCTACAAGGTGCCGAACATCTTCGCCTGTATGAAGAGGCCGTCACCATCCCATCCCCTGAGTCGGATGCAATTGCTGCCCTATCTCGTGATCTGGGAATTGTTACGGTGTTGGGCGTGAATGAGCGTGACAAGGGATCGTTGTACAATACGCAGCTCGTTTTTGACGCGGATGGGCAGATGGCGCTAAAGCGTCGCAAGATTACGCCAACCTATCATGAACGCATGATCTGGGGGCAAGGTGATGGCTCTGGGTTGAAGGTTGTCGAAACAGCCGTCGGCCGTGTCGGTGCGTTGGCTTGTTGGGAGCACTACAACCCGCTCGCGCGATACGCATTGATGGCGCAACACGAAGAAATTCATGTGGCGCAGTTTCCGGGCTCGCTTGTTGGACCGATATTTGGCGAACAGATCGAAGTCTCGATGCGACATCACGCTCTAGAATCGGGATGTTTTGTGATTAATGCTACCGGATGGCTCACAGAGAATCAGATCACATCGATAAGTGATGATCCCAAGCTACAAAAAGGTCTGCGTGACGGTTGCATGACGTGCATGATCACGCCCGAAGGCCGTCATGTCGTCCCTCCGCTTACCGAAGGCGAGGGCATTTTGATCGGCGACCTTGATATGAAACTGATCACCAAACGCAAACGCATGATGGACAGCGTTGGGCATTATGCCCGTCCTGAGCTTTTGCATTTGGTTCATGACGCAAGCCCCACTCAGACACGCCAAACCACGGGTGTGCAAGTGGTCGCACCGACACCCCCCGTTGACCTTACATCTGAGGAGACCCCCCTTGTACAATGAAGCCCTCATAAACGAATTGCAGACCAAGGGGATGCGACTGGTTGATCCAACTGTCGGACATCAAAGCCGTCGGGGTGGTGCAGGCCCAACAGATCACAAGGCCGTAACGATTGGCGATATGACCGTGATGATCCCGGTTCACACGGCCCCATCCTTCGAAAGCCCATATGTCGTGGATGCACCCGACGGGGATGGGACATCTTTGATCCGCAAGAACGGTGAAGACGTGGCACGGGTCTCGTTCCCGGCCAAGCCAAAGTTTTCGGACCTGACGACGGCTGACGGCGTGCCCTACAGCCAAATTGCCGTGCTACATGGGCGGGATGTGCTTGCCACCACAGTTTTACAAACCTGCATTCGCTATCAAAGCCGTACAAAAACCTGCCAGTTTTGCGCCATCGGACAATCTTTGGCTGCGGGCCGCACAACCGCTCACAAAACCCCGGCGCAATTGGCCGAAGTCGCCAAGGCCGCTGTTGAGCTTGATGGCGTTAAGCACATGGTGATGACGACTGGCACGCCTAAAGGCTCTGATCGTGGTGCCGCTGTGCTGGCGGAAAGTGCGGCGGCGATTAAGGCAGCGGTTGATTTGCCCTTGCAGGCCCAATGTGAGCCCCCAGAGGATGATATCTGGCTGCAACGTATGAAAGATGCGGGCGTGGATTCATTGGGAATGCATCTTGAAGCCGTCTCTGACGAAGTTCGCCACCGGATTATGCCCGGCAAGGCCCAAGTGAGCGTCGAAAAGTACTTTGAGTCCTTCAAAGCTGCCGTGCCTATCTTTGGGCATGGGCAGGTGTCGACCTATATCCTTGCAGGGCTTGGTGATACTGTTGAGCAAATCCTCAATGTGTCGCGCCGCCTCGTCGATATCGGTGTATATCCGTTTGTGGTACCCTTTGTGCCGGTGTCTGGCACACCCTTGGAAAGTCACCCATCGCCCTCTAGTGAATTCATGGATGCCATTTTAGGACCATTGTCCAAAATGATTATCGAAAGCGGTCTTGGGGCGACTAAGGCCAAGGCCGGTTGCGCCAAATGTGGTGCCTGTTCGGCCCTGTCTACTTACGAAAAGTTCCAGCTCAAGAAGGTGGCATCATGAGCTTTCATGGCCTCCCTGCGGACCTTTCCACTTACGAGGTAAAGTTGGCCGAAACCGCCGCAGAGCTTGCGGCTGCAGCCGTTCTGCGGCGTGCGGTTTTTTGTGAGGAACAGAGCTTATTTGAGGGCGATGATCGTGATTCAATCGACGATTACGCCGAAACGATTGTCGCCTTGAACCCTGAGGGCGAGGTCGTTGGAACTGTCCGCATCCATGAGGAGGCCCCCCGGCTTTGGTGGGGATCGCGTTTGGCGGTTGATCGGCGTTATCGCCGGATCGCCCAGCTTGGCGCGGGGTTGATCCGCTGTGCCGTCTCAACTGCAAATGGCCGCGGATGTGATCAGTTTCTTGCCCTTGTTCAGGCGCAGAACGAGCCGTTGTTTCACCGCCTTCAGTGGGAGAGCCTAGCTTTCGAAGACCACCACGGCATGCCGCACGTGAAGATGCAAGCCGACCTTGCTGCTTATCCTGTTGGGATGGACCTGCGGCCCTGTGTTTTGGCGGCGGAATGACTGACATAGAAACAAAATCAGGGCTCGATAGCTTCACAGCCCAGCTTGCTGCGGCGCGTGGCGTCACGGGTAAGACTGACATCGCAGCAACGGTTGCGGCTTTGGGGTTGAGCGCGCATGCCCAAGGCCGCCCGGGCGACGATTGTGCCGCCCTTCCTGACGGTCGCGGTGGTTGGACACTTTTCGCAGGCGAAGGCTTTATTCCCGCATTTGTAAAAGCCGACCCATGGTTCGCAGGTTGGTGCGGGGTGATGGTCAATATCTCAGATGTGTTGGCTATGGGCGGCAAACCCACAGCTGTGGTGAATGCCATCTGGGCACCGGACGCAGAGGCGGTACAACCGGTTCTGGAAGGTATGGCCGCCGCATCTCTGGCTTACGGCGTGCCAATCGTTGGAGGCCACAGCAACCTTAGTGCAGACGATCTAAACCTGTCAGTGTCGATCCTTGGTCATGCAACGCATTTGATGACCAGCTTTGATGCTAGGGCCGGTGACGTCCTCCTTTGTGCCGTCGATCATCGCGGGTCGTACCGTGCACCTTTCGATAATTGGCAGGCCGCTTTGGATGCGCCACATGACCGGTTACGCAGTGACGCCGCATTCATGGCGGAACTGGCGGCAACAGGATACGTGACGGCCTGCAAAGACATTAGCCAGGCTGGAATTCCGGGCACAGCCTTGATGCTCGCAGAGTGTTCTGGTGTTGGTATCGATATTGATGTGACCTCTGTTCCAGTGCCAGAGGGCGTCATGCTGGATCGTTGGTTGCGCAGTTTTCCCAGCTTTGGCTTCTTGATTTCAGTTGCACCTGAAAATGTTACGCGCGTGATTAAGGCGTTCACGGATCAAGGGATTTCTGCTGCCGCCATCGGCAGGATCAACGACAGCCGCAAAGTTTCGTTATCCGCACATGGAAATACATCGACCTTCTGGGACTTCCAAGAGGACCCATATATGACCCTTTCATCAGCGGAGGCAGACCATGCCTGAAGTCCATTTTCGCGTTCAGTGGCCTGATGGCGTCGTCGAGCAATGCTACTCTCCGTCCTCGGTCATAGCGGAGTATATCTCCCCCGGAACAGAGTACACTGTCGCCGACTTTATGAATCGAACCCGACGCGCATTGGCCCAAGCCAGTAAGCGGGTCGAACAAATTTATGGACACCCATGCAGTCTGGCGCAGGCACAAGCCAGCGCGATCGAGAACCGATACGCGGCTGGTTCATTTGCGGACACCAACATCGTGACGTGCCTTGAAATGTCTCCCACACCAAGCAAAGGAGCCAAAAAATGAACTCTCAAGCAACCTCGATTGCCTGCGTTATCATCGGCGCTGGTCAGGCTGGCCTGTCAGCCAGTTATCATCTGAAAGCGCGTGGCATCGAACACGTTGTGCTGGAAAAACACAAGATTGCTCATGCATGGCGCAATCAACGTTGGGATACGTTTTGTCTGGTCACGCCCAACTGGCAATGTCGCCTGCCGGACTTTCCTTATGCTGGAAATGACCCTGACGGCTATATGCTTAAAGACGAGATTATTGATTACCTCGAAGCCTTCGTAGGCAGCTTTGACCCGCCCGTCATCGAAAGTGTTACCGTTCAAAAAGTATCGCGCCGTGTTGACGGCAGGTTTGATATCACAAGCACGGCCGGGAACTGGATTGCAGATGAGGTCGTTATTGCGACGGGCGGTTATGACACCCCGATCATCCCGGATTATGCCGCAAATCTTGACCCGTCGATTTTGCAAATGCAGACCACGGATTATCGAAATCCTGAAACTATGCCAGATGGCGCGACCTTGATCGTGGGAACTGGGCAGTCCGGTGTGCAATTGATGGAAGACATGCGTATCAAAGGTCGCGATGTCCATTTGGCCGTTGGTCCCGCTCCACGCTCCCCTCGGATGTATCGCGGGCGTGACGCAACCGATTGGCTTTACGAAATGGGGCATTACGCCCTCACCGTCGACAATCATCCCTTGGGGATCGACGCTCGAGCAAAGACGAACCACTACATGACAGGCCGCGATGGTGGTCACGAAATCGACTTGCGAAAATTCGCGTTGGATGGCCTGAATCTTTACGGAAGCCTTGCAGGATTTGATGGAACTAAGGCGCAGTTCCTTCCTGATTTGGAAACCAACCTTGATGACGCAGACAAAAGCTATTGCGGCATACGTGATGCAATTGACGCCTATATTGACAAAAACGGCATCGAGGCTCCCGCAGAACCCGCATTCCAAAAAGTTTGGCGTCCAGAGACTGAGATATCAGAGATCGATCTGGCCGAGAAAGGGATCACTTCGGTCTTGTGGTGTATCGGGTTTAGACCAGATTACAGCTGGATCGACCTTGACGTTTTTGATGATCACGGCAGGCCCGTCTTCGATCGCGGCATTTGTGACGTGCCTGGTGCATATTTCTTAGGACTGGGATGGCTGAACACATGGGGCTCAGGACGTTTTCTAGCCGTTGGTGAAGACGCAGATTATTTGGCAAGTTGTATCGCCGCGCGACGTAACGGCGCCCAGAAAATGGCTTCATAAAGTTGTGAACGCACGGGACAAGACAAGCCGTGACTTCGACAGTTTGAAACCGATCGATAAAAACAAATGAAAATGACAGGCCACTAAATGACAAGTATAAATACGCCCCGCCTTCCGTTGCCCCCCTTCAGTTATGAAGACGCTGTTACAAAAGTACGTATGGCCGAAAACGCATGGAATAGTCGCGATGTGGCAAAGGTCGCCATGGCCTATACCCCTGAAACCCGTTGGCGGAATCGGTCGCAGTTTATAAATGGCCGTGCTGAAGTCGAAACCTTCTTGGTCGACAAATGGTCGACCGAAACAGATTATCGCCTGATCAAAGAAATTTGGGCCCACAACGGCAATCGTATCGCGGTAAGGTTTTGCTACGAATACCACGACGCAGACGGTCAATGGTTTCGCGCCCATGGCAACGAAAACTGGGAATTCGATGAAAACGGCTACATGGCCATGCGGCACGCGTCGATTAATGACGTCCCAATCCCAGAAGACCAACGCTTGTTTCATTGGCCAGTACTTGGCCCACGGCCAGACGACCATCCCAGCTTAAGTGAGCTTGGCCTTTAACCAAACATTCAAATTCACATTAAAGAAATCGCAGATAGTTAAGATGCGTACCGGTAAGGAAGAAGTTTGTTGAACACTTTGAGGTCGGGCTTCCGCCATTAGCGCTGGCCGAGACGAACAGCCCATTCCCGCCATCTACGGCTAGGTCGAGATGCTGCGGTGGCAACCCACATAGCCGCCGTGTGCTGCACTTGCTCGATTTGGGTTGTAGCCTAGGTTCGCTGCGGGGCGCGAAGCGCCTGTGCAATAGCGATAAACACACGCCAGTGTCCCACCAAAAGGAAGCCTTCCATAGACCAGTTTCAGACCGGTTTTCTATTCATGTGACGTTTGCAGCAATTCCCGCAGGTTTTGCGCTTGAATGGGGCGATCACGTAAATCGAGGGCCGAGTTTAGATCCACGAGATGGCTTTGCATCAGTTCTTCCGCGTTTTGTTCGTCTCCATCGGCAATAGCTTGCACCAGTGCATGATGGGCGTGGCTTTCGCACAAAGCACTTTCGCGCCGCCAATAAAGCGCGATGACTAGCGAGGAGCGAGCGATCAGCGTTTCAATAAACCGCCCAATCGTGTCCTGATCCGCAATCCGCGCGATTTCGATATGGAAGCGCCCTGACAGGTTTAGCGCACGACCATTGTCACCAGCATCGATGGCCGCATGTTCTCGGGTAATGTGTTCGTTCAGAATTTCAATGTCGTTTGGCGTGGCGCGGCCGGCCGCGGAACGGGCAGTGCGCGGTTCCAATAAAGCACGCGCTTCAAATACTTCGCGAGCCTCGCGTGGGGTAGGACTTGCGACAAAGGCCCCTTTATTACGCTGAATTTCCACAAGCTGAATATGTGCAAGAGATTGGAGTGCTGCGCGTACAACTGTGCGAGATACGTTGTAGATTTCACCGATTTCATCCTCGCCCAGCTTCGTTCTCGGCGCGAGACGATGTTCATGGATCGCCAAGGCCAACGCATCAACCACTTTTTGTGTGGCATCTTGTGGCTTGGGCGTGGAAATGTGCATGGCCGACATAGGTGTTTCCTTCAGAATCACAGATGCCAGAGACATGATGCGTGAACAAGGCATGCCATTATTGTATACAATAATGCGTCACCATTGTGTTCAGTAATTGCGCATTTTGGAATTGATCCGCTCATTTTTTTGCCATTTCCCTGACTTCTCTTTGGAAACCGCAGGCACTATTTGAAATCACGTCATCAGGGCACTCCGGTGGTTTCAACACAGGAGCGTACATGACTGCGAAACATGATCTGGAATTGGTGGATGTCACCAAACGCTATGGACCGACGGTTGCGGTAGATGCGATTCAGCATCGGTTCCAGCCGTCCTCTTATACCTGTTTGCTCGGTCCATCGGGGTGTGGCAAATCATCAACGCTACGAATGATCGCTGGCCATGAAAGTGTGACTGAGGGAGCAATTTTGCTGTCAGGCCGTGACATTTCCACCCTTCCGCCCGCGCAGCGTGGCACAGCGATGATGTTTCAGAACTACGCTTTATTTCCTCATCTTAACGTACGCGACAACATCGCTTTCAGTTTGAAAATGAAGGGGATTGATACAAAAGAACGTTACACCAAAGCAGGCGAGATGCTGGAACTGGTAGACCTGAGCGTATTGGCCGATCGTCTGCCTGACCAGTTGTCAGGAGGGCAGCAACAACGTGTTGCGCTGGCCAGAGCGCTGATCACGCGCCCTGAGGTCTTGTTGCTGGATGAACCGCTGTCTGCACTTGATCCCTTTTTACGCATTCGAATGCGCGGCGAACTTAAAAAACTGCAAAAGGAACTAGGGATCAGTTTTCTCCATGTCACCCACGGACAAGACGAAGCTCTAGCGTTGGCAGATGAAATCGTCGTGATGAATGACGCAGTAATCGAACAGGCAGGCCCGGCACGCGATGTGTTCAACGCGCCTAAAACCCGTTTCGTGGCGCAGTTTATGGGCTGCCACAACGTTATCGCGCTGCCCAATGGGAGCTTCGCAATTCGCACTGATGCAGTGACCGTCACTGGTCAGGAAAAGGGCACGTTGAACGCACAGGTGACTGATGTTGAATACCAAGGCACCCACGTCTCTTTGAGGTCGCGCATTGCAGGCGACCAAGAAGTGACAGCCATCGTACCCGAAGCAGATTACTTTACGACCCCGCATCAGCCTGGCGACCAGATTGGTCTGCATTGGGATGCCAAAAACCTTCACCCACTGACCGCATAAACGCGGCATTTCACAACCGACAAGGAGACGACGAATGACAAAGTTTACTTCCCGTACTGGCTTAAGCCGCCGCACATTGTTGAAAGGTGCTGCGTCCACAGCAATCGCTGCCGGATCAACAACATTAGGCGCGCCCATGCTTTGGGCGCAAAACATCAAGGATGTCACTATTCGCCAGTTCGGCACCGGTGTGTCCAACCTCAATGATGTAGCCAATAAAGTTAAAGAAGATCTTGGGTTTACGCTTGAGATGACCGCGTTGGATACGGACAGTGTGACACAACGTGCAGCCACACAACCCAACAGCTTCGATATTGCTGACATCGAGTATTTTATCTGTAAAAAGGTTTGGGCCGCCGGCAACATGCAGGCAATGGACACGTCCAAAATCGCCAATTACGACAAGATCGCCGGCACGTTCCGCAGCGGTCTTTTGACACCTGAGAGCACAATTGCTCAAGGCACAGCGCCGCACACGGTTGGCTTTACGTCTGGCCCGAACGGCAAGGACTTTGTACAAGAAGAGTCCGGTTGGATGACCTTGATCCCGACGATCTATAACGCCGATACACTGGGCATCCGCCCCGATCTGATCGGACGTCCGATCAAAAATTGGTCCGAACTTTTGAACCCTGAATTTAAGGGGAAGGCCTCGATCCTTGATATCTCATCCATCGGGATCATGGACATGGCAATGGTCGTGGAATCTATGGGGGAATACACTTACCCCGACAAAGGCAACATGACCAAAGAAGAGATTGATCTGACACTCGGCATCTTTACTGAAGCCAAGAAAAACGGCCAGTTCCGCGCATTCTGGAAATCCTTTGACGAAAGCGTCAACCTGATGGCGTCCGGCGAAGTTGTTATCCAGTCCATGTGGTCCCCTGCGATCACAGCCGTCAAATCGCAAGGTGTCCCATGCGTCTACCAGCCTTTGGAAGAAGGTTACCGCTCGTGGGGCGGTGGTTTGGGCATCTCTGCTGCACTGTCTGGTCTGGAGCTTGAAGCTGCCTATGAATACATCAACTGGTACCTCTCTGGTTGGGTTGGCGGCTATCTGATGCGTCAGGGCTATTACTCTGCTGTGCCAGAAACGTCGAAAGAGTTCATGACAGCAGACGAATGGGGCTTTTGGTACGAAGGCAAAGCCGCCGAAGGTGACATCTTGTCCCCGACTGGCGACAAACTGGCCGGTGCAGGTGAAGTTCGCGATGGTGGGGCCTTCCTTGATCGTATGGGATCAGTTGTGTGCTGGAACTCCGTCATGGACGAAAACCAATACATGGTCCGCAAGTGGAACGAATTTATTGCCGCTTAAAAACGACCAACGGGTGCGCCAAACGGCGCACCCACCCCAATCAATACAAAGAATACTCATGAAAAAGCTGTTAGAAAATCGCAATGTAACCGGATGGCTGATGGTGTCTCCTCTTGCGGCTGTGCTGCTGGTTTTTCTTGTGATGCCGATTGTCCTAATCCTAGTTGTCAGCTTTTGGCGTGCGACCGAATTTTCCATCATTCCGGCCTTTGAATGGGACAATTACGCGTTCCTGTTTGGGTCACCCGTCATCTACACCGTATTTTTCAACACGTTCAAATATGCATTCATTACATGGGCCTTTACCTTGGTCATCGGGTTTACCGTTGCGTACTATTTGGCATTCCATATTCGTAGCCTGACATGGCAAATCGCACTTTTCCTGTTGTGCACAATCCCGTTCTGGACCTCTAATATCATCCGCATGATCAGCTGGATCCCATTTCTCGGTCGCAATGGCATCGCCAATTCCACGCTGATGTCTTGGGGCATAATAGACGAACCGGTAGAATGGCTGTTGTTCTCAGATTTCGCCGTCATCCTCGCATTTGTTCACCTCTACACCTTGTTCATGGTCGTACCGATCTTCAACACGATGATGCGGATCGACAAATCCCTGATCGAAGCTGCGCGGGATGCAGGTGCAAACGGCGCACAAATCTTGTGGAACGTCATTATACCGTTGACCAAGCCAGGGATTATGATTGGCACCATTTTCGTTGTCACACTGGTGATGGGCGATTTCATAACAGTTCGTTTCATGTCGGGCAGCCAATCCGCGAACGTCGGTCGTTTGATCTCAAACGACATCGCTTTGCTGCAATACCCAAGCGCGTCGGCCACGGCAATTGTATTGCTGGCGACAGTACTGATCACCATCGGCATCCTTTTACGCTTTGTCGACATTCGGAAGGAACTGTAATGGAACCGCGCCCAAAATCATTCTACGTCCTCTCCGCTTTCTTCGCGCTGTTTGTGCTGTTCCTTTACGGTCCGACCCTGACGATTGGCATACTGTCGTTCCAAGGCGAAGGTGGTGGGCTTACATTTCCGATGCGTGGCGTATCCATGTATTGGTTCTACGACCTGTTCGAACAACAGGCCGTCGGTGACATTTGGGGCAGCTTTCGCCGTTCAATCGTGTTGGGCCTGATGGTCATGGTCACAACTGTGGTCGCCTCAGTTATGGGTGGCTTAGCCTTTCGCAAGAAATTCGCAGGCTCTCGCATCCTGTTCTACCTGATCATTACGGCGCTGGTGATCCCGTCAATCCTTGTGTCGTTGGGCGTTGGGTTGCTGTTTTCGCAAAGTGGGCTCGATGTGCATTGGTCGACCTCCGGCTTTGGCGCACAGCTGACATGGACGCTGCCCTTCGGCCTGCTGATCATGTTCGCGGTTTTTAACCGTTTCGACAAAAGCTTCGAAGAAGCCGCCCGCGATCTAGGGGCATCCCCTTGGCAAACAATCCGCCATGTTGTTTTGCCAATAATTGCACCCTCGCTGATTGGCGTCGCATTGTTTGGTTTCACGCTCAGCTATGACGAATTCGCGCGCACTTTGTTAACGGCAGGTAGCTACAACACTTTGCCACTCGAAATTTACGGGATGACGACCAATGTGACCTCGCCCGTGCTGTATGCTCTTGGCACGCTGACAACGTTATTCTCGCTTTTGATCATTGGTGTGTTCCTCGCCCTCGCACTCCTCAGCAATCGCCGTAAAGCGCGCGCAGGCAGCGACGCGGGAAAGGCCGTCTGATGATTGTCCTGATCAACCCCAACTGCACAGAGGCTATGACGCAAGTGATGGTGGAAACGGCATCGAAAGCGGGCGTCGCGCTGGAGGGCTGGACCTCCCACAATGGACCCGCCGCCATCCAAGGCGCTGAGGACGGCGCGGCCTGCATTCCCCCTTTGCTGACGCTGGTGCGTCAAGCATCTGATGCAGGCGCAAAGGCGATTATCATCGGCTGCTTTGATGATACAGGGCTGGACGCCGCCCGCGACATTGCGTCATGTCCAGTCATTGGTATCGGCCAAGCCGCATATCACATGGCTGTACTTTCAGGGCACCGATTTTCAGTCGTAACCACCCTGTCTGTTTCTGTGCCTATTCTGGAAAGCAACATCGATGCCTACGGCTTCACGTCACAACTGGCCCGCGTCCGCGCCTGTGGTGTACCTGTTTTAGATCTAGAGACAGACCCAACCGGAACCGCACCTGCCGTCGTGCGTGAAATCTATCGTGCTGTCTCTGAAGACAAAGTTGAGACAGTCGTCCTTGGCTGTGCCGGTATGGTCCATATCCCAGAATATCTTAGTGAAACTGGAACTGTTCGGTTAATTGACGGTGTCCGATCAGCTGCGCAGCTCGCGGTGCTTCTGGCCAAGTAGCGCCTGTTCTAAGATAGAGGTGCCGCTCATAATCAAGATTGCCAGCCAACAATGAACGAAGACACATCTGCGCTTGCAGGAATTCACTCAGACTGGAGTATCAGGCAAAGTGGGTTCCTTGCGGACCCGAGCTGCGTTTGCATATTCAAAAGACCGTATCGTCGCTAGGAATGACCGCTTTTTTCGCGCTGTGCAATCTGGTTTGTACCCGCAGCGAAGGTCTAGTTTCCGCCCATTCTGTGGAAAAACACTGTGTTGCTAGCGCAGAAAGTCGCCCCTTGTATGGGGCGTAAGCGCCTTTTTTGTCAGGCCTTGCGCGTTTGCTGCAGTGCAGGAAAGATCTTGGATAGTTTACGAAGGTTTTGGGCGGTTGCGGCGAGGAGAAATTCATCGTTTGCACCGCATGGTCCACGTAATCGCAGCCTTCCGAGGCCGAGAATGCGTTTGAGGTGGGCGAAGAGCATTTCCACTTTCTTTCTGAGCCGCATCGAGATGACATATTGTTTGGTCTTGGATATGTCGCGGGCAACCTGGCGGGCGCCTTCGTTTGGTTCACGGTTTATCGTTCGTGTGTCGCTATCTGGGCAACATTGAGCTTTCGAGGGACAGGCCTGACATGTCAGTTTAAGTGAACGATACCTCGCTGTCCCTTTGCCGGTTGGCCCTCGGTTCGGGTCTGAGTAATTGCGACGGAATTGTTTAAGATCATGACCTTCAGGGCAGATGTAACGATCACTTTCCGGATCCCATGTGAAGGCATCTCTGGTCCAAACGCCTTCTGCTCGTTTCGCTTGATCAATCACTGGAATATGTGGCGCGATCCCACGCTTGACCAACCAGCCAAGCATTGGGCCTGATCCGTAAGCGGTATCTGCTATGATGCGTTCAGGATGCAGATCAAATGTGTCCTTGACCCGATCCAACATCGTGCGAACAGACCCAACTTCAGCTTGCCGGATCGACCGTGTCGCTTCAACGTCAACAATTACGCTGTAATCCGTATCGATGAGATAATTTGTGGAATAGCTAAAGAACGCGGGGCCTTTGCGTGCCGCAGTCCACTGGCTTGCAGGGTCAGAGTGGGATGTGAACTTGGGTTCCACCTCGGATGCCGCGCCGAAGGCCGCATCGTCAAGAACGTCGAGATACTCACGCACGGCGCGCGGCGCATCCTCTGGCTTGATGGTGCCAGTGTCCCAATCTTCCTTCCGTGTCGAGTTCTGTTTGTTGGCACCCGCCTCGATCAAACTGGCATCTGCCGCAAAGCGTTGGCCACTGACGAGACCGTCTGCAATGCAACGTGCCACACTCGTTTCAAACAAGTGACGCAGAAGACCACTATCGCGGAAACGCCCGTGCCGGTTCTTCGAAAACGTCGAATGGTTCGGTACTGGGTCCGCAAGGTCAAGGCGGCAGAACCAGCGGTAGGCAAGGTTGAGATGCACCTCTTCGCAAAGCCTGCGCTCGGACCTGATGCCGAGGCAATACCCAACAAGAAGCATGCGGATCAGTAGTTCTGGATCAATAGATGGACGGCCAGTGTGGCTGTAGGATTCTGCAAGATGTGCCCGAATGCTGCTCAGGTCCACAAACCGATCAATCGAACGTAGCAGATGATCTTGAGGCACATGATCGTCAATCGAGAACTCATAAAACAACGCGCCTTGCGCCTCTTGCTTTGGTCCTAACATCGTCAATCCCCCTGCATTTACAGGTAAATTGAATCAGTGATAGCACTTCAAATCAACAAGAGTTTTTCAACAGAATTAGCCAAAACTTCCGTTTAATTTTCTGACTGTTAAGACGTTTTCCGGGCTAACTAGTTAGCCATCACGAAAGCAATCTTTTAAATGGAAGACCCATAGGGGGTACCGTCGCGTGCGCGCCCTCTAAGCGGTTGTTTTTAAAATATTAAGTGGTGGGCGACCCTGGAATCGAACCAGGCGTGCGTCTCCGCGAGGGAGTTACAGTCCCCTGCCACACCTTGCGGCCTGTCGCCCACTACGCCATTAGGTCGTTAAACCCGAACTGGCGTGAGCGCGTGACTATCGCCACGGTATTGAAGGGTCAAGGCAGAAAATCAGTGCGCCGGTAACATGGCCCGCGCATCAGTGAGGTTGAGATGAAAAAACCCAAATGGGTCGTCCAGAAAGAACAGTCGAAAAGGGCGGATGCCGCAGCCACGGTTTGGCTGTTTGGGCATCACGCCGTGCGCGATGCACTGGTGAACCCCAATCGCATCAAAGTGCGGCTGATTGTGACGCTGAATGCGCAAAACAAGCTGGCCGATGCAATCGAAGCTGCGGGTATCACGCCCGAAGTGGTCGATGCGCGCAAGTTTACAGCGCCTCTTGATCCGGGGTCGGTGCACCAAGGGGCTGCGTTAGAAGTTAAGCCATTAGAGTGGGGCAATCTTGCCGATGTGGCGATTGGGGCGGAAAATCCGCGCCTGATTCTGCTCGATCGTGTGACGGACCCGCACAATGTTGGCGCGATTCTTCGATCGGCCGAAGTGCTGGGGGCCTCTGCCGTTATCGGGATGCGCCATCATGCAGCACCTGAAACCGGCGCGCTGGCCAAGACCGCCTCGGGTGCGCTGGAACGTCAGCCTTACGTACGAGTGCGCAATTTGGCGGATGCGATCATTGAACTTCAGGGCATGGGCTATCTAGTGCTCGGGCTCGACGGCGAGGCAGATCACACCATAGAAACGGCCCTGCAAGGGGGCAAAGATCGTCCCATCGCATTGGTTCTGGGTGCCGAAGGGCCGGGTCTGCGCCAAAAGACGCGCGAAACCTGCGATATGTTGGTGCGGATTGACGCACATGCTGGGTTTGGGTCGCTCAATGTCTCAAATGCGGCGGCGATTGCCCTATATGCATCTAAGGATCACGCATAAAAGGGGGCAAAGACATCGCTTATCCGACCAAAATTGCCACTTGCTGCTATTGCGGCACCCGTGCGGCATTGGTGCTCAGCGCAGCGACGCGCCACGAATTGGCCTGTTCGGGGTGCGGGGCACCGTTGCACGATCTCAAGATGTTGCCGCGCCACCATTCAGGCGATCGCGAATTGGTG
The DNA here is from genome assembly GCF_039940735.1 of Tateyamaria sp. Taxonomy (GTDB): domain Bacteria; phylum Pseudomonadota; class Alphaproteobacteria; order Rhodobacterales; family Rhodobacteraceae; genus Tateyamaria. The sequence goes on from NZ_JBDVGB010000021.1 coordinate 29,261, forward strand.
GGTCCGTCAAGGGTGCGCAGTTTCGCCAACAAGCCCAAGAAACAAAAAAAGTCTAAAACCAAACGCAAGAAATCCCCTTGGGGAGAGATGTTTGAAGACGCGTTTGAGATTATCGAAGATATTTTTGACTGATTTTGTAACAAAGCGCTCAAAACCTCTCTTTTTCAAACGTTCGTTCACAGCTTTGAGAGACTCACTATCTCTTTGCACTCAAAGCCGTATCTTCAATTCATGAACTGTAGGCACGGAACTCCTGCAGACTTTTTCACTGTCCCTCGTTCCATACCTTTTACGCCCCTTTCGCTTTGCGATCGGGGCGTTTTTTTGTCAGCATGGCCCCAACGGCAGGGGGAAATATGAACGAAACCTATTCGGATCAGCATTTACGCGATGTGCTAAAGGGCGCAAAATCAGTGGCCGTCGTGGGCGTGTCGACCAATCCGGTACGGCCCAGCTATTTTGTGGCGCGCTATCTTGGCCTTAAAGGGTACACTGTGTTTCCAGTGAATCCAGTCTATGAAGGGCAAACGTTATTGGGCAAACCCGTCGTCGCAAGCCTTGGCGATCTGACACCGCCCATAGACATGGTCGACATCTTTCGCCGATCTGACGCGGTGCCTGAGATTGTCGACGAAGCATTGGCCACTTTTCCGGCCCTCAAAACCATTTGGATGCAAATCGGCGTGTTCCACGCACAAGCCGCAGAAAAGGCGCGCGCGCGCGGTGTGACGGTGATCCAAAATCGCTGTCCAAAGATCGAATACCAACGCTTGTTTGGTGAATTGCGCATGGGTGGCTTCAATACGGGAATAATTTCGTCAAAGTTGTAAACGGGCAGGGGGCATAAAAAAACCCGCACCTATGCGGCGCGGGTTTTAAAAACGGTCCAAGTGTTTGGGTGACTTAGTTCACCCGTGACCATGTCTGTTTTTTGCAAAAAGGGCCGACACAGCCCGACACGTTCAGTGTATTACCGCTTAGCGCCATCTTTGATTTAAAGACCTTGCCGGTTGAGGGTTGCCAGATTTTGCCCGACCCATAGTTGCCATTGCCGCCCGGCACCATGTCCCAAACCAGCTGTTTTCCGATGTTCTCGGACGCAATCGGGCCGTTGGCGTCAAAGGCTTTGGCGATTGTTCCACAGATTTTGGCGCCACATGTCGTCATGGCGACATGGGCAAAAGCGCCATCGTCAACTTGCGTTTTCCATGTGCCCTCGACCGGATCGGCCAAAGCCGTGCCTGCCAAAACTGTCATTGCCGCTGCAATTATCATATGTTTCATGCGTGTTCTCCTCCACTATGGGCGAAACCTTGCGGCAACCTGCCATTCCAAATCAACAATGACCTAGGGTCGCGTTGCAAATCGTGACGCAAGGTGACAAACGACGCGCAACTGCTGCGAAAGGCCAACACACCATGATCCTATACCCCGCCATCGACCTTAAAGACGGGCAGGCCGTGCGCCTAGTACATGGCGACATGGACAGCGCAACTGTGTTCAACGACGACCCTGCCGCGCAGGCGCGGGCCTTTGTGGAAGCGGGCTGCACGTGGCTGCATCTGGTTGATCTGAACGGCGCATTTGCTGGCGCACCGATCAACGCGGCCCCGGTCGAAGCAATTCTAAAAGCCTGCCCGGTCCCGGCCCAATTGGGCGGCGGTATCCGGGACATGGCCACGATCGAGATGTGGCTCGACAAGGGGTTAGAACGCGTCATTCTTGGCACCGTCGCCGTCGAGAACCCCGATTTGGTGCGCGAAGCGGCACGCGCATTCCCCGGCCATGTAGCAGTCGGCATCGATGCACGTGGCGGGAAAGTCGCGACCAAAGGCTGGGCGAACGAGACGGATGTGGATGCCACAGACCTTGCCAAGTCGTTCGAGGATGCAGGCGTCGCGGCCATCATCTACACCGACATCAACCGCGATGGTGCAATGGGCGGGCCAAACATCAATGCCACCGAGGCGTTGGCAAGCGCCGTCAGCATTCCCGTGATTGCATCGGGGGGTGTGTCATCGGTGCAGGATTTGCGCGCGCTCAAGGCCACCAACATTATCGCAGGCGCGATATCGGGGCGGGCCTTGTATGACGGGGCCATTGATCTGGCCGCCGCCCTTGATGTGTTGAAAAGCTAAAGCTTATTCAGCCACGCCATCGGTGAATTTCGCCAATGCACCTGTCATAACAGCCAGATAGGGGGCGTCTTCAGACACGCCACCCAACTTACCAAGGTTCGCTTTGGGCGTTTCATAGGCGATCATCGTCTTGCCCTCGGCATCTTCATAGACCAACACCTTGAGCGGCAAAAACAATCCCGAAATGCGGTCATCTTTGATGGCAGGTGTACCCACTTTGGGATTGCCAAAGATCAACAGCTGCGATGCGCCAACATCTTCACCAATCGACTGGGCACCAGCCCCGTGATCGATGCGGGCAAAGATCTTCAGACCCGCACCTTCCATCGTGGCCACTAATTGGTCCACAGTTTCCACAACGCCTGCCTTGGCGGCTTTGCGCACGATGTCTTTGCTGTGATCCTCGGCCATAGCCGTTCCTCCCAAAACCAAGCTGAGCGCCAGCGCGATCAACATTTTCATAACGTTATCTCCTCATTGTCGTACAAAATATTAAGCAAACCGTACTGATACGCTTTCCTGACAGAACAACGCACCTTGTCAGTGATCATGCACAGCCACACCCATTAGGCAAACATGACGTCGTTGCATGGACGAACACATTTGCTTCATTGTTCTACAAATACTCAATTCCACCGCTCAAATGTATCGCCACCCCAGCGTGCCCTTTTCACCGAGGCCAAAGCGCTCTATCAGACACTCCATGCTTAAAACCCGTATCATTCCCTGTCTGGATGTCGCCGATGGCCGCGTTGTCAAAGGCGTTAATTTTGTCGATCTTGTGGATGCAGGCGACCCTGTCGAAGCTGCGCGCGCCTATGATGCGGCGGGCGCGGACGAGCTTTGCTTTCTCGATATCCACGCGACCCACGAAAACCGCGGCACAATGTTTGATCTGGTGCGGCGCACCGCTGAACAGTGTTTTATCCCACTCACAGTGGGGGGCGGCGTGCGCGAGGTGGCGGATGTGCGCGCGCTTTTGTTGGCGGGCGCTGACAAGGTGTCGTTCAACTCGGCCGCTGTGGCGGACCCGGATGTGCTGACACGCGCGGCTGATCAGTTTGGCAGCCAGTGTATCGTGTGCGCGATCGACGCCAAAACCGTCAGCCCCGGCAAATGGGAGATCTTTACCCACGGGGGCCGCAAACCAACTGGCATCGATGCCGTGGATTTTGCACGCATGGCGGCAGCAAAAGGGGCAGGGGAAATCCTTTTGACCTCAATGGATCGTGACGGAACGCGCGCAGGTTTCAACCTGCCACTGACGCGCGCCATTTCTGATGCGGTTTCTATCCCCGTCATCGCGTCGGGCGGCGTCGGCACTCTTGATCACCTCGTGGACGGCGTGACGCAAGGTGGTGCTTCTGCGGTGCTGGCCGCGTCGATTTTTCACTTTGGGGATTTCACAATTGCACAGGCCAAGGCCCACATGGCGGCCGCAGGCCTCGCCATGAGGCTGACATGACACAGGTCTGGGAACAGATCACTGTTCTCGAAGGCGATCACGAGCAGATTCCGTGCGATTGCTGTGGTAAAACAACGACAAAGATCAGCGGAGACATCGAAGGCCCCAATGGTTGGCTTGGATTTTACTTCGTGCGCTTTTCAGGTGCGCATCCAGAACACCCAGCTGTGTTTCGCATCGCGACCGGGGATTGGAGTGACGGGGCTCTGGCGGAAAACCGGTGGGTTTTCGATTTAGAATATAATGTCGAGACAGAAGGTTTCCGCGTCTTGGATACGAAAAGCCAAGGCGATGGGGCATCGGCAACTTATCTGGACAGGGCAGACATCGTTGGGTCTTCTTTTGCGCCCGAGGCGTTTGCAATGGTGGATGCGATTTTTATGAAAGATACCCGTTTGGCGGAGTTGCACAGATGACCTTAGACGACCTATTTGCCACGATCCAAGCCCGCAAAGGCGCAGACCCTGACAGTTCTTGGACAGCAAAACTGTTCGCCAAGGGCCCCGAAAAATGTGCCGAGAAATTCGGGGAAGAAGCGATCGAGGCCATCATCGAAGCCATAAAGGATGACAAGGCGGCGCTGACCAGCGAAGCGGCAGATGTTTTGTACCACTTGTTGGTGATGCTGGCCGCGCGCGATGTGGACCTGTCGGACGTGATGACAGAGCTGGCGCGCCGTCAAGGCACGTCCGGGATCGCAGAAAAGGCCGCGCGATAACCGTAAATGGCCCATTTCTACCCAGAACTACGAGTTGCTGAGCGCAAGCAAACGCCTTAATAAGTGCTGCAACTGCACAATCAAAGATTTGCTGCACCTGCAAAGACCGCATTGGAGTATCCGTACTATGCCCGAATTTAACAAAATCCTCATTGCAAACCGGGGCGAAATTGCGATCCGCATCATGCGCGCCGCCAATGAGATGGGCAAGAAAACGGTCGCCGTCTACGCCGAAGAAGACAAACTAGGTCTGCACCGCTTCAAGGCTGACGAAGCCTACCGCATCGGCGAGGGGCTGGGCCCGGTTGCCGCCTACCTCAGCATCGAAGAAATGATCCGCGTGGCGCGCGAAAGTGGCGCTGATGCGATCCACCCGGGCTATGGTCTGCTGTCGGAAAACCCTGAATTCGTGGATGCCTGCGAACAAAACGGCATCACCTTTATTGGCCCGCGCGCCGAAACCATGCGCGCGCTGGGCGACAAAGCTTCGGCGCGTCGCGTGGCAGTCGAGGCTGGCGTGCCCGTCATTCCAGCCACAGAAGTGCTGGGCGACGACATGAAAGCGATCAAAGCCGAGGCCAAAGAAGTTGGATACCCGTTGATGCTTAAGGCGTCATGGGGCGGCGGCGGGCGCGGGATGCGCCCCATCGCAGACGAATCCGAGGTCGAGGAAAAGGTGCTTGAGGGTCGCCGCGAAGCCGAAGCCGCCTTTGGCAACGGCGAGGGATATCTTGAAAAGATGATCCTCAAGGCGCGCCACGTTGAGGTGCAAATTCTTGGCGACAAACATGGCGGCATGTACCACCTGTTTGAACGCGACTGTTCTGTGCAGCGGCGCAACCAAAAGGTCGTTGAACGCGCACCCGCACCGTACCTGACCGAAAAGCAGCGCAAAGATATCTGCGAATTGGGTCACAAAATCTGTAAGCACGTGGGTTATGAATGCGCCGGCACCGTCGAATTCCTGATGGATATGGATGACGGCAAATTCTATTTCATCGAGGTAAACCCCCGCGTCCAAGTCGAACACACCGTGACCGAAGAAGTCACCGGCATCGACATCGTGCGCGCCCAAATTCTGATCGCCGAAGGCAAAACCATTGCCGAAGCCACCGGAAAAGACAGCCAAGATGATGTGCGTTTGACTGGTCACGCCCTGCAAACCCGGATCACCACCGAAGACCCACAAAACAACTTTATTCCCGATTATGGTCGTCTAACGGCCTATCGTTCGGCCACGGGCATGGGCATTCGTCTGGATGGCGGCACTGCTTATGCTGGCGGCGTCATCACGCGCTATTACGACAGCCTGCTGACCAAAGTCACCGCCAAGGCACCGACCCCTGAAATGGCGATCGCGCGCATGGACCGCGCGCTGCGTGAATTCCGTATTCGCGGCGTCAGTACCAACATCTCTTTTGTCGAAAACTTGCTCAAGCACCCGACGTTCCTTGATAACACCTACCACACCAAGTTCATCGACGAGACGCCGGACCTGTTCCAATTCAAGCGCCGTCGCGACCGTGGCACCAAGGTGCTGACCTATATCGCCGACATCACTGTGAACGGGCACCCCGAGGTCAAAGACCGCCCACGCCCCCGCACGGATCTGAAACAGCCAAAACCACCGGCCTTGCAGGCGGATCCGTCGCATCAAATGGGGACCCGTAATCTGTTGGAACAAAAGGGTCCGCAGGCGGTTGCCGATTGGATGAAGCAACAACAACAACTGCTGATCACCGACACAACGATGCGCGACGGGCACCAATCTTTGCTGGCTACGCGTATGCGCAGCCACGACATGATCAAGGTCGCACCGGCCTATGCCGCCAACTTGCCGCAACTGTTCAGCATGGAATGCTGGGGTGGGGCGACGTTTGATGTGGCTTATCGCTTTTTGCAGGAATGCCCATGGCAGCGCCTGCGCGATCTGCGTGAACGCATGCCGAACCTGATGACGCAAATGCTGCTGCGCGGTGCCAATGGGGTGGGCTACACCAACTATCCCGACAACGTGGTGCAAGAATTTGTGCGCGTTGCCGCCGACACAGGCGTGGATGTGTTCCGCGTGTTTGACAGCCTCAACTGGGTGGAAAACATGCGCGTCGCTATGGATGCGGTGCAAGAGCAGAACAAAATCTGCGAAGGTACAATTTGCTATACCGGCGATATCCTGAACCCGGATCGTGCGAAATATGACCTGAAATACTATGTGGAGATGGGCAACCAGCTCAAAGATGCAGGCGCACATGTGCTGGGCCTCAAGGACATGGCCGGGCTGCTGAAACCTGCCGCTGCACGCGTGCTGGTCAAGGCGTTGAAACAAGAAGTCGGCCTGCCGATCCACTTCCACACACACGACACCGCGGGCATTGCGACGGCCACTATTCTGGCGGCAGCCGAGGCTGGCGTGGACGCCGTCGATTGTGCCATGGACGCGCTGTCGGGCAATACATCCCAAGCCACGCTTGGTTCAGTTGTCGAGGCGTTGCAGAATTCAGACCGCGACACGGGCCTTGATATCGATGCGGTGCGTGACATTTCGGACTATTGGGAATCGGTGCGCGAGCACTACGCGGCCTTTGAAAGCGGCATGCAGGCCCCAAGTTCCGAAGTGTATTTGCACGAAATGCCCGGCGGGCAGTTCACCAACCTCAAGGCACAGGCGCGATCACTTGGGCTTGAGGAACGCTGGCACGAAGTGGCGCGCACCTATGCGGATGTGAACGACATGTTTGGCGACATCGTCAAAGTTACGCCGTCTTCCAAAGTGGTGGGGGACATGGCGCTGATGATGGTGTCTCAGGGGCTGACGCGCACCGAGGTGGAAGACCCGGAAAAAGACGTGGCATTCCCGGATTCAGTTGTCGACATGATGCGTGGCAATTTGGGCCAACCTCCCGGTGGTTTCCCGGTTGATATCCAATCAAAAATCCTGAAAGGCGAAGAGCCCAACCTGTCACGCCCCGGCGCGGATGTGCCTGCCGTCGACTTTGAAGCGACGCGCACGGACTTGTCCGAACAATTGGAAGGACGCGAGGTCGATGACGAGGATCTGTCGGGATATCTGATGTATCCCAAGGTGTTCCTTGATTACATGGGCCGTCACCGCACATACGGTCCCGTCCGGGTGCTGCCGACCAAGACGTTCTTTTACGGCATGGAGCCGGGTGAAGAAATCTCGGCCGAGATTGACCCAGGCAAGATTTTGGAAATCCGTTTGCAGGCCGTTGGTGAAACCAACGAAGATGGTGAAGCCAAGGTGTTCTTTGAACTGAACGGTGCACCCCGTGTGATCCGCGTGCCGAACCGCATGGTGAAATCGACCACCGTGCAACGCCCCAAGGCCGAAGCCGGCAACGCAGACCACATCGGCGCCCCAATGCCGGGCGTGGTGGCCAGCGTGGGCGTGCAAGTCGGCCAAAAGGTCAGCGAAGGCGATCTGTTGCTGACCATCGAGGCGATGAAAATGGAAACGGGCATCCATGCCGAACGTGATGCGGTCGTGAAGGCGGTGCATGTGGCACCCGGCGGGCAGATTGACGCCAAGGACTTGCTGGTCGAATTGGAGTGATACCAAGCGTTAACGCTTGCGAATTGTGTTAACCAATTGTTAACCTCCAACTGGAGGTTGATTTTCGATGGGTGTGTTTAAATGGACTGGCTATGGGATGGTGGGGCTTTTTGGGCTTGGCCTTGTGCTGGGTGACGAGTCGGGTGGACCTGACACCTCAGTTTTATCCACCCCTTCAGCGCATGTGGTCGTGAAGGCCGACAAAATTACGGCGTTGCCCAATGACCCCGAAAAAGAGGCGCTGTTTTCAGAAACCGCGCAACCTGTGGCTTTCCGTAGTACCACGTCAGTGCCCGAAACCCGTACGCCCGCATATGTATATGTCACTGGCAGCCGAGTAAATGTGCGCGCTGGGCCTGGTACTTCCAATGCACGCGTCGGCGCCTTTGGTCGCGGCACCAAACTTGTTGTGCTGGAATCACAAGCAGGATGGAGCCGTGTAAGAGGCTCTGTCTCGGGCATTATGACGGTGGGTTGGATGTCTCAAGATTACCTGAGCAACCGCAAACCGGCGCCTGTTGCAGTGTCCGCGCCACGACGTGAGCGCGCGATTTCCGCCCCCTCAAGGCCAGACATTCAAAATGCCAATAAGGTGCTGATATCACAAAGTATTTCGGTGTATCCGGGCAATTGTCCGTGCCCGTACAACAGGGATCGAGCAGGACGCCGGTGTGGACAACGCAGCGCATGGTCAAAGCCAGGTGGTCGTTCGCCCCTGTGTTATGACAGTGATATTACCCGTTCACACTTGTCTGCATATTTCAAACGCATTGGGCAGCAATACCCGTAGCGGCACTTTGATGCTTTGATGCATAAGATGCACATCTGTTTGCAGATTGAAACAAAGCTTCGAACCGGTTTGAAAATCCCTTGTGTCAGCACACGAGCGGGGCTCAGGGTGCGCTGGGGCAGGCTTTTGCCCATTTCAACTGGCTGGGATCGCGCCTGTGCAACCACATACAAACCGCACCACTTGGACCGCCGTTTCTGCCATGTTTGTCTTGAACGGGGCGCTTTATGGCATTTGGGCGTCTCGCATTCCGGCGATTGCGCAGCTTTATGATCTTGATGCAGGCGATTTGGGGTGGCTGTTGTTGTTGCTGGCCGCAGGTGCGATTGCAGCTTTTCCTCTGGCGGGGCGCTATGCCGACCGTTTGGGCGCGGCCTTTGTCACATTAAGGATCGCAGTTCTGTACACTGTGGCCTTGGGTTTGATCGCGATAGCGCCCAATGTGGCGACGCTGGCTGTGGCGCTGGCGTTGTTTGGGGCAGCGCATGGGGCGATGGATGTGGCGATGAACACATGGGCGGGCGAGGCCGAGACCCACATCGGCCGTCCGGTTATGTCGTCCTTTCATGCGATGTTCAGTCTGGGTGCCGGTCTGGGGGCCGCCAGCGGGTTTGCCGCGGAACATTGGGGCATTGGGATCACTTTGCATTTTATCGCTGTGGGTTTGGTCTTTGCCGTGATCACACTGGCGTGGGCACGCATCGGTTGGATGTCGCCGACCCGAAACATTAGCAAGGACATGCCACTGTTTCCTTTGCCTCGGGGGCCGTTGGTGGCTGTGGGGGTGATCGCGTTTTGCACGTCGATGGGCGAGGGGGCGATGGTGGACTGGAGCGCGCTGTTGCTGATTGAAATGACGCACGCCACGGCTGCACATGCGGCCTTGGGTTATAGCGTGTTCTCGATCTCCATGGTGATCACACGGCTGTTGGGCGATCAGGTCACGCGCGCGCTGGGGCCAACCCCGACGGCGCGCATCGCGGGCGGGATTGCGACCGCGGGCGCGCTATACGCGATCGTCTCGGCCAATTACGGCGCGACACTTTTTGGCTTTGCGCTGATGGGGGTGGGCTATGCTGTTATCATGCCACTGGCGTTTTCGCGCGCTGCACGCGATCCGCATTTGTCGCCGGGCACGGCCATCGCTTCGGTGTCGACGCTTGGCTACGGAGGGTTGCTGCTTGGCCCGCCGTTGATCGGCTTTGTGGCCCATGCGACAACGTTGCGTACCGGCTTTGCGGTGCTTGTGGTGCTGGCCGCGTTGACTGTGGTGTTGGCGGGTGCTGTGCGGGCGGGGCGGGCCTAAAGCAACCCTTGCGCGCGGGGCCGTGGACTGGCAATTTTGGCGGCATGCAACTTGCCTCAGTCTCTTTGATCGTACCGGATTATGACGTCGCGATTGATTTTTATTGCACTCAGATGGGGTTCGAACTGATCGCCGATATCGATCAGGGGCGCAAACGCTGGGTCGAAGTCCGGCCTCCGGGGGGAGGGGGCACGTTTGTGCTGGCCCGCGCAGACGGGGCGGATCAGGAAGCGGCCATTGGCAATCAAGGTGCCGGGCGGGTTTGGCTGTTTTTGCAAACGGATGACTTTGTTCGCGACCACGCCAAACTGCGCGCGGCGGGCGTCACCTTCGAAGAAGACCCACGTTACGAGGTGTACGGCACAGTCGCGGTGTTTCGCGATTTGTTTGGAAACCGTTGGGACTTGATTGAAAAGAAGCCTGAGGTTTCTGATTAAGCCGGATCACCGCATTGAACCCGCAGCTCGCAGTGATCGATCAGCGTCGCGCGATCGTTTTTATTCGCCATTCTCGCCTTACGGTTTTGGCACAACATTCAATGTGCTCTGACCCACCAGCCCAAAATCCAACGTAAGCGTAAATGAGGCCGGAGGCGGGGCAGAAAACCTTAGAACAGCCTCGACCGTCACGTCTTGGGCAAAATTCACAGTGATCGGATCAAATACAATGGGTTGTGCGCCAACGGCAGATAGACTCGTCAAAGCCAATGGACCGCCTGCACCTGTCACCGTCAGCGATAGCGCCACGTCTTGTCCCATTACGGTCGCTGAATTTACGACTGCCAACACATCGGGCGCATGGGTTCCTTCGTGCGCTTGCGTGGCAGGCGCGATCAGAACCATAAAAAGCGTAACGATAAGGTGTAAAAAGCGGTGCATGGGGCGGCTTATCTCTTTTTGAAGGGCGGGGTTCGGCATTCTGTCGTGCTGTTTTCTGGTTCTAACAACTTTTTTCCGTTCCGTGTGATTTTCCACTTGCAGGGCCGGACGGGTGAAAGTATCTCACGCCTCAAGGAAGCGGGCGTAGCTCAGGGGTAGAGCATAACCTTGCCAAGGTTAGGGTCGGGCGTTCGAATCGCCTCGCCCGCTCCAAATTAACCAGCAAACCCAGCTGGTTACGATAAGGGTCACCTTCGGGTGGCCCTTCGTCGTTCTGAGCTACGGTGTTGTTTTGGTAAGGATAAAGCGCGCTTTAACCTCCATCTCTGTTCACTTGTTTGGCTATTTCCGACGTCGCGGACACATTCAAGGCTCTCGTATAATCCTTATTGATTATGGCTTGGGCGGCCGAAAGAGGGCGGACAGAACAATTGCCGCGTTGTCGTTTTTGACGTCCTCAGGCTGAAGGTGACCGGTTTGGCCATCAAACGCCTGACTTGCCAATTCAAGGGTTTGAGCGTTCCGGTCAAAAGGTCACTGACGACGATCGTCTCCGCAATCTTTGCAAACAACTATTTCTACCATTCCACATCGACGTGCCGTATCTTCCGCCCGCCTTGTTGAAAGACGCCCGGGGGACCTTCATCCTGCACGGGCGCGGTGTTTATCTGCTTCCACATTGCCGCCAAACGCACTAGGCAACGCTATCTTTGCTGTTGTGGGGCATATCATGGCGCTAAAATCGACCATCTACAAAGTTGAACTGTCCGTCTCTGATATGGATCGCCATTATTACGAGACCCACAAGCTGACCATTGCCAAACACCCGTCTGAGACGGATGAGCGGTTGATGGTGCGCATCCTTGCATTTGCGCTGAATGCGCACGAGCAACTGGAAATGACAAAGGGGCTGTCAACGGATGATGAACCCGACATTTGGCAAAAAAGCCTAAGCGGAGAACTTGAGTTGTGGGTCGCTTTAGGGCTGCCGAGTGACAAAGTTGTGCGTCAATCTTGCGGCAAAGCGGACAAGGTCATTGTCTATCCCTATGGCGGCAGAACGGCCGAGATGTGGTGGGACAAGATCAAAGACAGCACCACCCGCTTTGGCAATCTAGAGGTCACAAGTTTGCCCGAAAGCGACACGTTAGAACTGGCAAAATTGGCCAGTCGCGCGATGAAGCTTCAGGTCAACATTCAGGATGGGGACGTGATGGTCAGCGTGGATGACAGCATCGTTTACCTGACGCCTGTGATTTGGAAAAACGCTGATCAGTGATTGGGGCAATCGCCGGCGCGCATTGATAGGGGTGCACGCTGGGGCGCGCTTGTTAGTCCGACAGCGCAGGAATGTCCATTTCAGCCAATAGGTTGGCCCATTGGGCACCGTGCATGTCGCGGTCGTCTCGGGTGCCTTGGATCGTGGGCCGCGGCACTGAAATTTTGACGACATCCAGATCCGCAATATCAAAGCGTTTCAGCTGCGCGACAGGCGTTGCCAGCAGTTCGGCGATTTTGGCGTCATCAAGGTGCCGCGTGATATGTGCAAAGCGTGCGGGCGCGCCGCAAAAGATGTCGATGGTCAGCCAAAAGGGCCCGGCATTTTTTGATCTGACTTTGTCAGCGATCTGTCCTAGTTCAGGCATGGGCCACCTCGTGCGTCTCTAACTTAAATGCCGCCATCGGATCGTCCAAGGTCAGAATATGGTGCAGACAGAATTCATAAATCGCCCCACGCGCCATTTCGGGGGGCGAGAACGGAAAGGCAAAGGTCGGCATCGGCTCGTCTTCCTCTAGGGGGTGATGCAGCAGATAGGGGTTCAGCATTTTGTTGATTTCAAGGGCAAGGTCTGCGCTTGGGGCTGTCACCACGCCCATGACGCCGACCTCGTGCGGGGACGACGTTTGTGTTTCCAGTGCACCCAGCACGGCGTTGACACCAATCAGGCGCAGGTCGATCTGAAAGTCGGCGGGGTCCAGCCCCATCCGGTCAACGACTTTGGCGCGACATTTGGCGGTGATATCGTCAGCCCAGCTTTGCGCGTTTTCCACATAGCGCCGCTCGCGCAGCATGGCGATACTGACGCTTTGATAACCCGCAACCCGCGCGCCTTCGATCTTGACTGTGTAGGGGCCGGGCACCCAGATCGATCCTTCGACCCGAACAGAACGCGCATCAAGCGCGGCATAGGTCGCATGCGTCACGTCCAGATGACCGCCCGGTTCATAAAGCTCAAACGGGTCAGAATTTTCATAGAGCATATGCGCCGAAACGCTGCCCGGTGTGGCATAGGTGTTTGCCGCAAGGGGTTCGATCGTAAAGCCGGTCTTGTCAAAATCGATCTGAATCACGCCAGTGTTGGGCCGGCTGGTGGCAAGAGCGCCGCATTCCCCGACTTTGGCGCCGTGCCAAGCGGCCCCTGGATGATCGCCGCGCAGCAAGGGCAGGGCGGCAATGGTGGCGGTGTCAGTTGCGCGCCCGGCGATGATCACGTCGGCCCCGGTTTTCAACGCGGCTTGGATTTGTTCGGCCCCAGCAAGGGCGACGATATTGGTACAGCTTTCGATGATCTGTGCGTCGATGTCGGGCGCGGCGGGCAAAGGCTGCAATGTGCCGCCATGCAAGGCGCGCGCGATGTCTTTTGGCGCTTGCCCCGAATACAGCAAAGCGATTTTTAAGGTCAGCCCTTCGGCCTTGGCGATCTGTTTTGTCAGATCAAACAACCAATCCACAGTGCTGTCGGCCCCGCATGTCCCGGCGGTGCCGATCACCAAGGGCACGCCCGCTTGCGCGCGCGCCAACAACAAGGCGCGCCATTCCACCCGTGTAGATGCGGCGGAATATTTCGACACTCCTTGCCCTAAATACGCAGGCCCGCTGTCGGTCGACCCACCGTCAATGGCAATGATATCCGGCCTGTTTGCGATGCCTCGCATCAAAGCATCGTGGTCAAATCCCAACCCAAGAGCCCCCGATGGGATCAACACGCGTGTCATAAGCTATTTCGCCTTTGAAGCCTTTGAATTCGCCGAAGGTGCTTAAGAATTCTTGCAAATGCGCACCAATCGCGACAAGCTTGATGCAGTTTACGTACAGAGTAAACGGTTTAGGCGGAGACAACCGCTTGGACAAACCTGGGAGGAACTATGAAACAACGTCTTTTTAAGGCGCTTTTGACGAGCGCAGTCGTTGCCGTTTCGGCGACAACACTCACAACAACCACAGCCAGCGCGGCCGAATGCATCGCGCCTGCCAACCCCGGTGGTGGCTGGGATTTCACATGCCGTCAGATCGGTAAAATTTTGTTTGATATCGGTGCAGTCGACAAGCCTGTGCAAGTAACCAACATGCCCGGTGCAGGTGGTGGTTTGGCCTATGGCAACGTCGTCAATGAACGCAGCGACGATGCCGATCTGATCGTGGCCGCATCAAGCGCGACAACCACGCGTCTGGCCCAAAACGCCTATGCTGGCATGACCGCAGACCAAGTGCGCTTTGTCGGTGCTATCGGTGCCGACCCCGGCGTGATCGTTGTGGCTGCAGACAGCCCGTTCCAGACCCTTGGTGACATGGTCGACGCGATCAAATCTGATCCCGGTTCGGTTGCCTTTGCAGGTGGTTCGGCTGTGGGTGGGTTTGACCACCTCAAACCACTTATGATCTTGAAAGAAGGTGGTTTCACCGACATCACAAAGGTCAAATATATCGGCGTTGACGGTGGTGCAGACGCGATCACGCAAACAGTCGGTGGCTTTACCCAAGCGATGACGGGCGACATGTCTGAAGTCGTCAGCTTTTTGGCCAATGGTGACATCCGCGTTCTGGCAGTTCTGACAGATGAACGCGTGCCGGGCTTTGACGACATCGCAACAGCCACCGAACAGGGCTTTCCTGTTGTCGCGGTGAACTGGCGTGGTCTGTACGTGCCCAAAGGTATCTCGGACGCCAAGTTCGACGAATGGGCCGGTAAGCTGCAACAGGTGGCCGACAGCCCTGAATGGGCTGAAGCCATGGCCGCAAACGGTCTGGCCCCGTTCACACGGGTTGGCGGCGACTTCCAATCTTATGTCGACGGTCTGGTTGCTGACATTGCAACCATGTCCAAAGAGCTTGGGGTCACTCAGTAATGCCATCAGACCGTATTTTCGGTCTGGTCACTCTGATCACGGCAGTCGCGTATATCGCGGCTGCCACTCAGATTCAGACAAATTTCTTTTCCGGTGAATTCCTGCCCAAACTGTTCCCGTTGCTGATTGGGGCAGTGGCGGCGTTGGCATCGCTGGTTTTGGTGTTCAAACCCGATCCTGACCCTGAATGGCCCGATGGGCGCACATGGGGGAACTTGGCAATCGCGGTTGTTGTACTTGCCTTTTATTCGGTGCTGATGGCGCCCTTGGGCTTTATCTTGCCCACGGCCGTTGCTGCGACGATCCTAAGCTATCAGATTTCACCGAATGCCAAAAAGGCAATCATGGCCGGCATTGGTTTGTCGCTTGGGCTGTTTGTGGTGTTCAAGTTCATTCTGATGCTGGGCAATGTTGTGGCCTATCGCATTCCGACACCCGCAAAGCTGTGGGAAGCGATTTCAATCCTCATTCCATTTGTAGGGCACTGATCTATGGACACGCTTGCAAACCTCGCCCTTGGCTTTTCGGTTGCCTTATCGCCCTACACGCTGATGCTGGCGGTGATCGGGTGCTTTATCGGCACCATTATCGGGGCGCTGCCGGGCCTCGGCCCGTCGAACGGCGTTGCGATCCTTATTCCCATTTCCTTTGCCCTTGGCCTTGATGCCACAGCGGCGCTGGTTTTGATGACGTCCGTCTATTACGGCGCGATGTATGGGGGGCGGATCAGCTCGATCTTGCTGAATATCCCCGGTGATGAACCGGCGTTGATGACAACGCTTGATGGCTATCCGATGGCGAAACGGGGCGAGGCGGGCAATGCGCTGGTGCTGTCGGGGGCGGCATCCTTTGTAGGCGCGCTGTTGGCGACGATAGGCTTGATTCTGTTGGCGCCCGTGCTGGCACGCGTGGCCTTTCTGTTTGGCCCAGCCGAATATTTTGCGCTGTACCTGCTGGCGTTTTGTACGCTCGGGGGAATGGCCTCCAATAACCAAGCCAAGTCCGCCATTGCCGCGTGCATTGGCCTTGGCATCGCGATGATCGGGGTGGACCAATCTTCGGGGTTGCCGCGCCTGACGGGGGGAAACCTGCACTTATACGACGGGGTCGATTTCCTTGTGGCCATTGTCGGGTTGTTCGCGATCGCCGAGCTGTTCTTTTTCATCGAAAAACACGGCAAGGGATCGTCGATTGGCGTTGTACTTGAAAAAGTGACGATCCCTTGGAAATACATCAAGGAAACGGTTCCGACGATGCTGCGCGCCTCTGGCGTTGGGTTTATCGCAGGTGTGCTGCCGGGGGCAGGGGCGTCGCTGGGGTCGTTCCTTGCCTACATGACTGAAAAATCCATCGCCGGTAAGGACGGTGGATTTGGCACAGGGGTGCCCAAAGGCATCGCCGCACCGGAGGCGGGGAATAACGCGGCGGCTGGCGGGGCCTTGGTTCCGATGCTGACGCTGGGTGTGCCCGGCTCAGGCACCACGGCCGTCTTGCTGGCGTTGCTGATGACTTTAAACATCACACCGGGGCCCACATTGTTTCGCGATAACCCGGATGTTGTCTGGGGGTTGATCGCATCGCTGTTGATCGCCAACGTGGTCTTGTTGGTCATGAACGTGCCGATGGTGAAGATCTTTGTGAAAATCCTACAGGTGCCTGCGTGGATCCTGTTGCCCGGCGTTACGATGATTTCAACGACCGGGATTTTCGCACTCACGGGCAGCTATTTCGATCTGTTGATGCTGGTTGGCTTTGGTATTCTTGGCTATTTCCTGCGCAAGCTCGATGTGCCGACGGTGCCGGTGATCCTTGGCATCCTGCTGGGGGGTAACATGGAGGACGCGTTGCGACGCGCCATGACCCTGTCGGATGGTGATCCGACTTACCTTTTCTCAAGCCCTATTGCGATTGGATTGTGGGTGGCAGCCATTGCCGGGTTTGTGGCACCCATGTTCCTGCGCGGGATTTTGAAAAAGCCTGACGCCGTAAAGGACTAAGTGCGGTGATATAATGGGTGCGGTTTAAGTTTGTGCCGCATGGTCAGTGGAAGAGGCGGCGCGATGGCCGCCCCTTGCTGGCGTTGTTATTCAGCTTTCATTTCGGTCGCGATATCGAACGACAAAACGCCGACAGGGACAGCAAAGCCAAATGGGGCTGTGTCGATTTCAGCTTTGGCGTGGAAGCCCAACCATTCACCGTTGTAGTAGTCAAAGAATTGCGCGGTGGGGTGCGCTCCTTGGTGAATCAGCTCGACTTTCAAGGTGGCAGGAACCGTCACACCACGCAACGTGACTTCGCCTTCGACATCGGCGGTGCTGTCACCGATTTGGTTGACTGAGGTTGAAACGAAACGGATCGATGGGTAGTCCTCCACTTTCAAAAAATCCCCGCTTTTTACGTGTTTGTCCAATGGTTCGAACCCTGTGGACACAGATGCGGCGTCGATCGTCACATCTAGCTTGGCGGAGCTAAGGTCAGCGGTGTCTATGGACAACACGCCTTCTGCTTCGTCGAACTCGCCGTGTTGGGTGCTGACACCCACGTGGTTCCATCCAAAGCGAACCTCGGTGTGGCCTGCGTCGGTTTTATATGTTTGGGTTTCGGCGAAAGCAGGCAAGGCAAGCGTGGCCAAAAGGATTGGCGTGATGAGGGTACGCATGTTGATCTCCGGACAAAGTTATTTGATGGCGCCAACTAAAGGGTCGGTGATCGCCCGATTGCTAGGGTAAAAAAGGGCAATCACGTTGACGTGACAAAATCCGTGAGCGGGAGCATACCTGAGCCACATCCCGATCCGGCTTTTGTCGCGATATGGAATGTTTTAAACGCGCATTCCCGTGGCGCTGATGCTGCGCTTAGACAAGTAAGGCCATTTGGCGAGCCTATGGGACCAAACTTGAAAAAAGGCCTTGTTCCACTTGCGCAACTCCCCGATCCAGAGGCAATCGTCAAAGCGTTGGAAAAAGTTGTCGATCCATCTTTGGTTTGGCGGCGGCAAAATTGACCACGTGCGGCCTAAGGTGGTTGGATGGCACTCGGAAGGGGTTTAACTTTGTTATCGGCTTCTGAAATGGGTACGAGCCGTAAAACCATCTGCAATCAGGGCGCATGCGTAATGACCGGACCGATTGGCCAAGACTGCCCCTTGTGTAAGCCGCGACATCAGGTTTTGATTTCCAAGGTGCCGCTCGCGGCCCTCTGAATGAATGGCGAGCACGCGGTCATTTTGATCTTCAGGACTGTCTTAAAACACCTTGAATGTCATCGTGGTCATCGACCGCTCAATTCCGTCGATATCTAGCAGGTGCTCGTTGATGAACTTGCCCACATCCTGATCGGCAGGCACATAAAGCTTCATCAGCAAGTCATAGTCACCCGAGGTCGAATACAGCTCAGAATGGATTTCGCGCAAGGCGATCTGTTCGGCGACATCATAGGTGGTACCGGGACGGCAACGGATTTGGACAAAAACGCATGTGGACATCTCTAGGCGGCCTTTCGCATGGGGTGCCGATTTAGTGACATGTTCACCCGGCAAGGCGCAAGGGTGCGCGCACAGGTCTTGGCGTCCTGCACGCCCACCCCTATAGAGACCACAACATGTTTTTGTGAAAGGCAGCCCATGCGCCGCGCGACCCTGACCCGCACCACAGCCGAGACCGACATCTCGGTCGAATTGAACCTTGATGGCACTGGTATCTATGACAACCAGACTGGCGTTGGTTTTTTTGACCACATGCTGGATCAGCTTGCACGCCATGCGTTGATCGACATGACGGTGCGCTGCAAGGGTGATTTGCACATCGATGATCACCACACGGTCGAAGACGTGGGCATTGCCATCGGTCAGGCGCTGGCCAGTGCTGTTGGTGACAAAAAAGGCATCCAGCGGTATGGGTCATTTTTGTTGGCAATGGATGATGCCCTTGTGCGCTGTGCTTTGGATCTGTCGGGACGCCCGTTTCTTGTGTGGAATGTGGATTTGCCGACGCCCAAAATTGGTACCTTCGATACGGAACTTGTGCGCGAATTCTTTCAAGCGCTGTCGACGCACGGGGGCATCACGCTGCATGTGGATATGCTGCACGGGATAAACAGCCACCACATCGCCGAGGCCGCGTTTAAATCCGTCGCGCGCAGCTTGCGTTTGGCTCTGGAAGTCGACCCGCGCATGGCCAACGCCATCCCGTCGACAAAGGGTGCGCTATGAGCCTGACGGCCCTGATCGATTACGAAAGCGGCAACCTGCATTCGGCGGAAAAAGCGTTTCAAAAGATGGCCACGGACGTGGGCGCAGGCACGGTCGTTGTGACATCCGACGCCGATGTGGTGGCGCGCGCTGACCGGATCGTATTACCCGGCGACGGCGCATTCCCT
>NZ_JBDVGB010000022.1:0-2884 GCF_039940735.1 Tateyamaria sp.
ATCAGATGTTTAAGCCAAAGACTCTTTTCGAAGGCGTTCCAATTCAGCCAAACTCGCACAACCACAGGTGCCAGATTTAGTGGAATCTGCAGTGCATTCCACTGTCGGTAGCGCCCCAAACAAGCCTGTCTTGTCAGCCAAGCCCTCTGAGTCCACGATAAAAAATCGTTGTGGATAAGACATTTCCACGCTAAGTCACAGTTTAACGAGATAAATCGCGCAAAAAGCGATATTAGGCGAGGCGGCAGTATGGAATCTACACCATTCCAAGGCGACAAAGGGAATATACCCTTCGATGAAATCATCCTCCAGCAGGGAGAGCTGATTTCTGACCGCCTCAATATATTGCGTCAGCAGCAATATCCACCCAATGCTCAAAAGGGATTGCGCCAGTTTTCCTTGGCGGAAGTCGCTTATTTCCTTGGCGTGACGCAATCAACCATCAAAAAGCTACATCTCGAGGGCAAAGGCCCGGCCCCTGAGACTTCTTCGTCTGGACGCCGCTCCTATTCTGCTGAGCAAATGTTGGAGTTGCGCGCCTATCTTGATGCCCATGGGCGCCCAGGCAAACGTCGTTACCTTCCGGGACGGTCTGAGGGTGACGAGCTTCATGTTATATCGGTCGTCAATTTCAAAGGTGGCTCAGGTAAAACAACCACTGCCGCGCACCTTGCTCAGCATCTGGCGCTCAAAGGTCACCGCGTATTGGCAATTGATCTCGATCCGCAAGCGTCGCTTACCGCTCTGCATGGCATTCAGCCTGAGTTAGACTCTGTTTCGTCCCTTTACGAGACATTGCGATACGATGATGAGCGCCGTCCGATCAGCACGGTCATTCAGCCAACCAATTTTCCGAACCTCGATATCGTGCCTGCCAGCCTTGATCTTCAAGAATACGAGTATGACACGCCCGTAGCGCTCACGAGCCGCGACCCGACTGAAGGTCGAGCTTTCTTCACACGCATTTCGAAAGCGCTCGAGGAAGTTGATGACCGCTATGATGTTGTAGTGATCGACTGCCCTCCCCAGCTGGGATATCTAACTCTAACAGCTTTAACAGCGTCTACTTCTGTGCTCGTGACCGTGCATCCTCAGATGTTGGATGTGATGTCCATGAGCCAGTTTCTCCTCATGCTCGGCGGCATCCTTCAGACGATCCGCGAAGCGGGTGCCGAGATGAAACTGAAGTGGTTCCGTTATCTCGTCACACGTTTTGAGCCGACGGACGGGCCCCAGAAGCAGATGGTCGGTTTTCTGCAGGCTATGTTCCCAGATCAGATGCTCGGGGCTCAGATGGTGAAGTCCACTGCAATCTCTGACGCAGGGATCACAAAGCAGACTCTTTATGAAGTTGAACGCGCGCAGTTTGTGCGCTCGACCTATGACCGCGCAATCACGTCTTTGAACGCCGTAAATGACGAAATCGTTGACCTTGTACATCAAGCCTGGGCGCGCGACCTGCCATGATTTTGACAGCCGTGCAGATTAGTTTTGACAGCCGTGCACACGGCCGGGCTTGCAAGCATTTGGGAGAGCAACATGGCTAGAAAAGACCTGTTGAAATCTGTGATGGGTGACACCACTCAAAGTACGCCTGGGTCGGAACGCTCTAGCTACGCAATGCGCGGTGCATCCAAATCGATGAAAGTATCCATCGATAGTCTTGCCGAGAATTCGAAGCGATTGCTCGAAGGCGAAACCATTGTAGAGATCGATACCGATCTCATTGATGCGTCTTTCGTTAATGATCGACTGAGTGGTGATGACGATGCCTTTGATGAGCTGAAGAGTTCGATTGCGGCAAGTGGTCAGGATACGCCTGTTCTGCTGCGCCCTCATCCGGAAGCGTCTGGTCGTTACATGATTGTCTTTGGTCATCGCCGTGTCCGCGTTGCGCGTGCGCTGGATCGTCCAGTCCGTGCCGTCGTCAAAGAAATGGACGATGTCGCGCATGTTCTCGCGCAAGGTCAGGAGAATACAGCACGTGCTGACCTTTCCTTCATTGAAAAAGCCTTGTTTGCCAAAAACCTTCGCGGCCTTGATCAAGACAAAGATATTATCCAACAAGCGCTGACAATTGATGGAACGCTACTTTCGCGTATGCTCTCGGTCGCGAGCACCGTCCCAGAGCACTTGATCGAAGCGATTGGACCGGCCAAACAGATCGGCCGTGATCGCTGGGAAGACTTCAAGAAGCTGATGGCAGAAAAAGCCAATCTCAAGGTCGCGGATCGGGTCTTGGCGACAGATGGCTTTGGTCAGCTTGATAGCGACACGAAGTTTGAGATTTTACATAGCAAGGTGGCCGAAGCGGGCAGGGTGCCCAAACGGCGGAGCCCCAAGGCAACGCCAGCAAAACGCACCTGGACGGCTGGTGAGGGCCGTATCAAGGGCGTAGTTGGTCGCACAGGTCGCGCCTACAACATCTCGCTGACATCTAAGGATTCCGCTGGGTTTGGGGAGTTTCTCTCAGAGAACCTCGATCAGCTCTATGCGGATTATCTCGCTCAATCTGGGGAGACATCGGCACCATAACCTGAGGCAAAATAAAAGCCCCCAAGCCAAAGCGGCCCGAGAGCTTATCTGATTGATTAGACACCTACTGGATACCGCTCCCGCGAATCACTGTCGACGAAAGAACGTCGATTAGGCGAATGGGATTTTTTCATCTCCACAAACCCGGAGGTGAAATACAGGCATAACACAGAGCGGTTGGCGCAAGCCGACTCCGGAACTTCTACAAGCCCAACGATTTGCAGAAGTCGGCGAAAAGTTAACTATACCCAAGACACGGGCGATCGTTGCAACGAAGAAAGTTGCTGCGGTCATTAGCTTAAAATCCCGAGACCTGCTTCTTCTGAATACCTTTGGGGCGGTGACACAG
>NZ_JBDVGB010000023.1:0-15877 GCF_039940735.1 Tateyamaria sp.
GTCGCCACCAATCATCAGCACAGTGTTGAATTGAACTTTGTCACCTGCATTTGCGGCCAGCTTTTCAATACGGAGCACGTCGCCCGATTGAACTTTGTACTGTTTGCCGCCGGTTTTCAGAACCGCGAACATATGGTCTTCCTTTTTCTGCCGCGTCGTGTGGCCCCGGTTTCCCAGCGTTTTGGCCCCTTAGATCGGGTGCCGCCTCGGACTGCGCGCCCTTTGGGGCGTCATGTAAATCAAAACCAGCCCGCAGATGTGCAGGCTGGCAACGCGCCGCTTATGTGCAGATCAGGGTGGCAAGTCAAGGGGGCTGGCCGCCCTTACAACTCGTTTTGCGGCAAAAGTCGGCCGACCGCCTGCCCTAATGCAAAAGACAGGGTGGTATAGCTGGCGCCAAAGGCTTCAAAGACGGCGGCGTCGACCGCTTGGCCCACGTCTGTTTCCCAAAAAGCGGTGTAAATCGCAATGTCGTCCGCACTGAGTGGGGACTGTGCAAGCGCATAATAGCCGCGCAACCAGCTTTCGGTTTCAGCGCGCACCGCATCGCGTTGTGCATCAAAATCGGGCGTGTCTTGTGGTCCTGTGACAGCTGCCATGCCATCGACAAAAGCGATGCGCGCCTGCATTGAGGTGTCAGAGTTGCGTTCAACCAAGTCGCGAACTGTCAACAGATTTGACACCGCATCGCCTTGCGCAGAGGGCGCGGATTTGGCGGCGGCTTCAAGGGCGCTGTCCATCAACGTGCGCCGCGCCTGTATTTCCAAGTCAACGATCCGCGCGCCAAGTTCGCTTTCAAAGAACAACAGCGCCTGCGCCGCGGCGTCAGGGTCTAAAGCCTCGGCCATGCCAGCGCGCAATTCTTGTTGCAACCGCGCAGGGTCGTAAAGTTGGCGCACCATTTCAGCAAAGACGGTCCCGCCCTGCCCGTTCAGCAACCCTTGGTCCAAGGTCACGCCCGCCTCCTGCCCCTCGATCGCAAAGATATCGACCAAAGCAGGCATGCCCATCGCGTCGACCAATTGATCCACTTGGGGGTTGGCCCACGCCGCTTGGGCAGACATCACTACACAGGCGACAAAGGTGGAAAGCGCGCGCCTCATAGTTCTTGGCTCGGCTGTAGACGCTGCATCGCGCCGGCCAAGGCCTCAAAGCGGTTGGCCATCACCTCATATTGAACGGCATTCATCAAATCATAAACCTGTCGCATTTTGGGATTCTCTAACGCTTCAACATATTCAAGCACCTCAGCATCCGAAAACGACTGATAGGTGTAAGCCGCCGCGATCATTGCACCGGCCTCGATATCGGCTTTGATCGCGTCTTGATCCGTCGACAGCAGTTCGCGCAAATCAGCCTCGTCCATCTGGAACTCGATCACGCCCGCGCCCGCTGCGGCCAACAAAAAGCGAACTTGTACTTCTTGGATCGCACGCACCGCCGTGCCCGCGCTGTCCGAGGCTTTGTTCATCCGCTCAAGATAGGTCAAGCGCGGGCTTTCGAGCCGCGTAAGCCCCTGAATAATAGACTCGCCGCTTTCTTGTTTCAGCGCTTCTTCTTCGCTCAAATGCGAGGCGTTTTCGACAATCACCAAACGTTTGCCCAGATCAGTGGCGTAAAAGTCCGACGCATGGGTCAATAGATCGTCCTCAAGCGTTTCTTCGAGAATATCCAACGCAATGCCGTGCATGACGTCGTTGGAAAACACATCTTGGGTCAGGCGCGTCCATTCAGTGCCAAAATCTTCGGCCTCAAACCCGAGCATCTGCGGCGCGGTTTCTGCGGACAGGCGGATGCTTTCAAGGGCCACATCAAAGCCGGTGACTTCTAAAAATTCTTCAAGCTTGGCACGATCTGCGGCCAAAGCGAGCACAGGCATCGTCAGGCAAAAGATCAAAGCGGCGAAAGCGGTTCGAACTGCGCGCATGTCATTCCTTTCAGGATCAGTACGGTCCACAAGGGGCCCGTCGGTTTTATCGGATAGAGGGTAGGCAATTTGACGACAAGGTCCACCAAATTTAGCGTGTATGCCTAATTCAGCGAAAAGTGCCTTGCCCTTGCGGCGCGATGGTTCTAATTGGGCGCACCACACAGCGCGGAGAGGTGCCGGAGTGGTCGAACGGGGCGGTCTCGAAAACCGTTGAGCCTTTACGGGTTCCCAGGGTTCGAATCCCTGTCTCTCCGCCACAATCCTTTATTGTGTTTTTTCTCAATATATTAGACACTTGGAGTATCTCACGGAGGATACTTTGGAGGATACGAGTGTCTGAATACCCTGCTACATCCTTGGCTCTGAACAAGGGTAAATACTATGTCCTGCTGACGGTACCGACTGAACTTCGCGAACATTTCAATGGGCGTAAGCAACTCAAACGATCTACCGGCACCCGTGATCTGCAAGACGCCAAGCGCCGTCAGCACAACATTTCAGCGGAACTCTATGCCCAGCTTGACGATTGCAAGCCTGACATCCGTGACGTGATCAGCGATCTTCTTGGTTGGATTGGCGATGCTGACGAGGTCCAACGCTTGGAAGATAACGGAGATCTTGAGGGGCTGATCATGTCCAACAAGTACGCGGAGGACACTCACGATCCAGAGAGAGACCCTGACGAAAGCGCGGTCGATCTGGTTCATGGAGGCGGTGAGAAAGCGCTTGAGGTCTACCGAAAGTGGAAAGCGCAGCAAGTCCAAGGAACAGTTGCCTCTGGTGCGGTCTATTACTCTGTCGCAGTGGAAGAATACCTCGCAACCAATCCTTACGAACCAGAGAAAACCAAGCGTGACTGTGAGTTGTCTCTCAAGCAGTTTCAGGACTTTGGAGGTGATATCGCTCTGTCCGAAATCAATGCCGTCCTAATCCACCAATACGCAGAACACCTTGGGCAGTCGAAGAGCCGCAAAACGATTACCAAGAAGATCAGCTATGTGAAGCGGATGTTTGATCATGCGGTGCGCAAAGGCTGGGTGCCATCAAACGTCTTTGTCGGCCTCGTGCTGGACAAAAAAGTCGGCAGAGCAAAACAGAGCTACGCGGCATTTATGGAAGATGAATTGTCCAAGCTGTTTGCGCAGCCTATGTCCGATCACTTGAGGTCTCTTTTGTCCATCTTGACAACAACCGGAATGCGCCTTGACGAAGCTGCCTTGCTGAATTGGGAGGACGTCAAAGAAGACAAGGCACAAGGCGTTGTATATTTCGATCTCACCAATTCCATCGTGAAGAACAAAGGCTCACAGCGCCGGGTGCCTGTCCATTCCTGCTTGGGTTGGATCACTACAGGCAAAACAGGTCAGATGTTCCCCGAGTTCACCCGCGACAAAGATGGGAAAGCCCAAGCCTCTGCATCTAAAGCGTTGATGCCACTGATACGTCGTGTGACGGACGACAAGACGAAAGTGGTTCACTCCCTGCGTGGCAACTTCAAGGACATGCTGAGGGACGCTGGGGTTTCCAAAGAAGTAAATGATTTCATCATGGGTCATGCGTCGGGTGACGTGGCTGGGAACTATGGTTCTGGGCCAAGCCTGAAAGTGCGTAGGGAAGCCATGGAGAGGCTGTCTTTCGAATTTGTGCATGGTGTCTCAAACTCCGGTTGATGGGTGGATTTGAAACAGGGCAACGTGAGACCGTTGGCGGGGTCGTATTTGGTATATTTGCTTCGAGTTGGGGCTGGGAGAACCTTAGATTTCAACCTAAACGACGCACCCAATGACGGTCGCTTGCCAAAAAAGGTGGGGAAGTAGAGACAAATCGAAATACCTGCACTGAGAGAGTGGGCTTGGTTTTGCCCCCGCCACTTGGGCGAGGACATTTGATCATGCTGCAAGCCTGACGGGAAGACGCCGAAGTTGATTGCAGAGTTCTGTCGTGCTGTCGGCATGAAGCCATGCCTTGAACAAGCCGCGCATACGTTCACTAGGGATGTAAAGATGCACTGGCTCGCCGTTTCTGATCGCCGTTCGCCAAAGGACTTGGACCATCTCTGAGATTGCAAAGAGATCATCGTTCACTTCGATCCCCTTCTTGGTGAAGAAGTTGCGCAAGACAGGTAAGGAGAAACGATTGGCTAGGTAAGCCATTGATCGCTTATGCGCAAAGGCGTTGGTCGCTTTGGTATTCAGCGGAATCCAACATCCCGGACCAGAGTATGCTGCGCCTTTTAGTTCTGTGCGGTGAGACTTAAAGGTTGTCCATGCGTTCTCTCGCGAGCGGGTTTTGGCGTGGTTTTTGAAAAACGTGACTGTGTTCCCTCTAAGCCGCGCCAACGTGGCCGCATCTGCCCTCTTGAACCACGAGGACGACAGAGGCTGCTCATTGCGCACCTGAGTGCCGATGTCATTCCCACGCCCTTCATACACATTGACCAATTCTCGGATGCTAGCTTTGATCTCTGCTTCGTTGTGGTCATGCCAACATACCAACCGATACCCGTTCTCCCAGTCCCCCGAGACAGCCTTCATCTCGAACGATACACGTTCGGCCTTGAGGTAAGACCGCATTGGAGACCCTTCGAACAGGTACGTGAGCACGTAGGTTTGTTCAAAGCACTCAAGGAACTCAGTTGGGAACTGCCAGATCATCAGGCGTTTCCCACGTTTCCCGTCAGCGTAAGATGCCAGATTGCCATTGTCGCAGAGGTGCTTAATCGGAGAGAACTTGCCCTCGTATTGACCATGGTCATCATGGTTCCAGCGCAACCGGTTCGTGATATCATCAACGTACATCTTGCCTGATTGGAATAGATCGTCTTGATCGTCCTTGGTCAGGCCGCCGTAGATATCACAGCAGGTCAGTACTTCATCGATGACCAACGTGTAATTGGCCTTCAATAAGGCGCGGCGGGTATCCTGTGTCAGCATCTTGAACAACTCATGGGTTGTGGCGATGTTCTCACGGTCGTCAATGAGCTTCTGGAGTCCGAAGTACTTGCGACCATGGACGGGTTTTGGGTCCTTGAAGCTAAGGTCTGGGCAAGCCTGTTTGACCCGTTCAACTTCATCCAACAAGGGTGTGACGTAGATGAAGCGGCGTTGCGACCCATCAAACATGGTTTCGACGTTGGTACGGTTCATGTGTTCGATGATATAGGAGGTTTTACCGGCACCCATAATGGTGTCGATGACTGTGACGTTGGTCATGTCAGTTCTTTCATGATTGAGCAGATTTGCCTGCGAGGGCTTGTTCCGCAGATGTAGAGGGAGCCGTTGTCGTGTTTTCGTTATTCAGAAACGCGACAGCTTGAGATCAACCTCCATCAAAGCCATTATATTACAATAGCTTACGTTCTATTTTGATGGTTGACCCTTAAAGAAAGAGTAGTATTTTCTGAGCTAGATACGAAGTATCAAGCGCAAAGCCGATCATCGCAGGAGGACGGTACTAAGCCGTATCGACTTTTCACCATATCATGGGTGGGCCTGAAAAGACGTCATAAACAGTTTAGGCACCAAGCATAGCCAGACCAGCCTTCAAGACGTTTTTGTCTATCAAGGGTCAGTGGTAATCAAGTTCACGTCGTATCTAGGGAGGTCCCTATTGGCTTGAGATGATCCGATTGTAGAAAAGGCCGCGAACAGTGTGCTTACGGCAAATCTAATATGAAGGTTATTGTTGCAATGGGCTACATACCCCACCGAGCAAGGGCTGCTTCAGCATGCTCAGGCTTGTCACGTATCCTTAAGATGGTCTGACGGGTCAGCCCGGTATCTCTTGCAGTGGCTGATACCGTCGCACCCGTCGCGAGCTGGTCTTGAACAGTTTCCATCTTGGTCCGATCATAGGTGGGTTTGCCCCCGCGATATCGATCAGGCTTGGCCTTTGCTGCCTCAATTCCGGCTCTCTGAGCCTCCTTGGTCGCCTCCGCCTGAGCCTGTGCCGTTGCAGCCATGAAGGCAATCAGAGCGTCTCTCACGGCCTCTTGCATGGGGTCACTTGGCGTGCCATCGAAGGTCAATCCGTTGATCACGGTGCGCACGGTGACACCTTGGCGGATGAACAGTCGGATCGTGTCGGTAACGTCAGTGTAGTTGCGCCCCAAACGGTCCACCCAGCGGATTACCAGAGTGTCGCCCTTGCGCAGCATATCGAACAGGCGCTTGCCTTCGGGCCGCTCTGATAACGCGGTACTGACGCCTGACACGCCATGGTCAGACACGACGTGGTCGATGGTGTACCCTGAGGCCTTCGCTTGATTAATCTGGTGATCAAGGCTTTGATCTGCGGTGCTGACGCGGGCATAGAAAACGGTCTGTGTCATGTGGTGCTGTCCTGTCCATGGTGGTTCTGTCCGCAAATATGCATGTCCATGGCTGAAAATCAACCCTCATGGACACATAAAGCGGGCTGCTCATGGGTGTATGTCAAGCTATCCCCCTACGGACACCACGAGTATTCTAGATCAGCGCGTCAAACGCCATTACAGTTCGAGAGCCTGCCGCGGAGCTTATCCCCTAACAATCCGACCCATCTTGATGCCGATGTATATCTGGTGGGCTTGAATATCTTTCAGTGGACCAGTGGTGGCACGGGGGGAGTCGGCGACGGAAGGGACACGTTTTAGGTCACTCACATTTTTGCCCCAATACTTAGTGGCGATTAGTCTCATGAAGTATTTATGAATTAAGCAGCTAGAGCGCGGTTTCGCGGGATCTTTGTACGTCAAGACGAAATCTAACGGGTCGTACGTTGCATTCATTGGCGTATTTGGCTTGAGCCAACTTCTGATTTCAACACATGCTCCATCATACGCAACAGCGCATCATGCATACCGCGCTTAAAATCATCGTCGGACGCATATTTTTTGTATAGGTCGATTTCACGACGGCGTTCGCTCCGCATCGCCTTTTCGAACAATGCCTCACTGGCAATCCGCCGGTTTTGCTGATCGGGGTTACCCACAACCTTGTCTTGGAATGCGGGGTCAGCCATCGCATGCCTTAGTATATTGACAAGCTTCACCCGCTGCTCTTCCGGCGTGGCATCCCAACCGGTGAAATAGCGTTCGTTGAATGCCGCGATGATTAGATCGAGGGGATCTTTCTCTGGATCATCATGGGTACCGCGTGGGTTCGGGTTGGGTGGCTCCAACTCACTATCCGAGTCTTCCAGTCCAATAGCATAGCCAATCTTGACGCGTTCCAGCCCATAGGTGGTCAAGTCCACGCTTTCGAGCAATCCGTTGATCTCGTCCTCATCTGGGTCTTTAACTTTTAGCTTGGGGATCAGGAATTTCAGAAACCAATGCAACATTTCCCAATCCGCGGAGGTGAATGGGATGATACAGGCCACCTGAGCATAGATTTTAACGAATTGCTTTGCCTTGATCTTGATGTCGGGCTTTTGCTCCTCGACCAAATCATCAAACCGCTCTGCAACTGTATCGAGCATCGGTGACAACTGATCAGCATCGACCGAAGCAAAGAATTTCGCGTTAAACTGGATCACTTCGGGCCAGTCATAGATGCCGGTATCGTCCAGCGCATCCTTCAGGTCATGTAGCACGTTCACATCAGTTGGTTCGCTCAACGCGGTCGATGTGTAAAACGGATCGAACGCATCCTTGATGTCTTCAACCGTGTTGTGGAAATCGAGGATGAAGGTTTCTTCCTTGCCCAGCTTGTTGTTGCATCGGTTCAAACGCGACAGAGCCTGCACCGCCAACACGTGTTGCAGCTTTTTGTCCACATACATCGTGGTCAGCATCGGCTCGTCGAACCCGGTCAGGAATTTGTTCGCCACGACCAGTATGCGATACTCATCGGTTTTGAATTTCTTGGGAATGTCACCACCGGGGAAGCCGTTCAACGTGTCCTCAGTGTGTTCCACACCATCAATCAACTTCTTGCCCGTAAATGCCACCAACGGCCTGTAGGGGTTCCCAGCGGTGCTCAGCGCCTCTCGCAGAGCCATGTAGTAGCGGATCGCGGATTCGATGTTGCGAGTGACCACCATTGCTTTGGCCTTGCCCTTCAGTTTTTTGGTGCGCACCACGTTCTGCTCAAAGTGATCGAGCATGATGCCCGCCTTGGTCTTAATCGTCGTGGCATCCGCTTCCACGTATGCCCGTAGCTTGCTCTGGGCCTTCTTCGTGTTGAACTCGGGGTTGCCCTCGACCGACTTCTGAAGCTCATAATAACTTTTGAAGGTCGTGTAGTTCTTCAACACGTCGAGGATGAACCCTTCCTCAATCGCCTGCTTCATCGAATACAGGTGGAACGGCACAAACTTACCATCGCTGTTGGGGCGACCGAACCGTTCCAGCGTGGTGTTCTTGGGCGTTGCTGTAAACGCAAAAAACGATGCGTTCGGGCCCATCTTCCGAGCTTCCATCGCGGCGAGAATCTTGTCCTGCAAGTCCTCAGGCTCTTCTTCATCCCCACTACCGCTAATGGCTTCGTTCATTTTATCAGCGGCACTGCCAGATTGCGAGGAGTGCGCTTCGTCGATGATCACGGCGAACTTGCGGTCGGTTAGATCGGTGATGCCATCCAAGATATGTGGAAACTTTTGAATCGTCGTGATGATCAGCTTCTTGCCGTTCTCCAACGCGCTCTTCAACTCAGCAGAGCTAAACGCATGGGCCACGACATTCTTCACCTCGGAAAACGCCCGGATGTTATCCTTTAACTGCTTATCCAGAATGCGCCGGTCCGTGACCACGATCACGCTGTCGAATAGGTTTTGTTCACCAGCAGCGTCAAAGGTTTCGGTTAGCTGATAGCCTAACCATGTGATGGAGTTCGATTTTCCCGATCCTGCCGAATGCTGGATCAGATACCGTTGCCCAACCCCGTGGTCACGCACATCGGCCAACACTTGCCGCACCACGTCCATCTGGTGGTACCGTGGAAAGAACAACGTCTTCTTCTTTTTACCGGTGTCGGGGTCTTCTTCCTCAACCAATTTGGCGAAGTGTTCGATGATGTTGGTCAGGCTATGCCGTGTCAGCACCTCTTCCCATAGATAGGCGGACTTGTGGCCGGTGGGGTTGATCGGGTTACCCTTGCCGTGGCCATCCCCCTTGTTGAACGGCAGGAAAAACGTGCTCTTGCCCGACAGCTTCGTGGCCATGAAAACTTCGTCGGTATCCACTGCGAAATGCACCAAGCAACGACCGAACTGGAACAGCGGCTCTCGGTGATCGCGTTGTTGGTACTGCTTACGGGCATGAGAAACGTTCTGCCCCTTCCACGGTTGTTTCAACTCCATCGACACCACGGGCAGACCATTGATGAACAACACCATGTCCACGGACGGATTGCTGTCGGTGGTAGAGAAATAGACCTGCCGAGTGACCGAGAAGATGTTGGCCTCAAACAGGCGCGTCACCTCGGGTGTTTTGGTGTTGTAAGGCAGACGGTAGAGCAGCTTGAGGTGCGCATCATCAACGCTGAGACCCTTCTTCAGGACCGTCAGTACACCGTCCTTTTTGATCTTACGATCCAGCCGTTCCAGCACGATGCGTTGCCAGTTCTGACGGGTGCGCAGTTTGTCGAGTTCATCGGATTGCGTGGCCTCAAGGAACGCCCAAAGCTGCACGGTATCCATGGCGAGGTCAGCGTCGAAATCGGCGTTGTTGCCCTTGATGAACTCCGTCGGATCACCATCAACTTCACAAAGGAACGCGGCCTCGATCAGGTCTTCTAGGGCTTTCTCACTCGTTTCACTGACCATGGCTACATACCTAACTTAAATCTTGATTTTGCCCGTGACCGCATTGGCGATCAGGGTTTGTTTGAATTCGTTGAGGGTGCTAATTTCTCTTTTTACAATCTCGTCCAGGCGATGATGCTCAGCCTTGAGCGTAGCTAGTTCGACCTGGATGGTGATCTGCTCGTCATCTGGTGGTAAGATAATTTTTAGTGCTCTGACTCGACCAACGCTTAGTTGCGGAAGCGCAGCACCTTTTACAGTCGGCCCATATTGTGCAGACAAATAGTCTGCCCCAAGCGTTCCAACTAGAAACTCAGGTGTGACACCATTTTTAGGGTTAATGACACAAAGCGAGTCTAGAATCCCTAACCTTACACCGAAGGGCAAAACCCTTGTCGCGCCGATTGTGCCCTTTCGCGAAAAGACGATTGATCCCGATCTGAACCGGCAACGTCCTTCTTGCTCTATCACAATCTTCTCGGAAACTCGACGTGGAGTATCAATTTCTATTTCGTCCCAACCCTTAAACTCTTGGGTTGATATGAATGGGAAACCTTCATCCACATATTCTGGATTGCGGTGGCTTGGGTTCGGGTCAATCACTTCTGACACAGCCATCAAAGGTACAATCTTCCAATACGCTGGTATCTCGCCGATCCAGTCTACGCCGCTGTCTTTCATGGGGGCGTCGGGGTTCAGGCCCTTGGTGACCGCACGGTTGATCAGGATGGCCTTCTGCTCGTTCAGCAGATCGATCAACCGCCGCTTCTTCTCAATCGCCGCATCAATCTCAGCGGTTTTTTCGTCAAGAAAACTTACGATCCGGTTCTGGGTGTCGATGTCTGGATACGCCAGCGGGATATTTTTGAAGTCATCATAGTGCATGTCCCACTGGCCAATTCGCACACCGTATGACAGCGAGTTATAGACCGCGATAAACGGCTGGCTCCGCAGCGTGTAATGCAAAAAACGCGGGGCAATCTTTGATGGGTCGGTTCGACACGTGATGTACGCTGGGCTCACGATGCCATCAAATGCGCTAACGCCCATAGAACCTTGCCAAGCCTTCATCTTGTTGACAACCAGATCACCCGGCTCGACCACCTTGTAGTTCGACGTGTCCAACGAGGTGGCGTTGTGGTTGTCATCACGAGAGTCTTTTAGGATGACCCCGTAATCGCGATAGACGGACAGCACGGGCAAATCAGGTTCACCCCGTTTGCTCTTGAGTTCAGTCACAGCGCGGATGCATTCAAGGCTCCAATCCGATGGGATGTCACCGAGCCAAATTTCTCCGCTATCTTTGTAGCTGTCGTATCTGGATTTTTGATCCAACATCACGGAGCACCCTCGTCAAGCAAACGATCCGGCGACCAGATCAGGTCTGCTAGTTTGCAATAAAGCTTGGACCGTTTGGTCATCTCCTTTGGCCCGAATTCCTCATAGGGTTTGAACTTCAGCCCATGGGTCTTCAACGTTTGTTTGAAGCCGGGATTGTTGTCGTAGAACGCCTCATGCAGCGATTGGGTCAATGCATTGGCCTTGAGGTAATGCGGCAGTTTCTCCTCATAAGTCATGTCGTTCAGGCTGGCGTTGATCTTTTTGGGCAACAGCAGCAGCCCACCGATGTGATTTCGGGTGCGGTCAAAGTCGCCCTGCTGGTCAAACTCATCCGCGAACCGGTCATAGTGGTTGGCCCAGATATGTTCGACCTCATAGGCGTTCTTACCTGACCGGACGATGTAGTCTTCGTATTTGCCCGGAACCCCTGATTGCTGTTCCAACCAATCAGTAAAGCGGGCGAGTTGGCGGTGGATCGCCTTGGAGGTGAACTGATTGAGGTGAACCGGTTGGGAGAAGTCGATCTCAGCCATTTCGTGTTGGAGTTGGTCGTGCAGGATAGTTCGGACCGATGCCAACGACTGGCCACGGATTTTCTGAATCACCAGAAACACGGCATAGGACATGGTGGAATAGCTGTTGGATTTGTAGTTCCAGAACCGCAGGTTCAGCCAGCTGTCGAGGAAGTCAGCGACCACTCCGACCTTGACCGTTGCGGTCGCCTTGTCATCCTCGGGCGTGACGGCGGCGAGCGTGATATGGTGCTGTAGCGTGAAGCCTGCGTCGGCGACATAGCGGACAGACTCCAACCCGTCCTGACGGGTGCTGGCAGCGTCCAAGAGCCGCAGGTAGAGTGCAGCGTAGTAGCGGAAGTTCTGCATGACGAATTGGTGAAAATCACTGCCATGGTTTAGCCCCAGGTCGGCAGAGTGGTTTCTGATCCAGCGATGGTATTCGGTGCCGATCAGGTCGAAATCTTCAGGTTTGGCGTCCTTTTTCCGCTCCCTGATCTTTTGGGCGTATTGCGACCGCAGCCACGCCTTGAAGAAATCGGAGTCAGTTTCCTTGCCGTGTTCCGCAAATAGCGCCAGATATTTCTTGATGAGTTTGTCTGCTTCAAGCCGCTTTTCGGCGTTATCGATGTTGGCCAACAGGTAACCCTTGAGCATGTCGCTCGGCGTCAGTGACAGTCCACGGTCGTTCATGGTCTCGAAGATCGTGTAGGCATCCTCGTCCGCGTAGGCGATGATTTCGATCAGCTTCACCTTTCGCATCAGCCAGTAGATGAACAGGGGCAATGCATCGCCTTGAAGTTCTTCGGGGAAGAGTTCGCCGAGGTCTTGGTAACGAGCTGTCAGGTTTCGCACCGACTCAGATGCGCCGTCGGTGTTGAAAGGCGTATTGTTGAACAACGCCTCCATGCAATCGTTGCGTTCTGGCACATCCATCTTGAATTTCTTTTCGCCAAAGTCATCGGCGTAGATCATGGATTGGATGGATACTGTTTTGTCTTGGCCTTGCTGAAGATTGTTCAGGTAGATCAGCAAGATCGATAGGGATGTCATCCGCTGTTGACCGTCAACGATGTGCCTGATGTCATCGTTCTGGCTGACCACGATTGAGCCGAGGAAATAGTGCCCATAGTGGGCCACTTCTTTCGAGGCATCCCCCGGCTGATAGCTGTCGAAGAAACGCCCCGTCAGGTCATCCACGAGTTCCTGAAGCTGTTTGCGGCCCCATTTGTATTCCCGTTGGTAGTAGTCGATGCCGTAGCTACCACCTGACAGTAGTTCTTGGATGGAGCGGTCATAGCCCTTAATTTCTTGCATCTGATCAGCCTTCTACCGATGTCAGGTTCACCAGACGCTTCAACAGACCGTCGGTTTCTTTTTCCAACGCGAGGATATCCCGTGCGACATCA
Source organism: Tateyamaria sp. (assembly GCF_039940735.1). GTDB lineage: Bacteria > Pseudomonadota > Alphaproteobacteria > Rhodobacterales > Rhodobacteraceae > Tateyamaria. The sequence goes on from NZ_JBDVGB010000023.1 coordinate 12,918, forward strand.
TCCAATTCCCGCAGTGGTTTATGCTGGTAGAAGTAGCGGTTGAAGCTGATTTCATAGCCGATCTTGACCGATGTGATATCGAGCCAGGCATCGTCCACATGGGGCCGTACCTCTCGCAGGAAATAGGCGTGGATACTAACTTTCAGCGGCACGTTCTCACTGTCCCGCAACTCGCTGTCGGATTCGTATTCAGTATATTCGCCAGATTCGCCGGTGGGCCAATACCCATGATCCTGCATGGTGTCCTGGGTGGCATCCAGTTTGGACATCAAAGCCGCCAACTTCTCGGCGTTCAACTTGTGCAGCTTCTTGATGACCTTCTTTGCCTCTTCATCACGCCACGACACGGCATTCAGGATTTGGCTCTTTTGAGCCGCGACCAACTTGACCTTGCGGGATTTCAGGTCAGCATCGACCGCAGCGGTGAATGTGTTGAAATCATCACTGACTTCCTGCCCGATACTGGTCATGAGCCTCGCCGCTTCTTCCATGATCTCCCGCTGGGTCGACCATGTCTTGGGATCCAGCAAGGCTTTACGGTTTTTGGGTGTTAGAGTGATCTCTTCGCGTTCGATGTAATCCTCAATGGCTTCGCGATGGCCCTTGAGGTTGGTGTAAACATCCTCGCCATAGCGTTCCCAAACCCAGCCCATGATTTCTTGCAAGCCAGAAGTAAACCGTAGTGTCGCAATGCGTTCAGGTGTGAATTGCGCCATCTTACGAAGGGGGCGTTCAACGGTAACCTTGTGATAGCCGAGATCGGCGTTGTCGAAGACCTTGGATACTCCGTCGTCCGACAAACGCATAAAATGATCAGTGATGGTGTTGATGTGTTCATCCGCCAGATCGCAATTCTTTTCACCAAGATTTTTGCGCCGTTTGGTATACATCTCCGATGCGTTTATTAGTTGCACCTTGCCTTGCCTGTGGGTCGGCTTTTTGTTCGTCACAACCCAAATGTAGGTGGTGATCCCTGTGTTGTAGAACAGGTTGTTGGGAAGCTGGATGATCGCCTCAACCATATCATTTTCGATCAAGTGGCGGCGGATATTGCTTTCCCCTCCCCCTGCATCACCGGTGAACAAGGATGATCCATTGTGAACTGATGCAATCCGCGAACCAGCAGGGCTATCCTTCAGCTTGCGCATCTTATCCACCATCTCCATCAGGAACAGGAGTTGACCGTCAGATGAACGCGGGGTCGCATCGCACGTCTCGATGGTGCCATCGTATCCAGCAAGATCGATTTTGAATCGCGCGTCCAATACATCCTTACCATCTTTGATGAACTTCAGATCGGTTTTCCATGACTTGCCGTATGGCGGGTTGGACAGCATGAAGTCGAACGTCATCGATGAGAACTCGTTAGTCGCCAGAGTCGACCCCAGTTTGATGTTTTCGGGGTTGTTCCCTTTGATCATCATGTCGGATTTGCAGATCGCGAAGGTCTCTGGGTTCACTTCTTTGCCGAAAATGTAAACATCGGCAGATGATTTTATGCCGCCATCCGGATCGATGATGAAATTCTGTGCCTCGGTCAGCATTCCACCCGATCCACACGCCGGATCGAAAACGGTCAACACCGGCGGTAAGTTGCCTTTCACCGGATCAAACAGCAAGTGTGTCATCAGTTTGATGACCTCTCTGGGCGTAAAGTGTTCCCCGGCTTCTTCGTTGTTTTCTTCGTTGAACTTACGGATTAGCTCTTCGAAGACATACCCCATGCCTAGGTTAGACAACCCCGGCTGAACACGCCCGTCAGGACCACGTTTGTCGTGCGGGGTCAGATTGACGTCCTCGGCGACGTATTTTTCGATAACATCGAACAGAACGTCAGCTGCGATCATCTTGCGTATCTGGGTCCGCAGGTCAAAATTCTCGATGATCTCTTTTACGTTTTCACTGAAACCATTGATGTAGTCATCCATATTTGCTTCAAGCTGTGACGGGTTACCTAGAAGTGACTTCAGCATCCACTCCGACGTGTTGTAAAATACATAGCCTGATGCATCACGCATCCCGGCGGGGTCCAATTCGGTCAACCCAGCATCCTCGGTTTGGAATTTCATTTCCTCGCGTACAGCCTGTTTAGTTGGCTCTAACAAGCAATCCAACCGACGGAGCACGAACATCGGAAGGATCACATCGCGATATTTGCCGCGAACGAATACATCCCGAAGACAGTCATCAGCGATGGACCAAATGAAACTTACAATCTTATTGTGTGCAGTGTGGTCCATTACTTCTCAATCTTCCCTTGGTGGTGCAACCGCTCTAAATTTTACAGCTCTTGGTAGCTCAAGGCGGCCCAAAGTGAAATGAATTCCATCAGTTGGGTGCCGCTCATTTCTATCGCGTTGGTAATGAAACTAGGAGTTTGGCTTCCTCGATAGGCAAAATCTCGAGCGTGTGGAGCAAATGAGCCGACGAATATCCGGTTCCGCCCATCCAAACAGTAGCGCAAGCGTCAATCGCTGATTGACCGGTCCAACCCAAAGTCCAACTTTATGACCGCCTCGCGCTTTTGCTCCATCGAGTTATCGCCTGATTACACGCCGTAACTCATGGTTCTCGTCTGATACCCCAAGATATCCGCCGCGACACCCTCAGGCACTTCGGCTAGGTCCATCAACTTCGCTAGGGCTTTATCCACTCCATCGACTGGAGGATATAGGGCGCATATTGGAGAGGATACCCCTTCGTTAACGTGTTGTTTTAGTTTCCCTTTTTAAACTCCCCTCGAATCCCTGTCTCTCCGCCATCCATCCTAATTTATCAGTTTTATCTCAATTGGTTGGATGGCTCTTTGCATCGAGCGCCCCCCATTTCACCCACCATTTGGAATTTGATTGTCTCCTTGAGTTTTCTTTCAGCACTGAGAACAAGACGGTGAAGATCGCTCAATTGTCACAACAAAATGAAAAAGCCGCCCCGAAGGGCGGCTTTGTTGTTTCAAAGGC
>NZ_JBDVGB010000024.1:0-40914 GCF_039940735.1 Tateyamaria sp.
GAAGCGATCCGTTTTATCGACGCGACCGAAGGACCGTGGTGCGCGCATCTGAGTTATATAAAACCCCATTGGCCCTATATCGTGCCTGAACCCTATGCGTCGATGTACGGCCCCAATGACGTGCCGCCCGCAAACCGTTCAGACGGCGAACGGGTCGACGCACATCCGGTTTTTGACACCTTTATGAACGGCCCCATCGGGCGTGCCTTTCAGGACGAGGACGTGCGCGCCAAAGTGATACCGGCCTATATGGGCCTGATAAAACAATGCGATGACCAATTGGGCCGCTTGCTAGATCACCTCGAAGAAACAGGACAAATGCGGGACACCATGATCGTGCTGACCTCGGATCACGGGGATTATTTGGGCGATCACCATTTGGGCGAAAAGAACCTGTTTCACGATGCCTCTGTGCGGGTACCGATGATCGTCTACGATCCCCGCCCTGAGGCGGACGCGACACGCGGCACAGTGTGCGAGGCGATGGTCGAATCCATTGATCTGGCTGCCACCTTTGTGGAGGCCGCAGGCGGCGCCGTGCCCGACCACATCATCGAAGGGCGCAGTCTGATGCCATGGCTGCGCGGGGAAACGCCGGAATGGCGGGACTATGTCATCTCGGAATACGATTTCAGTGCGCAACCCATTGCGGTCAAACTGGGGCTTGAACCACGCGATTGCCGCTTGTTCATGGTGTTTGACGGGCGATATAAATTGATGCACTGCGCCGCCCCTGACCTGCGGCCTATGCTGTTTGACTTACAAAATGATCCCAACGAGTTAGAAGACTTAGCTAAAGTCGATACACACGCTGCCGTAATTGTGCGGCTGCGCGGATATCTACATAATTGGGGACTGCGCATGTCACAGCGCGTCACCAAATCCGAAACGGATATCGTGGCGATGCGCGGCGCGTCGACGGGCAAAGGTGTTTTGCCTTTCCTTAAGGATGGAAGCGAAGTGGATGCCCGCCTGACAGAGAAATATCGCGGCCCTGTGCGTCAAAACCACCTCAAGGATTGAACGCCCCAACCGTTCTGGTATCGGCATGTCTGCGCCGAAATCGCATAGGTTGAATAAAAACTCTGGATCTGGACGCAGTCTGTCACACAACCTTTAAACAAGACGATTACGCTTTGCCACAATCGGCGGCGCTGATGCGCTGCCCAATTGCGACAGGACTGGAGCCACCCATGACCGATATCGAACAACATCAAATGTCCCCCGACGACTGGGATGAACTGAACTTTCCTCGTGCAAATGTGCAGGGTTTTGACGATGTGGTTGAAACCGCCATTTCGCGTCGCGGCTTTGTCAGCGGCGTTCTGACCTTTGGTTCGGGTGCAGCCGTCATGGGCACATCGATGCTGAAAGGCACAAGCGCCATCGCCGGACAAACTGACCGTTTCGCGTTTGAACAACTGCCAATCCAAACTGACGGCACCGTACATGTGCCCAAGGGATATACGTGGGATGTTTTGGTGCGCTGGGGCGATCCGCTGTTTTCCGACGCGCCTGTTTTTGATGCTCAGATGGGCGTGCCCACGCAAGGCTCCGACCGGGTGTTTGGCGAAAACACAGATGGGATGGAGCTGTTCAGCGTCGGCAATCACCAACTGCTGGCCGTAAACAGCGAGTTTGTGAATTCCAAAGAAAACCTTGCCCACACCCAGAACGGTATGCCCACCGACGCAAGCGATGTGCTGCGGTTGCAGAATTTTCAAGGCGTGTCGGTCATGGAAGTGCGCGAAGCCGAAACCGGTTGGGAGGTCGTGATCGATAGCCCCTTTAACCGCCGCATTCACCACAACACTGAAATGACGTTCGACGGCCCTGCTGCCGGGCATGATCTTTTAAAAACCGACGCAGACCCAAGCGGTGATTCAAGCTTTGGCACATTCAATAATTGCGGCGCCGGGCGTACTCCGTGGGGCACATATCTGACCTGCGAAGAAAACTTTAACGGCTATTTCGGTGCGACACATGAACCGATTTTGGATGATGTGACCGCTGCTGGCTATGCGCGCTATGGCGTGCCGACCAAGGTTGATCCGGGTCGCTATAACTATCATGGATTTGATGCACGTTTTGACATCACCCAAAACCCAAATGAACCGCATCGCGCTGGGTATATTGTAGAAATTGACCCGACCAACCCAGACAGCACCCCTATCAAACACACTGCATTGGGACGTTTCAAACATGAAAACGCCGCATACGCGCTCGCTCCTGATGGGCGCGTCACTGTCTACATGGGCGATGATGAACGTGGCGAATTCATGTATAAATGGCTCAGTTCCGACAAATATGTCCCCGGTGGTGACACGTCGACCCTGCTGAGCGATGGGCAGCTTTATGTGGCCAAGTTCAATGCAGATATGTCCGGCGAATGGATTGCCTTGACGCCCGCCGCAACGGGCATGTCACCAGCTGAAATCGCGATATTTACCCGAATTGCGGCCTCAAAAGTCGGGGCCACAACGATGGACCGCCCCGAATGGATTGCCGTGAACCCCACTGCCGTCGAAGGCTATTGCTGCCTGACCAACAATCGCAATCGCGGCATCAAACCCAACGCAGGCGGAGACGACACTGCCCCCAACGGTCCCAACCCGCGCGAGGCCAACAACTTTGGTCAAATCGTACGCTGGCGGCCCTCAGATGACGACCACGCGTCCAGCACATTTGAATGGGATCTTTACGTGATGGCTGGCAACCCAAACACCCAAGAAGGTGCGTATCAAGGTTCATCCAACATCAACGCCGGCAACATGTTCAACTCTCCCGATGGGATGCAGTTCGACACGACAGGCATTATGTGGATCCAAACCGACGGAAACGACAGCAACGAAGGCGACTTTGCCGGCATGGGCAACAATCAGATGCTGGCAGGTGATCCGGTGACGGGCGAAATCCGCCGTTTTCTGACGGGTCCAAACGGGTCGGAGGTCACTGGGCTAACGTGGTCCGCGGATCGCCGCACGATGTTTGTCGGCATCCAGCACCCAGATGCGCCCTTCCCGGATGGTGAAGGTGCGCTGCCGCGTTCAAGCATTGTGATCGTCAAGCGGGTTGATGGCGCTTTGGTTGGCTAATACCTTCGCCAAATGACAAGCCAAAGGGTGCGCGGTATCCTCGCACCCTTCCTCGTTTGGCTGGCAAGAGGTTCTGGCTTCCGTCGTCGCTCGCTACAAGACCCGCGACCTGATGCTCTTGTTTCGCGCTGACGCGGCCTTTGCCATCGCGGAGCTGTATGAGGTGCTGGAAGCGGAGAGCTACTTTTACGCCATCCGCTTGAAGGGGAATGCCGTGCTACAGGACGCCGTAGCTCATCCGCTGAAGCGCCCCGTAGGCCGCCCACCCGACTACATTCGCCGCTTTTACCAAGACTTTGTGTACAGAGCGGCGCCATGGAGCAAAGCACGCCGCGTCATTGCCAAGGTGGAATGACACCCTGGTGATCGGTTCCCTCGTGTCGGGTTTGTCGTCACCAACCTGCCGATGGAGCAAAACTGGATCATGCGCTTTTACAATCAGCGTGGCACTGCTGTGCAGCACATCAAGGAAGGCAAATACACGATCAAATGGACACGGCTGTCCTGCGAGCGGTTCCGCGACAATGAAGTCAAGCTCCAACTTCAGCTTCACGCTCAGGCCTACAATCTTGACAGCTTCCTGCAACCTGCCGAGTTGCCCGAAGAAGTGGCCGATTGATCGCTCACGAGCATACAGAACCGTCTTATTAAATTTACGGGGGCGTGTTGTGCGTCATGCCCACAAGATCACGTTCTAATTGACTGAGGTGGTTTTGCCACGCAACGTTTTCGGTCAAATCCTCGCCGCCATCCGCAATCTCAAGCCTCCGACGAAGTCGGCATGACGGCCCCATCGAAGAAATTCGAACAAAAGCGGTTCGATAGTTGCGTCTTCGGCCAACCCAAATGGCCCAAAAGCATGGGGACTCGTCGCCGCACCATACAATTCATCCTCAGAACCGTCCTTCTGGGAAGCAATACAGGCGACGTGCCTGAAAACATCGGTCAAAATCGTCAAACTCACGAAAACACCAAGTTACTTGGGAAATATCAGATTAAGTGTCTGACCGGTTCTGTGGCACGTTGCAGAATCTTCGCTGCTATGATTGTGAGTGAGTACAAACAACCAGGGGTGTCAGGCGAAATGAAAGCTATAGTCCACATCGGATGTCCAAAGGTCGGATCGTCGTCAATCCAGCTTTTCTTGATCAACAACGCGGTTGCTCTGGCCAAACAGGGCATCGTCTACAAGCAGAATTTCCAGAACCGTGGCAGCCAGCTTGAATATCCCATGGGTGCCCTGACGCGGATGGGAAAACAGCTTCCGAGGAAAGACAGCCAGCTGCGTTACAAATGCAGGACCTTCGAAGAGCAGAAGCGCCAGTCCCTGCCCTATGTCGAGCGCCTCAAGGATTTTCCTGCGAAGTGGCCAGATCACGTTGCGCTCTTTTCGTCCGAACACGCAGCCGCCTGGTTGGCCTCCGAGGAACTGGTAAGGGAGTTTGACGCCATGTTTCAAGAGGTTTTTTCGGAAGTTCAGTACGTCGCATATTTCCGCGCCCCTGAGGACCTCATTGTCAGCCAGTACTCCGAACAAATCAAGACTGGCAACACGAGCACGTTTGGGCAGTTTTTTAAGAGGCGCATGCAAGGTGAAAGTACATATCGGTCCATGGAAAGATGGGTAAACGTGGTTGGCGCGGAGAGACTGAGCGTTAGGCTTCTGGATCGCAATTGGCTGGAGGGCGGCGACCTTATCTCGGACTTCGCCAGCGTATGCGGTTTTGATGAAACGGGCCTAGAGCGCCCGCCCACGGTCAACGCATCCCTGACCGCTTCGGGGGCAGAGTGCCTGCGCGCGCTGAACCGCACCATTCCACAGCTTTTGCCGGACGGAACCCGAAATCCACTGCGCCACAATCTCATCAATGCCGTGTCGCGGCGCTCAGCAAATGCACCGAAACTCGCGCTCACAAAGGGGCAGCGGGAAACAGTTCGAGCACATCATGGCAAAGACCTGGATTGGTTCCACCAAACCTTCTTCCCCAATCAGAAGGAACTCTTCAAACCCAAAGAAGCTCAAGAGCCGCTGAAACCTATCAAGGTGAGAGACATGGCCCTAGACGTCATGACGAATCTCTTTGCCGCCAGTAGAATGGAAACGATGCCGAGGCTCTCAAAGCGGCAACGCAAGGCGTCATCGCATCGGGCCAAAAAATCCTGAGAACACCCCAAATCAGAGCTTAGAGCCCCGCTTCGGGGGGGGTTTTTGTTTTTATGCAAGCGCCGTCTGGCAGGTAGACACGAACCAGGTAGCGGCCATATTTGCCTCTATACTGCACTATCCACAATGAACCTCATGAGTGCCACTCAAACTATCAGCTGCAATTTCATGACTTCATCAAGTTAAAGTTCCCGAATATTTGCAAGATTGTTGGTTCTGCAAAAAACCGCCGCAATCGTCAACGGCAAGTATTTTGCAGTGAAAACCTTTAGAAGGCAAAATAGCAAATGCCGTTTCAATATAGGGCGACATTTCCTAAGTGGAATTGTCGCCCTTTGGGTTGGCCGGATTTCCCCTCTGCCTGCGTCACATCTGCTTGAAACAGAACTACTATTCTTGCGCAGACGCTCCTTGCCAAAGACAATATCTGGCAAACTGACTGTACAGGTTTAATTGGTCCTGACCCTAAAGCTCATCAAATTCCGAAACCTCACCAAGCCGGGTAAGGAAGGTCGTCACACCAATGTCGTCAGAGGACAAATTTTCAATGAACTCACAGGCATCCGTCCTCATGCACCTCTCTGTACACGCTTCGCGTTCAGCGCGTTCACACGCTTGTGCGACTGTTTTGATTGGAACTGCATGTCGATTTTCAAAGCCAGCTGCCCGTCGCCCCCTGCCTTTTACGCCGCATAGGTCTGGCAGGTGTAGTGGGCTTATATGGTCATTTCATCGGATTGAGTTATCGTTAAATCCTTAGGGGTTCATTTAAGTCCGTGCCCGATTGAGGCACGGGCAACTGGCCGCACGCCAACCAACTATGCACCCGCAGTGGTTCCTTTAACGCGTAAATGCAATGACAACCGATATTAGCGCGCAAATAGATTTCCTATTGTCATTGTTCACCCCATCAACACATCGCCAAACGTATCGCGCAAATTGCGTTTTAGCACTTTGCCTGTCGCGTTCCTTGGCAATACGTCCGTGAACACCACACAATCTGGCACCTGCCATTTGGCAATTTTGCCCTCAAAGATACTCAGCACGTCAGATTCTGTAGGAGCCTCGCCATCAACCGCCACGGCGATCAACACAGGCCGTTCGTCCCATTTTTCATGCCGCGCGCCAATGACCGCAGCATCCGCCAAAGCGGGATGCGCGATGGCAATGTTTTCCAAATCAACCGATGAAATCCACTCGCCCCCCGACTTGATGATGTCTTTGGATCGGTCCTTGATCGACAGGTATCCGTTTGAATCCAATGTTGCGACATCGCCCGTGTCGAACCAGCCGTCTGTCAGGGTGTCTTCGGTGCTGGCCCGGAAATAGGCATCCAGTATCCAGTGCCCACGCACCAACAATCCGCCTTGCGCCACGCCGTCACGCGGCAGTTCGGCGCCATTCTCATCGACAATCTTCAAATCCACCCCCCAAGGCGGGCGCCCCTGATTTTCGCGCAGCTTGTGCTGTTCTTCGATCGGCAAGTCATCGTGTTTTGCCAGCGGTTGATTGCTGGACCCAAGGGGTGACATCTCGGTCATGCCCCACGCATGGATCACCTCGACCTCGTATTGATCGCGGAACGCGGCAATCATCGATGGCGGGCACGCCGAACCGCCCACAACTGTGCGCTCTAGGCTGGTCAGTTTTGATCCTGACGCTTTGGCTTCGTTCAACAGACCCAGCCAAATTGTCGGCACGCCAAGTGCGATGTTGATCTTGTGGTTGTCGATCAGTTTCACCAGCGACGGCCCATCAAGGCCAGGTCCAGGCAGCACCATGCGCGCGCCTGCCTGCGCACAGGCATAGGGCGTACCCCATGCATTTACATGGAACATAGGCACCACAGGCAGCACGACATCGCGCGCACAAAACCCGATGCAATCGCGGGTATTCGAGGTGAACGCATGCAGCACGGTCGAGCGATGGGTATACAGCACGCCCTTGGGGTTGCCCGTCGTGCCAGAGGTATAGCACAGAGATGATGCCGTCAGCTCGTCGAATTCGGGCCACGGGGTGTCAGGCATGCCCGTCGCGATCAGCTCGTCATAGAATTCAAGATCAGGCAGTTCCGCCAGCAGCGCGTCATCGCGCCCTTCCATCAGCACGATATGTTCGACACAAGGAATTTGGTCGCGGATCGCTTTGACCAAGGGCACAAATGTGCGGTCGATGAACAACACCCGGTCATCTGCGTGGGTGATGATATAGATCAGTTGTTCGGGAAACAGTCGTGGATTAATCGTGTGGCAGACAAAGCCCGCGCCAGAGACGCCAAAATAGATTTCCAAATGGCGGCGATTGTTCCATGCGATGGTCGCACAGCGCGTTTGGGGATCAAAACCAAGCTTCGCAAGCGCGTCGCCAAGGCGGTGCGCGTTTTCCCCCACCTGCCCCCATGTGGTGGTCTCGATCCCGCCTTTGGTTTCCACGGACGTGATTTCGGTATCGGCGTGAAAGCGTGCCGCATGATCGACAAGCGAGCCGATCGTCAGCGGAAAATTCATCATTTGGCCTAACATAGCGTTCCTCCCAAAACGTGGCTTCGAAAGGCGGTTTGCCCGTGCCGTTGCCTTTGGTTCAACCCTGCCGATGTGATGTATGTTGCGCAAGTTAGAACATCGCCAAACAGAAAAAGGGAGGCCGCGAGGACCTCCCTTTCTTTATGTTTGTGATTGACGTTTTAGCCGCGATGTTTGTGCAGGTAATCCACAAGGGCTTGGGTCGAGCCATCTTTGCCATCCGCTGACGCACTGCCTTCGATAACCGGTTGCAGCGCTGTGGCCAGTTCCTTGCCGAGTTCAACGCCCCATTGGTCATAGGAGTTGATGCCAAGGATCACGCCTTCGACAAACACGCGGTGTTCATAAAGCGCGATGATCTGGCCCAAGGTAAATGGATCAAGCTTGGGGTAAATCAGCGTGGTCGAAGGGCGATTGCCAGCAAAGACGCGATGTGCGGCTTGGCGTTCCAATTCGTCACCTTCGAATTTGCCCGCCACTTTGCTGCGCGCCTCGTCCAGATCGCGGCCCTTCAGCAGCGCTTCGGATTGGGCAAAGCAGTTGGCAACCAGCAAGTCGTGGTGGTGTTTCAGATCATCCTCGTGGCCTTCGCAGGCGACCATGAATTCGCACGGGATCACCGACGTACCTTGGTGGATCAACTGATAAAACGCATGCTGCCCGTTGGTGCCGGGTGCGCCCCACACAACAGGGCCACTATCGACGGGCAAAGGTTTGCCGCCCATGTCGACGGATTTGCCGTTCGATTCCATTTCAAGCTGTTGCAGATAGGCCGGCAGTTGGCCAAGCCGCTGATCATAAGGCAGCACAGCGCGGGACGCATGGCCAAGGATTTGGCGATGCCAAATACCCACAAGCGCCAGCATCAAGGGCATATTCTCGCGGCCCTCAGCGGCGCAGAAATGGCGATCCATGTCTTGGCCGCCGCGTAGGAACGCGCGAAAGCCATCAGGGCCGATTGCCAACATGATGGACAGCCCAATAGGCCCCCACATGGAATAGCGCCCACCGACCCAATCTTCGAACCCAAAGACGCGGCTTGCAGGAATATCAAAGGCTGCGGTTTTTTCCTCGGACGTAGACAGTGCGCAGAATTGTGCGCTTGGATCGCCACCGTTTTCCTTCATCCATGCCCGCGCAGTGCGCGCATTGGTCATGGTTTCAATGGTCGTAAAGGTTTTTGAGGCAACAACGACCAGCGTGGTTTTTGCGTCCAACTCACGCAACACGTCGGCAATGTGCGCGCCGTCAACGTTAGACACAAAGTGACAGCGCGGCCCGTCGCGGTACGGCGACAACGCTTGCACCGCCATAGCGGGCCCAAGGTCAGACCCCCCAATGCCAATATTGACCACATCAGTGATAGCACTGGCGCGGACTTCGTCGGCATAAGCGGCCATGCGATCAAGCGTCGCAAGAACCTCCGGCATGACGTCTTGGCCATCGACCATTACGGCATCACCATCAAGGTTGCGCAAAGCCGTGTGCAACACTGCGCGTCCTTCAGTTTCGTTGATCTGCTCACCCGAGAACATCGCATCACGACGCGCCGCGACGCCTTTGGCTTCGGCCAGTTTCAACAACATCGCACGGGTGGCCGCATCAATGTTTGTCTTGGCGTAATCAAAGCGCATGTGCTGCGTCTGCACGGCAAAATCATCAGCGCGGGCATCATCGAATACGTCAATAATCTTTCGCTCCGCGACGCGCGCGGCTTGGGTCTTTAGGACATCCCACATGGTTTTCACTCCGCCCAGTGGACGGTCAAACCATCCAATACGGCCCGGATCGGGGCCTGTTCTGCATCAAGATTGCGCGCATTTTCAAGCGCTTGGCGTTTTTCATCGCCGTAAATCACAAGATGCTTGGCCATCGCGCCGCCAAGGGCGGGACCAGAAAAGGAAATACGCGGTTCTTGGCCCTCAACAGAAACAGGCACCACCAGCGGTGCGTTATCCGCAAGCATTGCAGCCAACCCAACTGCGCCCGGAAACAACGATGCGGTGTGCATATCAGCGCCCATGCCCAACAAAAGCAGCGAGATCGGCATTTTGTCGGCAAGCTGTTCGGACAACATCGGGGCCGCTGTGTCAGGGGTTTGGCCGTCCATATGAAACGGAACAAACTGCGCCGCAGCAGCCCGGTTCACAAACAGACGTTCACGCAGCAATTTGGCGTTCGAACGCTCGTGATCGCTTGGCACCCAACGTTCATCGCTCAGCATCACGTGCACGCGCGCCCAGTCCAGATCGGCGGCGCAAAGGCTGTCAAATATCGGACCCGGTGTTGTGCCGCCGGGCACCACAAAAGATACGGCATCATGGGTCAGCAACGCGTTTTTCAACGCGCTGGCCAGCACATCCGCCAGCCCCATAGCCAGCATTTCACGGTCAGCATAATCGAGAATTTTCATGAGGACACCTTTCGCCAAACACGGGTATCACGCGCCAGCAACTGCACGGCATCCACCGGGCCTTCGCTGCCGCTGTCATAGGTTTTTGGCACATCGCCGCGCGTGTGCCAGCCATTGATGATCGGGTCTGTCCACGCCCAAGCCGCCTCGACTTCGTCGCCGCGCATAAACAGAGTTTGGTTGCCTCGGATCACATCCATGATCAGGCGCTCATAGGCATCCGTCTGATCCGCGCCATCCGCGCCCAACGCGTCAGCAAAGGACATATCAAGCGGCACATCGACCAAGCGCATACCGCCCGGTCCCGGTTCTTTGATGGTGACACCTAACGTCATGCCTTCGTTGGGTTGCAGGCGGATCGACAGAACATTGCGGTGGTCTTCTTGTTCGCCAAAGATCGAGTGGTTGAGTTCTTTGAACACCACGTGGATTTCCGAACAGCGCGCTTTGAGGCGCTTACCAGTGCGCAAGTAAAACGGTGTACCAGCCCAACGCCAGTTGCTGACGCCAATTTTCATGGCGATGTAGCTTTCGGTGCGCGAACGTGGGTCGTTCACTTCTTCGCGGAAACTCGGACCTTCTTCACCCGCATCGTATTGGCCGCGCACGATGTGGTGCGGTTCAACCGCATCCAACGCGCGGATAACTTTCAGCTTTTCATCGCGCACCGCATCTGGATCAAACTTGCTGGGGGGTTCCATCGCAATCAAGCACAGCAGTTGCATCAGGTGGTTTTGCACCATGTCCCGCATCGCGCCGGATTTGTCGTAATATTCACCCCTGCCCCCAACGCCGACGGTTTCGGCAACTGTGATTTGGATGTGGTCGACGTATTGGCTGTTCCAAAGCGGTTCGAACAGCATGTTGCCAAAACGCACAGCCATCAGGTTTTGCACCGTCTCTTTGCCCAAATAATGGTCAATGCGGTAAATCTGGCCTTCGTCGAAATAAGCCGCAAGATCGCGGTTCAGTTCCTTGGCAGTGGTCAAGTCGCGCCCAAAGGGTTTTTCAACCACGATGCGGCTGTCTGCGTCCGTCAAACCGTGTTGGTTCAAACGTTCGGCAAGATCGCCAAACAGACCCGGAGCGACCGAGAAATAGAATGCGCGCACCATGCCCTCGCGCATCAGCCCCGCAAGTTCGCTCCAGCCCTTTTCACCACGTGCATCGATAGAGACGTAGCTCATGCGCTGCAAAAAGGCGTCCAGGTTTTCGGTGTCATCAGCGATATCGCCGCCAAACTCGGCAATCGCCTCGCCCACAAAGGCGCGATACCCGTCCGTGTCCATATCGGCGCGTGCGGCACCGACGACACAAGCCTCTGGCGGCATTTGCCCTGCACAAAACCTGCGAAACAAGCCCGGCAAAATTTTGCGACGGGCCAAATCACCCGTCCCCCCGAAAATCACCAGATCGAAGGGATCGACCGGAATGACGCGCGACACCATAACATGTGCTCCTAAAAATGTTTGCGCAAACATACCTGATTCATCCGGGTACTCAACGGCGAAACGGGGCTTGCACGCATTGTACTTGAATGGATATCACAAAGCCGTCACCCCGTCATGGTTTGCCTTTCGCGGCGCTATGTCAGAACGTATGTCCTAATACTGAATGCAAGACGCCACACAAATGGATCGGATTTTATGAAAGACCTCGTCAACTTAGGTAAATTTCAAGACCCCGATGTGACAGCCAAAGGTGAGGCACGTGCCCGCGTCGCACTGAGCAATCCCGAGACGCTGTGGTTCAATACAGGCACGCTTTGCAATATCACATGCGCCAATTGCTACATCAAAAGTTCGCCTAAAAATGATGCACTTGTCTATCTGACGGCCGATGAGGTCAGCGATTACTTAGATCAGCTTGATGTACGCAAATGGAATGTGCGCGAGATTGCGTTTACGGGCGGCGAGCCCTTTATGAACCCTGCCTGCCTTGAGATGCTCGAACGCAGCCTTGTGCGTGGTTATGATGTGTTGGTGTTGACCAATGCGATGGCGCCAATGATGCGCCCAAACACCAAAGAAGGCATCGCCGATTTGGTGGCGCGCTATGGCGCTAAGATTACCTTCCGGATCAGCCTAGATCACCACGCGGCGTCAGTACACGACACAGAGCGCGGCAAGGGTGCGTTCGAAAAAACCCTGCGCGGTATGGCGTGGTTGCATTCGGTCGGCGCACGTATGGCTGTGGCCGGGCGTATCGAAATGGCTGAAAGCGAAGACGAGGCGCGTACAGGCTATGGCGCGCTGTTTTCTGCAAATGGGTGGGATATCGATGCGCTCGACCCTGGCATGACCGTGTTGTTTCCTGAGATGGACGACAGCATTGAAGTCCCTGAAATCACAACAGATTGCTGGGAAATCCTGAACAAGGATCCGGCTGCGGTGATGTGTTCTTCTTCGCGGATGGTGGTGAAACGCAAAGGCGCGGACAAACCGGCGGTTTTGGCGTGTACGTTGCTGCCTTATGATCCTGAATTCGAGTTGGGCACGACTTTGGCAGAGGCTGAAAAAGACGTATCACTGAACCATCCACATTGCGCAAAGTTCTGCGTGCTTGGTGGCGCGTCCTGTTCGGCGTGACCCGGCGGACGCCTTACGGCGGCGGCATGTTTTAGGGGGGCTTTGCCCCCGTCCTGCGGACTCCCCAAGGTATTTTTGACCCAAAGAATGAGGTCAGTCGCTTATTTACGGGCATTCGTTGTAGGTGAGAGATTAATAGTTAATGAAAACAGCACGGTGGCGTTCAAGTCCCGTGACTGCTGGCTGTGCGCAGTTTGAGACGTTGCACCTTATATGTGCTTTCTGATAGACTGAAACGCAACATATAGAGTGACGCAAAAGACGGGCAGAATTACGTGAACGACACGCCACAACCCCCTGAAAATGATGATGAAATGAAACCCGAACGCCCCGAATACGTTGGGCCTTCGGTTTCGATCGAACATGAGATGCGTACATCCTATCTGGATTATGCCATGTCGGTTATCGTCAGCCGTGCCATCCCCGATCTTCGTGACGGGCTGAAACCTGTACACCGCCGCATTCTTTATGCGATGTCGGAAACGGGCAATACCCACGAAAAATCCTATCGCAAATCTGCGCGTCCCGTCGGCGACGTGATGGGGAAATACCACCCCCATGGCGACAGTGCGATCTATGACGCACTTGTGCGTATGGCGCAGGATTTTTCCATGTCGCTGCCCTTGCTTGATGGTCAGGGTAACTTTGGCTCAATGGACGGCGATAACCCGGCTGCGATGCGCTATACCGAGGTGCGCATGGACAAGCCAGCGGCCTTTATGTTGGCAGATATCGACAAGGAAACTGTTGATTTTCAAGACAACTATGATGGCAAGGATCGTGAACCGACGGTTCTGCCCTCGCGTTTTCCAAATATGTTGGTCAATGGGGCTGGTGGTATTGCGGTTGGCATGGCGACCAATATTCCGCCTCACAATTTGGGCGAGGTGGTCGATGCATGCCTTGCGCTGATCGAGGACCCAGATCTGACGTCCGAACAATTGATCGACTATATTCCCGGCCCTGATTTCCCCACAGGTGGCATCATGCTGGGCCGCACGGGTGCGCGCAAAGCCTATCTTGAGGGACGTGGTTCGGTCATCATCCGCTCCAAGACGCGCGTTGAAGAGATTAGGAAAGATCGGTACGCCATTGTTATTGATGAGATTCCTTATCAGGTAAACAAGGCCACTATGATCGAACGCATCGCCGAAGCTGCGCGCGACAAAAAAATCGAAGGCATTGCCCACGTCCAAGACGAATCTGATCGCAACGGTGTGCGCGTGGTTGTAGAACTCAAGCGCGACGCGACTGCCGAAGTCGTTTTGAACCAGCTGTTCCGCTTTACGCCAATGCAGGTCTATTTCGGCTGCAACATGCTGGCCCTGAACGGTGGCCGCCCTGAACAGCTGACGTTGCGCCGTTTCCTAACGTGTTTCATTGATTTCCGCGAAGAGGTTGTTGCCCGTCGCACGGCCTTTGAATTGCGCAAAGCACGCGAGCGCAGTCACGTGTTGTGTGGTTTGGCTGTCGCCGTCACCAACATCGACGAGATTGTCGCAACCATTCGCCAATCTACCGATGCCGCCGAGGCGCGTGAAAAGCTGATGACCCGTCGCTGGCCTGCCGTCGACATCCTGCCCTACATCGCGTTGATTGATGACCCGACCCATACTGCCAATGACGATGGCACCTATAACTTGTCGGAAACGCAGGCGCGGGCGATCCTTGAACTGCGCTTGCAGCGCTTGACCCAGATTGGGGTCAAGGAAGTCACAGACGAGCTTGAGCTGTTGGCGGGCAAAATCAAAGAATACCTTGAAATCCTTGGCTCTCGGGAACGGATCATGGGCATCATTGCCTCTGAACTGGCTGAGACCCGTGAATTGTTTGCTGTGCCACGTCGCACCGAGATCGTCGACTGGTCCGGCGACATGGAAGACGAAGACCTGATCGAACGCGAAGACATGGTCGTGACCGTGACCTCGGGTGGTTATATCAAACGCACGCCTTTGGCAGACTTCCGCAGCCAAAAGCGTGGCGGTAAAGGTGTGTCTGGCATGCAAACCAAAGAAGAGGACGTGATTACCACCCTCTTTGTTGCCAACACACACACACAGCTGCTGTTCTTTACGACAGATGGCATGGTTTACAAGCTCAAGACATGGCGATTGCCACAAGGTGGGCGTACGTCCAAGGGCAAGGCGATTGTCAATATTTTGCCGATCCCAACGGGCGTTTCTATCGCGGCCATCATGCCGGTGGACCGTGATGAAAAGGAATGGGACGACTTGCAAGTGGTCTTTGCCACCTCGGCGGGCACTGTGCGACGTAACAAGCTGTCAGATTTCACCAACGTCATGCGCAACGGTAAGATCGCGATGAAGTTCGAAGAAGATCACGCCGAAACGACACTGATCAATGCGCGTATTGCGTCCAACGATGACGACGTGATGTTGACCACCAATTCAGGCCGCGCGATCCGCTTTCCTGCGACCGATGTACGGGTGTTCAACAGCCGCGCGTCTGTTGGGGTGCGTGGGATTAAGCTGTCTGGGTCTGACAAGGTCGTCTCGATGTCGATCATTCGCCACTTTGACGCCACCTCTGAAGAACGCACCGCATATCTGAAGATGCGCCGCGCGATGGCCGGCCTTGCCGACGACGCCGCTGACGACGACGAAGAGGCCACCGCAGATCCCAATTTCACCAACGAACGATATGTGGAAATGTCTGCTGCCGAAAACCTCATCCTGACCATTACGGCCAAAGGTGCGGGCAAGCTAAGTTCCAGCCACGACTATCCGGTGCGCGGACGCGGTGGCCTTGGTGTGACGGCTATGGACAAGGCGATGCGCGGCGGTGACATCGTTGCCTCCTTCCCTGTCGAATTGGATGACCAGATCATGCTGGCCACGTCAAAAGGGCAATCTATCCGCGTCCCAGTTGAGGGTATTTCCTTCCGCTCACGATCCGCTGGGGGTGTCAAAGTCTTTGATACAGGCCGGGGCGAAGAAGTCGTCAGCGTGGCATGGATCGCAGATCAAGGCGATGAGGATGCAGATGACGGACAGGACGAACCCGCAGTAGAGTAACACTTTGGGCTCGCGTTCTTAGATCTCGACAAAACGCCTTTGACGCGAACCGCGTTGGGGGCGTTTTGGCCTATCGCGACGTGGCGACCTGCAACCAAAGACAAACGTATATGCACAAAAATAGCCGCGGCAGAACAAACTGCCGCGGCTATTTAAACACTGTGAAACGTTTGGCTTAGTTGGTGGTCGTTGTGGAACTCGAGCCGCCAGTTCCCACCAGCACCAAAACCGCCAAAGCTGCGATTGCGCCAGCAGCTGGTGCGACAAGTGAGCCCTGCAAAATCTGACCACCGGACGCACCAACACGTTGGCAACGGCGCACGACTTGGCCATTAACATTTTGCGTATTTGGCAGGCAGTTATATGTCGCCCCATTCGCACCAGTCACTTGCAAGCTATAAACTGCATCGCCAGAGTTACCAACAACGGCAGCCTGCGATGTCTCTTGCGCGGCCAAGGGCGACGCCAGCAATGATACTGCAACAGCAGCTTGGGTCAGGTATTTCACAATAATCTCCACTCACTCGTACGTTATTTGTAATAAAGGCCGTTCTGTGAATCGATTTACAAGTTCAATTTTCAATCAGGGTAATTCCATCTAAATTTTAGGCAGTTTATTGCCTAAAACCGAGAAGAATAGACCATCTTCGGCACGGTACCTTCTGCCAACACTAAGGTTGGCAAAGACCTGAACGTTGGTCGCGTTATAACCCGTAGATACCCGAGAATTTGTCGACAAGATATGCGAGCAGTGGTTCGGGTCCGGGTGCCGTTCCGCTGGCGCGTGCAATCACATCGCGCGGTGCATAAAGCCCGCCATGGCACTGCACATTGTCACGCAACCAACCCGTCGCGGCAGACGTATCACCCTGCCCCAATTGACTGTCCAAATTCGGGACAGCCTTTCGCAGCGCCTCGTGCAAGCATCCAGCATAGACGTTGCCCAAGGAATAGGTCGGGAAATAACCGAACAAGCCAACGGACCAATGCACATCCTGCAACACGCCATTGGATGCCTTGTCGACGGCATACCCAAAGTCAGCACGAAACCGGTCATTCCACGCGGCCTCAAGGTCGCCGACCTGCAAATCACCCGCCATCAAAGCGCGTTCTAGATCAAAGCGTAACAGCACGTGCAGGTTATACTGCACCTCGTCCGCTTCGGTGCGGATATAGCCGTTAGAGACCCGGTTAACGGCGCCGTAAAACGCGTCTTCGCCTGTTATCCCAAAATCCCCAAACGCATCCCGCATCTGACCATAAAGCCAGCCGGTGAACGCGCGACTGCGCCCAAGTTGGTTTTCATAAATTCGGCTTTGGCTTTCGTGCACGCCCATCGACACGCCACGCCCCAGCGGTGTCAGCAGATAATCGCGTGATATGTTTTGCTCGTAACAGGCATGTCCGACTTCATGCACCGTCGAATAAAAGCAGTTGAATGGGTCAATTGGATTGGTGCGTGTGGTGATCCGCACATCAAGGCCGGACCCAGACGAAAACGGGTGCACCGCCTTGTCGATTCGCCCATGTTCCGTGTTGTACCCAAAGGCCTGCGCCAGCTTGGCCGTCAGCGCCATTTGCGCCGTTTCATCAAACGTTCCGCTCACCCCTTTAGGCATCGGGCGTTCAAGGATCGCCGCGCGCAATTCGGTCAGGCCCGGACGCAACGCACCAAACATGGCCGACAAATCAGCGCCTGTCGTGCCGGGTTCATAATCCGCCAACATCGCATCATAGATATCGCCCCCAGCCGCCAAAGCCGCGCCCTCTTGGCGTTTCAGGGCGACCACCTCGGCCAGAATTGGCAAGAATGCAGCAACGTCATCCGCAGCGCGCGCTTCGGCCCATTTGCCCTGTGCTGTGGATGTCAGCCGCGCCAATGCAGTCGCCAGATCGGCAGGCACTTTGCTGGCTCGTTCAAAACTGCGGCTGATTTCGCGGACATTGGCCGCGCCAACCTCGTCTAATGCGGCAACATCAATCGCCGCCAACCAGCCCCCCACACGCGGATCAGTGCGCCGCGCATGCAAGACAGCCTCCAATGCCGCCATTTCCTCGCCCCGTTGCGGGGCCGACCCGCGCGGCATCATCGTTTCTTGATCCCAGCCCAAGCGCCCGGCCACCTGCCCCAGTGCTTGCGTGTCGTGATCATAGGCCATCAGGTCATCATAAGCAGTCATGCAGGTGTTCCTCGAACAGATGTGGCAAGGGGATAAGCCGCCAAAAACCGCGCGCGCAGGATCAGCGCAAACAGCAAGACAGCCAACAATTGGTGCACAATGGCGATCTGCCACGGCGCACCGTAAAGAACGGTGAGGATGCCCACGACAACTTGCAACGCCATCGCAGCAATCACTGCGTTAAAAGCAAAGCGCGTGCGCACATGCGCCGACTTGCGCCCGCGTAGCCACACCAAAATCGCAAAGACCGCCAGCCCATAGCCCGTCACCCGGTGCACAAATTGCACAAGGCCCGGGCTTTCAAACAGGTTGCGCCACCATGGTTCCAGGGCAAAGGCACTGGCCGGAAACACCTGCCCCCCCATCAATGGCCAATCGGTATAGCTGCGCCCGGCATCAATGCCAGCCACCAGCGCGCCGAAAATAATCTGTACAAACGCAAAATACATCAACCCAGTGGACAGATGAAACAGCTGCCCCTCACGCACACGGCGCGCCTGCATCAGGTCACGTTCCGTGCGCCCCATATGATAGATATACCACGCGATGAACCCAAGGATCACAAAGGCCAGCCCCAGATGCGTGGCCAGACGATAGCTCGCCACATCCACAACCCCTTGCCCGCTGGTCACGCCGCTCGATACCATCCACCAGCCAATCGCGCCCTGTAGACCACCAAGCACGCCAATCCCAAGCAAGGGCAACGTCCATCCGGTCGGGATCGCACGGCGCGCAAGGAACCACAAAAAGCCGACGGCCCAGACCAGGCCAACCACACGGCCCAGCTGGCGATGACCCCATTCCCACCAGTAAATCACTTTGAAATCAGAGAGTTCCATCCAAGCGTTCTGAATACGGAATTCATCAATCGCTTGATATTTAGCAAACTCAGACGCCCAGTCGACCGCATTCAACGGCGGGATCGCACCAGTAAACGGGCGCCATTCAGTGATCGACAACCCGCTATCCGTCAACCGCGTCAAACCACCCACCGCGATCATCGCAACGACCAAAGTGAACAACATCCACAGCCAAACCCGGATCGCACCGCGCGCACCACCGCGACCAGCATCAATCACTCCGGCCGTGGCGACGGATTTCTCAGCGGTCGCGACTTCTTCGAAAATATTGCGGGGTTTTGCCATGTCTGCCTCGATCTGAAATCTCACCGCATAACCTAGGCCTGCGCGCATCAGACGTCCAGCGTCAGCCGCGCGTTGCCCAGCGGACCATCTGACGCAGCATGCCATGCAAAGCCTGTACATCGGCGCGCGTCAGCGGCATGCGGCTCCACATATTGCGCAGGTTTACCTTCATGCTTGCGGCCTTATGTTCAGGAAAGAAAAACCCCGCATCATCCAATCGTTCCTCAAAGTGACGGGCCAAATGCTCGACCTCGTCACCATTGGCCCATTCTGTGCCCGCCATCTCAGTGCTGCGCGGCGTGATATCACCAGCGGCGCGCATCCACTCGTACCCTACCAAAAGCACACATTGCGCCAAGTTCAGCGAAGGAAACTCAGGATTAACAGGAACCGAGATCAGCGCATTAGCCTGCACAAGATCTTCGTTCTCAAGACCCGCTCGTTCTGGTCCAAACAACACTGCCACATGGCCACCCTCAGCAATACGGCGCGCGGCATCACGCATCGCCTCTTCGGGGCTTAACACCTCTTTCGTCAAATCGCGCTGGCGGGCTGTGGTGGCATAGACATAGGTGCAATCCGCCACAGCCCCCGCCAGATCACCATGCACGGATGCCCCATCCAAAACACGGCCCGCACCGCTGGCCATCGCCACCGCCGCCTGATTTGGCCAACCATCGCGCGGATCCACAATACGCATGCGATCCACGCCAAAATTCAACATAGCGCGGGCCGCAGCCCCAATATTCTCGCCCATCTGGGGCCGTGTCAGTACAAAGGTCGGTGTCATGCCTGCCCCTACCCCAAGACGCATATGCACGACAATCCCTTCATTGTTCCAACAAATACTCGCGCCGCAGGCATCAACGTTTTCTTTCGCGCAGCAATCCAGTAAAGGTCGCGCAAACGCCACGAAGGACACATGCAATGAGTGACACCGAGCAGCCGCAACTTTACCTCCTGACGCCGCCTGTACTTGAGCTGTCGACGTTTCCAGACCAACTCGCCGCCGTGCTTGATGCCAACGACATCGCATGCCTGCGTCTGGCGCTATCTACCTACGACGAAGACACAATCGCGCGGGCTGCCGACGCGTGCCGTGCCGTAACACATGCGCGCGATGTCGCGATTGTGGTCGCAGATCACGCAGGTATCGCTGAACGCTTGGGCCTTGATGGGGTGCACCTCAGCAGCTCCAAAAAATCAGTACGCGATGCGCGCAAAGCGTTGGGACCCGACGCGATTGTCGGCAGCTACTGCGCCGCCTCACGCCATGATGGGTTGTCGGCCGGCGAAGCCGGCGCTGATTACGTTGCCTTTGGCCCGATCACCGGAATCGCTGACGAAGAAACCGCTACAGACGATCTATTCCAATGGTGGTCCGACGTGGTCGAAGTGCCCGTGGTGGCCGAAGGCGGCCTAACACAAGACATCGTTACGCGCCTTGCCCCTGTCACAGACTTCTTTGGCATCGGGGAAGAAATCTGGAACAGTGACGATCCGGTTGCCGCCCTTGCGACCCTAACGGCGGCCTTAAAGTAAGGCGGGGGTGTCCCCCGCCATCCCTTACAACAATGTACGTTCGATCACCCAATAAACGGCAATCGCTGCGATAATCAGCGATCCCGTGATCGACCAAGCACGGAACATGACCGGGTATTCGCTGACCAGTTCTTCGACCCCGGTCAGCTTGGCCGCCTTCGCCGCCAAACACCCCAACCACAAGGCAAGCGCTGCCATCGCAATTACCGTCAGCTGACCCAACTCGACCCCAACATTGAAGCCAATCAATGCCGGCACAACCTGCCCGTCTGGCAGCCCAAAATCGCCCAGCACAGAGGCAAACCCAAGCCCATGCAGCAATCCAAATCCAAAGATCACCACCGGGCGCCAACGCGTTAAACCGCGGGCAAAGATGTTCTCAACCGCCACATACACAATCGAGGCCGCAATCAACGGCTCAACAATGCTGCCCGGTACCGACACCACACCCAAAACCCCAAGGGCCAACGTCACCGTATGCGCCAGCGTAAAGGCACTGACCTGCCACAACAGCGGCCCAAATCGCGTCGACAAAAAGAACAGGCCCAAAACAAACAGGATATGATCCAAACCTTGCGGCAGGATGTGATCAAAACCAACGGGAATATAGCTGCCGAAGGCCTGCAACGGCGTCGCTGCATCACCGCCACCCACAGCGATTGCACCCGACTTTGCACCACCGGGAACCAGGCCTGTAAACGGCTCCTCGACACCTTGTTGGCGCAGCAACAGGTTGCCCGCGCCCGCAGGCCACGTGACTTCAATCTCTGACGCGCCGCTGGCCAGTGATCCCGCCATCACCAGTTCAGAAATGCGCGGCAATTCGCCGTCCGCCACATCTGGAACGGTCACGCTGTCCAGTGTCAGAACCACAGGCGCGCCTGCTGAGGCAACCAGTGGTGTCCCGTTCCAAGTGGCAACAAGATCTGCGACGCGCGCTGCAATATCCTCAGCAGGCAAAGCGCGTAAATCATCGTAATCGCTTGCGTTTTCGGCTTCATCCGTATCTGAAATCGCATCCAGATCGATCCCCGAAAGCTGCGCTTCGACATTCACGTCGATCTCGATCCGCACAACACCGTCGCTGACGCTGATGTCCGCAATGGCGGGCACAACTTCGTGTGCAAGCGCTGCACCACTTGCGAAAGTAAGCCAAACGCTTGACATAATCATCCAAAGGCGCAGCTTCTGCATCCCGGAACAAAAGGTTTTCAACATGACACTTCCTCGTTTTCTCTTGTGTGTTTGGTGCGCGATTTGGGCGGGCAGTGCAACCGCACATGAGTTCTGGATCGATGCTGAAAGCTATCAAGTGGGTTCAACCGACGACATTGTGGCCAACCTCAAGAACGGGCAGAACTTTGAAGGCACGACATTGTCCTATTTCCCACGCAGCTTTAGCCGCTTTGACATCGTACAAGACGGCGACGTTATGCCCGTAGAAGCCCGCTTGGGCGATCGCCCCGCGCTTAATGTGCCTGCCCCTGACGACGGGTTGATCAGTGTCGTCTATGAGACCACGCCGTCCTTTGTGACCTACAAAGAATGGGCAAAATTTACGAAATTCGCAGATCACAAAGACTTCCCCGACATCGAGGCGCGCCACAAAGCCAACGGGTTTCCCGACGTCCCGTTCAAAGAACGTTACACGCGCCATGCCAAGGCATTGTTTGCCGTGGGCGATGGGCAAGGCACGGACCAAGCCGTTGGGCTCAAGACTGAATTTGTGGCGCTGACCAATCCATATGAAACTGGGTTCGATGGCATGATGCGCGTGCAAGTGCTGCTGGACGGCGCACCGCGCCCTGATGCGCAAGTCGAAGTGTTTGATCGCCCACTAGAAGGGGACGTGACCATAACTTTGCACCGCACAAACGCCGATGGCATTGCCACGGTTCCGGTTAAACCCGGTCATAGCTATCTGTTTGATGCCGTGGTGCTTGAACCCATCAAGGACGACGAGAAAGCCGTGTGGGATACGTTTTGGGCCGCATTAACCTTTGCGGTGCCGCGCTAGCGCGCTTTAAACCGCTTCGATCATATCGACGCGCGTTCCGTGACGCCCGCCCTCAAAGGTCGCCACCAAGAACGCATCTACGATCTCAAGCGCCAGCCCTTCGCCTACAACCCGCGCCCCAAGCGCCAGCATGTTGGCGTCATTGTGCTGTCGGATCATCGCGGCCGAAAACGTATCAGAACACACGCCGCAACGGATGCCTTTGACCTTGTTGGCGGCCATCATGATGCCCTGCCCAGTGCCGCAAAGGATAATCCCTAACGCGCAATCGCCCGAAGCCACGCGCTGCGCAGCCGCTTGCCCGTGTTTGGGGTAATGTGTGCTTTCGGGTGTGGTGGGGCCGATGTCGACCACTTCAAATCCTGCCTTTTCGGCATGCGCAGCTACAGCTTGGCGTAAATCGATAGCGGCGTGGTCGCTTGAAAGCACGATGCGGGTGGTCATTGGTTTTGTCCTTGGATCCTTGGCTTTGTCGCTTTGGAACAGGTGCGCGCGCGGGCGTCAATTTGTTTTCTTGCATTGTTTTCTTACACAGTGTCGCATGCGCGCGCCCTTGCCTCTTGCCGCCCGGCCCGGCAGAGATACGCAATGAATAAAACTGCTGACATTCTATGTATCGGATCGGTTCTTTGGGACGTAATCGGGCGCGCATCAGTCGATATGCGCCAAGGCAGCGACGTGGCCGGGCATATCACTCGCCTGCCCGGCGGTGTCGCGTTAAACATCGCCATGACTTGCGCACGCTTTGGCCTGACGCCTGCATTGCTAAGTGCCGTTGGTCAGGATCCGGAAGGTGACGACTTGGTAGCTGCTTGTGCGGCACGGGGCATGATCACGGACACGCTTTACCGCGAACATGATCTACCCACTGATCGTTATATGGCGGTTGAAGGCGCCAACGGCGTGATCGCAGCCATTGCCGACGCGCATTCCTTGGAAAAAGCAGGCGCGAACATCTTGCGCCCACTTCAGGATGGGATGCTGGCCACAAAGGATGCGCCCTTTGCTGGGATTGTTGCGCTTGATGGCAATCTGACCATCGAATTGCTGCGCGAAATTGCAACCAGCCCGCTGCTGGCCCACGCCGATTTGCGCGTCGCCCCTGCATCACCGGGCAAGGCCGAACGGTTGGAACCCTTCCTAACCCACGGACGCGGCACACTTTATGTGAACCTCGAAGAGGCCGGATTGCTGTGTCAAAGCACCTTTAAAACGGCAATCGAAGGCGCACATGCCTTGATCAATCGCGGCGCGGCACGGGTGTTGGTCACCGATGGCAGCGGGATCGCGGCTGAGGCCATGGGTGATGACATCATAAGCGCGCGCCCACCGCAGGTCGTGGCCACCCGTGTCACCGGGGCTGGCGACACATTTATGGCCGCACACATTGCCGCCGCTTTGGGCGGCGCATCTCGTGATGACGCCTTACACAGCGCACTTAAAGCCGCTGCCATCTATGTATCAGGACAAGGACCGCAATGACCCTTTACACCCCCTCGCCCGCCATTGCCGCAGCGCAAGCCAATGGCACACCGATTGTCGCGCTCGAAAGCACGATCATTACACATGGTATGCCCTATCCACAAAACCTTGAGGTCGCACGGCAGGTCGAGGCAGACGTGCGTGCAGCCGGGGCCGAGCCTGCAACCATGGCTGTTATGGATGGTACTTTGCACGTCGGATTAAGCGACACGCAGCTTGAAACACTGGCGCAAGCACGCGATGTGGCCAAGCTAAGCCGCGCGGATATGGCGGCCTGCATCGCCACCGGTGGCACCGGGGCGACCACTGTCGCGGCCACCATGATTGCCGCGCGCCTTGCGGGTATTCACGTTTTTGCCACAGGCGGCATTGGCGGTGTGCACAAAGGGGCCGAAGGCAGTTTTGACATCTCAGCCGATCTGTTGGAACTGGCGCAAACCCCTGTCACGGTTGTTGCAGCGGGCGCCAAGGCGATCCTTGATATCCCCAAAACACTGGAAGTGTTGGAAACCCAAGGCGTGCCCGTCATTGCCTTTGGCCGAGACGATATGCCGGCCTTTTGGTCGCGCAGTTCTGGCCTGCCCGCGCCACTGCGCATGGACAGTGCCCACGCCATCGCCGCGGCCCACGCCCAACGCATCGCGATGGGAATTCCCGGCGGGCAGCTAATCGCAAACCCGATTCCAACCGAAGCCGAAATCGACCGCGCCACCCTTGCCCCCATCATCGCGCGCGCCACACAAGACGCCGCAACCCATAACATCACGGGCAAAGGCGTCACCCCCTACCTGCTGCAACGCATCTTTGAACTGACCGAAGGGCGTTCATTAACCGCCAACATTGCACTGGTTCGCAACAATGCCCGGTTAGCAGCAGAAATAGCCACGGAATTGGGCACTCTTTCATAGGATGCCTGACAATCGGGCGCAGAACATTGTAGTGGCGGGCCTGTTACCCTACCTACACCTAGACTCAAACTCCGGATGATCGATGAAAACGCCCTTCGAACCTGAAACACCCCGCCGCCCCGGACTGCTGGCACGCCTGCGTGCGTCATTCCTGACCGGATTGGTGGTGATTGCGCCTGTCGGATTGACCGTTTGGCTGGTTTGGAGCGTCATTGGCTGGGTTGATGGCTTTGTGTGGCCTCTGGTGCCAAACGCATGGCACCCCGAATCCATCATTAACTATTGGTGGGGCAATCCGCGCACGATCACAGAAAACGGTATAGAAATCGCAAACCCCGAGCGCATCCGCATTAATGTGCGCGGCGTGGGGGTGATTGTATTCTTTGTATTCACCATCTTTATCGGTTGGATCGCCAAAGGGTACATCGGGCGGTCGATGATCCGCTGGGCCGAAAGCCTGGTGGAACGCACGCCCGTCGTGCGATCGATCTATTCCGGGATCAAACAAATTTCAGAAACCGT
Organism: Tateyamaria sp.; assembly: GCF_039940735.1. GTDB lineage: Bacteria > Pseudomonadota > Alphaproteobacteria > Rhodobacterales > Rhodobacteraceae > Tateyamaria. The sequence continues at coordinate 25,614 of NZ_JBDVGB010000024.1, forward strand.
CTTTGCGCAGACCGAAAGCTCGTTCGAAAAGGCCTGTTTGATCGAATACCCGCGCAAAGGTATTTGGGCGATTGGCTTCATTTCGACCACGGCCAAGGGCGAAATCAGCGCCAAAGGCGGCAACACAGGCGAGATGCTTAGCGTGTTTCTTCCGACCACGCCAAACCCGACATCGGGTTTCTTGCTGTTCGTGCCCGCCGAGGACGTAATGCCGCTGGATATGACAGTCGAGGATGCGGCAAAGCTGGTGATTTCGGCAGGGCTTGTGTACCCGAACGGCAAAGACCCGTCGCAACCTGTCGACGCAGAGTGACGCCGCGCGCCGCACTTGGCGCCGTATTCATAATCTTACTGAATTGTTAACAGGATCCGGGTGCATGGCCTGTGGTGCTGAAATAATGCGCCACATTGCGTGACCATCCAAACCTGTGCGCCCTTCGAACTTGATCACTGCATGACATCATTTACGGCCAAAAAAAACGCCAGCACGAAGCTGGCGTTAAGTTATTGAGGCAGGTTTCATACAGGCAAGAAACCTATCGAGCAGTGATGTTGTTATACGCAATACCGCGCAAAGAGTCCAAGGTAAAAGTTTGATAATGCAGAACTGTCCGAGGCCCGCTATGCTTAACAAAACAAGGGTTATCAGGGATTGTTGACGAAATGGCGTGGGATTATTTCCAATTTAAGCGGGTAAATTTTGCCGCGATTAGTGCGATTCTCTTGGCCGTTGGCCCGGGCGTAAATCAGGCACAAGCAGAGCCACAGCATGGCATAGCTATGTATGGGCAACCTGCCCTACCACCTGATTTTGTGGCTCTTCCGCACGCGAATCGCGATGCACCCAAAGGTGGTGCCTTAACCTTGGCAAATACCGGCAGCTATGATTCGCTGAACCCGTACATCCAAAAAGGCAACGTGCCCTGGCAGCTGCGTTTCTTAACACATGAAAGCCTGATGGGGCGTAATCGAGGCGAACCGTTTGCGCTTTATGGGCTGCTGGCCGAATCGATTGAGGTACCGGACGACCGGTCTTGGGTGGAATTTACCCTGCGCCCCGAGGCCCGATTCTCTGATGGCAGCCCGGTCACGGTCGAAGATGTGCTGTGGTCCTACGAGACGCTCGGCACTGAAGGGCATGGCCGCTACCGCTCACTTTGGGGACAAATCGAAAGCCTTGAACAAGTTGGCCCGGCCACAATCCGGTTCACCTTTAACACCGACAACCGCGAATTGGCCCTGCTGGCAGGCATGCGCCCAATTCTGCAAAAGGCGCAATGGGAAGGCAAATCCTTTGCCGACGCCGCCCTTGCTGACGTCCCCATCGGATCAGGCGCATATGTAGTCAGCGATTACGAGGCCGCGCGCGACGTGGTGTTGACCCGCAACCCTGATTATTGGGGCAAGGATCTACCCTTTATGCGCGGCACCTTTAATTTTGATGAAATCACCATCGATTTTTACGGCGACGGCGATGTGGAATTTGAGGCCTTCAAGGCTGGTGATGTCTCGGCCATCCGCGAATTTAACGCGGAAAAATGGGCCAACGGCTATGACTTCCCGCGCGCCACCTCGGGCGAGATCGTGCAATCTGAAATCGCGCACAAAAAGCCATCGGGCATCACGGGCTTTGTGATGAACACCCGCCGCGCGCCCTTTGACGACTGGCGTGTGCGCGAGGCACTCATCACGGCGTTCAACTTTGAATATATCAACGACACGCTGACAGGCGGCGCGCAGCCGCGCATCACCTCGTATTTTTCCAACTCGCCCTTATCGATGCAGCCCGGCCCCGCCAAAGGTGCCGTGGCTGACCTGCTCGCCCCCTTCAAAGACACGCTGTTACCCGGAGTTTTAGAGGGCTATACCCTACCCCAAAGCGACGGCTCATTGCGCAATCGCGCAGGATTGCGCCGCGCCTTGGGCCTGTTCGAAGACGCAGGTTGGACCACGAAAGACGGTAAGCTGCGCAACGCAAATGGCGAGGCGATGACCTTTACTATTCTGCTCAACCAGCAACGCACCGAAGATCGCGCGATTGCTGATCTGTATACGCAAGCGCTGTCTGGCTTGGGCATCGATGTTAAATCCGAAATGGTCGACGGCGCGCAATTCACCGCCCGCACTGGCGCGTTTGATTTTGACATGACCTATCACCGCCGCGCTATGTCGCTGAGCCCCGGGAATGAACAGTACTTCTATTGGGGATCAGAAGCCGCAGACACCGAAGGCACGCCCAACTTGATGGGTGCTGCCGACCCGGCGATTGATGCAATGATTGATGCCATGCTGACGGCGCGCACCGCTGACGAAAGCCTTGCCGCCACCCGCGCCTTGGATCGTCTGCTGATTTCGGGGCGCTATGTTGTGCCGTTCTGGCAATTCACCACCGGTCGCGTTGCACATGTTAAGGAAGTGCATTTCCCCGATGTGATCCCGCTCTATGGCGATGGCGCGGATTGGATGCCGCAATTCTGGTGGTATGAAGAGTAATCCCATGCGTTTAAAACTGTTGGCCGAGGCCGCTGGCACGGCAATGTTGCTGATCTCGGTCATTGGGTCGGGGGTTATGGGCGCGGCACTTGCAGACGGCAACGCGGCGATCACCTTGCTGGCCAATGCGATTGCGACGGGCTGTATGCTTTACGTGATCATCACCGTACTTGGGCCCGTATCCGGTGCGCATTTCAACCCGGCCGTTACGCTGGCCTTTTTCTTGCGCAAAGACATCGCGGCACGTGATGCGGTATCTTATATGGCGGCACAAGTGATCGGCGCTGTGATCGGAGTTTGGGCAGCGCACGCGATGTTCGATCTGGCGATTTTGCAAACTTCGACCACCCTGCACCGGACAGGCGGCGCGCAATGGTTTAGCGAAATTCTGGCCACTTGGGGGCTGTTGTTTGTGATCTTTGGTGGCTTGAAATCCCGCCCAGAGACCGTGCCCACGTTGGTCGCCCTCTATATTACCGGGGCCTATTGGTTCACGTCATCGACCAGCTTTGCAAACCCCGCCGTCACGTTGGCGCGCGGGTTTTCTGACACGTTTGCAGGTATTTACCCCGGTCACATCGCAGGGTTTATTGCCGCCCAATTGGTTGCAGTCGCCCTTGCTCACGTGTTTTTTGCAAGTGTTTTGCGACCCGGCAAGTAAAGCCCGTTTATGCCAATGACGTGACCCAAAGGATCAGCGCGTCTTCGTCACTGACAGACACCACATTGTGCCCCATCGTGGCGTCATAATAGGCGCTGTCGCCACGACGCATTTCAACCGGTTCGTAAAATTCGGTGTACAGACGCACGACGCCGGTCAAAACGTACAAGAATTCTTCACCGTCGTGGCGCACCCAACCGTCAAATTCATCCATAGACCGCGCCCGCACACGCGCGCGGTAAGGCAACATGGTTTTCTTGGTGAGCGCCTCGGCCAGCAGTTCATGTTCGTAGGTCACAGTCGCCTGCGCATTGCCGGTGCCGGATTTGGTCACAGCCATGCGGCCATTGACCTGTCCCTTTTCAGGCGGCGTAAACAGTTGTGGCACCGAAATTTCCAAGCCCACAGCCAGCTTTTTCAATGCCTCATAAGTGGGCGACATCTGGCCGTTTTCGATCTTGGACAGGGTCGAACGGGCAAGCCCCGCCTGCCCTGCGGCCTGTTCAAGCGTCCAGTCACGCGCCTTGCGCAACTGGCGCACGCGCGCGCCAAGGTCCAGCGGTTCGGGCATATCGTCTGTGCCTGTTGCGCGGGCGATTTCGATCAGGGATTTTGGGTCTTTTCCAGTCATTGCAAATCTATAGGCCGCGACAGGCATGCTTGCAACGTCGCCCTTACCACCTTAGCGATCTTGAATGACCTGCTTAAATGATCCCAAGGTACCGCCACTCTGCCCTGCGCCCTTTAATATGGCCGCCTATGTGCTGTCACATGCTGAAACCGTGCCAGACAAGGTGGCGATCAGTGTCGTTTCCTCCGAGGTTGAGCAGTCGTTGACCTACGCCCAATTGTCGGCGGCGGTGCGTGGAACTGGCGCTGGTTTTTTGCAAGCCGGATGTGTGCCGGGCGACATCATTCTAATGCGCTTGGGCAATACTATGGACTTTCCCATCGCCTATTTGGGCGCTTTGGCCGTTGGATTGGTCCCTGTGCCAACATCCGCCGCACTCACATCGGTTGAGGTCGCACGGATCGTTGCCGAATTGCGCCCTCGCATAATTTTGCGCGACCCAGATGTCGCTTCGGCCGGGGGCGCTCCGGAAATGGGTGTGGCAACGTTGCGCGCACTACGCGATCTGCCGCCTGCCCCTTGGCATATGGGCGATCCCGAGCGTTTGGGGTATATTGTCTATACATCTGGCACCTCAGGTTTGCCGCGCGCCGTGGCGCATGCGCACCGTGCCATTTGGGCACGCCGGATGATGCATCAAGGTTGGTATGGCATCACGTCAAATGATGTGATGATGCATGCAGGTGCGTTCAATTGGACATACACGTTGGGCACGGGCCTCATGGATCCCTGGAGCGTTGGCGCATCGGCGTTGATCCCAAGGCCCGGCACCCGGCCAAAGGACATTGGGGCATTGATCGCACAACACAAAGCAACGATTTTTGCAGCGGCTCCGGGGGTTTATCGCCAGATGTTAACGCGCAGCACTTTGCCCCCACTGCCGCACCTGCGTCACGGGTTGAGCGCTGGTGAAAAACTGCCATCGCACACCCACGCCAAGTGGATTGCCGCCACGAAACGCCCCATATTCGAAGCCTACGGCATGTCGGAATGTTCTACCTTTATTTCATCCAGCCCCAACGCCCCCTGCGCCCCGCACGTCATTGGGCAGGCACAACCAGGACGACGCATTGCTATTTTAGGCAAGGATGGCCCTGTGGCACCCGGCGTTTCTGGCACAATCGCCGTGCACAAAACCGACCCCGGCTTGATGCTGGGGTATTTGAATGATCCCAAAGCGACGCAAACGCGATTTACTGGGGACTGGTTTGTCACAGGTGATATCGGCCAAATGGGCAAAGACGGGCAGATCACTTATTTGGGTCGCAAAGACGACATGATGAATGCCGGCGGATATCGTGTGTCGCCGCTTGAGGTTGAGGCCGCCATTGTCGGGGCACCCGGCGTCACATCCGTCGGGGTCACACAGATCGAAGTCAAATCAGGCGTGTGGATCATCGCCGCCTTTTATTCCGGCGCAGGTCCACTGGACGAAACGCATTTACGTGCTTATGTCGAACCCAAGTTAGCGGATTACAAACACCCGCGCGCCTACATTCACGTTGATAAGATGCCGCTCGGTGCCAATGGCAAACTGCTGCGCCGCCGCCTGCATCTGTTTTGGCCTAAAGACACAGAAAGCCCCTGATATGCCTGATACTGTAAAGCTCGACATCATGTCTGACCCGATCTGCCCGTGGTGTTACATCGGCAAGGCCCATCTGGACCGCGCATTGACCGAACACCCAGATCACCCGTTTGAAATCGAATGGCACCCCTTTCAACTGAACCCAACTATGCCAAGCGCAGGCATGGGGCGGCGGGACTATCTTGAAGGTAAGTTTGGCGGCAAAGACGGTGCTGTGCGCGCCTATGCGCCTATTGTGGAACATGCCGAAAAAATCGGGCTCAAGATTGATTTTGCCGGGATCGAACGCACGCCCAACACTTTGGATGCGCATCGTTTGATCCACTGGGCCGGCATTGAAGGCAAACAGACTGCTGCTGTATCTTCGTTGTTCAAAGCCTATTTCGTAGACACCCGCGATATTGGGGATGTCGACGTACTGGCAGATATCGCCGACGGGATCGAGATGGACGCCGCCCTTGTGCGTCGGCTTCTTGCGTCGGATGCGGATCGTGAAGACATCTCGGCGCGCGACACACACAGCCGCCAGATGGGAATCAATTCAGTTCCGACCTTCATCGTGGCCGGCCAACACGCAGTACCCGGCGCGCAACCACCTGAACTTTGGGCGCAAGTTATCTCGGAATTGCGCGCGGGTGCGGCGTAAACGGATTCCAGCAATCACAAAACTTTTAAAACTCAAAAATACAACCTTTGGTTCTTGCATCCTCTGACCGGCTCATCCTTAATGACGCCATTTAGCGTCGTCAAAGCGGAGCACGTAAAGAGTGACCAAGCCTGAAGGGCAGAAGATAAGTAAGGTCGAATTCATTGCGTTGATGGCTTTGATGTTTGCAACAGTCGCATTCTCAATCGACGCAATGCTGCCTTCGCTGCCGCAAATAGCACAAGAAATTGCACATGAAGGTGTCGCCCAAGCCGCTTTGGTCATTACCTTTTTTGTTATTGGCATGGGGGCGGGCACATTTTTTGCGGGGCCTTTGTCGGACGCCTTTGGGCGCAAGCCATTGGTTTACGTCGGGCTTGCAATCTATGCGCTTGGCGCCGTGCTAAGTTGGATTGCCCCCACGCTTGAGCTGATGCTGGCAGCGCGTGTGTTGCAGGGGGTTGGCGCGGCAGGACCACGCATCGTCTCGGCGGCCATCATTCGCGACCTTTACAGTGGACGCACGATGGCAAGCATCCTGTCCTTGACGATGATGGTGTTTTTGCTGGTGCCTGCTGTGGCACCGCTGGTTGGATCATTGATCATGGAGGCGTTCGGTTGGCGCGCAATTTTTCCAACCTTTTTGATCTTTGGCGCGATCGTTTTAGTGTGGTTCGGCACCCGCATCACCGAGACATTGCCAGCGGACAGACGCCGACCTTTGCGGTTGTCTTTGATGTGGGATGCGGTGCGTCAAATGTTCGCCAACCCCACCGTTCGCTTGTCGATCTTTGTGCAGACCTTGATGCTCATGATCTTGTTTTGCGTCCTGATGATGGTCCAACCCATCTTTGATGTCACCTTTGAGCGCGCCGACAGCTTTCCGATTTGGTTCGGAGCGATTGCAATGCTGTCGGGCGTATCAAGCCTATTGAACGCGACAATGGTTGGCCGCTACGGTATGCGCCGCCTAGTGACGTGGGCGTTAAGCGCGCAGGTGCTTGTTTCAGCCGTTTTTGTTCTTTGGATGCTGGCGGACCTGCCACATTTGTTCGCCTTTTACATTTTTTGGCAGTGGGGCGTGATGTTTCAAGGCGGGCTGACAGTGGCCAACCTGAACGCCATTGCGATGGAGCCGATGGGGCATATTGCCGGTATGGCGGCCTCTGTGATTGGCGCGGTCTCTACCATTTTGGGGGCGGCGCTCGCCTCACCCATTGGGCTGCTTTTTGATGGCACTCCGATGCCTTTGGTTTCAGTTGTCTTGTTCGTCTGTCTGCTCGCATCTGTTTTGATGCAATCCATGCGCCGGGCTGAAGTGGCCGACTAATCGGTCTTTGACCCAAAAACCGGACGGAAATCGACATGATTTCCCATAAGGCACGCCGATTTTCCGTGTCGGAAAACAACCAGAGACCGTGTCGGTCTCTGGTTTACGAACTGGCCCGTGTTTTCTTTTTCTTCTCGATGATCTTTTCTGCAAGATCACGCGCGATGGCAAAGGCGCCTTTGATCTTATCGCTGTCTTTCTTCCAATCGCGCCGTACCACGATCTTGTTGTCCTTCACCTTCGCCAACCCTCGTTGGTCATGGATAAAGGCAACGAGCCCCTCGGGCGCTGCAAACTTGTCATTGTGAAACTGAATCGTCGCCCCCTTGGGCCCTCCGTCCAGCTTGGCAATCCCGGCCCGCTTACACATCGCTTTGATACGCACGACCAACATCAACGTGTTCACCTCGCGCGGCAACGCACCAAAGCGGTCGATCAACTCGGCTGCAAACCCTTCCAGTTCCACCTTGGTCGTCAACCCAGACAAACGCCGATACAGGCCCAACCGCACATCCAAATCCGGCACATAAGCCTCAGGAATCAGAACAGGCACGCCCAAATTGATCTGCGGCGCCCATTGGCCATCTTCTTCGCTCAAACCTTCCAGTTGGCCGGATTTAATCTTGGAAATCGCTTCTTCCAACATGGATTGATACAGCTCAAACCCCACATCGCGCATTTGGCCCGACTGTTCTTCGCCCAGCAAATTCCCAGCCCCGCGAATATCCAAATCTTGCGATGCCAGCGTGAATCCGGCCCCAAGGCTGTCGAGGCTGCCCAAAACACGCAGTCTTTTTTCCGCCATCGCCGTCAACTTGGCGCGCGGTTTGGTCGTCAGATACGCATAGGCGCGTGTTTTACTGCGCCCCACCCGTCCGCGGATTTGATAAAGCTGTGACAGCCCGAACATATCTGCACGGTGCACGATCATCGTGTTCGCCGTCGGGATATCAAGACCACTTTCCACAATCGTCGTGGCCAACAATACATCAAATTTGCCGTCGTAAAACGCATTCATCCGGTCATCAAGCTCGCCCGCCGCCATCTGACCATGCGCCACCACATAGGTCAGTTCAGGCAGTTGTTCCTTCAGGAAAGCCTCAATCTCGGGCAAATCCGACACGCGCGGCACCACATAAAAAGACTGCCCGCCGCGATAGTGTTCGCGCAAAAGCGCCTCTCGGATCGTAACTGTATCGAATTCAGACACATAGGTCCGGATCGCCAATCGATCCACAGGCGGCGTCCCGATGATCGACAGATCGCGCACACCCGTTAAGGACAGTTGCAGCGTGCGCGGAATCGGCGTCGCTGTCAGCGTCAGCACATGCACATCACTGCGCATTTGTTTTAGGCGCTCTTTGTGGGTCACCCCAAATTTTTGTTCTTCATCGATGACCAACAGACCAAGGTTTTGAAATTTGGTGTTTTTTGCCAACAACGCATGGGTGCCGATGACAATATCGGCCGTACCGCGCGCCATTTCATCGCGTGCGGCGGATGCGTCTTTAGTTGACACAAAGCGGCTTAGTTGGCGCACATGTATCGGAAAGCCGCGAAAGCGTTCTGCAAAGCTTTTGTAGTGCTGACGCGCCAACAAGGTCGTCGGCGCAATGACCGCCACTTGCACGCCCGACATCGCCGCAACAAAGGCGGCGCGCATCGCCACTTCGGTTTTACCAAAGCCCACATCGCCGCACACCAGCCGGTCCATTGGCGCACCACTGGTCAGATCGTCAACAACTGCGCCAATGGCACTCAGTTGATCGTCGGTTTCATCATAAGGAAAGCGCGCCGAAAATGCGTCCCACATGCCCGGGGGCGGCTCAAGCACGGGGGCCTTGCGCAACGCGCGTTCGGCCGCGATACGGATCAACTTGTCCGCCATCTCGCGGATGCGTTCTTTTAGCTTGGCCTTCTTGGATTGCCACGCACCACCACCCAGTCGATCCAACAGCCCCTCTTCGTGGCCGTATTTGGACAGCAATTCTATATTTTCGACCGGCAAAAACAGTTTTGAACGTTCAGCGTATTCCAAAAGCAGGCATTCATGTGCGGCCCCGGCGGCTGTGACCACCTCCATGCCCTGATAGCGCCCAACGCCGTGATCCACGTGCACCACCAAATCGCCGGGCGTCAGCGATTGCGTTTCGGTCAGGAAATTCTCGGCCCGGCGTTTGCGTTTGGGCGACCGGATCAAGCGATCGCCAAGAACGTCCTGTTCGGAAATCACCGTCAGGCCGGGGGCTTCGAACCCATGTTCCAACGCCCACACCACCAGATGCAGCCCGCGCTTGCCGATGCGCGTGGCGTCCGTGATTGGGATAACTTCGGCCAGTCCTTCGTCTTCAATCAATCCTGTCAGACGTTCGCGCGCGCCATCTGAATAGCTGGCAACCACCACGGGGCCGTCGTCAAGTTTTGCCTTAATATGTGTCGCCAAAGCCCCAAAAAGGCTTACAGTTTCCTGTTGGCGCTCGGGTGAGAAATTGCGCCCTATCCGCCCGCCTGCATCCGTGACACCAAGGCCCGTGGCCTGCGGAAGAGCCCCGAGCTGCAACACGCGCGACGCCCGAACCGCAGCGTCCCAGGCGGCTTCGTCCAGATACAACCCTTCGGGTGGCGCGGGTTTATAAACCGAATCCATCTTTGAGCGATGCGTCATTGCTAAACGCCGCGTCTCGTATTGATCCGCGATGCTTTCCCATCGTGCCAGACGCGACGGAGTGGCTTGTTCATCTAGCGAAATTGTCGCCTGAGGCAGATAGTCAAACAAGGTTTCAAGGCGGTCATGAAAGAAGGCCAGCCAATGTTCGGCCCCTTGGTGTTTCCGACCGGCACTGATCGCTTCGTACAACGGATCATCGGTGCCCGCTGCGCCAAATTCCAACCGATAGTTCTGGCGAAACCGTGTGACTGCGGCCTCATCCAAGATCACTTCGGACACGGGCGCCAATTCCACCACATCCAACTTTTCTGTGGTGCGCTGCGTGGCCGGATCGAAACGGCGCGCGCCGTCCAACACATCACCGAACAGATCAAGACGCACAGGGCCCATATCACCCGGCGGATAGATATCGATGATGCCCCCACGCACGGCATAATCACCCGGTTCCATCACTGTCGGGCTTTGCACAAATCCCATACGCACAAGAAAATGACGCAGCGCACTTTCATCCACACGCCCGCCGACCGACGCTTTAAACGCCGCTTCGCGCAAAAGATCGCGCGCAGGCACGCGCTGTGTCGCTGCATTCAAAGTGGTCAACAGCACAAACTGTTTTGGAGTCTCGTGCACGAGTGCCGCCAGCGTCGCCATGCGTTGCGCTGAAATATCGGCATTGGGCGACACACGGTCATAAGGCAGACAATCCCACCCCGGAAACACAAACACCGGCATGTCAGGTGCAAAAAAGCGCAACGCCGCCTGCATTGCTGCCAACCGCTTGTCGTCACGCGCCACATGGACCACAGGGCCACGTGCGGCAACTTCGTCAAGGATCAACTTGGCGTCAAAGCCTTCGGGCGCACCCGAAACGGTGATGTGGTCAGATTGGCTCATGGGCTCGCTGAGGTTGGGAAACAGGCCTCTTCAATTGGGGCATAAACGCGGGGTGTCAACCGCCGAAGGGGCCCACGGACATGTTTTGATACATCCCCCACAGGGCCGTCACAAAGATCGACACCATTCCGATGGCCTGAACATAGATGCGGAGGCGCGACAAACGCTTCCATAACACTTCGCCCGTGGCAGACTCGGCCTGAATGGCGCGCGCCGTAATGAGGCTCAATGCGCCCACAAGCGACATAGGAAACCCCAGCAAAAACACGGCTTGCGCAATTTCAACACTATAAACAAAGCCTAAAATCGCCAATCCGGTCAGGAAGAAGCAAGTAAATCCCAGCGCCCAAATGCCTGAGACATTGTTGATAAACAGCAATCGGTTGGTGTTGATCCGAACAAGGTCTTCAAGGTCGGTTTCGGCCTGTTCACCATAGCGCCGCGCGCGCGCCACCATGTCAAAAGGCACGCCCAAAACCCAGTGGCTTGCCGTGGACCAAACGACAGCAAGCGCGATCCAGAACCAAAGGTTCGAGAAAGATCGCATGTCGATCAACTCAAAGATAGTGTCGTACCAGTCCACGCGCTGTCCTGCTGCCTGTTTGCGGGTCCTGCCCGTCATTGTTGACGACCCTCTTAACCTGCACGCGTAGCGCTGCCTAGGCTTGGGCGATGCAAAATGTGATACCATATGCACAGACGTCACAGCATGGCCGCACGCTGCTAACTTGCCAGCCCCGTCCTTTCATGCCACCCATGCCTCGAAACAGACCGGACTAAGATATGCGCCCGACCCAAGCCCCCTTTCCTGCCACCCGCCTGCGCCGCACCCGCGCGACACCTGCGATCCGCAGCCTTGTGCGTCAAAATACGTTGACGGTAGATGATTTCATCTGGCCAGTCTTTGTACGCAGCGGCGAAGGCATCAAAGAACCCATCCCATCGATGCCCGGTGTGTATCGCCGTTCTGTCGACAAAGTGGTCGAAGCGGCGCGCGAGGCCGCCGATCTAGGCATCCGGGCGATCTGCATCTTTCCCTACACCGGCATCGAAGAACGTACCGAAGATTGCGCAGGCGCGTGGGATCCAAACAACCACGCAAACCGCGCCATTCGTGCGATCAAAGCAGCCGTGCCCGAGATCGCCGTGATGACCGATGTGGCCCTTGATACATATAACATAAACGGCCACGACGGTTTTGTTGAGAATGGCGAAATCGTCAACGACCGCACCATTGAAGCCTTGGTAAAAATGACCTTGTCCCAAGCGGATGCGGGCGCGGACATTATTGGCCCGTCTGACATGATGGACGGACGAATTGGCGCAATGCGCGCCGCACTTGAAACCGCGGGCCATCACAATGTGATGATCTTAAGCTATGCGGCGAAATATGCTTCCGCCTTTTATGGGCCGTTCCGCGATGCTGTCGGCGCATCGGGCGCACTGACCGGTGACAAAAAGACCTATCAGATGGACCCGGGCAATACGGACGAGGCGATGCGGCTGATCGAACGTGATTTGGCTGAAGGTGCTGATATGATCATGGTCAAACCCGGCCTACCCTACCTTGATATCTGCCGCCGGGCGCGTGACACGTTTGGCGCGCCGACCTTCGCCTATCAGGTGTCTGGCGAATACAGCATGATCAAGGCGGCCGCTCAAAACGATTGGATCGACGAAGACCGTGTGATGTTGGAAAGCTTGATGGCGTTCAAACGGGCGGGCTGTGACGGGATACTGACCTATTTTGCCCCTGCCGCTGCGCGTGCCTTACGCTCTGTGTGAAAAATCACGGGGCTTAAAGCAGAAACCCGCCAAACCCCCGCCTAATAGTGACAACCGCCCCCTGAAGGCGTATGGTCTGCCCAAGCGCGGGCAAACCGCGCACAAACATGAGCAGTACAGGCGGTTCAAAATGACAGATTTCAGAATGTCGCGGCGCGTGTTCGCCGCAGGCGCGCTGGCCAGCACAGGTGTGTTGGCAGCATGTGGCAATGGCGTAGGCAGCCGGGGCAGCGTAACAATTGACGCACGCGTTCAAGCAACCCTCGAAGAGATGTATCGACGCTATCCCAACACCCAGCAACTGGCAGGCCGGTCCGCAGGGATGTTGGTGATGCCATTGGTCACCGAAGCAGGCATTGGGTTTGGCGGGGCCTATGGGCGCGGTGCATTGTTGGTGAACAACGCGACCGTAGATTACTATTCTTTGGTCAAAGGTTCAGGCGGGTTGCAGATCGGCGCACAGCAATTTGCGCACGTTCTGTTTTTCACCACCCAAGACTCGCTGACCGATTTCCGCCGCGCGCCAGGTTGGGCAGCCGGTGCAGATGTCGAATACGTCTTTTCTGACAAAGGCGAAGGCGCGACAGCTGATACCATATCAACGCTTTCACCGGTCCTTGCGGTGGTGTTTGCTCGTGCAGGTCTGCGGGTTGGCGCCACGCTTGAAGGCACCAAATACACGCGCATTATTCCTTAAATTCGTCTTCCTAATTTGGACGAAGAACACCGTCAGCTGTTCACCAGCTGGCAGTGTTCTTCGGTTTACGCCCTGTTTTCTAGAAACACACAAACCAACCTAAAAATTTTAATTTCAATAAATTACATCACAAAGCTAACGCAGAAATCAATTGACGGATGCATTGAACCTTAGGCCACGCACCCGCCACTGATTGGTTTAATCCAAAGCTTTCAAGCGCTTGAACAGGCTCGACGTATCCCAACGCCCACCACCCATCTTTTGCACATCCTTATAGAACTGATCGACCAGTGCCGTGACCGGCAGGCTAGCGCCGTTCTGATCCGCTGTGTCCAGACAAATTCCCAAATCCTTGCGCATCCAATCGACCGCAAAACCATGCTCGAATTCATCATCCAACATCGTCTCGTAACGGTTGGCCATCTGCCACGAACCCGCCGCACCTTGGGAAATCACCTCGACCACCGCGCGGCCATCAAGGCCTGCCTTTTCGGCAAAATGCAGCGCCTCGGACAAGCCCTGCACCACACCCGCAATTGCGATCTGGTTACACATCTTGGTCATCTGCCCCATTCCGGTCGCACCGATCTGGCGGCACAGCTTGGCATAGACGTTCATAACAGGCTCGGCGCGGGCATAGGCCCCCTCGTCGCCGCCGCACATAATGGAAAGGGCCGCGTTCTCTGCACCCGCCTGCCCACCAGAAATCGGTGCATCGACAAAGCTGATCTGAACAGCATCAGCCGCTGCATAAAGTTCGGCCGTGACAGTGGCCGAAACTGTCGTGTGATCCACAAACACAGTGCCAGTGCCCATGCCTGCAAAAGCGCCGTCAGGCCCAACACAGACCGAACGCAGATCGTCATCATTGCCCACACAGGCCAAAACAATCTCGGCCCCCTGTGCAGCCTCGCGGGGCGTGCGCGCCGCTGTCCCGCCATAAGTTGCGGCCCACGCGTCCGCCTTGGAAGCCGTGCGGTTATACACCGTCACATCGTGGCCCGCCTTTTGCAAATGCCCCGCCATCGGCGCGCCCATCACGCCAAGACCCAAAAATGCAAGTTTCGCCATTCAAATCACTCCGTTTTGCCCAAGCCCCGGCTTGCGCTTCTTGCTGTGTCTACCTAACAGTCTTGGCCCAAGGGTGCACGTCAGAACAAGAGGCAAACAGCGGATATGGCAGTGGTGTTTCAATGGCTGGTACGACTGACAGCGGCGCTGATCGTGCTGAGCGTACTAGGTGTGGCGATGATCTATTACCTTGCCTCGCGCTCATTGCCGGATTACGACGCCGAAGTCAGTGTGTTGGGCATTTCCAATACCGTCGAAATTGTGCGTGATAACGCAAATGTCCCCCACATCTTTGGCGATACTGACACAGACGTGTTTCACGGGCTTGGCTTTGCCCACGCCCAAGACCGCCTTTGGCAGATGATGATGCAACGCCGCACAGCGCAGGGCCGTCTGAGCGAAGTTTTTGGCATGCCCACTGTTGATATCGACAGCTTTGTGCGTCGGCTCGATATTTATCGTCTGGCCGTGCAATCGGTCGAGGCCCAAGATCCAACAACCCGCGCAGCGCTTGAGGCATATGCCGCTGGCGTCAACGCCCGCCTTGACCAAATCAACGCCGAGGCGCTGGGGCGTGGTGCCCCCGAGATGTTTTTGTTCAAAACCGCTCTGGCTCCGTGGCGGCCCGCAGACAGCTTGGCCATTGCCAAGTTGATGGGCTTGCAACTGTCCAGCCACATGAACGAAGAAATCTTGCGTGCCCGTATGTCACTGGCGTTAGATGATCCGGCGCGTTTGGCCGACATCTTGCCCGATGTGCCTGGCCCCGGTGTGGCAAACCTACCGAAATACGCCGCACTTGTGCCCGGCGTGCCGCGGTCTTTTGCCGATATTGAC
>NZ_JBDVGB010000025.1:0-25046 GCF_039940735.1 Tateyamaria sp.
ACAATATCAGCCACTTGCGCGTTAAAATCTATCATCGCCACGGGCACGCCATCCAATTCCATGATCCGCAACTTTTCTTGCTCAATGGCGCGAGCGGCCCGCTTTTTAGCATCCGCCAGCGCATCGGCATCGTCGCCCAAAAGTCCGGTGTCGCGCGCATAATCGGTGAACCAAGAACACAACATTTCGTGATCCGTGGGTCTGGGTGCGCGCAGGTCAGCAAATGGGCCCGCAAGCTGGCCAAGGTCCATGTGATAAAGCGGTTCATCCCGATCAAGAGCCATAGGCGCATGTTGCAGCCCCAATGTCTCAAGCACAGATGTAACTTGCGCTGCAACGCCAGTCATCCCCAGCACCTGACGGCCAAACCATGCTTGGCGCAGCTGCGCAGGCGGCGTTACCAATTGCGGGTTTTGCGCTAAAAGAAACCCGCTGTTGCTGATCCCGAAGACAGCAATCAGCTGTTCCTCGGCAATACATATGATCATTTTGGTCGCAGTATCGGCGGTACTGCCGTCCAATCCATGGGCCGCAAGATTTGAACGCAAAAACATCGAGGTCGGCGCATGGTGCGCCAGAAAACGCTCGATATCTTGTTCATCTGCGGGCGTCGCACATCGCACGATGTGCTGAGTCACACCCAATCCCCCAAGCGCTGCTGCCAAACAGTCAAAGCCGCCACCGCTGCTGTATCGGCGCGCAATATACGTGGACCCAGACGGATCGCATGGGTGTTTTCCATGCCATGCAGCCTCACCCGTTCTGCTTGCGAAAACCCGCCTTCTGGTCCGATCAATATCGCCCAAGGGCCACGCACATCAGGTAAGGCGGAGGTGTCCTCCGCCCCCGACCTGTCTTCGGCCAAGCCTTCATCACAAAACATCACCTGTCGCGCGCCCAAATCAGCCAAGGCACGATCCAGCCGCACCATTTCTGTCACTTCTGGCACAAAGGTCCCGCCACATTGCTCGGCCGCCTCCACCGCATGCGCCTGCAAACGCGCTTGTTGCACCCGCCCTGCGTTGGTGAACGCCGTCTGCACCGGCACAATCCGGCGCGCGCCCATTTCTGTGGCCTTTTCAACAATAAAATCCGTGCGGGCCTTTTTGATCGGGGCAAACATCAACCACAGGTCGGGTGGCATCTGCACGCCCTTGGTCTGGGTCACACACGCCAACACGCCTCCGCGTTTGCCGGCCTCGACCACCTCGGCGCGCCATTCGCCGTCAGTCCCGTTAAACAGCAGTACAAACGCCCCGATCGACAGGCGCATAACGCCAAAAAGGTAGTGGGCCTGATCCCGCGACAGCACGACCGATTGCCCTGCCCCCAAAGGGTGCTCTACATAAAGGCGGATTTTTGCTTCACTCATGGACCCTACATATGACCAACACGCCGCTATCGCCAGATGGTTTGCCACCTTCACCTGACGGACATGTTGCAGATGCCGTAGATGGAAACTGGGTGGACACGTACGCGCCTGCGGCCACCCGCCCCTATCTGCGGCTTAGCCGAGCGGATCGCCCCATCGGCACGTGGTTGTTACTTATTCCCTGCCTGTGGGGCCTGATGCTGGCGATGATCCACGATCAAAACACCAGCTGGCATGACGTATGGATCGCCATCGGCTGCGCCGCAGGCGCGTGGTTGATGCGCGGAGCGGGCTGCACATGGAATGACATCACAGACCGCGATTTCGACGCGAAGGTCGAGCGAACGCGTTCGCGCCCCATCCCCTCGGGCCAAGTCAGTGTGCGTGGCGCTGTGATCTGGATGGGCAGCCAAGCATTGGTCGCCTTTGGCATCCTGCTGACGTTCAACACCAATGCGATCCTTTTGGGTGTGCTCGCACTGTTGCCCGTGGCGATTTATCCATTTGCCAAACGCTTTACGTGGTGGCCACAAGTGTTTTTAGGCCTCGCCTTTAACTGGGGCGCGCTGCTGGCATGGACAGCCCATACCGGCCAACTTCAAGCGCCGGCCGTTGTCTTGTACCTCGCTGGGATCGCTTGGACGTTATTTTACGACACGATCTACGCCCACCAAGACACCGAAGACGATGCTTTGATCGGCATCAAATCCACCGCCCGCCTGTTCGGTGAAAACACGCCGCCGTGGCTGCGCCGATTCCTGATGGGCACCGTCGGCCTGATGGGGATCGCGGTCGTCTTTGCCGCAATCGATCAGGCGTCGATTCTGGCAATGGTTCTGGCCTTGGGTGGGCCATGGGCCATGGGCTGGCACATGGCGTGGCAGCAACGCGGGTTGGATTTTGACAACCCCGCGAAATGCCTGCAAGTTTTCCGCTCTAACCGTGACACTGGCATCATTCCGCTGCTCTTTTTTGGCGCAGCCCTGTTCGTTTGATTGAAACATTCTGTCCACAGGCTTAGACAGGAACAGCACTCATAATAAAAAAGGTCGTAGATGCGTCTGTCTTCTCTTCTCATGGTTGTAGGTACGTTCTTTGCTGCGGGCTTGTTGTCGCTGGTTGCCGCCAACATGTCCGTCCAATTGATCGAAGACAGTTCCGAAATCGGGGTGCGTGATGCGCTGGATGACCAAGGCATGACATGGGCCGAAGTCGAAGCAAACGGGCTGCAGGTTACGTTGGCAGGGATCGCCCCAACCGAAGCGGTGCGCTTTGCCGCCTTGTCCACTGCAGGCGGCATCGTTGATGCGGCCCGCGTCATCGACGATATGGAAGTGCAAGCCGTCGCCGCGCTGGCCGCGCCTCGGTTTTCTGCCGAAATCCTGCGCAACGACGCGGGCTTGTCAATCATCGGCCTTATCCCGACCGAAACCAACCGCGACGAAGTTTTGGACCGGATCAACGCCATCAGCGGGCGCTTGCCCGTCACTGACTTGATCGAAGTCGCCAATTATCCCGCCCCCGACGGTTGGGATGATGCGCTAAGCTTTGCCCTTAACGCAATGGAACGGCTGCCGCGCGCCAAAGTGTCCGTCGAAGCCGGGCGGATCAGCATCACCGCGATCACCGACAGCGCCGAAGAAAAGGCGCGTCTGCAACAGCAGCTTAGACGCGCCAGCCCTCCGGGCCTGCAGATGACGTTGGATGTGGCCGCACCGCGCCCTGTGATCACGCCATTTACGCTGCGCTTGGTCAAGGACGAGACAAGCACCCGCTTTGATGCGTGTTCCGCCGACACTGATGCAACCCGCGACCGCATCCTCCAAGCAGCACAAGACGCGGGGCTGTCGGGCAGCGCCAATTGTATTGTCGGCATGGGCGTGCCCAGCCCGAACTGGGGGCGCGCGGTGCAACAAGCCATCAGCGCGTTGGATGATCTTGGGACCGGTTCCGTCACGTTCTCGGACGCTGACGTGACCCTTGTCGCCGCCGAAGGCACGCCACAAAGCGACTTTGATCGCGTCGTGGGCGAGTTGGAAAACCGCCTGCCCGACGTCTTTGCCCTGCACGCTGTTCTGCCAGAAACTGTGGATCCAAACCAAGGCCCGCCAGAATTCACCGCCACGCTCAGTCCCGAAGGCCAAGTGCAACTGCGCGGACGGCTGTCCGACGAAAACCTACGCAATTTGGCTGACAGCTATGCCAAAGCCGCATTTGGGTCGGACAAAGTCTATACCGCCACCCGGCTGGTCGACGACTTGCCAAGCACGTGGACGGTGCGTGTGCTGACGGGACTTGAAGCGCTGACGCAGCTGTCCAACGGTGCTGTCACCGTCACGCCCGATACGTTGACAGTGTCAGGCAACACCGGCAACCCACAAGCCTCAACCGGTATCGCGTCCATTCTTGCCACAAAGCTGGGTGAGGCAGGAACCTTCGACATCGACGTCACCTATCAGAAAAAACTCGACCCGGTTGCGGCTCTGCCTTCTCCCGAGGAATGCGAAGCCGAAATCGCCGGTATCCTTTCAACATCCAAAATCAACTTCGAACCGGGCAGCGCGACCATCGATGCCTCCACTTTGGGCACAATGGATGACATTGCCGAAATCCTAAAGAAATGCGGTGATATTAGGTTGGAAATTCAAGGGCATACTGACAGCCAAGGCCGCGAAGAGATGAACCTGAACCTCAGCCAATCGCGTGCGCAATCCGTCCTAAACGAACTGCGCGCGCGCCGCGTGTTGACATCATCGTACAATGCAACGGGTTACGGCGAAACCAACCCAATCGCCGACAACGAGACAGAAGATGGCCGCGAAGCCAACCGTCGCATCGAATTTGTGCTGATCCGCCCGAAACCTTCTGCACCAGAACCCGAAACAACGCTGGAAACCATCGCCAGTTCGAGCGATACAGAGGCAGAAACCGAAGGCACTGAAGGAACAGCAGATGAGTAGAGCAGAGTTTGTCATTGCGACAGCCATCGTTCTGTTTGTTGCGTTCTGCCTTGGCTGGTTCGCCAACTGGCTGGTTCACCGCTTTACGCGTGTGGCCGCGGGTGACGTCGCCGAACTTGACCGGATGAGCCAAGAGCTGCACGAGGCCGAAGAAACTCGCGATCAAGCGATCACATACCTGCAACAACGCGAGGCCGAGTTGACCAACCAACTGGCCCAAACCGAAGCAGAGTTGCGCGCGGCCATGGATGGCTTGCGCGATGCGCGCCACGAAACCGAAGAACTGCGCGCTTGGATCGAACGCCAACAAGCTGGCTGATCTTGATCACTTAGCAACACGGCCCTGTTGTGCGGACTGTGTTCCAGAGATGCACCAGCCCAATCGTCTGTCGCACTGTAGGGAACATCGGTAAAATACAGCCTGCCCCCGCGTATCGAGGTTAGCACGCCTCCGGCGTGCAAATTTTTCTGCTTCGAAAAAATTTGGGGGCCCGAAGGGCGAGGCGAAGCCCCTAAAGCATGGTGTCGCGCAGGGGCAATTGGATCACGTTACCAGCGTTTTAGCGCGTCCTCGTCCGTTTCTTTGGCGGCCACCCAACTGGCCCCCTCAGACGTGATTTCACGTTTCCAAAACGGTGCACGCGATTTGAGGTAATCCATCAAATATTCCGCCGCCTCAAACGCGTCCTTGCGGTGGGGGGAAGCCGTGCCAACCATCATGATCATCTCGCCCGGCGCCAGTCGTCCGTGACGATGAATGACCAAAGCGTCTTCAAGGTTCCAACGCGAAACCGCCTCTTGCGCAATGCTTTCCAAGGCGGCGAGCGTCATGCCCGGGTAATGCTCGATCTCCATCGCTTCCAGCCCGCCTGCGACGTCACGCACAACACCCGTAAACGTAACAATCGCCCCCGAAACCCGGCGCCCAGCGGCAAAGCCCGAAGTTTCGGCCCCAAGGTCAAACGGTTCGGTTTGAACAACAACGCGCATATCCTTAACCACCTGTCATTGGTGGGAAAAACGCAATCTCACGCACTCCGGAAAGTGGGGCATCGAAGTCCGAAAGCTGTTGATCCACAGCGACTCGCAACGCTGAAATATCAGCGAAGGCGGCGCCATAACGTTCTTCGCGTTCGCGCAATTCTTCGACCAAATCCATGACCGTGGCCGCTTTTGTTTCAACCACCTCGCGCGGCACGCCGATGCGTTCCCGCACCCAAGCAAAGTAAAGCACATCCATCGCCATTAGCCTTTCAAATAGGGCATCGCTTTTCGGAAGTAATCAAAGCCCGTCACCAGCGTCAAAGCCGCCGCAATCCACAACAGCCACAGACCTGCACGTCCGGCCCATTCGGCCCCATCCAGTTTCCAGCGCAACCCATGCAGATCTGGTTGATCACCGTTTAAAATGGCCGACACCATTTGATCATCCATGCCCCAAATCGACATTCCAAAATAGTGTTCAAACACCCCTTGCGAAAACAGCACTGCAATCGCGATCATCTGCAAAGTTGTTTTCCATTTCGCCAATTGCGTCACTTTCAACGTTCCAGCCGTGTCGCCCAAGAACTCACGCAAGCCCGAAACGAAAACCTCGCGAAACAGGATCACAGTGGCGGGCAAAACCAACCAAGGCGACCAGGACGAAAATGCGATAATGACCATAAGCGCGATCACCACCATCGCCTTGTCCGCGATCGGGTCCAACATCGTGCCAAATCGGGTCTGTTGACCCCAAGCGCGCGCGAGATACCCATCAAACCAATCGGTTATGGCCGCGCTCACAAACAAGGTCACCGCAAAAATGTCCGCGTAAGGCCGGGTGAAGTACAAAAACATCACGGCCACCAACGGGGCTGCAACGAGACGCAGAAGCGTCAGGATATTTGGTATGTTCCATGTCATATGCAATCTCTAGCGCGTATCCCGCACTACAGGAAGGGGGCCGACGGCCTCCTTTTCCTTACCGGCAAGAATTTGTAACCCAAAGGCGCCGCGCATCACTTTTCGTGAAAGAAGTCGTACACTTTTTGTGCCAATCCTTCGGACACACCGTCGACGGCCTTTAGATCCGCTAAATTGGCGCGCCCGACCGCTTTTGCCGACCCAAAGTGCGCCAACAAAGCCCGTTTGCGCGCCGCGCCGACCCCAGCGATATCATCTAGCGGGTTTTTCATATTCGATTTGGCGCGCTTTGCTCTGTGCGTGCCAATGGCGAATCGGTGTGCTTCGTCCCGCATGCGTTGCACGAAATAAAGAACGGGATCGTTGTGGCGCAGTGCAAATGGCCGCTTACCGGTTCTGTGGAATTCCTCTTTGCCTGCGTCACGATCGACGCCTTTGGCCACCCCGACCATTGGGATATCCTGCACGCCATGTTCCGCCATGATCTGTTCAACCGCGCTCACCTGCCCTGCGCCACCATCGATCAACAGCAAGTCAGGCCACATCCCTTTTAAGCGATCCGGATCTTCGGTTTGCAAACGCTTGAAGCGACGGTGCAGGACTTCCTTCATCATGCCAAAGTCATCCCCCGGCACCAGATCCTCGCCTTTGATATTGAATTTGCGATAGCTGTTTTTCATGAACCCATCAGGCCCGGCCACGATCATCCCGCCAACCGCGTTGGTGCCTTGAATGTGGCTGTTGTCATAAACCTCGATACGTTGCGGAGGAGCAGGCAAATCAAAGGCCTCTGCCAACCCTTTCAACAACTTAGTCTGCGTCGCGCTTTCAGCCATCTTGCGCGCCAGACTTTCGCGAGCATTGCGCAAAGCGCCGTCGACCAATTCAGCTTTTTCGCCACGTTGTGGCACCAACAATTCGACCTTGCGCCCCAATTTGCCACTCAGCGCTTCCGCCATCAAATCCGCGTTCTCGATCTCGTTTGACAAGATCAACTGGCGTGGCGGGTCTTTGGTGTCATAGAACTGGCCCAAAAACGCCTCGAGAACCTCTGCGGCGTCAACGTCCGCACCGACGCGCGGGTAAAAATCACGGTTGCCCCAATTCTGGCCTGCGCGGATGAAAAACACCTGTACGCATGCCTGCCCCTGTTCCAGATGCAGGGCGACGATGTCGGCCTCGTCCACATTGCGCGGGTTGATGCCTTGGGCGGACTGCACCTGCGTCATCGCGCGAATGCGGTCGCGCAACGCGGCGGCGCGTTCGAATTCCATCGCTTCGGATGCCGCCTGCATATCTGTTGCAAGGCGCGCTTGTATTTCAGTGCTGCGCCCCGTCAAAAAGCGTTCAGCATCGTGAACTGTTTGGGCGTAATCCGTTTCAGAGATCAGCCCAACACAGGGCCCGGAACACCGTTTGATCTGATACTGTAAGCAGGGCCGTGTGCGGCTGGAAAACATTGAATCCGTGCAGTTACGCAGTAAAAACACCCGCTGCAATTGGTTCAGCGTCCGGTTCACGGCACCCGCGCTTGCAAAGGGCCCATAGTAAGCGCCTTTTTCTTTTTTCGCCCCGCGGTGTTTTTTGATCTGCGCGAAGGCATGATCGTGTGTCACCAAAATGTTGGGAAAGCTCTTATCATCGCGCAGTAACACATTGAATTTGGGCTTGAGTTGCTTGATGAGGTTTTGCTCAAGCAACAGAGCTTCGGTTTCTGTGCGCGTGGTCAAGAACATCATCGACGCCGTCATCGAAATCATCCGCGCAATCCGCCCCGAATGCTGCGGCGAGGGTCGCGAATAATTCGACACGCGCGCGCGCAGGTTGCGCGCCTTGCCCACGTACAAAACCCGGCTTTCCCGATCAAGCATCCGGTATACCCCGGGCGAGGCATCTAACGTCTTGAGATAGCCGTAAATAACAGCGTGACCCACGGGGGCCGCTGCTGCGTTTTCAGAATCGGTCGGTTCGGGTGTTTCAGTCATTTGATTCGGGTCTGATTTTTGATCTGCTGCAATGGTTTGGTCATCGGATCAAGCTTTCATGCGTCCACGAAAGCTGTGGATAAGTCTGGAGACAAGTTCTAGCGGACTACAATTTTCTGTTGGTTTTTGGGCCCTTCCCCGATCTGCCTGTTTTTTAGGCACTTATTTAAATAGTTGATATTGTTGAGTTTTTTATTTTACACATGTCAACCTACTGAAAATAAAGGGCTTTTGGTAACGATTTTGTAACCAAGATTAATTCAATGCATAACTTTTCGAGCATGCCTTACTCTACGCCCACAACGTCCGGTGTTTCCCAGCCAAGATGCTGCCCGCCATCGACGCAAAGCAGTTGTCCTGTGACGGCTGGTGCGTCCAGAAAATAGCCCAATGCGGCGACAATATCTGATGGGTTTGATCCGCGTTGCAGCACGGTTGCAGCGCGTTGGGCGGCGAAGTGTTCCGCACTTTGACGCCCACCTTGCAACGTGGGACCAGGGCCGATGGCATTCACACGGATCGTTGGGGTCAACGCGCGTGCGCTGGTTTGGGTCAATGCCCACAAACCCATCTTAGCCAAAGTATAGGTCATGAATTCAGGCGTCAGTTTGCGCACCCGTTGATCGCACATATTCAAGATCAGCCCCGCCGCGACAGGTTCGTCCATATCGTCGCGTGTGGCGGTCAACCCTTGGTCCGCCATAGCTTGGGTCAGCACAAACGGTGCACGCAGGTTGGAATGCATGTGTTTGTCCCACGTCTCCCGCGTGGCGGTTTCGATCGTGTCGTACTCAAAGATCGACGCGTTGTTCACCAAACAGGTGATAGGCCCGCCTAGCGCCTCAACCGCGCGACCAAACAGGGCTTGTGTCGCTTCCTCGTCCAACAGGTCAGCTTGTAAGGCGACCCCGCGTTGGCCCTTGGCTTCGATCTGGGCGACCGTTTCCAAAGCACCTTTGTCGGAACTGGCATAGTGCACAGCCACGTCATAGCCCCGCCCAGCCAAATAAATTGCCATTGCTTGGCCCAGACGATGTCCAGCCCCTGTTACAAGTGCCCGTGTCATCGCACTCTCCCTTACATGATGTGTTGTTAGAACAGTACCACGACCAAGTAGGTCACATAAAGCATCGACAGGATCACGCCCCAGATCCGCGTGATGTCCTTGCAGAAATAGACGAACGGCATCAGCAGGATGGACGCGCCCAGCATCACCCACAGGTCAAAGCGCAAGAAGGACGGGTCGACAGGGATCGGCCCTACAAGGCTTGCAATGCCAATGATGGCCAATAGGTTGAACATGTTCGACCCAATCACGTTGCCAAGCGCCACATCCGCCTGACGGCGCAGGGCTGCAACGACTGTGGTGGCAAGTTCAGGAAGAGATGTCCCAATCGCTACCAGCGTCAAGCCGATGACCGTGTCGCTGACACCGTAAGTTTTCGCGATGACCGTCGCGTTTTCCACCAAAAGGCTTGCACCCAACGGCAGACCAATCATGCCAAGGATCAGAAACAACGCAATGCGCCAACCCGGCAGATCGGGGTCTACGCCTTCGATCTCATCTTCATCGTTCGCGGCAGCTGTGGCGTTGGCGGCGTGGTGGCTTTTGGCCTCCATCGCTTGATCGAACAGCACATATGCAAGTGCTGCCAGCAAAATGATCGCCGAAATCCAATCAAACACCCCGCGAAAGGCCAGCGCGACGAACAACAGTGATGCGCCAAGCATGTAGGTATATGACTTTGACGTCTTGCATTCCGACGTGTGCATCGTCGCCAAAAGAGCAGGTATGCCAAGCACAAGAAGAACGTTGGCCGTGTTTGAGCCCACCACATTCCCCATCGCAAGCCCGGGCGCGTCATCCAAAACCGCCTCAATCGCGATTAAAAGTTCGGGGGCAGAGGTGCCAAAAGCCACAATCGTCAAACTGACAATCAACGCAGGCACGCCTAGGCGCAGCGACAGGTTCACCGCCCCTTTGACAAGGCTGTCACCTGCCAGCAGAAGGATCAACAGGCCCAGCCCGCTTAACAACCAAGGCAGCAATTCGGTCATTAGCTGTCGCCTCGCCCGCAGGAACAAGGACCTTTGCCAATGCGATAGCGCCCGCAGTCGCACTTGGCCTTCGTCAGGCGTTTTCCGCCAATCCAGTGCAATTTACCAAACATGGCCAAAGCGCCCATGAAGACCAAGAAAAGAACAACGATCTTCGCGAGCATAAATTAAAGTCCAAACTGAGCAAAAGCAGCCCGTTCTTCGATAGAACCAAGCGCGTCATCCATAACCTGCGACCCAAAGCGCGACAAGAACGGCTTGCGCATTCCGTAGCGGCGCAATTGAACTTTTTCGCCAAAGCGTTCCTTTAGAACAGGTTTCATGTGCCCGATACCGTCGATCAATCCTAGCGCTTGCGCCTTTTGGCCTAACCACACCTGCCCTGTGAACAGATCGGTTTCGGCATCCAGCTTGCCGCTACGTCGCGCTTTGACGTGATCGATGAAATTGGTGTGGATATCGTTAAGCAGCGTTTTCAACCGTTCGACATCGTCTGGATTTTCCGGGCGAAACGGGTCCAGCATCGATTTACTTTTACCTGCCGTATACACACGCCGTTCGACCCCTTGGCGGGCCAGCAATTCATGCGCCCCGAACCCGGCCGAGATTACCCCGATGGAGCCGACCACCGAATTGAGGTCTCCGTATATTTCATCTGCTGCAACCGCCAACCAATACCCGCCCGAAGCGGCCACATCTTCGACAAAGGCGATGACGGGAATGTTCTTTTCCTCTGCAAGCCTGCGAATACGCGCGCCGATCAATGCCGATTGCACGGGGCTGCCGCCGGGCGAATTGATCTCAAGCGCCACAGCCGCCGGTTTGCCGCGTGCAAAGGCCTTTTCGATCACGGGCCCAAGCGATTGGTCACTTAAGGCGCCACGTGACGTTGCGATCATCCCCTGTAGCCGTATCACGGCAACAGTGGGATCGGATTTCATAAAGGGGATCCAGCGTTTCATGTGTCTTCATGTAGATCGCGACAGGGGCCCAAACAAGGCCACAGACCAAACGAGTTGTTTAAAGCGACCTTATTGTCTGATCCGCCAGCCGGTTTTGAATATCCACCACACCACGGCAAGGCACAGCCCTGTAAACGCCGCGATGGCCGACAACGACACACCCACCGGCACATCGGCCACCCCGAAGAACGCCCAGCGGAAGCCCGAAATCAGGTAAACCACCGGATTAAACATCGAAATCGTTTGCCATACTGGCGGCAACATCGAGATGGAATAGAACGACCCACCCAGAAAAATGAGCGGCGTCACGATCAACAATGGGATCAATTGCAGCTGTTCAAAATTGCCTGCCCAGATGCCGATGATAAACCCAAACAGCGAAAAGCTGATGCAGGTCAGCACCAAAAATATCATCATCGCAAAAGGGTGCGCGATGTGGATGTCCACAAAGAAGAACGAGGTTATCAGGATGATAATGCCGATGAACATCGACTTGGTTGCCGCAGCCCCAACATAGCCTGCCACGATCTCAAGGAAATTGATCGGGGCAGACAACAGTTCATAGATCGTGCCGATGAATTTGGGGAAATAGATACCAAAGGATGCATTGGAAATCGCCTGTGTCATCACAGTCAACATGATCAGCCCCGGCACGATGAACGCGCCATAGCTGACGCCCTCGACTTGATCGATGCGACTGCCGATGGCCGCGCCGAACACCACAAAGTACAAGCTGGAAGACAATACGGGCGAGATAAAGGATTGCGCAAGCGTTCGGAAAAAGCGGGCCATTTCCATGGAGTAAATCGCGCGGATCGCAGAGTAGTTCATGGCGTTTCCTCTGGGTCTTTGTGGACAAGCGACACAAAAATGTCCTCAAGGCTGGATTGCCGTGTCACGACATCGCGCAGTTGCAACCCCGCCGCTGCCACATCGGTCAGCAATTTGGTGATACCTGTGCGCTCACTTTTAACATCGTAGCTGTAAATCAGCGTCCTGCCATCATCACCCAAAGTCAGATCATAGGCCGAAAGGCTGTCCGGGATGGTCGACAATTGCGAGGTCAATTGCACATCCAGTTGTTTTTTGCCCATGCGGGCCATCAGCTTGTCTTTTTCCTCGACCAGCAGGATTTCTCCGTTGCTAATGACGCCGATGCGGTCGGCGATCGCTTCGGCTTCTTCGATGTAATGCGTCGTCAGAATTGTCGTCACACCATCGGCGCGCAATTGTTCGACGATTTGCCACATGTCTTTGCGCAACTCGACATCAACACCTGCGGTCGGTTCGTCCAGAAACAACACACGCGGCTCGTGGGCCAGTGCTTTGGCGATCAGCACGCGGCGTTTCATACCACCCGACAACGCGCGAATTTGCGCATCGCGTTTGTCCCAAAGCGACAGGCGTCTCAAAACGTCCTCGACCACACCATCTTGGCGCGGTTTGCCAAACAGGCCGCGCGAAAAGCGTACTGTATTGATGACCTTCTCAAACGGTTCCAACGCGATTTCCTGCGGCACAAGGCCGATCAGACTGCGTGCCGCGCGAAAGTCACTTTGAATGTCGTGCCCATCGACAGTAACCGTCCCCGAGGTTGGTCGCGTAATCCCGCAGATCGTGGAAATCAACGTCGTCTTGCCGGCCCCATTGGGACCAAGAAGCGCGATGATTTCGCCTTGTTCTATATCAAGCGACACGGATTTCAGCGCTTCAAAGCCCCCATCATAGGACTTTCGTAGATTTTTGATGCTTAAGATTGCGGACATGATGCCTCGGTCTTGGGTGAGTGTGCGAGGTAACGCGCAAGACGTGAATAGGCCAGCGTGCCCATGCACACGGCCTGTGCGGGCGGCCTATTCTTTGCCGGTCAAACGGCCCAACCAACCTTTTTTGGCTTCGGTGTCGCCGCCATCATCGCCCTGTTCCGCTGGCCCTTCCAGCGTCTCTTGAAGATTAGAAAAGAACTTGTCGGCCATTTTCTTGGCAAAACCGTCAATGATACGACTGCCCAATTGGGCCAGTTTACCGCCGACTTTTGCCTCAACATCATAGGACAATTCGGTGCCGCCATCCTTGGCACGCATGCGCACCTCTGCGCCGCCTTTGGCAAAACCGGCAGCGCCACCTTTGCCTTCGCCTGTGATGGTTAGGCTTTCATTTTCGATCAAATCCGAAAGGGTCACCTGCCCTTTAAAAGTCGCCTTTACGGGACCAACTTTCTGGGTCACCGAGGCTTCGAACCCGTCCGAGGCGTTGCCGGTCACTTCCGTCGCCCCCGGCACGCACGCCTTCAGAACATCCGGGTTTAGCAATGCCGCATAGACATCCTTGGGCTGTGCCGCGATCTGGCGCGTATCGGACATTTGCATGAGGTGGCGCTCCCTTTTGTCTTAATTTCGTCCGTCATACTTCAGGATGCGGGTCGATGCCACGCTCGAATCTGCGTGACAGTTGTGCGTGGCGTGCTAGGGCTTGGCCCATGATAAATGGGCGCTATAATTTTGCCGGTCTGGCTATTTTGTTTGTGTTGATTGGGGTGTTTTGCATTTCGATCAACGATCTGTTGATCAAGCAATTGTCTGGCGGCTATCCTTTGCATCAAATCGTGTTCGCGCGTTCCGGCATTGGCATTCTGTTTACCCTGCTGATCGTTCAGTACGAGGGCGGTTTTGGCATCTTGCGCACCAAACGACCCGGCCTTCACGCACTGCGGGGAATATTGATCGTCGTTGCAAACATGACGTTCTTTCTGGCCCTTGCTGTGTTGCCTTTGGCCGATGCCACGGCGCTGTTCTTTGCGGCGCCTTTGTTCATCACCTTGCTTTCGATCCCTATCTTGGGCGAAAAAGTCGGCCCCTTGCGCCTAAGTGCGGTGGCCGTCGGATTTGCAGGCGTGATCATCATGCAACGCCCTTGGGCGGGATCAGACAGCCTAGAGGTGAACCGTATCGTGTTGTTGCTGCCGGTGCTGTCGGCGCTGACATATGCGATGAACCAATTGCTGACGCGCAAGTTGGGCGTGGCGAGCAAAGCCAGCGCAATGGCAGTGTACATCCAAACGGCTTTTATCGTGGTCTCGGTCCTGTTTTTTGTGGTGGCAGGTGATGGACGCTTTGCGGATCAGGCCACCAACGCTTCGGTGGTTTTTCTATTGCGCGCATGGGTCTGGCCCGCCGACAGTGATCTTTGGGTTTTTGTGGGGTTGGGCGTGAACTCAGCGATCATTGGCTATTGCCTAAGCCAAGCCTACAGGTTGGCAGATGCCGCGACGGTCGCGCCATTTGAATACATCGGTCTACCGCTAGCAGTGCTGTGGGGATTTGTAGTATTTGGCGACCTGCCTGTGGCCGAGGTCTGGATCGGGATTGCGTTAATCCTTGGATCCGGCCTGTTCGTTTTCCTACGGGAACGACACAAAGCACGGCTGTTGGCCCATTCACAAATCAAAGCGCGCAACTAGCGGGCGACGGAAACCGAAACGGTTTCCGTCGCGTTTTCCGATGTCGGAAAACGGTTCAGCCGTCGATGTCGATCACGACTTTGCCCGTCGCCTTACGATTACGCAGCAACTCCAGCCCTTCATTGGCCTGCGCAAGAGGCAACACATAGCTGACATGGGGTTTCAGCTTGCCCGCGACATACCAGTCAAACAAGACTTCGAAACTGTCCGTCAGCACCGACGGGTTCACCCGCATGTAGCCCCCCCAATAATACCCGATGACCGTCAGGTTCTTGACCAACAGGATATTGGCTGGAATTTGCGGCATAGTCCCACTCGCAAAGCCCAAAGGCAGCAATCGCGCCTCTGGATTGCAAGCACGCACAGCGGCATCGAAGAATTCCCCTCCCACCGGGTCATAAACAACATCCGCCCCCCCGAGCGCTTTGACATCAGCGCGCAAATCGCACGTCTCGCTATCCAGCAAGTGATCTGCGCCAGCCGCTTTGGCGACCGCCAACTTGTCCGCACCACGCGCCACAGCGATCACCTCGGCGCCCATCAGCTTACCAAGTTCCACTGCCGTCAAACCAACGCCCCCAGACGCACCCAGAACCAACAGCCGCTCTCCTGGTTTCAAATGCGCCTTATAGTCCAAGGCCACATGGCTGGTCCCATAAGCAATCAAAAAGGCTGCCGCATCTACCGGCGGCATCTGATCCGGGACCGGCACACAGATCGCCGCTGGCAAGGCCGCATACTCCGCAAGCCCGCCAAAACCAGAATAGGCGGCGATGCGCTGCCCGACATGTAAGTGTGCGACACCCTCGCCCAATGCTTCAATCGTACCGCACATTTCCATCCCAACAGTCGCAGGCAGTGGTGGTTTTTCTTGATACGTGCCTTTGACGATCAACGTATCGCCAAAATTCAAACCGCAGGTATGGATGCGCACCAAAACCTCGCCCGCGCCCGGTTCGGGCACATTCACATCGCGCAATTCTAAAGGGTGCCCGAGGGCGGTCAGTTGCATGGCACGCATAAGTCAGGCTCCGTCTTTTGCATCAGCCGCGTTTGCGGCCCACTTGCTGGATTGCATAACCGATGCCGCACGCGTCCAACAACAAACTTTGGCCAAGTAGCGGACAAAGAACACACAAAACGCATCCGTTCCAGCGCTGCATGCACAAGGGCACCGCAGGTCTGCATTACACCCAAATATGTCGATTAAATTTCTAGGCGTTTGCGAATCTAGCCAAGTTTTTTGCCGGAACCCAACCCACTGAGCCGACGGAATTTTTGCACAAGACCCATCCGTGAATTTCAGCAGTGCCGTGCAACGCCTCGCCTTGGCGACATGTCAGCTCCAAAGCCGAAAATTCCGTCTTTGCAAAGGTCTTGCCATCAACATCTTTGGCAAGGTTGTCAGGTATCCAGCCTTCTTGTCCGGCCTCGTTTTTTGCCCAGACCCAAACATATCCATCCCAATCTGCGCTCTTACCCGTCAGCCAAAGCTCTTCGCCCTTGTTAAGCAAAATCGGATCGTCATAGGTCGCGTCCCAATCTGCAATAACGCGATGGTGCCCCATTGGATGATCTCCATTTTTTGCCCCCGATAAAAAATCATGTTTGGAACAAAATCAAGCAAAGCGATGGGCCGTTTTCCTCTGCCCGGACATAAACCCGAACTTAACATCAACCACCGCATGCCACCTCAACCCGCGCAGATCCTGTGAAGCATATGCCGCCCGGTGCGCAGAACGTGTACAGGGCGCGAACGGAATACGACATCGAACCCCACTGCTTTCATAGCGTTAAGGTTATGAAAATGACGTCTCGCCACGGATCACGCAAAACGACGTTGCACGCCTGCCCGTCTTAAAACGCTTCGGGTCGCGCAGCGCGCGCCATGTGATCAAGGACAGCATTCACAAAACTAGGTTCTTTCCCATCAGGGAAAAATGCCCGCGCCACGTCGACATATTCGGTGATGACAACCTTGGGCGGCACAGATTTGTCCTGAAACTCAGCGCCAGCAGCCCGAAACAGCGCCCGCAACGTCGGATCAATCCGCCCAATCGGCCACTTAGCCGCCAATGCACGGTCCGTCATTTGGTCGATTGGCGCTTGATAATTCACTGCACCATCTATGACGGTCGCAAAATGTTCAGGGTCACCTTCGGTCATTTCAGCCCCATCATAAGAGGCTCCAAACCGGTGATCCAAGAACTCGACCTTGATCTGGTCTACGGTCTGCGAAGACTGCTCCATTTGAAACAGTGCCTGCACAGCATAAAGCCGTGCAGCCGAGCGCATCTTGCGTTTTTGATTGCCCGAAAGCGTCATCGCTGAAAGGATCCTATGTTGCCTGCTATCTGGTATTCAGAGGAAGGCCTAAAACCGACCTCCTTGTCCGAGCGGCCCCACTTACGGGCCAGTGCGATAAGGTGCAAGGCCGCAGCAGCAGCCCCGCCGCCTTTGTTTTGCGCAGCAGGGTCTGCGCGCACTTCGGCCTGCGCGATGTTTTCGACCGTCAGGATACCATTCCCGATGCAAACCCCCTGCAAACCAAGCAGTTGCAGCGCGCGGCTGCTGTCGTTGCAGACGGTGTCATAGTGCGTCGTTTCGCCTCGGATCACACAGCCCAACGCGACATAACCGTCAAAATTCGACATCCGTTCGGCAATGCCGATGGCAGTAGGGATTTCCAGCGCACCCGGCATCTCGATCAAATCCCAAGTGGCCCCTGCCGCTTCGATCTCGGCTTTGGCGCCTGCGACCATGTTGTCAGCAATCGCTTTGTAATAGGGCGACACGACGATCAGCACCTTTACCGGGCGATCAAAATCGGGGCGATCCAGCACGTGATGTTCGATGGCAGCCATGGTTATTCTCCTAAGATTGGTCGAGTGCCCACGATTTCAAGCCCGTAGACGTTGATGCCCATATAGGTGGTGCGCGGGCTGTCGGTAAGCAGGATGATACGCGAAAGGCCCATGTTGCTCAGCATCTGGGCGCCGAGCCCGGTGTTTTTCACAATGCGAGGCCCAGCTTCATCCGGGGCGAACAGTTCTTTGCGCGGCTCACGGAACAGGCACACAACGCCGCGCCCTTCCTCGGCGATGAGTTCCATCGCGCGGGGCAGCTCACCAACGGGCTTGTCGCTTAGGCCCAAAATATCGGTCACTTCCGCAAGCGCATGCGTGCGCACCAAAACTGGCGCGTCGGTGGTTAGATCACCTTTGGACAGGGTCACATGTTCGATCCCATAGGTCTGATCGGTAAAGATGCGCATATGCCATTCACCGCCGTGCTGAGAGGTCAATGTGCGACTGCCCGTCTCAACCACAAGATTATCGTGGCGGCGGCGGTAGGTGATCAAATCACTGATGGTCCCGATCTTAAGGCCATGCTGCTTGGCATAGCCCACGAGGTCCGGCAGACGGGCCATGGACCCATCTTCGTTCATGATCTCGCAAATCATACTGGACGGATAATGCCCTGCCAAACGGGCCACATCGCACCCGGCCTCTGTATGGCCAGCGCGGGCCAGCACACCGCCTTTGCGCGCGCGCAAAGGAAAGACGTGGCCGGGTGTCGCAATGGCAGATTGCGTCGCCTGCGGGTCCACAAGGGTTGCAATGGTCAGCGCACGATCACCTGCGGAAATGCCTGTGGTCACGCCTTCTCGCGCCTCGACAGAAACGGTAAAGGCGGTCTCGTGACGGGACGAATTGTGCACGGCCATCATCGGCAAACCCAACGCTTCGATGCGTTCAGCTGGCAACGTTACACAGATCAATCCGCGCCCATAGGTGGCCATAAAATTGACGGCATCCGCATCTGCAAAATTTGCCGGGATCACCAGATCACCTTCATTCTCGCGATCCTCGTGATCGACAAGAATGAACATATGGCCCAAACGCGCCTCTTCGATGATCTCTTCGATAGGCGAAATGGCCGCTGCCAAATCGGTTTCAACAGGACCGGGGGTTTCAAAACTCATGGATCACCTTCAAAACAGCAACTAGCGCGCGGCATAAAGGAACGACATCCACATTGCCAGTGAAACGCAACAGGAAAACAGATCAACCGACGCCAAGCGCATCGCACATGTTCCGTGAGCACGCTGGCCCCACAGTCCAAAATGTCGTCAGGCCGCAAGGCCTGTCCGCAGGGTTAACCCACCTCGGCCAAGCGCGCGACATAGCGGGCCAGCGTATCGATCTCTAAATTGATCCGATCGCCCACTGCTACGTCACCCCACGTGGTCACGTCTTTGGTATGGGGGATAAAGTTGATGCCAAACACCGCACCTTTGACTTCGTTCACAGTCAACGACGTGCCATTCAAAGCAACCGATCCTTTCGACGCAATGAACCGCGCCAAGTCGTCCGGCGCGCGCAGCTGCACACGCGTGCTGTCGCCTTCATCCACAATCGACACTACCTCGGCCACGCCGTCCACGTGGCCCGACACAATGTGACCGCCCAATTCATCGCCAACCTTCAACGCGCGTTCTAGGTTAAGCCGCTTTCCGACGGCCCACGCAGACAGATTGGTTTTTGACACGGTTTCGGCGCTGATTTGCACATCATACCAATCCGTCCCCAAACCAACGACCGTCAGGCACACGCCATCCGACGCGATCGATGCGCCCATATCAATGCGCGCCGTATCGTAGCCTGTCGAAATGCGTGCGCGTAAGTCGCCTTCTTGGGACAAGTCGACCAAAGTACCGATATCAGTTATGATGCCAGTGAACATAAAAACCACCTTTTGCGATGCCTCGGAATCAGGTAGCCGCCTGTGTCCACAAGGGCAAGAGGCCCTCGGACTGCAAAATTCGCGCAAATGGGACATAATATCGCCCCACTCAAGTGTTCATCTAAAGGAAAGACATGCCACGTAGCAGAGGCCAGATGAAACAAAACGCCCCCGATTCTCGGGTTTTCCTGTTTTTGCAGGGCCCGCACGGACCATTTTTCCACCGTCTTGGCACGATGCTGCGCCGTGCGGGGTCGACTGTGTGGCGTGTTGGTTTCAACGCAGGCGATCGCGCCTTTTGGTTTCATCCGCGCAGCTACATCCCCTATCGCGGCAAAGCCGACGATTGGGCGCAGACATTCATCAACCTAATCGAAGAAAAAAATGTCACCGATATCGTGCTTTATGGCGATGTCCGCCCAATCCATGCCAACGCTGTGGCCGAGGCAAAGCGGCGCGGCATCACGGTGCATGTCTTCGAAGAAGGCTATATGCGTCCCTATTGGGTCACTTATGAACGCAACGGCACAAACGGCAATTCGCGCCTGATGGACATGAGCGTGGAGCAAATGCAAACCGCACTTGCCCTATCCGATATGGAAGCGCCCCTGCCCCCCGGTCATTGGGGGGATATGCGCCAGCACGTGTTTTACGGCGCGCTTTATCATTGGTTTGTAATGTTCCGGAACGGCGATTATCGCAATTTCCAACCCCATCGGTCACTTACCGTGGTGCATGAGTTCAAGCTTTATCTTCAACGCTTGCTGCTGATGCCGCTGCACACCCTTGACCGGGTCCAAGCGACACTGCGCATCCGCAACGGTGGCTTTCCCTATCATTTGGCACTGTTGCAACTTGAACATGACAGCAGCTTTCAAAAGCACTCGCCTTTCACCTCTATGACCGAATTTCTTGAACTTGTGAACAAGGGTTTTGCGCAGGGCGCTTCCGGTCACCACCATCTTGTCATTAAAGCACACCCCCTCGAAGACGGGCGTTCGCCGATTCGACGCACGATCCGTGCACTTACCCAAGAACATGGGCTGAAAGGTCGTGTGCATTACGTACGTGGCGGCAAGCTGGCGCAGCTTTTGAACGACGCGCGCAGTGCGGTGACCGTGAACTCGACGGCAGCCCAACAGGTGCTCTGGCGCGGTATTCCTCTGAAGGTTTTTGGGCGGGCCGTCTTTGCCAAACCGGAATTTGTCAGCGATCAACCTCTGCCCGACTTTTTTGCAGGTGCCAGTCGCCCCGACAACAAAGCTTACAAAGATTACCGCCGCTACCTGTTGGAAACCAGCCAACTGCCCGGCGGATTTTACTCGGCGCGCGGGCGTCGCCAGTTGCTGCGCCAAGTCGTCGACATGATGCTATCAAGCGAAGATCCCTATGATGCGCTTGCCTCCGGCACCGCGGCTCCAAGGCAACAGTTGCGGTTGGTGAACTAACAGACACAACCCCTATGGCTAGATTTTATCGCAAACATCCGGTATCTTAGCATCAATTCAGCGTCGGAAAACCGTCGCGATTACAATAAAATTGGTGCGGGCAAACCTGCATCTTGAGGCAGAACAAGAATAGGTCGAGGAGACCGAGCAGTGATTTTTCAGTCATTCCGCTGGATGCGCGTGGGCGCGCTGTTAGCCGTTTTAGGCATCCTTTCATCATGCGGCTTACCACAAGTGGGCCCAAACAAACGCGAGATCTTTTCTGGCTCGGTCCAGAAAGAAGGTGACGCGTTTATCGTATCCGTTAACGACAGGGTGACACGGGCCACAGCCGTGACACCGGCGCTTGGCTTTTCCCAAGAGTTCATAAACGCGGGCATCATTGGTTCAGACACCATTCAACCCGGTGATGTTCTGGGGCTGACCATCTATGAAAACGTCGATGATGGATTGCTGGCGGGTGCCGGTCAAAATTCGACCATCCTCGAAGAGGTTCAAGTTGACGGCGCCGGGTTCATTTTTGTGCCCTATGCCGGGCGTATCCGTGCCGCTGGCAATTCACCTGAATCCATTCGCCGCATCATCACAACCAAGCTCGAAGAACAAACACCCGATCCGCAGGTACAAGTACGGCGCGTCGCAGGTGACGGTTCGACTGTGTCACTGACCGGCTCTGTTGGTGGTCAAGGTGTCTATGCCATTGAACGCCCGACACGCACATTGGCGACCATGCTTGCCCGCGCAGGCGGGGTGACCATCGCGCCGGAAATTGCCCAGATCACAGTGATCCGTGGCTCAATGCGAAGCCGCGTTTGGTTCCAAGACCTTTATTCGAATCCAGAACTGGACATCGCCTTGCGTGGCGGTGACCGTATTCTGGTCGAAGAAGACACCCGCTCCTTCACTGCACTTGGCGCAACGGGCAGTCAGTCCCGTGTCCCATTTGAATCCCAGAACCTAAGCGCGTTAGAAGCCATCGCGCAGGTCGGCGGGTTGTTGGCCAACTCATCCGACCCTACTGGTGTGTTCGTTTTGCGCAATGAACCCGCGTCTATCGCGAATGCCGTGATGGGGCGGGACGATTTGGAAGGGGCGCAACGCCTTGTCTATGTCCTGGACCTGACACAGCCAAATGGCCTGTTTCATGCACGCGACTTTGTCAT
Organism: Tateyamaria sp.; assembly: GCF_039940735.1. Taxonomy (GTDB): domain Bacteria; phylum Pseudomonadota; class Alphaproteobacteria; order Rhodobacterales; family Rhodobacteraceae; genus Tateyamaria. The sequence continues at coordinate 22,060 of NZ_JBDVGB010000025.1, forward strand.
TCGCAATGCGGACACAATTTATGTGACCGAAGCACCGTTCACCCAGTTCAGCAAGATCATCACGGCCGTGACAGGTGCCGCCGGATCCGCGGATTCACTGGCCAGCATCGGGGGCAGTTGATAGGCCAAACAATGGTCATGTCTGATCCCCTCAATCAATCCGCCGGACCTGAAAAGGCCCGGCGGCTCTATGTTTACAACGGCGGATTCGTGACGCAACGCCGTGTTCGCCGTATTCTGGCCCTGTCTGGATATGCCGTTTCACTGGGCCTTCCCAAAGAAGGTGATCTGATCGGCATCTGGGGCAATTCCCCGACTGCCCATCGCGGTCTGTCCGTCGCCGCAAAACGCAACACCCCCGTTGTACGGGTCGAAGATGCCTTTTTGCGATCCCTGTTTCCGGGGCGCGCAGGCGGACCACCGTTAGGTCTTCTGATTGATCACAAAGGTGCTCACTTCGACCCGGCCCACCCTTCCGACCTAGAAGAAATCCTAACCACCCATCCCCTTGATGACACGGCCCTTTTGAACCGTGCACGTGGCGCAATGGCGCGGATGGCCGAAGCGCATCTGACAAAATACACCGCGTTTGATGATTGTGCTGCGGTGCCCCCGCCCGGCTATGTGCTTGTGATTGATCAAACACGCGGCGATGCCTCGGTCACGGCATCGGGTGCCGATCGAAACCGTTTTTTAGAAATGCTCTTTGTCGCTCAAGACGAACACCCGGGCGCACGTATCCTCATCAAGACCCACCCCGAAACGGTGCAGGGCTTTCGCGCGGGTTATTTCACCGACGCCGACTGCAATGACCGTGTGGAAATATTTAGCGACCCCGTCAGCCCTTGGACCCTGATGGAAGGCGCAATTGCGGTTTATACTGTATCTTCGGGCCTTGGGTTCGAAGCAATTTTAGCCGGGCACAAACCGCGTGTCTTTGGGCAGCCATTTTATGCGGGATGGGGCCTGAGTGCGGATGAATTTCCCGTGCAACGCCGTCAACGCAGCCTGACCCGCGCACAGTTATTTGCAGGTGCGATGATGTTGTACCCTAAATGGTACGACCCGTTTCGGGACCGTCTGTGCGACCTTGAAACCGCAATCGAGGTTTTGGCCGCGGATACCCGCGCATGGCGTGCCGATCATAAAGGTTGGGTCGCAAGTGGCATGCGCATGTGGAAACGCAAACCCTTGCAGCACGTGTTTGGCCGTCACAAAGCGATGGTGTTCGAAGATGACCCCGGCCCCGCCCGTGCATTGGGGCGCCCATGGATGGTTTGGGCCGGCAAGGCGCAGGTGGGTCATGGCGATGCGGTTCGGGTCGAAGACGGCTTTTTACGTTCGCGCGGCCTTGGGGCTGAATTGGTGCCGCCGCTTTCATTGGTGACGGACGATTTAGGCATCTACTACGATCCCACCCAACCCAGCCGTCTTGAAAAACTGATCCAATCCCGCCGCACTTTGCGCCCTGATCAGGTCTTACGTGCCGAACGGTTAGTGACTGCACTAACCCGAGACAACCTAAGCAAATACAATCTTGGTGGCGCGTTGCCCGAGCTTCCTAAGGGGCCGCGTGTGTTGGTCGTTGGCCAAGTCGAAGACGACGCATCGATCCGCACCGGTGCCGGTGATATCGTGACAAACCACGCGCTGTTGCAAGCTGCACGCGATGCGCACCCTGATGCAACGCTGATTTACAAACCCCATCCCGACGTCGAGGCGGGCCTGCGCAGCGGTGCATTTGATGCAAGTCAAATCGCCGACGTCGTGGCCAACCGTGCGGATATCACGGCCCTTCTAGGGGTCGTCGATACGCTGTGGACGATGACCTCGCTTGCCGGTTTCGAGGCCTTGTTGCGCGGCGTCAACGTGACCACGACGGGCGCACCTTTTTATGCCGGATGGGGACTAACAAACGATCGCGGCGACGTGCCTCCACGCAGGCGTGAAGACATCAGCCTGCCCGGTCTTGTTCACGCGACGCTGATCGACTACCCGCGCTATTTCGATCCCGTGACTCGCTTGCCCTGCCCCGTGGAAGTCGTGGTGGAGCGACTGGCAAAGGGCGACGTGCCGCATCCCGGCTGGTCCAATCGCATGCTATCCAAGGCGCAGGGTTTGCTGGCAAGTCGCGCGCATTTGTGGCGTTAAGGTACTTCGCAAGGCTCTGAAAAAGCTACAGCTTTGCGCAACGCAAAGTTACAACGCGCTATCGGCGCCCCGAGCCCATTCATGGCAAATATCCGGGCCAATTTGGCGCACAGACCGCAATTCAAACCGCGCAGCCTCTCGTAACTTTTCTAAACCAAGCGCGCCGATGTTCGGTAAACCTTCGGCCCCTATGGCAAGGCCAGCGGTGAAGCCAACCAAGCGGTCGACCAAATCTGCTTCGATCAAGGACGCTGCCAGGGCACTACCGCCTTCGCAAAACACCCGCGTCAGCCCGTGGGTGCCAAGTTGTTGCAAGATGTCGCGTGGATCAAGCTGACTGCCGCGGGTTTCACATGGCAACAACGTAGCGCCCAGATCTTGCCACGTCTTTTGCAGCATCGGATCCGCATCGCGCCCGTGGCACAAAAGAACCGGGGTCTCTTGAGCCGTGCGTGCCAGTGCCCCCAACAATGGCAGATCAAGGCGACGAGAAACCACAATGCGGGCCGGTTGGTGTTTGATCCCAAGGCCCCGCACCGTCAATGACGGATCATCATGGCGCGCAGTACCGCCCCCCACCATGACGGCATCATGACGCGCACGCATGGCATGAACGGCACGGCGCGCGGCGGGTCCTGTGATCCATTGACTTTCGCCGGTACCGGTCGCGATCCGGCCATCAAAACTACTGGCAAGTTTCAAAGTAACAAGCGGTCGCCCCAGATCGACACGCAGCAAGAACCCCTCAAGGTCTGCCCGAGCAGCGTCTTCGCAAACACCGGTTGTGACAGAAATGCCCGCGGCCTTTAGACGTTCGATCCCGGCCCCGTCCACAC
>NZ_JBDVGB010000026.1:0-16616 GCF_039940735.1 Tateyamaria sp.
TTTTCTTAAGATGCTCAAGAAAAACCGCAAACGCCAGCCGATCAACGGTGCGATTGTGGCTGTGTCTTTGTCAGATCTGTCTTTGCAGGACGAGGCGAGCCAAAAAAGCCACGCCGCCGCGATCCGTCGCCGTCTGCACGAATTGCGCGAAAAACTTGGCGTGCGCTTTCCCGTTTATATCATGTTCACAAAGTCCGATCTGATCGCGGGCTTTACTGAATTTTACGACAACATGGGCAAAGAAGAACGCGAACAGGTCTGGGGTTTCACCCTGCCCTTGCCAAAGAAAACCAAGGGAGAGCTTTCTCCGGTTGCTGCCTTTGATGAAGAATTCAGCCTGCTTTTGGGGCAATTGAATTCCCAGTCTTTGGAGCGGATGCAGCAAGAAACCGACCATCAGCGTCGCGCGCTGATTTCCAGCTTTCCGTCGCAATTTGCCTCTGTTCGCACGACCGCGCGCAGCTTTTTGGGCGAAGTTTTTCAGGACAACCGTTTTGAAAAACGCCACTTGCTGCGGGGTGTCTATTTCGCGTCCGGAACCCAAGAAGGCACGCCAATTGACCGTCTGATGATGGGCATGGCGCGCACCTTTGGCATCGGACGCCAAGCCATCGGCACCGGGCGCGGCACGGGGCGCTCGTTCTTTCTGACCCGACTGTTTGAAGGGGTGATGTTCCCCGAGGCTGGCCTTGTCAGCGCCGATGACAAAGTCGAACGCCGTTATCGCTGGACCAAGTATATCGCGATCACCGCTGCCGTTATTGGCGGTATTGGCATGACAGCCGTTTGGGCGCGCAGTTATCTGGGCAACGCGGCACTTTTGGCTCAAGCGACCGAAAGCGTCGACACCTACCGCGCACAGGCCTCGGACATCCCGAGTGGTCCTATCCAAGACAGCGATCTGCCGGGCATCGTGCCGGCCCTTGACACATTGCGCGGCTTGCCCGCAAACCCAGCCGCAGGCGATCCCGACCCAGAACGCGCGCTTACCTTTGGGCTGTATCAGGGCAAGGTCGTTGGCAACCAAGCCAGCCAATCCTATCGCGCCGCTTTGAACGAACACTTGTTGCCGCGCCTGTTGTTGCGTCTTGAGGAGCAGATGCAGGCCAACATGAACAACGCTGACTTTCTGTATGAAAGCCTGAAAATCTATCTGATGCTAGGCCAACAAGGGCCGATGAACACCGCCTTGATCAAAGAGTGGATGGAACTGGATTGGTCCGTTGCCTATCAGGGTAGTGGCCGTGACGCATTGCGCACCAGCTTGACACAGCACCTTGAAACGATGCTGGACGCTCCATTGGATGAAATCGCATTGAACGGCCCGCTGGTTGAACAAATTCAGGGCCTGTTGTCGGAAATGCCATTGGCCCAACGGGTCTACAACAGCATCATCAATGCCCCCCGCGCCAAGGCGCTGCCACAATGGCGCCTTACCGACATTGGCGGGCCAGCGATCAGCCGGGTCATCGTGCGTTCCAGTGGAAAGCAGCTAAATGAAGGCATCGAAGGCATCTTTACCTATGAAGGTTTCAATGACGTCTTCCTAGACGAAGCCCTTGGCGTCGCCCAACGTTTGCAAAGCGAAAGCTGGGTCCTTGGCGAACGCGGTGCAAGCGAACAAACTGAAACGGCTTTGATCGCAATGAGCCGAGATGTGTTGGATCTTTATTACTCCGACTATATCTCGCGTTATGACCAAATTCTTGGGGACATCGACATTATTCCATTGGAAAGCCTCAGCCACGCTGTCGAGGTGACCAATGTACTGTCCGGCCCAACATCGCCACTCGTTAACATCTTGAAAGCCGTGGCAAGCGAAACCCGGCTGACCGAAGAACGCAGCACACTTGGGGTCGACACATCGGGGTTGCAACAAGGCGCCAGTGACGTCGCCGCCATTGAGCTGCAATCGACGCTTTCTAGCCGCAGCCAACTGCTGCTGCGCGCGCTTAGCCAAGGCGTCACCGAATCCGGAGAACAGGGCCCGCCGCCCAAGAAGCCCGGCGAGTTCGTCGAAGAGCGTTTCGAGTGGTTGCAAACCCTTGTGGCGGGGCAAGAGGGCCAACCTTCGCAGCTTGACGAGTTGATGGCGCGGCTGACCGAAGTTTATCAAGAGCTCAACAAGCTGAGCTTTGCTGGTGGGGCAGGGGCTGGGGCCGGAGAGGCCTCAGCCATCGTGCGTTTCCAAGAACTGGCCAACCGTTTACCGGGGCCAATCCAACGTTGGTCGACGCAAGTATCCTCCGGTTCTTCCGGCATTGCCGCTGATGGCACGCGGTCTTCGATCAATGCGCAATGGCAATCTCAGGTCTTACCCTTCTGTGGTCAAGCGTTGGACAACCGCTATCCGTTCACGCGCGGTGCCAAGGCGGATGTCGCTATGGGCGATTTTTCCCGGTTGTTTGCGCCAAACGGCTTGATTGACGGTTTCTTTAACGACAACTTGCGCGATTACGTCGATACAAGCGCGCGGCCATGGGCTTGGAAACGGGTGAACGACACTGATCTTGGGATCAGCCCCGCAGTGTTGCAGCAATTCCAATATGCCGCTGAAATCCGCGATGCATTTTTTGCAGGTGCTGCGAACCCCGCTATCACCTTCCAAATCACGCCCGAGGCACTGGCCCCCGATGCCCTGGACGTCACCCTTGATATCGATGGAACCGAGGTCAAATACGCACACACCGTCGCCCCAAAACCGACTGCTGTGACATGGCCTGGCGCTGTTGGGTCGGCGCGGATCGTGATGCAACCACCGGTCAACAACAACACAAATGCGATCACCCGCGACGGGCCATGGGCGTGGTTCCGGTTGCTGAGTGCCGCGGAAGTGCGCCGCACAAATGTCAGCGACCGTAACCGTGTTGTATTCAAGATTGGCAGCCGTTTCGCGATCTTCACGTTACAATCCGGATCGGTGTTGAACCCATTTGCCTTGCCCGCCATGGGCAAATTCAGCTGCCCCAAGTCGTTCTGATGTCACAGGGGTTTGGCGCATTCGGCAAGATCCCCGGTATGGGCGATTTCCTAAGGGTTAATTTGCCTTCGGGTTTTATTCAGCCGTGGGACACGTGGTTGCAGACCAGCCTGCTGGATATCCGCAACCAATTGGGCGAGGGCTGGAATGACGCCTATCTGTCTGCCCCGATCTGGCGCTTTACGCTGCCTGCTGGGCTTGCTGGCGCGCAGTGCGTGACAGGCATTCTTATGGCCTCTGTGGACAGGGTCGGGCGGCAATATCCGCTGACCCTTGCTGCACTGCACGACGCCCCCAATACAGTCATGTCGCACTATGCAAATGGTGCCGTTTTTCAGCAGCTCGAAACCATTGCGTTAAACGCTTTGGAAGACCACGCGACCCGCGGCAGTCTGACCACAGCGCTTGCAGGGGTCAGCGTCGCACCATCCAGCGCGCCCATGCCCACAAGCTTGCCGTACGCCGGGACGGTTCCATTTTCAAAAGCCGTCGCCGTCCAAACGCTGACCCAAAGTGTCGGGGCGGCATCCGCATTGTGGTCGACGCAGATGCAAGACGATTACCGCATGCGCGCCACACCCGGTCTGCCGGAAGGGCGCGCATTGCGCAGCCTCTTTGATCTCTCCCCAGCCTTATGGAACGCATCTAGCGTGATGGACACAATATGACTTCAATCCGCTATTCCGCATCCACCCATGTGGGTCACAAACGCAAGGTAAACGAAGACAGTATCCTTGCCCTGCCTGATCAACGCATTTGGGTGGTGGCCGACGGTATGGGCGGGCACGCAGGCGGCGACTTTGCTTCCCAGACTGTGGTGGACAGCGTTGCGATGATCGACCCGACGCTTGAGCCGCTGCAATTGCTTGCCGCGCTGCGTGAAACATTGGACCAATCCCACACTCGCATTCTGGCCGAAAGCGCGGCGCAAGGCGGGGTCACCATCGGGTCAACTGTCGTGACATTTGCCATCGCCGAAGGCCACTTTGCGGCATTCTGGGCTGGTGACAGCCGTCTTTACCGTCTGCAAGCGGGCGAAATCGAGATGCTAACCACCGATCATTCCTATGTGGCTGATCTGGTGTTGGCGGGCGAGATGACGTGGGACGAAGCCGAACAGCACCCGCAATCCAATGCAATCACTCGCGCAGTCGGTGTCGGCGAAGAGCTAGAATTAGAAAAAATCCGCGGCCAGATTTTCCCCGGCGACCGCTTTTTACTGTGCTCGGACGGGCTGACCAAATACGCGACCTTCGAGACATTGCGCAAACTACTTAGTTCTGAACCCATCGAAACCGTAGCCGAAACTCTGCTGCACCTTGCGCTTGAGGGCGGCGGGGCTGACAATATCTCGATCATTGTGGTCGACATTCACTGACACCGATTTTTGAATAAAGGCAAAGCTAGGCAAAATGGAAAAAGGCGTTATTCCAATCATTCTGGGCGTCATGGGTGTGATCGTCGTCGCACTTGGCGTCCTGATCTATTTCCAGCTGCGCCCGACGCCTGAAATCCGCTATGAAACCGACGGAGATACCGAATTCGCTGGCCCCGCAATCGACAGCGGCGCCCGTATCGAAATTGAGGTTCTGCGTGGACAAATCGAAGCCATGATCGCGCAGAACGAAGCTATGAATTCCAAGGTCGCGGAATTGGAAAATCGCATCCAAAATATCAGCCGCGCGCCCACCAGCACAGCGCCTCAAGGCGGGCAGCAAGAACAAGGCGAATTTATCAGTGACGGTGGTAACGACATCATCGACGCCTACGCTCAAACTGTTTTGATCGCGAACCGTCGGAACTTGAACAAAGGCATGAAAATCGCGTCGCCCTCATATTTGGAAGGTGTCTTTGGTAAGCCGCGCGCCAACATGACGTCGGAATGTCAGTCGATGACGAACACTCGTCTAAAGGCCAAGTTGAAAACCGCGCGCGTCGGCCCCATTCGCGTCACCATGCAACAACCCGCACTGGATTCCCTGACGCGGGTATTCGAAAAGATCAAAGACACGGATCCCGATCTTTATGAACGGATCAACACAGCAGGTGCTTTGTGCGTGCGCCACATTCGTGGGGCGCCGGGGAGGACCTCGACCCATGCGTTTGGCCTATCACTCGACCTAAACATTGATGGCAAACTTGACCGGCTGGGCGATGGGAAAACCCAACTTGGATTGACCATTATTGCTGACTTTTTCCGCACCGAAGGTTGGTATTGGGGTGCGGGATTTTCGCGCGAGGACAGCATGCATTTTGAAGCCAGCCGCGATCTGGTCGAAAAATGGGTCGCTGACGGGGTGCTTTGAGCACTCAAGACACAAAACTTAGGCGCGGTTTAGCCTTGTTCAAAGAAACAGGCGTGCAAAGATAATTCCGATACCCAACAGGCCTAGAAGAATTCTGATAAGACCGTTGAAATTGGAAATAACGCCAAAAGATAGACACCCAAGCCCGATGGCCATTTGCACAAACGCCAAGCCCGATCCGAATGGGTTTGATTGCAGTCGAATGATGTCAGCGTTTGCGATCATGCCAAGCGGAATAATGTAAAGGCCAATGCCAAGCGCCATAGCGCTGAGTGCCACCTTCAACCAGTTTTCACCGACCATGCCGGCCGCGATAAACACGGCCCCGCACACCGGCGGTGTGATCGTTGACAGCAGCGCAAACCAGAACACGAACAGGTGCGCCTGAAGCGGTTCCAATCCAAGGTCGATCAGCGCCGGACCTGCAACCGAGACGCAGATGACGTAGGCGGCTGTGGTGGGCACCTCCATCCCAAGCAAGAGACACGCAAGCGCCGTCAATAACAGGGACGGCCAAAGCAAACCACCCGATCCTGACACGATAAACGAGGTCAGTTTGACGCCAAGCCCTGTGATGCCAAGGACCCCGATCACGATTGAGGCGCAGATGATGATTGACCCGATCATTGCGATTTGACGCCCTGCATTCAGGCAGGCTGTGCCCAAACGCTCAAACCCGAGTTTCAGATCTAGCCCGGTCTTTCCGTTGAACAACAATGCAATCAGCCCCACAAAAATGGCCAAGGCGGCTGAATATTGCGGAGTGTATTTGAACGCGAACATTGAGACCAGCAGCACTGTGAACGGGATTGCAAAGAAGGCTGATGTTACGATTACATCGCGCCGGTGTGGCCGTTGATCAGCAGGCACTTCCTTGAGGTCATAGCGGGTCGCATAGGCATCGATCCCCAGCCAGACGGCCACAAAGAACAGGATGGCAGGTAAAATCGCGGCGAACATGATGTCGGTGTAGGGAACGCCCGTGAGTTCGACCATCACGAACGCGCCCGCGCCCATCAACGGTGGCATGATTTGGCCACCTGAGGAGGCGACGGCCTCGACCGCGGCGGCAAGGCGTTTGGGATACCCAAGCTTGGTCATCGCGGGCAATGCCACAGCGCCCGTGGATGCCACATTGGCCGAGGCCGATCCCGAGATCGAACCAAAGAGCGCAGAAGACAGCACCGACACCTTGGCAGCACCGCCGCGCAAGCGACCCGCAGCGGCGTTGGCGACATTCATGAATCCTTGGCCTGCTTCGCCTGCGTTCAAGACGGCCCCGAAAATAACAAAGACGGACACAACTCCAACCGAAACACCCGTGAGGCTGCCCCAAATGCCACCTTCGGCGATTGTGAGCATCCCGAGGAAACTGCCCAATGGCGTGCCAGAATGGCCGAACTCGCCCGGAATATGTTTGCCGAACAGGCCATAGGCCAACATTAATGCTGCTACTGTCGGCAGTGGCCAACCGATCATGCGGCGCGCGCCCTACATCACGATTGCCAGCAGGAGAATCGCCATGAGCGTTTGTGTGTGGCCTTCGAGGAAACCGTATTGGTTCTTGAGGTTTTGATGGTTCAACGCGATCCAAAGGCAGCAAATAATGCCAACAATCGTAATCGCTAAATTGGCAGATAACTGCACGGCCCGGATGATTTAAACAGAAAAACCCCCGGTGGAATCATCGCCAAGTGCAATGGGCGCGACACTAAATTCGGGACCAATCCGTAAAAGATAAGCCCCAGATGCGCCACGATCATCAAAAGACCCAACAAGGCCCACAGCGTTTGAGTACTGTTTTTCAGCATGCTAAGTTTCCCGACTTAACGCCCGATCCGATCAACCGGGCGCTATCTTTGATATAAGCGATGCGCGTCGGTGATGTTCGCGATCATGTCCGGGCTGATGCCATTCCACCATGCCGCAGCACTGCCCATGTCGTCGCGCTGTTCCCAAAACGTTTTGGTCAGCAAGTAGGCTGTGTCGTCGCTCATTGCGCTTTTGGTGTAGGCAACGACGGGCAGGGATGTTGTCGAAATCGCCGCAGCTTCGATCACGTTTAACGCGGGGTAGGACCCGGCTGTGACAAACCCATCAATTTGGCCGTTCTTTAGGGCATCAACCGCATTGGACAGTTCGGAATCTGTCAGCGTTACTTTGCCTTCAAGACCAAACAGACCAAGGTATTTTTCGCCCTCGCGCGCCCCAAAAGAACCGTTGCCTAGCAGAATGGTTTTACCTTCCATATCTGCAAATATTTCGACGCCGCTGTCCTACAACACAACGAAATGCATCGTCAGGGACGGAATTGGGAACAACGCACGGATTTCATCAAATGCAGAGTCGCCTTTGCCCTCGAACATCGCGGCACCACGCTGGGCCAAGCCAACAAGGGCAGGCGGTGTTGTGAACACGTAATCGCCGCCACGTGCGCGGACTTTGATGACGTTCTGAACAGAGCCAGGCTTTCTTCGACGGTCACGACAACGCCACCATCGGTTTCCGCACGCATGGCTTCGGAAGTCTGCACGCCCGTCTGATAGTAGGACGATGTGGTTTTCGCAGATTTATAGGTGTTCCGTTCCTAAGTGAAGGCCGAGGTCGAAATCGCCACAAGCGTTGACGCTGCGATAACTGTTTTTAAGAGGTGTTTCATTTTCTGTCTCTCTCTAAACTTCGTTTGGGTACAAATGTTCAAACCCAACTTCGTTGTTTTCTTGGGTGAAATTTCAAACGGCTGCATTTTGCTTTGCTTGGACAAAGTAAAATTTCACTGGGTGCTCCCCTTTTGTTAATGCCGCACGGTTTGCACTCTGTTCAGGCTTGAGCATCAGGTCCGCCAACCCAGCAGGCGCCGTTCGACCATACCAATCACCGTGCTGACCAGAACGCCAAGCAACGACAGGATCACGACGCCTGCAAACAATCGTTCAAGATCATACAAAGACCCCGCTTCAAGGATATACGCCCCGATACCATATTCCGCGCCCAGCATCTCAGCCGCGACCAACAAGATGATCGCGATGGCAAGGCTGATCCGAAGACCCGATAAGATACCTGGCATCGCACCCGGCAACACGATTTTGCGCACGATAGACCACCACGATAGGCCAAAACTCTGGCCCATACGGATCAACGTGCGATCCACGTTATCAACAGCACCATAGGTCGCCACGACGGTTGGCGTGAAAGTACCAAAGGCGATCAGCGCGTATTTTGACCCTTCGCCAATCCCAAACCAAATCACGAACAGCGGCAACAAAGCAATTTTTGGGATTGGAAAGATCGCCGCCACAACGGGCACAAGCCCTGAGCGCACATATGAGAACAAACCAATCAAAATTCCGACGGAAATCCCGATACTGACGCCAAAGATCGCGCCAACGGTCAGACGCGAAAGACTGGGCCAAAGATGTTGATACAACAGCCCGCTGTCATGCAGCTGGCGAAAGGTTTCTAAGACGTCCGAAGGGCGCGGCAAAGACAATGCCGATATCCAGCCTGCGCGCGTGCCCCATTCCGTCACAAGGATCAGGGTCACAAAAACAAAAACGCCAACCCAACGGCGCGATTTAGGGGCAAAGCCGCCGCCGCGAAAGGCGACTGATTTTCCGGTGTCATCCATGGAGCAACTCCGAATCTGCCGCGCGGGCTTCTTCGCGCATCAATTGCCAAAGATGTTTTTGCGCTTTGTCGAGGTCGGCGTCGCCAAATTCACGTTCGGACAGCGGTTTGTCGATATCAACGATTTCGCGGATTTGGCCCGGCCTGCGGGACAATACAACGACGCGGTGACCCAGACGCACGGCCTCGGCCAGATTGTGTGTGACATAGACGGCAGTGAAAGGCTGACGGGTCCACAGTTCGACCAGATCGTCCATCAACAGCTCGCGCGTTTGGCTGTCGAGCGCCGACAGGGGTTCGTCCATCAGCATCACGGCAGGGTTCACCGCGAGGGCGCGCGCAATTGCAACGCGTTGTTTCATACCGCCTGACAATTGCTTGGGCAGAGCTTTGGCAAAGTCAGTCAATTTGGTGCGCGCAAGGACATCTGCGATGATCTCTTTGGCGGCAGCGCCTTTGATCCCGTGATCCTCTAATACTAACGAGATATTACCCGAGACAGACCGCCAAGGCAGCAGGGCGAAGTCTTGGAATATAAAGGTGAGCGGGTTCAAACACCCTTTGGGGACTTCGCCCATCTGTAAAACACGCCCTGTTTTGGGGCGTTCCAGCCCACCGATAAAGCGCAACAGTGTTGACTTGCCACACCCCGAAGGGCCGACAATGCACACGATCTGCCCGCTGGAAATGTCCAGCGAGATATCTCGCATCACCTCAAAATTGTCATAGGAATGGCCGATACCATCCAGACGAATGTCCATGAAAAACCCTTTGCCGAAACAAACAGGGACGGCCACCTGCCACCCCTGTCCGAGAGAGGTTGATTACGCCCCGATGACGTCCACGTAGGACGTGTCGACAAGCTGATCGATAGAGATGCCAGCATCAACCAGACCTTCAGACTGGAACCACGCAAGCTGATCTTTGATCGATGCAATGTTCAACGCAGCGCCAGAATTGATGCGCATTGTGCCATTGACAATCGATGGCGCCGCTTTGGCACGTTCGCGGTCCGTGTAGACATACTTGTGGATCAGATCGATCATCTCTTCTTGATCGGCAGTCTTGTCGATCATTGCAGCCGCATAGTCGTCAACGCCCTTAGAAAAGCCGTTAAGGAAGGCTTCGGTTTGACCACGCTCGTCTGCCGCATTTTTGGCCGACGTAAAGACTGTCGTCACCTGATAGTCAGGGATGTAATCGGAAACGTTTGCAACCATATGCCACGCGCCCGCTTTGGCCAACGGTTTGGCAAGGTGCGGCACGATGGACCACGCGTCGACTTGGCCGGATTTCATCGCACCAATGATCGCGCCTACTTTTTGCAAAGGTGTAAAGCGCAGATCGATGCCTTCGGCTGCGGCCATTTTGGAGCCCATGTAATGGAATGAAGACCCTGCTTGCGTGACCGCATATTTCTTGCCGTCCAGATCCTTCAGCGTTTTGATACCCGCCTGATAGGACGCATCCGAGATCAGGTATTTCTGCCCATCAATGCCGGCTTCCTCGCTGAGCGCGCCGCCGATCACTTTGATCGCGCCTTTGTCGGCCAAATTGATCAAACCACCAGACACAGCAGTAACCGCATAATCAATATCGCCCGAAGCGATTGCGACGGCCATCGGTTGTGCAGCTTGGAAAAATTCAAATTCCACATCAAGCCCCGCGTCCGCGAAGTACCCCCGTTCAAACCCGACGAAATTGCCAGAGTGCGACGTAAAGCGCAGCGCGCCAACTTTGATCTTTTTGTTCGCGGCCAAGGCAGGCGCTGCCAACCCAGACGCGGCTACGGTTCCACCCATTAGGGCAAGTGCCGTACGGCGGTTAAAAAGTGTCATGGTTTCCTCCCATTATGATCACTCAAATTATTTTAATGTCGCAATTCTGCTTCGACGTCCCTTTTCAAAAGCGTCAGTGCGGCGGCTTCGTTGCGGTCCAGAACGGCCGTCAACAACCCTTGCTGACGGGCCTTACGCGCATCCCAATCCAATCGCCCTTCGCGCATCTGAGCGAGCCTGAAACGCCGACTTTGGTCAAAAAATTTGCGGTGCAGGTCGATCAGGCGCGGGCTGTCGCAGGCCGCGATCAAGGAATAAGAGAACGCACGGCACGCCTCGTCCCATTCGAGTGCAACAAGGTCATCGGGGTTTGTTGCGGCTTGAGCTTCGGCTTTTTGTAATGCGTGATGCGCGGCCATCACGCGGCCTTCCCATGCCACATCCCCCAATGCGATGGATCGCGATAGCGCGACCTTTTCGACCTCAAAGCGGACCATCAAAATGTCGCGTACGTCGTCTTCGGTAGCCGAAGTGACGCGAAACCCTCGTTGTGCTGTGGCTTCGACCAACCCTTCGGTCGACAGTATTCGCAACGTTTCACGCATCGAGTGGTTCGACCCCCCATACCGCGTGCGCAATTCGTTAATCTTGAGCTTCTGATCAGGCAGCAATGTTCCAAACGCAATATCGCGCCGCAAAGAAGACGCGAGCAGTTCTACGATCGTGCTGTCGTCGGAATTTTTACTGGAGAAGAGCATTTATGTTCCGCAAAATAAAAAATGTTGGATATTTGTAGGTTTGTGTACACAGTTCTGTCAACCATCCGTCGCTTTCAGGAGTCCGGAGCGTAAATTACGGGAACAACCAACGTCTTCTTAATCAATGGGAATCTGGTTTCTGGCGACATGTCGCCTCCGGCGATCAACGTATGACTGAAAGAACACGCAATCGATGCCAGGATGATTTCGATGAACATCCCTTCGACGACAATCGGTTCGTTTTGGGAATTGTTACGCGCGTCCAAGACGTTTTTCGGGTATTTTGTAACCTTTGCACACAAGCAATCCGCTTTTGAAAAGGTCGACACCTGAAACGATATGCCTACTTCAAAAATGGCCGTGCCGAAAAATATTAACGCCATCTGCCAAAGCATCGCCGACGCCGCAGGCCTCGCGGCATCCGCAAGCATCATGGCCGCAGATTCCTTGATGAATTGGCCATTGCGCACCGCTCGGACATGGCCGCTGATCGCAGCCCGTTCGGACAATGGATTTGTGATTTGGTGATGTTCCGCAACACTTGGAGACGTGTTTTACGGTGCCTAAGTCCATGCCCCGACTGCAACAAAATGACGTTTATATCTTCGGATAAAAGCGCAACTATTTGTGGCGAGCAATTTGGCTCACCTTGAGGCATAAAGGTGAGCCTTTGCGCCTTCAATTTGGATCAAAGGCTGGTGCAAGATCATGGACGATGTCCCGTGCTGGTTTTGTTTCGCCGGTTTGCCAGTTTTGGCCTGCCCAAAGTGAAACGAAGTCCTCTGACCCTTCGGTCGCAGACTTAAGCGGGGACAATGCTGAAACTGCCAAAGGGAAGGCCTGGACATTGGCATTCATCGGGCCAATGTCACGTATCAATTTGTTCACAAAGCCCCGCGCAGGCCGTCCTGTGAAAACGTTGGTGATCGTGGTTTCCCGTTGCTCGGAACCTTCGAGGATGCTGCGGTGAAGAGGGGTGATCTTGGATTCGGTGGATTTCAAAAACCGAGTGCCCATTTGCACGCCTGAAGCGCCGGCCGCGAGGGCGGCTTTGATCCCAGTCCGATCTGAAATGCCGCCTGCTGCGATGGTCGGGATGCTTAGCATTGCCGATATTTGTGCGACAAGGTCCAATGTCGGTAACCGGTTTGTGGCGTCCATCTGCAAGAAGACACCTTGATGCCCTCCGGCCTCTTGGCCTTGTGCGATTACGGCATCGCATCCGTTGTCTTGTAAAAAGAGCGCCTCTTGCACCGTGGTCGCGGTTGCGATGATTATGGCGCCGGTCGCGCGAATGCGGTTCATAAATGCAGCCGTCGGTAGCCCGAAATGAAAACTGGCGATGGCGGGTTTGACAGCGCAGACCACGTCCACCATGTCTGAGTCTAACGCGCGGGGATACGCGTTTGTCGGGTAATCTGGCGTAAGGGACAGATCGTCGTAATATTCGTTTAGTTCGTTGAACCAAAGCGCCTCGCGTTGTGGATCGCGCTGCGTGACTGGGTGGCAAAAGAAATTGACGTTCAAGGGGCCTGTTGTGGCACCCTGAAACCGTGTTGCCGACTGTTGAAGGTCTTGCGGCGTCAAATTCGCGCATGGGATCGACCCAATTGCGCCTGCTTGTGCCACTGCAATCGCTAATTCTTCGTCTTGCGCACCTGCCATTGGGGATTGAATCAGGGGAACGCGCGCGCCGAGGTCATGGAATAATGAATGCATGTGTGCGTGACCTTATAGTTTTGACGTTTCAACGTCTGGGGAATCGGGAATATCAAACCCTGTTAGGGGTATCGCCAACAAGGGTATTGCCAAATTGTTTATGGCGGCGCGAGGTCTGACTATTGGTTAACTTCATGCTGTCATTTCCGCGGTGTAATCGCATCGTAGGCTGAAGGCATCCGCTGTATTTAGGGCGAACCAATGATACTTCCAGACCGTGTAGGTAGTCACCTCACGTGGATAGCTAAGACCTTTCTGGCGCGGCAAATCAGCTGGGATGATCATAGGGTGGGATGATCATAGGGTTCGTCTATCGTTCATCCCAACCCGGAACAATTTTTAAGATGTCCCGCTCCTCCTTGCGAATGCGATTATCACGCCGAAGCCCTAGCAAGATCGGCTATAAAGACGCAGCTGCGCCGTCAGGCCTGCGCTACTGCTTCAATGCAGATGTCTTTGCTTTGGCGGTTTCGGCATCCCGCAGGATCCGACGATTTATTTTGCCTGAGGACGTCATCTCGAATTTCTGCACAAAGTCGATTTCTCTAGGCGCTTTGTATCCGGCAAGGCGTGTTTTGACGTGATCTTTCAAGTCTTGCGCTAATGCATCGCTTACCTCAAAGCCGGACCGCGTGCTGACGATGGCCTTCACAATGGCCCCTCGATCCGCGTCTGGTTTGGCGATCACCGCGACCTCGGCGACGGCGGGATGGGATAGCAGACATTCCTCAACCTCTGCTGGGCCGATGCGAAAGCCTGAAGACTTGATAAGATCGTCGGACCTACCTTTGTACCAAAAATACCCATCCGCATCGCGCACAGCCAGATCATGGGTCCGCCAATAGTCCCCGAGCTTCATGTCGGCGGTTTTCTCGGCATTATTGAAGTAGCCGAGAAAGCGCGTAGGAGAGGTATGCGGTGTCACGACCTCACCGGGTTCGCCGTCTGCCACTTCTTGACCATCACCATCAACCAATAACACCTTATGACCGGGATATGCGCGGCCCATGGAACCGGGGCGGCGAGGGAACAAGGCTGCACAATTGCCGATCAGGTGATTGACCTCAGTCATACCGTAAAATTCGTTGCAGACCACGCCGAGCTTGTCCTCAGACCAGCTGAGGGTTTCTGCAGCCAATGCTTCGCCACCTGTACAGATGATGCGCAGCGACAAGTCGTGATCACCGCGCGGATCAGGGTGCTGGGCAAGGCGTTTGATGGCCGTAGGGGCGAGAAAGGTGTGGGTGACGTTGTGGCGGCTCATGAATTGATAGGCGTAGTCTGCTGAGAACCGTTCAAGTGATGTCACCACAGGCCGCCCCGCCATCCACGCCGGAAACAGCATATCGAGCAGCCCGCCGACCCACGCCCAGTCAGAGGGCGACCAATAAACCGCGTCCGGGTCATCCTGTGCGCGGTTAAAGAACAAATTGATCGAAGGCGTATAGGCGGCCAAAACGCGGTGGCCGTGCATAATACCCTTGGGTTTGCCGGTGGAACCAGAGGTGTACATCAGCAGGGCCGGGTCATCGGCGCCGCCAAGCTCGGGGGTGAAACCCGTCGCAGGATTCGTCATGGCAGCGCCGAGATCAAGATCATCAGCGCTTGGGTCGCGCATCATGACATGGCGCAGGTGGGGGAAGTCTTCGCCGCGCAAAGGTTCCCATGCGTCGCGGCTGGTCAGAATTACGGACGCCCGGCAATCGTTCAATGCGTGGGCGAGCGTGTCGGGGCCATAGAGCTGCGATAGGGTTACGGCGATGGCACCTAGTTTGGCAATCGCCATGTGGGCGATGCCCGTGTCAGGGTGTTGCCCGGTGTGCAGGGCGATGGGATCGCCTTTGCCGTAGCCCATGGCGCGCAGTTCAGCGGCAAGGTTGGTGGCCGCGGCGTCGACTTGGGCGAAGCTTTGGATGGTGGTTTGGCCATCGCTGTCCTCAAAGATCATCGCAGGTTTGTCGCGGTCTTGAGGATCGAGAAAGCGGCCGACGGTTGCGGTGTAGATATTGTAATCAGCGGGCCATTTGATCTGGTATCCGCCTGAAGGATCCCGTTCCAAATGCAGAACGGTCAGCGCGTCGGTATTGAGGGATTGGAGGTAGTCGCTCATGGAGTGGGCTCCGCTTTGAGGGTAGGGGTCGGCGGGTCATCGGTGCTGGTGGTCAGGGCACACCGGGTTGTGCCCTCTGGCAGGGTGTCCGCGCGGGCGATGCAGGCGCTGGTTGCACCGTCGAATTGTACCATGGCGATGTCGCCGTCCGTGCCATTGGTGCGGAACAGGACCTTCGCAGTCCCGTTTAACGTGCGCCATCCGTCAGTGTTTTGTCGGCAGGTTGGGCAGGCGCGAAGGGGTGGGAAATGTGCCGTGTCGCAGGCCGTGCAGGTCGATGCCACAGCCTTGCCATCGCGCAATCCGTCAAGCCACGGGGTCAGCCATCCCGCCCCAAGGGTGTAGTCGAGGTTCACTTGCCGTTTCATGCCGATACTCCCGCGCTCAGGGTGGTTACAGCACAGGTGGTACCAACGCCGCCATGGGTGTCTGCCAGCGCGTGGCCCAAGGGGCGGTCCGGTTGCAAGCCGCTGTGGTAGCGACCCTCAAGCAACAGGGCGCAGGTTGCGGTTTGGGCGACGCCCGTGGCGCCAACCGGAGCACCTTGGCCCATCAAACCACCAGAGAGATTGATAGGGCAGAGGCCGCCCGGAGCGAAGTCGCCATTGCGTGAGGCTTGAAGGGGGTCCTCAGCCAGACCGAGTGCAGCGATGGCTTGCAACTCGGCGCCAGCGTAGGCGTCATAGACTTCGGACACGGCGATGTCGGACGCGGATATCCCGGCCATTTGCAGCGCCCTCTCCGCGGCGCGGGACTTGGCTGCGAATTGGCCGGGGTCTGCGCGGTGACCTAAGCCCGGCAGATCGGACGCTGCCCCTATCCCGGTGATCCGGGGCGCCACTTTGCGCCGCGCGTCAGGCGCTGCGTCAACGCTGGAAAGGATCAACGCCGCCGCCCCATCGCTAAGAGGAGAGCAATGCAGCCGGCAATAGGGCGATGCGATCATGGGAGAGGCTGCAAATTCGCCCACCTCATGGTGCCGGGGCAAATGGGCATTTGGGTTCAGCATGGCATTGCTGCGGTTCTTCATTGTGACGGCGTGCAGATCGGCATCTGTTGCGCCGTTGCCGGCTGCGAAAGCCTGCCATGACAGTGCATAAAGACTGGTCGCCGTCACGCCAGCCAATCCGTCGGTCCAAAAGTCAAAGGAATAGCCGTAAAGTTCGCGGATGCTGTCACCTGCCAAGGCGCTGGCAGAGGGATCAACCCCAACAACCGCCACATGCCGCGCGCGGCCCGAGAGAATACGCTCGACACCGGCATGCACCGCCAATTGGCCGGTGGCTCCGCCGCCTTCGACGCGCAATGTCTCGGCTCCGATGAGGCCAAGATCCTGCG
>NZ_JBDVGB010000027.1:0-18552 GCF_039940735.1 Tateyamaria sp.
GACGATTCCCATTGACCAGCTTTCCAGCGTCATGATCTGAAACAACGAATACAGCGATCGACCCAACGTTCCGAACCATTCGTCAAAGGCATTGCCGTACATAATCGTGGCCATGACTCCGAAAATATAGAACACGATCGAAATCATAACGATGACGGCACCCATGCCGGGCAGCGCATCCAAAAGCGCCTGAACAACGGCGCGCATTTGCGGAATGACCGACAATAAACGCATGGCACGGATGACCCGCAAACCACGCAGCACGGAAAGGCCGGAACTCGACGGTAGCAACCCGACAGAAACGACCAAAAGGTCAAAGATATTCCATGAATTGCGAAAGAAACTTAGACCATACGCATAAAGTTTGAGCAATAATTCGACCACAAAGATGGTCAAAACGATGCGGTCTAACACATCCAGCAAGCCAGCGATGTTCTGTTGCGCCCAGTCAGAAGTGCTGATGCCAAGCGTAACGGCGTTGAAAATGATGAGCGCCATGATCGTATTGTGCACACGACTTTTTTCCAAAAACGCTCGCAAACGGGCGCGCGTGGACGTATCCAGCGGTGGATCGGGCTGTTCTATTTTGATCGAAGCGTCGGTCATTTCATCTCCCTTCCGCGCAAACTGCCGCCTTATTTCAGGTGCTTAGCGACTGCTTTGTAGTCTTTGTCCAAGTTTTTAAGGACTGTAATAGCCGGGGCGGCGGACTTCAGTTGGTTTTTGAGTTTCCCGAAATCGGTTTCAAACGATCTTGCTTGCGCTCCATCAACGTTCCCCGACTTGAGGTCCTTGGCGTAGCCGGTCAAAGCGTTTTCCAATTTGTCGATATCGCTATCGAGCGTCTCTAACGGCCCCAGAACTTTCTTTTCAGAGATCGTTTTTCCAAATGCAGCCAGCGGTCCAACGTCACTGTTTTTCAGCTTTTTACCGCTAACTTGCAGATACTTGGACGCCTTTTGCAGGTCTTTACCATCCTTACCAAGGATGGTGATGGCGGCCACGATGCCTTTTTGGGCAGCAGCCTGCGCGGCTTCGACTTTGCCGCCTTTCTTGTCGACATTCTGGATCGCTTTTGCCGATGAAATGGCTTCGTCCAACGGTTGGGCAAAGATGGTCGCAGGATTCAAGTTCTTTACCTTGTCCATCACCTTTTTAAGAACAGCCAATCCAGCCTTGGCTTCACCCTTGCCAGATTCCAAATCCTCAAGAGCCGTTGAACATTTTTCATCAACGTCCGCCAAAGTGCGCGACATCGCTTTTTTCAGAACAGCCAATGTGTCTTTCGGTGGCTTGCCCTTTTTCTTGGCCTCAAACGCGCGTTGCGCCAAAAGCTGTAACTCGTAGCGAACCAGTGCTTCCATGGCTTTTGACAGCTTGGCGGCATTCCACTTTTTGGGATTCAAATCGATTTTATCGTCATAGCTGATCTTCTTGGAAAACAGTTTTTTCAGATCGTTGTCAGCCTCAATCCATTTTTTGACATCGCCCTTCATCTCATTCATCGGACTGATGCTCAAAGATGCTTTCATCGACTTCGTTCCAGCAGGGGTAACCATAAAAAAGTCCTTTCAAAAAATGCGCCTAAGCCACATGAGCTTCGGTAATCGGGCCTTCAGATATATTATTGCCAAGGGCAGGTCGTTTTAGTCGTTGGTGATGTCACTGGCGGCAAAACCGTGTCCGTGACATGTGGTCCAGTCGTCAGGATCTTTGTGAAATGCCGAGTTGGGTAAATGGTGCCTTTGTCATTACTTTGCCAATGCAATTATCTTGTTGGTGAAATCCATGGCAGTCTGCGCCTTATCAGCGATTTCACCAATGGCCTTAGAGTTAGACTTGGTTGGATCTGGTACCAATGAACCAGCCTTACGCATCGAAGCGCGTGCGGTTTCCAACTCGCTCATCGCAATATCAGGGTTGCCCAATGCTTTTCTGTAGGACTCGATCCCTGACATCGCTTCGCTGATATTCTTTTTGGCTTTGGCGAGTTGGGGATCATCGTCACCTTGGGCCTTGTCCTCAGCTGCTTTCATTATTGCCATGGCCTTAGCCAGTCTGATCTCAAGCGCTGTGTAAGAATCCTTTGCCGTCCTGACCTGCGCAAGTGCTTCATCCACGGCGGTTTCGGCTGTCTTCAGGTCTTTGGCAGCTTTGGTGACGGCCTTTTCGTAGTTCTTTGCAAAGCTCTTACACTCTTTAAAAAGGGTGATCGTTGCTGACAGACCCTTCATAACCAAAGCCGCAATGCCAAGCGCGATACCGACCGGAGGCAAGGCAATCGCTGAGGCGACAATGGCAACCACAACCACGATGAATGAAATGACTTTGAAGGCAAAAACGGCTTTTTGCTTAAGCCCTGGTTTGCCCGCAGCACCCATATCCTTGAGGGTTTTTTCGCGCACTTTGTACACGATCTTTTCCATCATCTTTTTATAGTCTTCCGAGGCCTTGTTCGCGATGACCTGACACCCATCTTTTAAGGCTTTGTTCAACACGTCGACAAAGGCTTGGACTGCGGCACCAGTTGGTCGCTTCGTTTTGGCTTTTTTGGCAAAATCGGCTTCGGCTTTATCAATTTTGGCTTCTAGGTCGTTCAGCTTTTTCTGAACGTTTTTGCCAAACGTCGCGAATTCACCTTTATAAACGGATTGCAACGCGATGCCGAATTTCGTCAGGAAGTCCTTTGCACCTTGCGTGGGCATCGCCTCCAAAGACTTGTCTTTATAGCCTGCTTCGACAGGACAATGCACTTTGGCCCTGCCGCCTTTGCTTTGGTAAACAGCTTTTTCTTCGGTGACTTTGAAGCCTACATTGCCGTTAATAATGAATTGCATGTCATTGAACCTTATTCAAAACTGTATGTAAATTCGTTGCCATCCACGTCGATGGCGACCTTGTCGATTGTCCCGCCTTCCATCATACGGCGCAGAAATTCCGCCGAGATATCGGGCAGCATAGTATTTGTCACAATCGCATCAATCATGCGCCCACCGCTTTCCAACTCCTGACAGCGATCCACGATCTGTTCGACCACCGCGTCGGAATATTCGAACGGCACACCATGTGCTGCTTCGACCCGTTTTTTGATACGGTTGAGTTGCAGTACCGTGATCTTGCCAATCATATCGGGGCTAAGCGGATAGTAAGGGATCGCAACTAGACGGCCCAGAAGTGCAGGCGGGAACACCTGCAACAGGGGTTCGCGCAAGGCTTTGGCCATCGATTCAGGGTCGGGCATCAGTTCGGGATCACCGCACATGTCCATGATCAGGTCCGTACCCGCGTTTGAGGTCAGCAAGATCAGCGTGTTCTTAAAGTCGATCACGCGGCCCTCGCCGTCTTCCATGACGCCTTTGTCAAACACTTGGAAAAAGATCTCGTGCACATCGGGGTGCGCTTTTTCGACCTCATCCAGCAGAACAACCGAATAGGGTTTGCGTCGTACGGCTTCGGTCAGCACACCGCCTTCGCCATAGCCGACATATCCCGGAGGCGCGCCTTTCAGCGACGACACGGTATGGGCCTCTTGGTATTCCGACATGTTGATGGTGATGACGTTCTGCTCACCCCCATAAAGCACCTCGGCCAGCGCCAACGCGGTTTCGGTTTTACCGACACCCGACGTGCCCGCCAGCATGAACACACCAATGGGTTTTGACGGGTTATCAAGGCCCGCGCGGCTGGTCTGAATACGTTTGGCGATCATTTTCATCGCATGATCTTGGCCGATAACGCGTTTGGCCAGATGCTCTTCGAGGTTCAGCACAACTTCGATCTCGTCTTTGACCATGCGACCAACCGGGATGCCCGTCCAGTCACCAACAACGCTTGCCACCGCTTGATGATCCACGATGGGCAAGATCAGCGGGCTGTCGCCTTGCTGTTCAATCAGGGCTGCATTCTTGGCCTTCAATTCGGCCATGATGGCATCGCGATCTTCGTCCGTCATTGCGAAATCGGCAGGCACTTCGGTCTCGGCGGCCTCGTTTGCGGCGATGGCTTCAGGCGTTTGTGTGTCGTCCACGGGTTGGCCCGCGATACGCAACTTGGCGCGCAGATCGATGATCTCGGTCACCAAAGCTTTTTCGGCGTCCCAATTGGCTTTAAGACCAACAAGGCGCTCTTCCTCGGCGGCCTTTTCAGCCTCGATTGTGGCACGGCGGTCGCCGACATCATAGCCAGCGGTTTCGTCGCGACCGATGATGTCCAACTCAGTCGTCAGGGTTTCAATCCGACGCTGACTGTCATCGACTTGCGCAGGCACTGCGTGTTGGCTGACGGCCACGCGGGCACAGGCAGTATCCAGCAAGCTGACCGATTTGTCCGGCAATTGGCGCGCAGGAATATAGCGGGCAGACAAGGTCACAGCCGCCTCGATGCCTTCGTCCAACACCTGCACATTGTGGTGCTTTTCCAACATACCCGCGATGCCGCGCATCATCAGGATCGCCTTGGGAATATCGGGCTCTTCGACATGCACAACTTGGAAACGACGGGTCAATGCCGGGTCTTTTTCGATGTATTTCTTGTACTCGGCCCATGTGGTTGCACCGATGGTGCGCAAGGTGCCGCGCGCAAGGGCAGGTTTTAGCAAGTTGGCCGCATCGCCAGTTCCAGCCGCACCCCCGGCCCCAACCAGCGTGTGGGTTTCATCGACAAACATGACGATGGGCGTGGTGCTGGCCTGAACCTCATCAATGACAGAACGCAGGCGATTTTCGAATTCGCCCTTCATCGATGCGCCAGCCTGCAACAAACCCACATCCAGAACCAACAGGCGGACATCTTGTAAAGCAGGCGGTACGTCACCGCGCGCAATGCGCAGGGCGAATCCTTCGACCACAGCGGTTTTGCCGACGCCGGCTTCGCCCGTCAGGATCGGGTTGTTTTGCCGACGGCGCATCAGCACATCGACGATCTGGCGGATTTCTTCGTCGCGACCCACAATCGGGTCGATCTCTCCGTTGCGGGCCTGTTCGGTCAGATCAGTACAGAACTGTTCCAACGCCTCGCCGCCGTCTTGGCCGGGCTTCATAGCGCCCGACGCCTCGCCGGGTTCCGCACCGCCACCCGTGACTGACCCATCCTGGGGGCGCATTGCATCCTCGGGCGAGCCGTCGGTGATCTTGTGGAAATCATCTGCTAGATCGTCAGGTTTGATACTGGCGAGCGTGGGCGAAATCGACGTCAAAATGTTCTTGAGGTTCGGCGTCTCAAGCATGCCCAAAATGATGTGGCCCGTGCGGACTTGGTTCGAAGAATATAAAAGCGAACCCCAAACCCAGGCACGTTCCATCGCGTCCTCAAGGTGGGATGATAAATCACTAACCGAACTTGCACCACGCGGCAGTGCATCAAGGGCTTTTGTGATCTCTTCGGCGATTTTGCCGGGATCAAGTTTGTAATGTTCGACAATCATGTGGATGTCACTGTTCTGATTGTTCAGAATTTGGTGCATCCAGTGGACAACTTCGACGTAAGGATTGCCGCGCATCTTACAAAAGACAGTGGCCCCTTCGATGGCTTTATAGCCAAGTGTGTTCAGCTTACCAAAAAGCGCAACGCGACTAATTTCCGTCATAACTTATGTCCCTTCCAATATCGGCGCGGTCCGGGCGTTTGGCTCCAGAAACAATTCGTCCGCGTCATCTTTTCTTGTTTTATTTCCAAGCCAGCTGGTCTGACCCAACCGAAAAGTATCTCCGAGTTTTGGTTGCGGCACTTCGTCGGCACGCAACACCAAATTCACATCAAAATCCAAAGCATCACCCACGTAGTTGCGGACGATGGAGCGCATACGCTCTAGCGATCCAGTACCGGGCAACAGGCGCTGGTATTCCTCGTAACTGAGTGGCCCGATGCGCAGCCGAAATTTGGCCGAGCGGGTCCAAACCCGATTTCCAATAGAGGCTGTGCGACCCAACTGTGTCGCCATCCCCATTTGCCAGCGGTCGTCCGGTTCCAATTCCAACCAGCAGCCGACAAATTCAATGACCTCTACTTTGGTGTCAAAGAATGATTGCAAGATCGATTGCAGCCCTTCGGCATTGCGTGGTCCCTGTGCCAAAAGACCTGCGAAGTGGCGCTTGGCCAGATCAGGCATCGCATCCTTGTCGCGCATCTTGTCGGCATGGTACCCGCCAATGGCTGCAACCTTGCGCGCAATCCCGTCATTTTTGCCGCGATCAAAACTAGGGGCTGGCTGACCCGAACGCCACGCGCGGTAAAACAAGGTGGTGAGCCGATGGGTGACCATGTCGGCAAAGGACACCAGCGTGGGGTCACGATGGTGACGAATGCGGTCGGCGGCAAATTCTGTCAAATGCAGCGGCAACGGGCCGTTGGGACCGAACAGGCCAAAAAAACGGTTGATCAGACGCCCCGGCTTTTTGCCCTTGGGCGGCGTGAACGACGCAATGGTCGAGGGCGGAAACCGCAGATCTGCCTCTTGCCCGAAACGCACCATATCTTCGCGCGGGCGACGGGCCTCGCCGATGCGGGCCTTGTCGGGATATGCCGCTTCCAACACGCGAAGGGCGTGAAAGAAATGGTGTTTTTCTGGGTCTTTAGCGAGCCGCTCTAAATGGGTTAGAGAATCCGCCCCAGACCGGTTTCCGGTCTCCATCGGGTAATTTCCCCACGCTGTTGGGTGACAAGCACCGTTTCGGTAAAACTATTGAGCGATACATATTTACGGAAAAAACGTTCGAGCACGGCACCCATGGCATAGGCGCTCGTGCCCTCAAAAAAACTTTCGTCAAAGGTAATGCTGATCTCAAGACCACGCACAGCAGTGGACAGCACTTCGTCAGCCATCCGCCGCACAATGGGGCGGGTCGACACGGCAACCAAACCCTCAAGTTGCTTTTCCAGCACCTTGTTGCCTGACGGGGCATAAATGCCAATCATCTCGCGCAGGGCTGCCGCGCTGTCAGCCGCACCTTCATCGGCGATGGACAAATAATTCAGCGACAGATGCGAAATCAGACGCCACGCAGTGTCCCCCTGCCCCAGCGATGGGCGCGGGCGCGTTGGGTTCACGGGCGTGGTGATGTGGGCAACGGGGCCGCCGCCCGGCAGGCGGAACACATCCTTGGTGCCTGTGGGCAACAACAAGGGCAGATCGCGGTTTGTTACCATGGCTTGCACGGCCAGCTGATCCAACTGCGCGCCATAGGGCGCCTCTGCGCCGTCCACCAACATCACATAGGTTTCAGACCCCAAATAAGAGGTCCGAACACCCTTAAGCCGTTCCTTTTCAGCGCGTTGACGCATCTTGCGAGACTGAGTGTAATAGGTGCTGTGGGTTTCGCCCGCTGCCGTCAAATCGGTAGCAGAATAAAAGGGGCGAAACTGCACGTCCCCTTCGCCAGCACCCGAAATACCGGTGATCTCATCTAGCGCGTAAATTTCATAATCAAGTGGCGCCGTACGATCCGCGACCACGTGATGTTCCGTCACCGACGGGCTAATGTGCACCCGGTCGCAGCGTTTGTGAAACAGGTTCACGGCTGGGGTGGCGTTCAACGTAAAGGCCTCGGGTGTGACGCCCGCTGCGATCTCGGGATCGCCATTGCGCAATAGGATATAGATATCGACATCCGCGCCTTTGGCACGCTGCAACGCCATTGCAATGCCTTTAAGATCGACGAAATGATACCGTTCGGGCATCGCAAAATATTCTTGCAACAAGCGATAGCCGTCAAAACTGCGCTGAGGTGTGGGCAGCAACGCCTCATCTTGGTCATAACCGCGGGGCGTTACGGTGCCGTTTGGCAGCTCGTCCACCCAATCCGCGCGCCGGTCTGTCGAGCGGCCCAAAACGCCGGTGACTTGCGTGCTAAGTAATTCGTGCAATTCCCAGTTCTTGCCTTCGGAGCCATTTAGAAACAGAGTCAGACTGTCTAGGTTCAGCTCGGAAATCGGTTGATCGCCAAAGCGGGCGATGCGCAGGCGGATGCCGGCGCGGGCCTCTGTCCCACGGGCCACGCCCGCCGCAACCAATTCCCCACGTCCTTCGATGTATTCGGCCTCGGTGACTTTGATTGGCCACATGGTCACATCCGAAGACGTGCGGAAAACACAAGGCGTGGTGTCGTCATCCCCTAAAACGGATCGCAGTTCGGACCCGCGTTCAATCACATAGCCGTCCTCAAGAGCAGCGTTCTGCATGTCGGGTTCAAAGGCGGCAATCATCATCGAAGGCTGCGGACACAGATAATGCGGATAGATAATTTCAAGCAGGTTCGACGTCAGCATCGGGTACTGCAGCTCTAGTTCTAGCTGCACACGGGCCGACAAAAACGCGACCCCCTCAAGCAAACGTTCGACATAGGGGTCGACGACCTCAACACCATCCATACCCAAACGAGACGCGATCTTGGGGTAGGATTGCGCGAACTCAGCACCCATATCGCGCATGAAAGCCAGTTCGCCTTCATAGTGTTTAAGCAATCGCGTATCCATATGTGCCTCAGGCGACCCTTTCCAATTGAAGTTCTCCAGTCGTGACATCGATCGAGCTGCGCAGATACAATTCGATCGGCAGCGGCTGCGCCCACATGTCGGCCCGGATATCAAAAGACACCACTGCGGTGCGGTTTTTCTGCCCGGCTTGCAGTTTTACGTTCAGCGATCCTGGATGAATACGCGGTTCAAACACCTGCACGGCAGAGACGATAGATTTCCGAATTAGCTCGACGCGCTCGGTCGTTGAATAATCCCCGGCGACATCCGAAATCCCGTAGTTCACCACCGATTTAAAGGCGTTGGGATACACATCCTCGTCGATAAAAGATGCGTTGTTCGAGGTGTTCAGCAACCATGCCAAATCACGTTGCAGAATTTCGCGTAGTTGGCGCAGATCAATCACGCGGCTGTCGCGACTTTCCTTGACTTCAAAAGGGTCGTCATCGGTCAGTCGATCTAGCAGCGAAGGCTGCAAACGTTCGGCGATCATGCGGTCGGACATGACTCAACCCTCGTCCCCGGCGACAGGCGCTGGTTCGGGCACCTCAACATCCATTTCAAGCAGGCGCACATCCATCATAGGGGTGTCACCCAGATCGGTGGTCAATAGGCGCTGCCCAACACCGGCAAATGTTTCGGAACCAAGGTCAACCCATTCAGTCGAACGGGCAAGGCGATCGCTATCGCTGCCGTTTTCCACGGTTCCAGCATAACGGGTTGGGATCAAAGCCACGATGTCACCACCATTGGCCAGCTTAATTTCTGCCGCGGTCCAAACAGCGTCGCGCAAATCACCCGGATCTTCGAATTTGGCTTTGGCGATAGATGTGAACGGCATCCAAAAATAACGCCCATTTATGATGACTTCGAGCAGCGGACCAAGACGCATGTCGGCATCCGCGATCCATTCAAAAGGTTCACCATCGATCTTGCCGGACAGGCTCGGGGCCAAGTCAAAGGCGCGTGCGCGAGTTTCGGCTGCTTGTTCTGCATTGCCAGCGGCATTCGATTTCAAGGCTTCGACCATAAGGGCGATCCATTCGGCGGGTTCACCGAAGATCAGCGGGTCTTTTTCGCCGGTGAACACTTTTTCACGATAGACTTCGCAAATGATGCCCTCGCGATAGGTTTGGGCCATCGGTGTGGCTGTTGCGTCCATCTCGGCAGACAGTTTCAGCTGGGCAATGGCGCGTTTCCAATCGCCGCGGACAGACAGCAGTTGAAACAGAAAAATGCGCAGTGCCGGGTTGGCAGCATCGGCGCGAATGTCAGCTTGCAACGCAGCCAACGCACCATCCAGATCACCAGATTTCAAAAGATCTTCGGCGCTCACGCTGTATCCCCCAATAAAAATGCAAGTTTAGAGAGACAGGCCCGGCGTGGGGCCTGTCTGATTGGATTAAAGTCGCGAAATGCCGACTTAGACTTCCAAAGCAGCTTTGTTCTTGATGCGGCTCCACATGGCATCGCTGTGCTTTTTCATGGCACCTTTGATGTCTTGCGTGCTGTATTCGACTTTCATCGCGCCGTACTGCATGACCAGCGTTTCTTCGCAGATGTCATCGCCGTCTGAACCAGACCAGCTGATGTCCTGGATCATGACCAATTTGAAGTCAAACTTCAGGAATGTCGTACCGGATACACCGGGCGCACCACCCGAACGACGTAGTTCGATGTGCACATCCTGAATGTGGCCACCTTCGACCAAACGCGTGAACAGGCCACAAGATGCAGTGTCAGTCTTTTTGGTAACGGTCAGTTCTTTGAACGTCGCTTTACCTGCGCCACCGCCGCCCGAAATTGAGCCGATGTTGATGTTGTTTTCTGCGCCGATTTCAAAGCTCAGGATTTCAAAGGCTTCTTTCTTGCCTTTGCCGAACGTTTCGTCCTGCGTCTCGCCTTTGAGTTTATCTTCACCGGGCATATACATAAATGCGTCAAATGACATTTTGGTTCTTCCTCTTTGTTAATAGTTCTACAAGTTTACTGAGCTGGAAAGCGTAGTTTTTGGGATTATCCCTTTTCGCTTGGCAGCTTGGATACCAGCCGAAGGGACACTGACAGGCCCTCTAGCTGGTAATGCGGTCGAAGAAAAAACTTCGACGAGTAATAACCCGGATTGCCTTCGACTTCTTCCACCACAACTTCGGCCGCAGCGAGCGGTTGTTGGGCTTTTACAGACTCAGGCGAAGTGTCCGCGTTAAAATCTACGTATTGGTTGATCCATTGTTGCAACCAATCCTGCATGTCGTCACGGCTTTTGTAGCTACCGACTTTGTCGCGCACGATGCACTTCAAATAGTGGGCAAAGCGACACGTGGCGAACAAGTACGGCAAGCGGGCCGCAAGGTTGGCGTTGGCCGTTGCATCCGGATCATCGTATTCGGCAGGCTTGTGCAGGGATTGTGCCCCAACAAATGCGGCAAGGTCCGAATTTTTGCGGTGGATCAATGGCATCATGCCGTTGGATGCGAGTTCCGCCTCGCGGCGATCAGAAATCGCAATTTCGGTCGGGCATTTCTGATCCACGCCGCCATCATCAGATGGGAACGTGTGCGTGGGCAAACCTTCAACGGCGCCGCCGCTTTCGATGCCACGGATACGCGAACACCAGCCAAATTCTTTGAAGGAACGGTTGATGTTGACGGCCATGCCGTAGGCGGCATTGACCCAGCCATATTTGCTGTGGTCGGTCCCGTCGGTGTCTTCTTCAAAGGCAAACTGTTCGACCGGGTCGGTCTTGGACCCGTAAGGCAAACGACCTAAGAAGCGGGGCATCGCCAGACCGACATATTTGGAATCTTCGCTTTCACGAAGAGATCTCCATGCGGCGTATTCCGGAGTCTGAAAAATCTTGCTCAGATCGCGGGGGTTGGCAAGTTCCGACCAGCTGTCCATCTGGAACAGCGATGGGTTGGCGCCAGTGATCAATGGGGCGTGTGCCGCGGCCGCAATCTTGGCCATTTCGCCCAACAGCTCAACGTCCTGTGGCGAATGGTCAAAGTGGTAGTCAGCAACCAGCGATCCAAAGGGTTCACCACCGAACTGACCAAACTCTTCTTCATAGATGCGTTTGAAGATCGGCGACTGGTCCCAAGCCGTGCCTTTGTACTTGCGCAGGGTCTTGTGCATATCCTTTTTGGAAATGTTCATGACCCGGACTTTAAGCATCTCGTCGGTGTCGGTGTTGTTGATCAGATAGTGCAGACCACGCCACGCGCTTTCCAATTGCTGGAAATCGGGGTGGTGCAGGATTTGGTTAACCTGTTCAGTCAGCTTTTGGTCAATCTGAGCGACGATGCTTTCGATGGTGCGCAACGCGTCATCTGACACCAAAGCCGTATTTGCCAAAGCTTGTTCGGCCAACGTTTTTACCGCTTGCTCAACAGCCGTCTTGGCTTGATCAGATTTGGGGCGGAATTCTTTCTTTAGCAGGTTTTCGAAATCGGACGATCCAAAGGCCGTCGCTTCTGCACCACCGGCTGCTTCTGTTTCAAGTTCGGCCATGATTTACTCCTCGCCATCAGCTTTTGGGGCGGGTTGCGCCGCAAGGGTTTTCAACAGCGCAGGATCTTGCGTGATCTTGGCGATCAAATCCTCGGCGCCGGATTTACCATCCATATAGGTCATCAGGTTGCTCAGTTGTGTGCGCGCATCTAGCAATTCCTTGAGAGGCTCGACTTTGGCCGCAATCGCAGCGGGGCTGAAATCGTCCATGGATTCAAACGTCATATCGACGGCCATGTTGCCTTCGCCCGTCAACGTGTTGGGCACGGTAAAGGCAGCCCGCGGGGCCATCGACTTCATCCGGTCATCAAAGTTGTCGACATCAATCTCAAGAAACTTGCGGTCCGCAATCGCAGGCTGAGGCGCTTCGGATTTGCCGGCAAGATCGGACACAACGCCCATCACAAAGGGCAATTGCACCTTCTTTTCTGCGCCGTACAGTTCCACATCATATTCGATCTGAACCCGGGGCGCCCGATTGCCCGCAATGAATTTTTGTGAGCTAGCCATGTCCTGTCTCTCCTTCGTAAAACGTCTGTTTTTTGTTGCCCCGTTATACCCGGGCGCAGTGATTAATCGTTATTATTTCAATCGTCGTCGTCTTCGATGCCACCAAGCAAGTTTACGTGGTCCACCCCATCCGGCGCCATATCGCGCACGATGGTCAAAAAATCCGCGCCGACAAGCTTTTTCGCACGCAACAGCAAAAGTGGCAGTGGACTGGAAGGTTCTTCGCGCCCGTAATAGGCGATAATGCGATCCAGTGCGTTCTCGACATCCGTCGGCGAATTGATGGCTCCGCCACCGCTGGCCCCGGCGACTGGTGTCGGTCCACCGGTTGTGACTTCGTCGGTTTCTGCGTCAGCTTCCGTTTCGATCGGATCGCCAAGGGCGTTGGATATCTTGGTCTTGGCCTGGCCAAGAAATTTTAGCAGCGGGTCAAGGTCCGGACCCTGCCCCGGGGTTTCATCATCAAACTTGGCGGCGATGGCTGTGACGTCGTCAAAGGCCTGAGAAACGGCTTCTGATATCTCGCGCAGGGCGTCTTCTTCGGTATCTTGAAACGCGGCAGCAACCTGACCCGCGTCCGGCACCGAATCCATATCTGACGGAGGCGTCATTTCACCTTCGGCCACTGCTATGTGGCGCAAGGACAACGCACCAAACATACGACTTTCGGTCAGAGGCGCACGGCGCACACCGCGCAAGATACGCGCATCATCAACAAATGTGCGAATAGCATTGACGCGCATCGTTGGATCGTTGTCATCGTCTTCATCAAGCTGCGGGTGGCAGCTGTCCCAATACTCATCAACGCAGCGCGCCACATAAGACGTGGCCTGAGCAAACCCCGGAAATCCCTTGAGGCGTAAATTCGCTTCGGCCAGAAAAATAGCAGCGCGCAGATCGTGACTGCGTTCAAGAATCTCAAGGGCCTTTGCTGCGACCTCTTTATAATCGGGATCTTCCGGCGGAAGGATTTCGTCGCCGGCTTGACGCTCTTCGCCATGGGTCGCCGCGATCTCAAGCTCGGTGAAGACTGGATCATACTCCAGATCATCGCCGCTTGGTGCGTCGTCTCCAAGACTTTGAAGAAGGGCGTCTAAGTCCATAATTTCCCCGTCATTAAAAAATTAGTAAGGCAACGTGCCCACTTGAACCGTGTAAACAATAAGAAGCTTACCACACAATTTTCTTTTGGCTAGCGAAACTGGCGCATTCCGTATGGGGGTATTACTTACCTTTCAAAGGGGCCCTTTCGCACCTAGACGCAGATTACGCAGGATAAACACAATCGGAAACTTCCTTTCGATTGCGCGTGCAAAAGCGGTTGCAGATCATTGACCTGTGCGGCTGCGCATCGCACAGTCTGACTTGTGATTATGCAATATTCCTTATGACGGCCACTATGGACGACCTTAATTCTGAACAGACATTGCCTCCGGCGCGCGCTATCCGTTTTGATCGGGTAAACGAACTCTATGCAGCCATGCCAGAGATAACGAAATTTATGCACGTAAGGCCCGAAGTCGAAGAAGGCTATCGTGGGTTTCTTGAAAGACTGCGCGCTTCGGACACGCCCGAAGACGCGGTGACTTTCACGGCGTTTGCGTTGCAAACAAGGGCGACAGTCCGTTGGGGGCTTGATTGCGTGCAAGCGTTGGCGCCTGACATGACACCCGAAGATAGTCACCTTATGAAGACAGTCGAGGATTGGTTGACCAATGGCAGCCAAGAAAACCGATGGGCTACATTGCAGACCGCTCTGTTTGCGCCGCACCGATCGGCGGTTGTCTATTTGGGGTTGGGTGTCGGCTGGTCCGGAGGGCCGCTTGCACCGAATGATCTTGTGACTGTGCCAAGCTGGCGCGCACCGCGCGCTGTAAGCACTGCGATTATGCGGGCCGTTGGACAAACCCGAACTGAAAACCGGACCGCCAGCCTTGATTTTGTGCTGGACCGCGCCGCAGGGTTACTGCGCATCAATTGATACTGTTTAGGCCCCGATAAGGCCCAAGGGACATGAAAACCAATGGACAGGCTGACACTTCGAATCGAAAATCGATCCGACGCGGCGGGTGACATGCCCGAGGATATCTCCGTTCATGCCAAAGGAATAAGCATTGGGCGCAAGGCCAATAACGACTGGTCCCTGCCCGACAACACCCGCTTTATCTCTGGTCACCACGTTTCAGTCACGGTCGAAAATGACACCTATTTGCTAGAGGACGTGTCAACAAACGGCACCTTTGTGAATGGCGCGTCCCAGCGGATTAGCGGCAAACACAAACTGTCGGATGGGGACACGATCCGCATTGGCAGCTACATCGTGGGTGTGGTGTTAGAAGAAGTCGAAGATCCCATTCTTCCCCAAATCACCGGCGCGCAAGGCGTGCAAGCTCCGCCCTCGGCCGGGGTTATGAACCCAGCCACCACGGGCGTACAACGCGTTGACACAAGTAACGCATCAGCAAGCGGCGCTCAGACGCCTGACTTTTCCCAATTCCAGACCGGCAACAAAGGCGCCACAGGCGTTCAACGCCCGGGAGCATTATCTATGCCGCCCGGGGCAGCACTTGAACCGGTCGAAAGTATGATCCCAGATGATTTCGACGACTTTCTAGATTTGGTGCCAGTTGGTTCGAATGAAAATATGTCGGATGACGTCATTCAGGAACCGATCCCCGATCCAACGCCCGAACAGGTTGCGATACCTGATTTGCCTGCGACACCCGAACCTATTCCCACACCAAAGGCGAGCGCGGCGCCGCCGGATGAAACGCCGGTTGAACAGGTCATATCGTTCGCCGACCCGGCGCCCAATTCCACGAATGACGCGTTGCCCGACCCAACGCCTGCGCAGGCCGTCGTTCCAGAACCTGTTCCTGAACGGGTTGCTGGACCGTTCTCTGAAACGCCTATAGAAGCAGCGCCCGTCCCGGAGACACCTACACTTGCCCGCAACCCTGACGGGCCGTTCTCGATGTCCGACCCGGTGGTCCCTCAGGTTGTGCCCACCCCGGCCTCTGCCCCGGCGGTCAAGGCCACGCCAGTGGTTGAAAAGACTGATGTTACGCCACGCGGCCTTGGCGAACGCTTTGCTGAAACAGCAGCCCCACGCCAGAATGCTGATCCGATTGCGCGCGAACCGCTAGAAACGCCTCCGGCACCTGAGCCCGCGCCGCCTGCCACAAATGCCTTGCTTGAAGGCTTTCTTGAAGGCGCTGGGATCGATGACCCCGGTGAACTGGAAATTCCTTTGCGTGAATTGGGCGTCATGCTTGGACAATGCGCGCGCCTTGGCACTCAGGAAATGATGCACATGTTGCAAGACCGGTCGGCCGTAAAGTTGTTCGTTGCGCAGGAGGATCGGACAATGCGGATTGCAAGCGGCAACAACCCGATGAAGTTTATGATGGATCCCAATGACGCGTTCAAAGCCCTATTCGTGCAACCCCGCGATGGTTATCAAACGGGGCCGGACGGCTTTGACAACGCGTTGAATGACATACGTCAACATCAACAAGCGATGATGGCTGCAATTCAACCTGCCCTTGCCGACATGCTCGAAGGGTTGGCCCCGACCGAGATCTCACAGGACGTGGGCGGTGGTGGTGGTGTGCTTGGGGGCGGGGCTCGCAAAAGCTGGGAAGAATATAACAAACGTTGGGACAGTCGCGCCGCACAGGGTGAAAATGGAATGTTGGACGCGTTTATCGATGCGTTCTCGCGACGCTACAATCAGGCGCTCGATACACTTTAGGCCCTGCCCGCGTTTACACTACCTATGCTTGGCTAGATTTGTCGCCGCTAGGTGTTTGATCCCAGGGTTTGGTGATGCGATCTATTCTTTGGAATGGAAGGAAGCATTGTGGGACAGATGCGTCGCGGCTGCGCACGCCATCAAAGCAACAATACAGTGATCGCAAGCGTTCCTTAGGATGCTTTGCAGGCATTGTCGCGCGATGTTCAGTGTGATGGTAAACCTATTAAGATGCCACTAACGGGAAATGCTATGTCTGCGATCGCATGACAATTTTAATGAAATAGATGTGCGAAAACCCCGTTGATGCATCGCAACATGTAAAAAGGGGCACCACTGTGAGCGCCCCTTCCGTTACTTTACAATTGATGTGTCGATCAGAACTGTAAGCGGAACTGACCTGTGATCCCGTAGCTCTCGACATCATCGCTAAAGCGGGCATCGACACGCACAGAAGCATTCAACTGACGTGCATTACCTGCGTCGCCGGGCGACAAAAGCTTAAGGTAGTTCACCCCAAGGCTCACTTCGCCGTAGGCCCCAAGGTTTTCCAATGACAGCGAACGTGCGACGCCGCCTGTGGGTGTGAACACAGCATTCCGGTCGTCCGCAAAGTCATTGTAAACCGTCGCGGTACCGAAATAGCTGATCAGGCTTTCTTCATCGGGCAAGATTTTGCTTTTCGCCACCGACGCGCTCAAGAATCCGACGCGGCTGAAACCGTTGCTAAAGGTCAAATTGCCGTCTGTCCCAAGCGTCACATCGTCGGTCTCGTTACGCGAATAAGAAAAACCAGCCGATGACACGAACGTCAGGCCAGAATCTTCGGACGCGAGCGGCCAAGAATAACCAACTGCACCCGACAACGTCTGACCTGTGTTGTCATATTCAACATCACTAAAGGACGACAGGCCCGAAGTCCCAGTTTGGCTGTTGCTGGTTTCAAATTCTGTGGATTCATAGCGGTATTGCAGATCAGCAAAGAAACGCCCGCGCGCCGCAGTGGCATAGACCCCAGCGTAACGCTGGAAGATATCTGTATCGATGACGTTTTCGAGGGCGCCAGTGATACCAAACGTATTGCTGGTGCTGTTGGCGTTGTTAAAGCCCGCGATCCCGCCAAAGGCCAAATCCCAACCGTCATAGTGGCCGCCAAAGCAGGCAAAGTCGCCGCCGACCTGCAAGCCTGAATAGTTCAAGCTAACAGGAGACGTCCCGCTTAGGTTTGACGCATTATCAGTAAAGTTACCGTTCGCGTTTGCCGTCCCGCCGGTGATGCGCGACCAAACGCCTGCGCCACATGGATCTTCCTCAGCACCCGCTGCCAGATCAGCCACAAACGGGCTGGTGGGGCGGTTGACGATGGTGTTGACCAAGGTCTGGGTCAACCCAACGGTAGCAGCAACACCACTGACAGCCGAACTGGTCCGGCTACGCAGCAACAGCGTCGATCCACTGTCTTCAACGAAGTATTCCAATGCACCTTGGTTTGGCAGGTTGTTAAAGGCGCTAAAGGACAGCGTGTTGGTGCCAGTATAAGAGAACAGCAAAGCGTTATCAAAATCACCGGCGCCAGAAACAGCATCCAGTGTCAGGGCCACGTTTCCGCTTAGATCGCCGCCGACTGTCGTGTTCCCGATGACTGTCGCACCACCACTCAGTGCTGCATCGAAAGTAAAGTTGCCATTCAACGAGGCGTCTCCGGTGACGTTCAGGTTTGAACCTGCCCCTTCGATATTCACTTCGCTCGCAGCGGTGGTGGTCAGGTCGCCATCAATCGTGGCCGCATTGTCTGTGACGTTCAACGTGTTCGCGTTACTCACATTGCCAGTGATCTGCCCAGCAAGATTTGTGGTCCCGAGGTTGCTCAAATTCGACGCGAAAACAGCGCCGTCGTCCACGGTAACAATGCCGCCGACGTTGTTTGTCGTGCTGTTGGCGGTTGTCGTCCCGGAATTGATATCTAGGGCCGCAAAGTTGGTGATCGTGGTGTCGACAGTTGCTGCGCCATCAAAATCAACGTCTCCGCCAACATTGTTTAAAAGGCTGGCCAGCGAACCGCCATCAACGTTCAGATCGCCCGCGTTGGTGACAGCGCCATCAACGTCGCCGGTTGCAGTGATGTCCGTGACACCACCGCTTTGGTTATCAAGTGTACCGGTCAGCGTCCCGTCGACGTTAAGATCGCCACCCGACTGGTTCACCGTGTTCGACGCCAGCGCCGCTCCCGCATCGATGGTCAACGCACCGCCACTTTCGTTGGTGGTGCCACCCGATGCCGTCAGCGTCCCGGTGTTCACATCCAGCGC
>NZ_JBDVGB010000028.1:0-20060 GCF_039940735.1 Tateyamaria sp.
ATCCCAGCTGGGATGCGGCCCTCACTGCATTTTGGAGCTTGGCTTTGGCGTTCTCGCGGAAGATCCGCCGAAGGGCCGCGTTGTTGGGGCGCTACGCGGCAGGTGCCAATTCAGTCACAACTTTTGAGCTGTGTTCAAGCGAGCGGTGCACCGGGCAACGGTCTGCGATTTCAAGCAGGCGCGCGCGCTGTTCGTCATCCAGTTTGCCGTTTAAGCTGATGCGCCGTTTCCATTCGTCGATCTTATCGCCACTGCCGGTCCCGGCATCCTGTGCATGTACTTTGTTGTGACTGACATCGACGGACACATGGGCCAAGGGCCACTTCTTGCGCCGCGCGTACATTCGAATGGTCATCGACGTACAGGCGGCGAGCCCCGCGCTTAGCAAACCATAGGGAGACAGGCCCTGATTGGTGCCCCCATAGGCGCGCGGCTCATCCGCGAGGATGTGGTGGCGGGTGCCGTGGGTGATGTCTTGGAGGTAGCCGTTGGGATCTGCTTCGGAACTGCGCACCACACCTTCGGGCGCGCCAATGGGTGGGGCAGGCGGCTTGAGTGACAGATATTTTTTCGCCCATGTGGCGATGATATCAGCGGCGTATTCCGCGTGTTCGCCCCGTGTGATCAGGTGATCGGCATCATCAAGTGTTACAAAACTCTTGGGGTGCTTGGCGGCCTGAAAAATATGGCCTGCATTGTCGATGCTGACGATGTTGTCGCCAGGTGCGTGCAACACCATCAAAGCTGCGTGCAGATTGGCAATGGCTGGGCCGAGGACTTCGGATTTCACGTCATCAACAAACGTCTGACCGATGCGGAAGGGGCGGCCACCAAGGGTCACCTCTGCCTCGCCTTTTGCGGCGATCTCGGGCAGGGCTGACGCGAAATTATCGGTCACGTGGCCCGGATCAAACGGTGCACCAAGGGTTGCAACAGCCTTGATCTGTGGCAACTTTGATGTGGCCTTGAGGACGGCAGCGCCGCCAAGAGAGTGGCCGATCAAAAGCGCCGGGGGCATGTCGCGATCGTTCAGGTATTCGACTGCTTTTTCAAGGTCGTGCACGTTGGAAGTAAAAGATGTGTTGGCGAATTCCCCATCGCTGTGGCCAAGACCGGTAAAGTCAAAACGCAGTACGGCAATTCCAAGCGTTGTCAGGCGTGCAGCAATGCGGCGTGCGGCGGGAATGTCTTTGCTACAGGTAAAACAGTGGGCAAAGATGGCTGTGGCTAAATGTGGCCCTTCAGGCATATCAAGGCGCGCATCGAGCGTGCCGGCATGTCCCTCGAAAGAAATGCGGTCGGTTGGCATAGTTTAATCCTTTGGTTCTACGTTAAGGATGGTCTTTCGAGCTTTAGATGTGAAGGGGATGTAATATGGTGCACGCGGTTGTGTGAATGCGCGACTTTCCGCGCAAGAGACGGCATTCGCGACAAACCCCTTTATCTATGCACAAAACGCATTTTTCCATCGCTCAAGCGGGGGCGGGTGGTCAGCGCTTATATTTCAAAAGGCGTTTGTTGGACGTAAATTTGTCGGACGTTAAGTCGACAAATTAGATCGGTAACGTTCTGCGTGGTGTGACATTATTTTCATACAAATGTTGTTTTTGCCGCAAAAGGACTACTTTAGCAGCTTAATACTGACGTAACTTCGAAGGAAGAAAGCCGAGTATAAGGCGATCAAACCGCACGGGGCATGCGTGCGTAGAATTTTAATGTGTGAGTTTTTTCATAGCACAGAATGAAATTTAGATGGCTTCAATGCCAAATGCTGGATCAATAACGGGTTATTTGTTTGCTGACTTTTCGTTTGCGAATGAAAACAATCAATTGAATCCAGCTAAGAATGGACCCTTCAGCCTTCGGGGCAGCGCACAGGCGACGCTTATGGCAGGTGCAAAAACGATCGATATCAACGTTGACGATGGCGACGACGAATTCGATGACGGTTTTCAAGATTTTCCCAACGGTGGGGCGCTGAACCAGATTTTGCGCGATGATATCGACGCCGTCGATGCGTCTGGCAATGCAGTTACGGTGACGGCAGGCGCGGCGCTGGAAGTTGAATTCACATTGCGCGCGACCGCACCTGATGGAACCACTATTGATTTGCTTTTCGTGGCCGCAAGACCAAGGGAAAACCAAGGCAATCTGACAATGGTTGTGTCTACGGACCCGCTTGAACCCGGCGTCACCTTTGACATTACGTTCTTGAACGACGGCGGGGGAACAGCTTATGGCGAATTGGTCTGTTTTGCGCGGGGCACCTTGATCCGGATCACGCGCGGCGATGTCCCTGTTGAAATATTACAGGTCGACGATGCGGTGATGACGGCGGACGACGGGCCTCAACCCATTGTGTGGACGGCGCATCGCGCTGTTTTGTTCCCACGGCACGAAGACCAACCGGTGTGCATTGCGGCACACGCTTTTGGGGCCGATAATCCATACGCCGATACGCGCGTGTCTCCGCGCCACTGCATCCTGCGCGAAGAAGTATCTAACCAAATCCTGTTTGACGAAGACAGCGTGTTGATAGCCGCGCATGCTTGTGTTGACGGCAACCGGATCACCAAAGACACCAGCGCACAAGCGATCGAATACAATCACTTTATGATCCAAGGTCATGCCATCGTTTGGGCGAACCGGATGCCAACTGAATCGTTCTACCCGGGCAAAGTGGCCCGCCGGGCATTGGACCCAATGGCACATGCGCGCCTCGTCGCTTTATACCCAGAATTGTCAGACCCCGAAGCCGAAGCACCATTCCCGCGTGCCCGTATTCAGGTGCGTGGGTATGAACAACTGGTTGCGAGCGCAGGTTTTCCTTCGGACCCTGAAAAGACCGAAACCAAAGTCGACTGAAGATCCGATTTGATCCACGCCGATGCTCCTGTGTGTTCTGGCGTGGGGCCAACCCGGGTGAGGTCGGGCTATTTTTTACTTTGGGCTTTAACTTCGGCAGCGATCATCGCTTCGATTTGCGCTGTGATTTCACGATCGCTTTTTAACGCCTTTTCGGCTTGGGCGGCCAAGGCACTGGCGCTTTCGTTGCCCGTGGCCTGAGAAAACACGTTGTCGTAGCCTTTGGCCAACGCCAAATCCTGCACTTTGCCCATGATGCGAGTTGCCAGTGCCTCGCGGTGCACAGCGGTGATCACGCTTTTGGAATCAACCTTGCGAAA
Source organism: Tateyamaria sp. (assembly GCF_039940735.1). Classification (GTDB taxonomy): domain Bacteria; phylum Pseudomonadota; class Alphaproteobacteria; order Rhodobacterales; family Rhodobacteraceae; genus Tateyamaria. The sequence goes on from NZ_JBDVGB010000028.1 coordinate 3,186, forward strand.
GCCCGCGACAATCATTTTGTGGCGCAAAATCAATGGGCTTTTGGCGGTCCATGTATCGTTAAAGCGGCCAAGGTTCTTACCCAACCCACCAAGAGCGGTTGCTTTCACAACGTCATCAAACAGCTTGTCGATCTCAGATTTGCTGGGTGGTTTGCCTTTTTTGATCCAACTTTCAACGCCCTTGGTCAATGCTTCTAGAATGGCCTTTGTGCCTTCTTCGCCCATGCCTTGAAGATAGCGAGCGGCAAAGTTGGCAGCGACGCCCTTGGGGATGAACGGAAACGCTTTGGTCAGCGCGGGGCCAAGCATTTTCATGGTGCGCGTCAGCAATGGCCCTTTGAATTTGATTTTGCCGCCACACCACCCCAGCACAAGTTCGCGCGCCATCGCATAGCCGGCCCGCCCAAGTGAACCTGATACGTTCACTTTCTGGCCCGAAATCTGTTTGCCCAAATCAGTGGCCAAGGATTCAATTCCAGCCACCGCCGTTTTGGACGCCAGATATGCCTTATCAGGGGGCAGCCGCGTGTAGGTCATCACCACGGGCACCGCGAGGATTTCAACAGCCGCAAACGAGGTCGATTTGACGACTTCAAGCGCGCCTTGGATCGCGCTGCCATTGCCATCCATTTTCTGAACATAGGCGCGGAATTCTTTGACAAAAGCGTTGATATCTCTTTCGGCCGTGCGCATCGCCTTGCAATACAACTGCAAGTCCTTTGAGCGCAGGCTGCGATCAAGTTCGTGGCGCGCGGTCAGGGCCTTGACCATCTTTTTGTCGTCTGGAAAATCGATGCGCCCGATGGCCATGATCGAGGCCTGCACAAGCGCCATCGCAATGTTGTTTTTCATCGTCGCCGTATCAAGATAGAATTGATAGCGATCCATTGTGTAATCAACTTGCGAGATCAGCTTGCGCGTCGCCGGTTCGATCTTTTTGAACAGTTTGGCGACAGCAGCTTTGTGGTCCTCGGGGGACAGCTCATAGGTCGTGCTGCCGATCTTGAACGTGACCATTTTCACGTTCGCGGCTTGCTTTTCTTGCGTCACATATTTTGGGGTCAAGGCCTTGCAAACCTTGTCACCGGGCATGACCACGCAGTCTTGATCTTTGATCCCAGCCTTTTTCTGCGCGCCGATGATGACCGCACTTAGCTTGGCGTCAAAACCGCCTTCGTCGGGTAATTTATAGCCATTCGCAATCAGCATCCGACGCAGAACGACAACGTCGGCGGGTTTGTTTTTGACCTGTTTTGCGTTGCCGGTTTTGCCAGGTTTCCCGACCGGTGCTTTTAGGTGCAGCGTGGCCAAAATAGGCCTCCTTGATCGTCAATTGTGTCGGTGTTCAAGTTTAGCCTATGCTCAAAACCATAGACTGAACGCCTGCGTATGGGCAATCAAATATCGTGATGGGGTCTTAGCCGCCCATCAGAGCCACATCGAAAGGATAGGTGGTTAGGTTCTCAAAGCCGTCTTCAGTCACCAACACTTGGTCTTCAAGTTTGATGGTGAAATCACCGCCAACTGCGCCCACGGCCGCCTCGACACACAGCACCATGCCGGGTTCTAACGCGTAATCAAATGCACCGGGCACGGCCTTGTCGGGATAAGCGACCAACGGCCATTCATCACACAGACCAACCCCGTGCATCAGGCAGCCATATTTTTGCGCTTGAAATTGATCATCCAGAACATGGGTGTTGGCCGTCAGTTCAGGAATGGTCACGCCGGGTTTGATCATTTCCATGTTGGTCATGATGTGCTCGTGGGCGTGCTGCATGGCATAGACCATGTCAGGAGGCGGTTTTTGGTCGCCAATCCACCACGAACGCGAAATGTCGATGCAGATGCCATATGATCCAATCAGATCGGTATCAAAGGATATGATCTCGTTTTGCTGACACACCCGTGGGCCACATTCCTGAAACCACGGATTGGTGCGCGGGCCTGACGACAGCAGGCGAGTTTCGATCCATTCGCCACCGCGTTTGATGTTTTCCGCATGCATAATGGCCCAAATGTCGTCTTCGCAGGTGGAACCGTCACCGACATTGGCGCGCGCGAAATCCTCCATTTTGCGCACCGTTGTTTCGCAAGCGTGGTTGGCGCAACGCATGGCAAGCAGTTCGTCCGGGCCTTTGATGGCGCGGGACTTTTCTGTGACCTCCTCGCCGTCCATGATTTCAAACCCTTGGGCTTGTAATGCGTGGGCGCCGTGCAGCATAATCTTGTCCACGGCCAGACGCTTGTGGCCGGGTGCGTGTTCTTCAAGCAGTTGTCGGACCTCATTGGAAAAGGCGTCGGCTTTGACGTCTGTTTTATCCCCGGTCGAGAAATAGAACATAGACGCACTGCCACGCACCTCGCGCACCAGCGGGTTAAAGCTGCTCAGGAAGGGCGCGTTTTTATAATCCCATATCACCATATACCCGTCGGCACAGACCAATACGGCACGGAACGGATTATGGGTGTTCCACAGCTGCATATTGGTGCTGTCGGTCGCGTAGCGGATGTTCAAAGGGTCAAACATCAACACACCGGCATAGCCACGATCCACAACGTGTTGGGTCAGGCGTTTCCAACGGTATTCGCGCATGGCCGCCAAGTTGGGCAGGGCAAGGCCCGCGGCCTGCCATTCGGCAAAGGCCGGTTCGGTCGGGCCGATTTCGATACGGTTGGCGTCATTGGGGGTGCCATCGCCAAGCTGTGCGCCGCGCGTGGGGTCAATCTTGCGGGTGTCGCGGTGGTGTTGGGGCATCGGTGTCCTCCCTTTGCTTAGCAGCGTGGCGCGGAATTTTGCGATGTGATTGCCGGTTTGCGACGCAGTTGGGCGTCGTTTTTAACGCAAATTGGGCTTTGCGGCCCGGCGGGGCTTGACCCGCTGGATGACGCGCGCGACGACAGGGAATGGCTGAAATGACCCTACACTCTGAGTTACCGGCGGACATGACCGACACCCGTGGGCTTCCGGGCGTACAACCCGAACACGGGCCATGGCTGCGCGTGGACGAGACATATGCAGCGCAAATGGCGCGCCGTATTGCGCTGCTGGATGATGTGCCGGAACAGGTGCTTTACCTTGAAACTGCGTCGCAGAACGCGGCGCAAGAATTGCTGCACGAAGCGTTGAACATCATGCCGACCCTCGGTTTTACAGTCGAAGGCGCGCAGGTCACTTGCCCGGATGGGCGTAAGGTGGACGTGTCGTCCACCACCCCGTTAGAGGCGTTGGGGCGCTGCTTGCAAAATGATTTTGTCATTTTGGAAAAGCGCGGCGACGAACATGTGTTTACGGGGGCTGTTTTGTGTTTCCCCGCATCATGGTCCTTGGCCGAAAAAGTCGGCCGGCCTTTGAGAGAAGTCCACATCCCGGTTGATGAATACACAGAAAATGTGGCGCGTCGCGTCCAACGTTTATTCGATGGAATTCAAGTCGGTCGCCCTTTGTGGCGTTTCAATCAACTTTGGTATCAAGACGCCGAATTGCATCAACCGCGCTCAGCCGCGGCACCGCTTCGGGTGGGATCAAACCTGCCAGATGGGCCCTTTTACCGATCCGAGCGGCAGACGCTGTTGCGCCTGCCCCTTAGTCGGGCGGTGATCTTTGTGATCCACACCTATGTGTTGGCACGCGCGGATGTGCCAGAATTGCGTTAGCCGCCGGCCCAAGCGTCATCGATGACCACATGGGGTTGTCCGTCGGACGTTTTGCGTGGCGAACGCCCCATCCCATCAACCGCACAGTTCACTTGGCTTCGCAGGTTTGAGAAATGCGCAGAGGTGACGACATCAATAGGGTGATCAAAGCGCAACGTCAGCCGATGCTGGGCAGCCCCAATACGACTGACAGATTTAATATGGCCTGCAAAACGATGCCCTAAGTAACGGCCATTGATACGTTGACCGGGCATGTAGGCCGGGCGCGGGCCTTCGCTGGCACGTGCGTGCAATGTGTTCCAGTCACGCGCGCCCCACTGTTTGGCCACTGCTTCAAGCGCTTGGGCGTGGGTGCAAGGCGTTCCTGCCTCGGAAAGTGACATACGCAGCCGTTTGGCTTGCGCTTTAAGGGCCGCGCGTGAGGGAAGGGGGATATCCATATCCGTCTCCTTGTTCGCGGTCGCGAAAGTTGCCTAAGCGGGTCTGCGCATTGCCGGGGCTGCGACCGGGGAAAGGATCGGTGCGTCAGGCTTCACCACATATGCGCAGGGCAGGGGCCTGAACCCTATGCGTCGTGAAATAGGGCGCGATTGTCTGTTTGGCAAGTGGAGAGGGGGCCAGCCCCCGGCCTGCGGCCCCCCCCCGGAGTTTTTTAAGCAAGATGAAGATGGATCATCCGTCGATGCGTGCGCCCATGATCGCGATGGCCTGCTGATAGACGGTCGCCGCGTTCCATTGTTTGATCACGGCGAAATTCGGTTGACCTTCTTGATAGCCTTTGCCGGGTTTCCACCCTTTTTGGCGCAGGAAATTGGCAGTTGAAGCCAACGCGTCGGTTTGATTGTAGAAATCCACGCGCCCGTCGCCGTTGGCGTCTACCCCAAACTTAAGCGCATTTCCTGGAAGAAATTGGGTGTGGCCCAATTCTCCGTGCTTGGCGCCTTTGGTGGCGCCCGTGATGGCGCCTTGATCCACAAGCTTCAGTGCACCAATGGCGTGTGGTTCAAAAAATTCCGAGCGGCGGCAGTCAAAGGTCAGCGTCACAATCGCCGAGACTACGGCGCTGTCACCCATGAAGCCACCAAAGGCGGTTTCCATGCCGTGGATGGCGATGATGACCCCTGCTGGCACGCCGTATTGCCGTTCGAGGGCAGCATAGAAATCAGGGTTGCGTGCTTTGCGTTTGCGCCCTTGGGCGACAATTGTGTCTGCGCCGCGGATTTGCATGAATTTGGACAGGGTATAACGAAAGGACTTTTGATTGCGATCTGCAGCAATGGTGCCATTCGCATAGCGCGCCTGCGCCAAAGCATCTAGCCCGCGTTGTTTGACGCCTGCGCGCTGCGCGTTCTTTGCAAAGTCCGTTTTCCAAACATCAAAGCCTGCGTTTGTGTCGCTGCATTGTGCGTGCGCGCCGGTGGCCAAAGCCATCAAAACGCCTGCGATCCACCCGCGATGTAAATTTGTTGTTGCTGTCATTTGCCCGACCTTTCACCAAAAAAACGTGGTGTAGGTTAACGCGTCTGGACAGTCAGACCCAAGCATTAACTTTCTAATAATCTTTATCCGAGGGTATTCAGCAAGATTTGTAGAGTCATAATAACCGAAACGGCGACGCCCACCCGAAGGCAAAACTGAGAAGTTGTCATAAAGGCCCTTTCTTTGACAGCGCAGTTTGGTTGGTTAACTTGCGTTCCTTGCATCATCTGAAGGCGATGCGTTGGCCGCAAGTAAGTAAATCCTTACCATTGCTGCGACGCGGCAACTTCGGCGGCAACTCGCCGAGTTAAGTGCGCCTAATCGTGCAGTCACCGACCATTTGCAGAAATTTGCGCAGCTATTGGTTGTGTTTTGCAGTTTTATGGATGCGTCAGTGAACGGGTGTTCGACGGCCTTGCGTTTATTCGGGGCGCCCTTAGGGGCTTTGTTTGTGTGACTTGAAACCGCAGTTGTCCCGTTCGTTTCCGACTGCTCAGTCTCTCGTCCAACTTTGCACATTTATGTCCGTCATTTGGCACGTCATGTTGTGCTGTTCTGTTCAAAATAGAGACACGTTTTGATGTGTCTAAGTCAGAAAAAAAGGGCGCCAGAGGGAGGCGCCCTTTCATGTTTAACTGCTTGGGAGGATTAGCAGCTGTAATACATGCCGAACTCAACCGGGTGAGGGGTGTGTTCGTAGTGTGTGATTTCTTCCATTTTCAGGTCGATGTAGCCTTCGATCTGGTCTTTGGTGAACACATCACCAGCAAGCAGGAAGTCCATGTCGGCTTTCAGCTCTTCCATCGCTTCGCGCAAGGAACCGCAGACAGTTGGGATGCCGGCCAGCTCTTCTGGTGGCAGGTCATACAGGTCTTTGTCGGAAGGTTCACCGGGGTGAATCTTGTTCTGGATACCGTCAAGGCCAGCCATCAAAAGTGCCGCAAAGCACAGGTATGGGTTGGCGGATGGATCTGGGAAACGGGCCTCAACGCGCTTGGCTTTGGGGCTTTCGGTCCATGGGATCCGTACACAACCCGACCGGTTGCGGGCAGAGTAGGCGCGCAGCACGGGTGCTTCAAAACCTGGGATCAGGCGTTTGTAGCTGTTGGTCGATGGGTTGGTGAAGGCGTTCAACGCTTTGGCGTGCTTCAGGATGCCGCCGATGAAGAACAAGGCTTCGTCGGACAGATCGGCGTATTTGTCGCCTGCGAACAGGGGCTTGCCGTCTTTCCAGATCGACATGTTCACGTGCATGCCGGTGCCGTTATCGCCCGCGATGGGTTTGGGCATGAAGGTGGCGGATTTGCCGTAAGCGTGGGCCACGTTGTGGATCACGTATTTGTATTTTTGCAGCTCGTCGGCTTGCTTGGTCAACGATCCAAAGATCAGACCCAATTCGTGCTGACAGGACGCCACTTCGTGGTGGTGCTTGTCGACCTTCATGCCAAGACGTTTCATGGTCGATAGCATTTCAGAACGCAGGTCGTGAGCTTCGTCTGTGGGGTTCACAGGGAAGTAGCCGCCCTTGACGCCGGGACGGTGACCCATGTTGCCCATTTCGTATTCTGTGTCCGTGTTCCAAGACGCATCTGACGCATCAACTTCGTAAGATACTTTGTTGATCGAATTGGAAAAACGCACGTCGTCGAACAGGAAAAATTCTGCTTCTGGACCCATGTAAGCAACGTCGCCGATGCCGGAGGATTTCAGGTAAGCTTCGGCTTTTTCGGCCGTGCCACGTGGGTCGCGATCATAGGCTTCGCCGGTGTCGGGCTCAACAACTGAACAGTGCACGCAGATTGTTTTTTCCGCATAAAACGGGTCAACATATGCGCTGGTTTCGTCAAGCATCAGCTTCATGTCGGAGGCTTCGATCGATTTCCAGCCCGCGATAGAGGAGCCGTCAAACATAAAGCCTTCTTCGATGAAATCGGCGTCGATTTGATCGGACATGACTGTCACGTGCTGCAGTTTGCCGCGTGGGTCGGTAAAGCGGATGTCGACGTATTCGGCGTCTTCAGCCTTGATCATATCCAGAAGTGGGTGAGCCATGTTCGGGAAGTCCTTCCTGTCTTTTCGATGTAGAGTTTAAAGCGCGTCTGAACCGGTTTCGCCGGTCCGGATGCGGATGGTTTGTTCAACGGGGGTGACGAAGATTTTGCCGTCACCAATTTTTTCGGTTTTGGCCGCGTCCACGATGGCAGCAATTGCTGCATCGACTTGATCGTCATCCAAAACAACTTCGACTTTCACTTTTGGAAGGAAGTCGACCACATACTCAGCGCCGCGATAAAGTTCGGTGTGACCTTTCTGACGGCCAAAGCCTTTGACTTCGATCACGGACAACCCTTGTACGCCGACCTCTTGCAAGGCCTCTTTGACTTCATCCAGCTTGAAGGGCTTGATGATGGCTTCGATCTTTTTCATGAGGTTGCCTCCGTTTGCGCTTTATTGCGGTTTTGAAGGATCACTTGCGCTGGAGAGGGTCTATGGTGTGTCGTGCACATTGCGCCTCGGCATGCTACTTTTGAGCTCAATTGCATGCAAATTATGCGAGATGCTCAAAAAGTAATCGAAATTGAATCGCGCAAAGTTGAGCCATGATGTCCCTGCTCGGACGCTCTTTGCCCGCGGCGTTATACGGAAACGCGGGCCGGATCAGGATCCGGCTTACTGTACGACCGTTTCTGTTTTGTGCTTTGGGTCGGATTTAACCGGTATGACGTGGCGTGCAGGTATTTCTTGCCCCGGCTAATTCGCCGGGGACATGACTTAGGTGGCGTTTGTCACAGATGTTGAGAAGACGGCGCGTCTATGCCGCCATGCTTGCCATCGCCATCGCGGGCACGGACAACTCCAACCCATCGGCGTAAATGACGTAGGGCGCATGAAATCCAAGCCGCACGAGTGTCATGTCGCGTTGGCCTAATGATGTGATGTATTCATCATCGATAAGGCATCCTGCGGGCATGACCGCTTGTGCTGCACCGCGCATCGCTTTGGCGCGCCAGTCGCGCACCAGCACCATTTGGGCGGCGGGCACCATGACGTGATGTGAGGGTTTGGTATCGCCAAGTGATCCGGCGGAGATTTTCACCGCCTCGTCGCGCACCCGCACGCTTTCAATGGCGCTGAGCGGCACAAGACCGGCATTGCGCGTAATTATGCGATCTCCGGGCGAGAGGTACTCGACCGGCAATTCGCCATCGGCTGTCATCAGGAGTGTGCCGGACACAAGTCCGACGTGGCATATCTCTGTGCGCAACGGGGGCATTCGCCCGCTCAATTCGCGCCCGACCGTATTCGGTTTCATGGCGTCTCTCTTTGCTTTTTCAACCTGCCTCTAGGTTAAAGCCATGATAGTTCAAGATTTCCTTAATGTCGCCCGGCCTAGTCGTACAGTTTTTTCACCTGTTGCACGGATACCTCTCGCATCCTTCGAAACACTTTGCTAAAGGGGCGTTAATGCGGGTGTGGCGGAATTGGTAGACGCACCAGATTTAGGTTCTGGCGCCTATGGCGTGGGGGTTCGAGTCCCTTCACCCGCACCACATTCCCTTTACACATAACATTCCCTTTACACATAAAAGGAATATCCGTCTTGTCCGTTGCGTACGGGGAGCAATTGTTCTGAAAAAACAATGAGTGCTTCGACGGATTTAGATTGCCGCATTCTACCTGCGCCACTCTATCCCTCTGATTTCAAAGATAACCCTTGCATATAGGGCTTCAAATCCGTTTGAAGGTCGCACTTGTGGTTGCAAACGAGGTGCGGACTTGGCCGGAATTCGACACTCATGAAAGCATTTGTTCCCTTAACAAGCCCCCTTCGGCGCGTAACCAATTGGTGGCGGGCGGGGCAACATGTTGTGCGCCTTATTGATGAAAAGAACCTTGGCCTGATTGCAGCGGGTGTTGCGTTTTATGCAATTCTTGCGGTTTTTCCAGGACTTGCGGCCACGATTGCGCTGTGGGGGATTGTGGGGGACCCGGGTCTTGCGTTGGCACAGTTGGAAGAGTTTCAGGCGATCATTCCAAACGATGTCTACCGTCTGTTGGCTGCGCAGTTGGGCAAGCTGGCCACGACAGACGGGCTGACGCTGGGGTGGGCGTCTGTGCTGTCGTTTGGGTTTGCGCTGTGGTCATCGCGGGCCGGTGTCGCGGCGTTGATGCGCGGGCTGAACGCGATCTATGACGCGCCGAACCGATCCGGGGTGTCGCATTACCTGCGCGCATTGCTTTTGACGGGCAGTTTAATCGGGGTTCTTCTGGTGGCAATGGCGTGCATTGTCGTGCTGCCGATCATTCTGGCTTTTTTCCCGTTGGGGCCTTTGGCGGGGTTCGGGGTCGAAGTTGTGCGATGGGTTGTTGGCATTGGGGTGTTGTTGGTTGGCTTTGCATTGATTTATCGACTGGGGCCGAACCTTGAAGGGCAGCGGGTCAAATTGATGTCGCCGGGCGCGATATTTGCGTCTTTTGGTTGGGTCATGGCGTCTGTCGGATTTTCGATCTATCTGCGCAATTTTGGAACCTATAACGAGGTTTACGGATCGATCGGCGCGGTGATTGTCATGTTGATGTGGCTGTTTATCAGCGCCTATCTGGTGCTTTTGGGGGGTGCATTGAATGCAGAGCTTGCCCGCGCGCGTCAGGCCGAACAGGTTATCCCAGAACCACCAACCACACCCACGCTGTGAACACCGAGGCGGCCGTTGCCACCAACACCGAAGACGCCGCGACACGGCGCGCGCGCCCATACATATTGGCAAAGATATAGCCGTTTACACCCGGTGCCATCGCGGCCGTCAGAACGCCGGGGTTAAAGATATCTTTGGGTACGGAGAGTGCGCTGCCCAACGTCCATGTGATGGCCGGGTGTACCACCAGCGAAACGGCGCAGATCATCGCGATCACACGCGCATCGCCTTCGGGTTTGTACTGAATCAACACGCCACCAAGCGCAAACAACGCAGTGGGAAGCGCGGCGCGGATGACCAGATCAAGGGCGTCTTTCAGTACATATGGGATTGTTAGGCCTGTAAGGTTCACGATGAACCCTGCAAAAATGGCCAACACCAAGGCGTTGCGAAACATCGCCCGCGCCACGCCGCGTGCCATCACCAGCGGGGACTGGCCGCGATTGCGTGCGATCTCCATCGCCGTGATGCCAAGGCCGTAGCAAAAAGGCGAATGGAACGCGATGATCGAAAACGCCCCGGCCAGTGCGTCGGCCCCATAGGCGCGTTCGTTGATGGCAAGGCCTAACAGGACAGAATTGGAAAACAGGCAGCAAAAGCCGATGGCGACCGCGTCTTCCCAGTCGCGCTTGAACACAAAGCGTGCGCCAAACAATCCCAGAAAGAACCCAACCGTGGCGCCCGTATAGAAGCTGAATAATAGGCGGGGGTTTATGCTGACGCTTAGGTCCAGGTTCACGATAGCCATAAACAAAAGGCACGGAATCGCGAAGTGTTGGCTGAATTTCATCAACGCGTCGACGCCAGAGACCGGGAAAAATCCGCGCCACACAGCCACATAACCGAACCCGATTACCAGAAAGACCGGCAGGATAACATCTAGAAGGGCTTGCATGGGTCAGGCCTTGGTCAGTGCCGAGAGTGCGGGAGCCTCCGGCGGGAGTTTATTTGGCAAGATGAAGTTGGATCACGGTGCCGCTGTGCTGAATGTCATGCCGTCATAGGCGGGTTCGACGTGGTCCGGGGTTTCTGCGCGCACAGTTTCATAATCCAGATCTAGGTGCATGTTGGTTAAGATGCCCCGCTTGGGGTTGGCGCGCGCGATCCATTCGAGCGTGTTGGACAGGTGGCTGTGTGTCGGGTGCGGATCGCGGCGCAATGCGTCGACGATCCAGATGTCGAGGTCTTTCAAAGCCTCCCATGCGGGGGCGGGGATGTCGGATACGTCTGGCAAATAAGCAACATTGGCAATGCGAAAGCCAAGCGCATCTATGTTGCCATGGCCGACCTGGAAGGGGGTCAGTGTTATGTCGCCGCCCGGGCCTGAAACGGTACAGGGGCCGTCCAGTAGGTTGAGGTCCAGTATGGGCGGATAGGAAGATCCTTGAGGTTGTACAAACACATAGGCAAAGCGCGCCAGAAGGTCTTCTTTGGTTGGAGTGTCGGCCCAAACTGGCAAGCGCGCGCGCATGTTGAACACGATCATGCGCAAATCATCTATGCCGTGCACATGATCTGCATGCGCATGGGTATAAACTACCCCGTCTAGCCGTCCGACATTGGCGTTTAGCAGCTGGTTGCGCACATCTGGTGATGTGTCGATTAGCACTGTTGTTGTGCCTTCGGCCCCGTGTCGTTCTACCAACAACGAACAACGCTGGCGGCGGTTTTTGGGATTGGCAGGATCACACGCCCCCCACAACCCACCAAGGCGCGGAACGCCACCGGACGAGCCGCAGCCGAGAACGGTGAAGGTGAGGGTGTCGCTCATGCGCTCACTTTGTACGCGGCGGCTTTGGAGAACAAGCGTTCGAAGTTCTTTTGCGTCTGTGCCGCAAAATCGGCGTAGTCCATGGCGAAGACTTCCGCCCCTTTGCGTGCCGTGTGGGCTGTATATGCGGGTTCGTTTCGTTTTCCACGGTATGGGGGCGGCGCAAGGTAGGGCGCGTCGGTTTCCACAAGAATGCGGTCTACGGGGGCTGTCGCAAAGATGTCGCGCACCTCTTGGGATTTGGGGAAGGTCGCGATGCCGGACATGGATAAGTAAAAGCCAAGGTCCAGTGCCGCGTGCGCAAGGGCGGCACTTGAGGAAAAGCAGTGCATCACGCAGGAATACGCGCCTTGCTTGTGTTCTTCGGCCAGAATGCGCGCCATGTCGTCGTCAGCGGCGCGGGCATGGATGATCAGTGGCAGCCCAGTTTGACGTGCGGCATCGATATGGATGCGCAGGGATTTTTTTTGAATATCAGCGCTTTCGGCGGTGTAGTGATAATCAAGGCCGGTCTCCCCGATCCCGACAAATTTGGGGTGATCGGCCAGCGCGATCAGCTCATCCGTGCTGGCAAGCGGTTCGCTTGCGGCACTCATTGGGTGGGTTCCGGCCGCGTAAAAGACCGGCGCGTGGGCTTCGGCGATGGCGCGCACTTGCGGTTCAAGGCGCAGTTTGGTGCAGATAGTAACCATGCGCGTAACGCCAACCTCGGCGGCGTTGGCGACGATTTGGTCAAGTTGCCCTTCGAAATCGGGGAAATCGAGGTGGCAATGGCTGTCGGTTATGTTTGGGGTCATCTGGGGCTTGCCGTGGCTGAGAGTTTGAACAGGGTATCAAGAACCAGCGCGCCAGCGTCAAGGTTCACCGCGCGCCCGTGCCGTGCACGTTCGAGCGTGGTTTGCGCTGTATCGGCCCAGGCGCGCGCTTGGGCGGGGTGTGCCGCAAGGCGGGCAAAGGTGGCGGCCTCGTTTGGGGCGGCTTCAATCGCAGGGGGGTGCCCGGCACCTGTGCGGGCAAGGCGGGCAAGGGCGATATCGATCAAAGTATAAAGCAGATCCAGCCGCGTTTCAGCGCCGCGCGCGCTTGCGGCTTCGGCGAGTGCAAGGGCGCGAGGCCGGTCGAGGTTCGGCATGGTGTCCAAGAGCGCGATAATTTCGTTGTATATTTTTAAACCGTCCAGCAGGGCAAGGCGCAGGGCTTCGCCAACTGAACCTGCGCTGAGTTCAGCGAGGGCGGCGGCTTGCGCGCCGGGGTCTACGCCTGCTTGAGCCATGGCTTGTGCCATTTGATCCCCATTCAAAGCGCCAAGCCTTAATGTGCGGCAGCGCGAACGGATTGTGGGCAACAGGCGACTGGGTTGGTGGCAGATCAACAAAAGTGTTGTGCGGGCCGGGGGCTCTTCGAGCATTTTGAGAAGAGCATTGGCGGCGTTTACGTTCATTTCGTCTGCGGCGTCGATGATCACCACACGCCGTCCGCCATCTGTGGCCGACAGCTGGAAGAACGCGGCCATATCGCGCACATCATCCACAACAATCTGGTCGCGCAGCTTTTTAGTCTTTTCGTTGACGGTGCGGTGCACAGATTTGAGGCCCGGTTCAGCACCGGCGGCGATGCGTCGAGCGATGGGGTGATCTTCGGCGACGTTTAGTGAGGTTGGCGCTGGCGCGCCGAACATATCGTCGGGATCAAGGTCTGGAGTGGTTAAAAGAAAGCGTGCGATGCGCCAAGCCAGCGTCGCTTTGCCCACGCCGCGCGGGCCAGTGATCAGCCAAGCGTGATGTAAGCGTCCAGAATTGAACGCGTCCAGAAAAGCCGCCTGAGCGCTGTCTTGACCGATCAATTCGGGTGTTTCGCGCGGGTGCGGGGCGCCCTCAATGCGGGTGGGATCATTCACGTCATCGGCCATAAAGGAGATGTAGCATTGGTGCGGCGCGGGGGAAATGGGGTCGGGTCAATTGGTTGGTTGGATTGGGGTTTTATAAGGGGCTTTGCCCCACGGCCTTTGGCCGTTCCCCAGAGTATTTTGGAACAATGAATTAGAGCGCTTGAAACAGCCGCGTTTTAAGACGCGAGGTGATCTGTGACAGTCTGTGTCACGTCTTGGGCGACCGCATCCATGTCGCGTGCGCCATCAATGACGGTAAAGCGGTGCGCGAATTCTTTGGCCAGCGCCAAAAAACCTGCGCGCATCGCGATTTGTAGGTCTGTGCCAAAGTCTTCGAACCGTTCTTCGCTGCCTTGACGGCCCTTGGCGCGCGCAAGACCTTCGACCGGATCCATGTCGATCAGCAGTGTTAGGTCTGGTTCGCGCCCGATCATTAGGCTGTGCAAAGCATCGACAGAAGCGCGCAGATCACCGCGGCTGAGGCCTTGATACATGCGCGTGCTGTCGGCGAAACGATCACAGATCACGATTTTGCCACTCGCAAGGGCAGGGAGGATCAGCCGTTCCAGATGGTCGCGCCGTGCGGCGGTGAACAATAAAAGTTCGGTTTCGGCTGACCAGCGGTCTGGATCGCCTTGTAGGACAAGCGCGCGGATTTCCTCGGCCCCGGCGCTGCCACCGGGTTCACGCGTCAGGATGACGTCATGGCCTTGACCCCGCAGATGATCCGCAAGCAGGCGCGCTTGAGTGGATTTCCCCGAACCATCGATGCCTTCAAAGCTGATAAAGTGGCCGGTTGCCGTCACGCGCCACTTTCCGGTGTGGCTGGACCGCGGATTGCTTCAAACAGTGACATAGCCGCGGTTGAGACTTTGGCCAGAAAGCCGCCATGTGCCACGTCACTTTCCGCCACAAGGGGAATGCGTTGTTCTGGCAGGCCTTCGGGTTGTAAGACCAATTCAGCCAGTTGTGTTCCAGCGGTGACCGGGGCTTGAATTGGGCCGGTATAAACGACGTCAGCGCTTACTTTTGCGCCAGTCAGTATAGGTAAAAGAACGCTGATATTTTCGACAGGAACAAGACCCACTTCGGGTTCAGACCCTTCCCAGACTTTGGCCGTTGCGATGCGTTCGCCGCCTGTTGCGATGGTGCGCTGTGCAAACTGGCGGAAGGCCCAGTTAACGACCGCTTCGGATTCTTCGGCGCGGGCAGCAGCGCTATCCATGCCCGAAAGTACAAAAATCACACGACGATCGCCCTGTTTGGCGGACCCTGTCAGCCCATAACCGGCTTCTTGAGTGTGGCCTGTTTTCAGGCCATCGGCGCCGATGCCCAGACCCAAAAGAGGGTTTCTGTTCCGCCGGTTAGAGGATTCGTTGGGGTCGAATAGGAATTCTTTTTCCGAGAACATCGGGTAGTATTCTGGAAAGTCGTCCAGCAAGTGTTTTGCCAAAAGGCCAAGATCCCGCATCGACATGCGGTGGCCAGCGGCAGGCCATCCGCTGGAATTGGCAAAGGTGGAATTGGTCATTCCCAATTCTTGCGCGCGGCGCGTCATCAAACGGGCAAAACCGCCCTCGGTGCCGTCGGGGCTAAGCGCCTCGGCGATCACAACGCAGGCGTCGTTTCCGGACAAAACGATGATGCCACGCAGCAGATCCTCGACTTTCACCCGCTCGCCCGTGCGTAAGAACAAGGTCGATCCACCAAAACTATTTGCGTGGGCCGATACAACCAATTCGTCCGTCATGGACAGCTGGCCACGCTCGATCGCCTCGAACGCAAGAAAAAGCGTCATCAACTTGGACATGGATGCGGGGGGCAAAGGTGTGTCCGCATTCTTGTTCAGCAGGACCGTCCCCGTCGTGTGATCGATCACAAAAGCCGATGTCGCGCGCGTCTCAAAGGCGTGCAAGGGCAGGGCAGCTGGGATCAGCAGGGCGGCAACGGCGAGAATGCGGATCACGTGGTGGGTACTCCTGTAGCAGATCAGTTGGACACAGCGTAGGCGTCAGTGAACCCTTCGTTTTTGACCTTAGTCAGCAATTGCGCACGGTCACCGCTGGTGGCGGCAGGGCCGACAACAACGCGCCAAAAGGTCTTACCGTCGCGTTCAAAGTTATTCACGGTAGGTATGATGCCCGCGCTGCGCATTTGTTTGGCGGTGCGGTCAGCGTTTTCCTGAACCGAGAAGATGCCGATTTGGATGAATGGCTTGGACAAGGACGAGGCCACCGCGCGGGTTGGAGCCGCTGCGGCAACAGGTGTTGCGGTCGCGGTTGCTGCGGGCTGAATGCCGGGGGCGGATGCGTCAATGGCGGCCGCCGCACTTTGGAGCGGGTCCAACGTGCTTGAGGTGACTTCAGACGGGGCGGCAACACCTTCGACGTCGAGCGGAGCGATGTCTTCGACCGCTTCGGCCACTTCTTCCTTACGAAGGGCTGTGACATTCAAATCCGCAGGCGCACCGGCCAACATGCCAAGCGCTTCGGCTGCGTCCGAGCTGATTTGCAAGCGCGGCCCGGGGATGTCGCGTTCGCGGCGAAACAAAGCGCCGACGACGAATTTGTCGTTGGTTGCGTTGCGGATGATGACGCGTTCGGGTTCGGTTACGTCAGGGTGTGCCACCCAAACGCCACCAAGCGAGGGGCGTCCGTCCCATAGGCCCGCTTCGCTGGCGGAAAAGACGTCCGGCGCTTCAACGTCGCGTTCAACCGTTTTGGATGCGCGTCCGGCGACGGGGGTGCCTTCGACCGTTGTATTGGGTTTGAACACCTGCTTGGCGACAAACTGTCCGCTTTCGTCACAGCCAGCCAATACCCCAAGGGCGGCGACGGCGAGAACGCTGTTGCGAAGATGAAAACGTGTGATGGTTCTGCTCATGGACCAAGTCCTTGCCTGCTGTTGCCTGTATGGCCGATTTTCGACCGCATGCCGTTATCGGCACATGTTTGCGCCCCGCTGAGCGGGATCTTGCAGGCACCATAGCGCCGTTTGTACGTTCTGAAAAGCATAGCATTCACCAATCGGCAATTTTCCCCAAGGCGTGAGGTATTTGCCGAATCAGAAAAGGCACTTTAAAGCGTCCCCAACGGAGATTTGGCAGAGTGGTCGAATGCGGCGGTCTTGAAAACCGTTGGGCGTGAGAGCGTCCCCAGGGTTCGAATCCCTGAGTCTCCGCCATCTCAACCTAATTAATATGTTCTTTATCAATTGGTTAGGTGGCTTTGCGCATCAAGCATCCCCCATTTCACCCACCATTTGGAATTTGATTGTCTCCTTGAGTTTTCTTTCAGCACTGAGAACAAGACGGTGAAGATCGCTCAATTGTCACAACAAAATGAAAAAGCCGCCCCGAAGGGCGGCTTTGTTGTTTCAAAGGC
>NZ_JBDVGB010000029.1:0-51546 GCF_039940735.1 Tateyamaria sp.
AGCAACTCGCGGCTGGCCCTGATCCGTGATGATCGCGGATCTGTTGTTGTCGATGCTGATCTCAGCGCATTGGGGCCCAATCTCACCATTCTTGGCGGCATGGAAAAGGGCGAAGCCCTTGTTAGCTCTGACTACCGCGACCGCCCTGATTTTTGGAGACTCTCATGATCCGATTTTTTCTCTCGTTGTCGTCCTCGGGCTTCTCGCATCTTGCGCCCAATACCAAGAGCCGCAAGCGAACTGCTTTACGTTTCTAGCAGCCGTCGCACCTGTTGAGCCGATTGCCCTGGCCGCGCGAGACTGCCTCTTCACACCCATCGACGGGTCGGAGGGCGACATTGAAGCCTAGCCTCGCCCTTCTGTTTTGGCTCTCTGCAGCTGTCAGTGCCGCGCATGCCCAAGGTGTGCCGACCAATGATAGTGGGCTGACGGTGCGCGATATCGTGGAAACAGGGGATCGCGAAGTCGATCTCGCGACCCAAGCCGATAAGCTCTCTGTGCACGAGCTGATCGCCGAGATTGAGCGCGAGCAATTAGAAACGCTGGCGCGCATCCTTGATGCCCAATCAAGCTTTGGGGGTCAGGGACTGCCCGCAATGGTGTCGGGCTTAGAAGATGGCAGTGGTGATCCAGATCGTTCTGTTAAGGCCGTATACGGCTCTGGCGACATCGATCCTAATCCCGGTGGAACTCAGATGTTTGGCGATGCGTCCCAGAACATCGAACAGCTCATCATCCGCGTCGCCCAAGAGACAAGTGGCTTTGCGGGTGTCGGGCGCGCCGGATTGTCTCCCGTCCAATGGCGCGCCCTCCTTCAGGCTCTGATCTGGCAGGAAAGCCGCTTTACCATTGGTGCCCGTTCTCCCGTAGGCGCGTTTGGCCTTACGCAAATCATGCCGGGCACAGCGAGCGATCTCGGTATTAACCCCGCATACTATGACAGCCCCTATCTTCAGGTGCATGGCGGCGCGCGGTATTTGGCCACGCAACTCAACACGTTTGATGGCAACATCATCAACGCACTTGCCGCCTACAACGCTGGACCAGGTCGCGTGTTTGAGTACAGCGGCGTGCCCCCGTTCGTTGAGACCCAGCATTACGTCACCGTTATCCCTGAACGCTACAATCTCTATCTCAGCCGGATCGGCGGCATCGAAGCCTTGGGCACTATCGATCCTGCTCTACTGGCAAACGCCAACATGTCGATCACGGGACATGGCGCTGCTTTTTACGGCAACAATTCACCCGAAGCCATAAGACAAGCGGCGCTGCGCATCCGTGACATTGTGGAACGCATTTCTGAAACCACCGACATTCAAGAAAGCATGGCGCTCAACACGTATGCGCGGGCGGAACTGGTGCGCTTGATGGCGGCGCGCATCAGATTGCAGGCCGCTCGCACCAAACCGCTGTCCGCGGCCCAACTCGCCCAAGCCTCCGCGCGCATGGCCGAAGGCGATTTCATGGATTTTACAATTGAGGAGCTGGATTGATGCAGAATTCTAAATGGCTTTTGAGAACTGCGTTGGCGGGAACCCTCGCATGCGGCCTGCAGGTGGCAGCACCCTCCTCCGCATTTGCGCAAGGCGTTCCCGTCGTCGACACGCAGAACATCGCCCAAAACATCCAACAGCTCCGGCAGATGATCGAAGATGAGATCCTGCAAAACGAGCAACTGGTGCAGCTTCGCGAACAACTTGCCACCCTCACGGACCAACTCGCGGAGCTGCAGCGGACTTATGAGGCGCTCACCCGCCTCGCCGAACTGCCGGAAATCATCCGCACGCAGATGGAAGATGAGCTCAACGGGCTTTTGGACCAAGAGTTTGGCGACATTATCGCGACGATTGAGGCCATCAAGAACGGTGACTTTTCTGGGTTGTCTGGATCAGGCGCAGGCGAGATCGAAACCCAGATGGACCGCGTTCTGGCCGATCTTGGATTTGATGACGACACGCTGTCCGAAATGGCCAGCAGCGGAAATGCGAGCGCCAACCGGATTGCGACCCAAGCCACGACTGGCGCACTTGTTTCTGCCGCGGCCCAGAACAGTTATGAGGATGCGGGACAGTCTCTCGAACGTGTGGACCGTCTTGTCGGCCTCATCGACGACATGGATGAGTTGAAGGAAAGTGTCGATCTCAACACACGCGTGACCGCAGAACTTGCCATTGCACTGGTCGCCATGTGGCAGCTTGAAGCCATTCAAACCGTCGGTGATGGCACCGGTGGGGTCATCGATGCCGCCACCATCGCCAAAGAGCAGCGGTTCATAGATTTCACCTTGCCTGACCTCAGCGCAGATTGAGGCGGCAAGCGTGGTGAGTGAAAAAGACATCATCGAAGAAGAGCTGGTCTACGGTGCTTTGCGCCGCGAGCGGACATGGCAGCGGCTCGGCCTCATTGGCCTGATCTTTGGCATCTTGGGATGTTTGAGCGCTGCTGCAGTCGCGATCCTCGACGTCGATCCACCGCCCGTCGTCGTGCTTTATGATCCCGAGACGGGATTTGCATTGCCTGAGGTATCAGTCGGCGCGACCACGGTCACAGAAAACCAAGCTATTATCGAAGCCGAGGCGTTTCGCTACATCACCGATCGAGAGGTCTACAACCAACTCGACAATGATGTGCGTGTTAGAAGTGTCCTGCGACGATCAGATGGTGCAGCCGAAGCGTCTTTGCGCCAGATCTGGAACAGCGCCAATGAGGACTACCCTCCCACGCTCTACGGTACAAACGGACGCTTGGACGTCGAAGTCCTGAGTATTAACCGGATCGGCATCAATCGCGCCACGGTCCGACTGCGCAAACGCCTCAATTCTATTAACGGCGTCCAGACCGGCCTCTTCACCGCGACGTTGTTGTTCGAGTTCCGACCCGAGGCCAGCCGATCCATCGATCAGGTTTGGACAAACCCCTTCGGCTTCACAGTGTTGGAATATTCCATCCGCTCCGACAGATTGGAAAATTAGATTGTATCGAATTGCTCAAATTGCACTCTTTGTGGCGCTGCTGCCGTCGTTCGTTCTTGCGGAGGCTATTCCAAGGCGTGGGCCCAATGACAGTCGTGTGCGTGTTGCAACCTATCAAGAGGCGCAGGTCTATCGACTGAACGTATCGCTCACACACGTCACGACCATCGAATTCGGGGAAGGCGAAAGCATCCGTTCGATCATTGCAGGCGACACCGAAGGGTTTGAGATCGACGGTGTTCCCGGCGGCCAGGCCTTCGCCATTAAGCCCGTCGCGCGCGGTGTGCATACCAATGTGACGGTCTACATTAATCGCCGAAGCTATTACTTCAACGTCCAAGAAACCCAAAGCCCTACCTTCTATGTGGTGCAATTTCGCTATCCTGATGATGACGCAAGGACGACCAACGTCGTCGCTCAGCAGGCCCCCAACTATAACTACGGGGCCAGCGCGCAATCTGAGTTCACCCCGACCCGCGTTTGGGATGACGGGACCTTTACCTATTTCCAGTTACCGAGAAACGCGCCAGTTCCAGCGATCTTCCGATATTCAAGCGGTCGCGAGAGGACAGTGAACACACAGGCGCAAGAGAACGGCGTGATCCGTGTATCTGGCGTGAATGCGAAGTGGGTGCTCAGGCTTGGTGATGAGGTAGTTTGCATTCAGGCGACACCGCCAGCGGGGGCGTCGTCATGAGCGATACTGGCAACGTTGATCTCGAAAAGCGTCTCGCGGCTTTAGAAAAAGGTGGCAGTCGAAGTGCTACCGCAAGACCGCGGCGATCACCGCTTTTGGCTATTGCGGTGGTCTTGGTTGTCGGCGCCGGAGGCACAGCGCTCTATATGTTGTCTGGCTCTGATGAAGAGCAAACTTTGCCGACCGCGACCCCGGATGTGTTTCAGAACGAAGGTGACGGCTTCGGCGCCATTGAGGCCATCCCTCCACCCCCCGCGCCGGAAACTCAGATTGTCGTGGCCCCTGCCGCACCCAATGAGCCTAACGCGGAGCTTCTCGCTCAACTGGCCGCCCTTCAGACCCAGATCGAAGAACTGCGCAATGCGCCAGAACCCGCCCTGGAAGAAGATACGGCTGCCGCCGAAGCCATCGATGGGCTGACAGCCCAGATCGCAGCGCTTCAAACAGCGTCACAAGCGGCCCAGCAACAGTTTCAAGACGAATTGGCAGCGCGGGACCGAGAGCTAGAGCAAATTCGTATGGACTTGGAATTGGCCCGATTGGAAGCCAACCGCCCGACACCTGCGCCTGTCCCGCTCGGACCATCTGATGATGAACTACGTGCCCGCGAAGAAGAACGGTTGCGGCGGGAGGAAGAGGCACGCCGCATGGCTGATCTCGAACGCCGCGCCGCAGAGGAGCGCGCATTTCAGGAACGCCGCATCACCTCTCCTACGATTGCCTTTGGTGGAACGTCCGGAGCGAATGAAACGGCTTTGAGTGAACGCACATTTGGCGATGTGACCGACTTTGTGCTGAACGGAGCGCTGCCTACATCCGTTACCCAAGCCGAAATCATCGCCAATCCCTCTAATACGATCATTCAAGGCACTATGATCCAAGCCGTCATGGAAACCGCCCTCGACAGTTCCCTGCCCGGCCAGACCCGCGCCGTCGTCTCAGAAGATGTCTTCAGCTTTGACGGATCGCGCCTTCTCATCCCGCGCGGGTCGCGCCTGATTGGGCGCTATCGTTCTGGCATTGATATCGCACAGCGCCGCGTCACCATCGCCTGGGACCGGATCATCCTGCCGGATAATCAAACCATCCAAATCAGTTCCTTTGGTGGGGATGAACTTGGTCGGTCCGGCGTGACTGGGTTTGTTGATACGCTCTTTGCTGAGCGCTTCGGCTCGGCAGCATTGATTTCTTTAATCTCAGCGGCTCCTAGTGCGGCGGCAGCCTCTGTTGAAGACGAAGCCGCCGCTGGTGTTTTGGAAGATGTGGGCGACGACCTCGCTGATGCCACTGACAGTGTGATCAGTGACTACCTCTCCATCGGCCCTGTCATCTATGTCGATCAGGGTGCGCGTGTCACCGTCATGGTCGATCGTGATTTGGAGATTTTTTGACTCCATGACGCTCAGCTATCTTCAAACCTCGCTTGATAAGCTCACCGCCGCCGCCCGCGACGATGTCATCGAGATTTGCATCAATCCAGACGGGACCTGTTGGGGGGAATTCCAAGGCGATCATTTCATGCGGCTTCTGGATCAGTCGCTAACTGAAACTGAAGTAAAGGATCTCGGCAATCAGATCGCCTCCAGCGCCAATACCACCATGAGCAAGGACAGGCCCATCGTGTCTGTTTCGATTGCTTACAAAGACCGCCCAATCCGCGCGCAGGTCATCACGCCACCCGCCGTACTCTCGGCCATGTCGATCAGCTTGCGGTTTTTCTCAAGTCTCCCGCTTGAACAGATCGAGCTGGCGTTTCTGTTCGGCAAGGAACGTAAGCTTGAGGAGTTGCGGCAGGAAAAAACTCGACAACTACGCGAAGTCGTGGCCTCCGGCGTGATTGACGATGCCCTCGCCTTTTGTGTGGAAAACAAGCTGAACATGATCGTTTCCGGGGGCACCTCGACGGGCAAAACCGTGGCCGCTCGTAAGATCCTCTCTCACGTCCCCCCTGAAGAACGGATCATAACGATTGAAGAAGCCGCAGAACTGCTGCCGGACCAGCCGAATGCAGTGACACTCATCGCCAACCGCGACGCAGAATTCCAATCGGCTGATGTGCTGCTGACAGCGACCCTGCGCATGCGCCCGGATCGGATCATCCTCGGTGAGGTGCGCGGCAAAGAGGCGATGACCTTCCTAGAAGCTATCAACACCGGACATGGTGGCTCGATGACCACTTTGCACGCCGAGACACCGCAACTGGCCGTGCAGCGATTGGCAATTGCCGCCCTCAAGACGGAAATCCCGATGACTTATGCGGATATGGTTCGCTACATCGAGAACTCTATCGACATAAATGCCTGCGTCTCGGACGAGTTGCTGCTGGCGGCTCGCTTTTCGATGAAGAGCGCGCCATCGCTGGATTTCAGCGGACGGATCGACCGCCCCGTTACTTCCGCGACCGCCTCATCCCCGAACGCCCAAAGGATTTGATCCAAAGCCGATGGGATCGGGGCCAGCGCCATCAGATCCATCATGGCCTCGTCCCGCAGGGCAAGCGCTTCGCGAGAGACGACCAAGGCTCCTGTCTCGTCCCGCAGCGGCTCGGCCACGATATTGCCGTCGATCTCAACTAGTTTTTGGGTGTGGATCGGGAACGCCTGTTCAAGATAGCCGAGCACGTAATCGCGCGGCGTCAGCGCGCCTTCGACCAGTTCATCATCGGGGGCCATCATCTCCAAGCGACGCTTCAACAGACTTTCGCCCGTGGAAACCACTTGGATGACGCAGGCATAGCCGTCGGACAGGTCCTGCTGAATGGCGCTGACAATGGACGGCGCTTTCATCCCCATCAGCAGGTGATTGAAGAAGTGCTGCTTTGTACTCTCGAAGCGTGACTTAGCTGACGCTTTGGCGGCAGAGGCATTGGTCTCGCCCGATGCATCATTGACGCCAGTCGCGGTCAGCGCGGCTTCAAGATTGTGATGGATGGTGCGGAACGCACCCGCATAGGCATCATAAATCTCCGTTTGTGCGGGCGTCAGAGCATGTTCCAAGACGTCGTATTCTACCCCGTCAAAGCTCAGGGCCCGCGCCGTGTAAAACCCCAGCGTTTTGAGATCACGTGCGACCACCTCCATGGCTGCCACACCGCCCGCTTCCATCGCCGAGACTAAGCTCTCACGGCTGGGGAAGGGGTATTCGGGTCCTTGGCCCCAGAGCCCGAGACGGGAGGCATAGGCGAGATTGTGGACCGATGTGGCCCCCGTCGCCGAGACATAGAAGACGCGCGCGCGCGGCGTGGCGAGTTGTAGGCGCAACCCCGCAAGACCCTGCTGGGAGGGTTTTGCCCCCCTGCCCTGCTCGGATCCAGCAGCATTCTGCATCGCGTGCGCCTCATCGAAGGCGAGCACGCCGTCAAAGTCGCCCCCCATCCAGTCGAGAAGCTGGTTCAGGCGTGTGGTTCCGCATTTGCCAGAAGACCGCAGCGTCGCGTAAGTCACAAACAGGATACCGTCGCCCATGGTGACAGATTGATCCGGTTTCCATTTGGAGAGCGGCTGAATATCCGCGGGCGAGCCGCCGAGATCGGTCCAGTCGCGCACGGCATCCTCAATCAACGCTGCAGACTTCGATACCCAGACGGCCTTGCGCCGCCCGGAGAGCCAATTGACCAAAATGAGCCCTGCGCACTCGCGACCCTTACCGCAGCCGGTGCCATCACCGAGGAAATACCCCAAGCGGTAAGCCCGCGCCTCTGCATCTTCATCACTGCGCATCATCTTAGTTTGATCGTCATCGATGGTAAACTTGCCCGGTAGATCGCGCGCATGCGCGTCGTTGGCCATGATGATGGTTTCAAGCTGGGCCTCGGAGAGATGACCCTCGGCAATCAAGCGGTTGGGCAGGCGCAGTCCTTCAGCGGCGTGCAGTGATGGCACCGGCGGCGCGACAGAGGCCATAGCGATGCTCTCGACCAGCGGCGTCGGGTGTTCTTGTGCGCCCGCGATGTCGATCCGTTGAGGTCGATAGCGGGCATAGATGTCCGAGATGGGAGTGTTTTCGCGCGGTGTCTCAAGTGTGGTGAAGGACAGCGGTGTAGCAGCGTGTTTAGGCGTTTTGGCGGCAGCGACCCCTGTTTCGGCGGGCTTGCGTCCTTTGGCCCCCGTCGAACGCGTCAGTAGGCCGTGAACAAGCTTTGAGCGTGGTGCCGTCGCTGGCGTTACAATCACGCGCGTCGTGGCGACCTGGTCCACGATGCTGACCGCGGCATCGAGATCGTCAACCGATACGCGGATCATCTCATGGTCGTCCTGGACCTTATCGAAGACCATGAGCTGCGTATCAACGCTGGTGCCGAGCTTGCGATAGACATGATCGGGCATGGTCAGGGCAAGACGCGGTGTGAGAAGGGTCATCGCACGCACCCAATATGCTGCGTCTCGCTCGGGGCTGAAGCCCATCGGCATGATCGCAACAAGTCGTCCACTCGGTGCCAGTCGTTTCGCTGCCCCAATGAGGTGCTTTGCTGCGATGTGCTTATCGCGCGAGCGATCGACCGAGGATGCAATGGGCGGGTTCATCACGATAACACTGGGGGCTGTGGATGAGGTCAGAAGATCATCGATATGTTCGACATCGTGTCCGGTCGCCTCTCTGTCGAACACCACATCGAGCAGCCGCTGGCGAAACGGATCGACTTCGTTGAGCATGAGTTTGGCCCCTTCCCGCTTGGCGAAACCCGCCAATGAGCCGGTTCCCGCAGAGGGTTCCAGCACAGTCTCACCGTTGCGGATCGCAGCCGCGCGCACGGCGAGGGCAGCATAGGGAAGCGGCGTCGAGAATTGTTGCAAGCGGATTTGCTGCTCGGAACGGCGTGTTTCGGTCAGAAGGCGCATGGCGATGTTCTTTTCGGTGCCAAGCGGGTCGGACCCGTTCGCGTCCAAGGAAAGCGCCTGAACCGCTGCGGCCTGCATCATGTCGTAGGCCATGCGCCAATTCCATGTCCCGCTTGCATCACTGCCGCCAAAAGTGTCGCACATGATTTTCGAGAGGAAAGAGCTGCGCAGAGGATTACGGGCGATCTCGCCGGCTATTAGCGACAGGGCGGATTTGAGCTGCGCATTGGTTGGTGTTTGATCGGGGTGCTTCGGGTTGGGATGGGCCATGGTTTCTGTCCTTTGTGATCTGGTTTGAGATTCACAGGACAAAAAGCCTCCTCTACGCTTTCTGACGCGGAGGAGGCCCAAGAAGGGGCTGGAATGAGACCAGGAACGCGCTGTAGGGGGCCTCCTATGGCGCCTGCTGGGCAAAAAACTCTGCCAGCACCGCACTCCCCTCGGCAATTTCGCGACTGATGAGCTCCGATCCCGCCAATGACGCCTTTGAGAGCCGCACAAGGCTGCCGGTTTCCTCAATACGGTAGCACCGCCGTTTTTTGCCGCCCGCGCTTGTAATGGGTCGCTGTGACGATCTGGCAGCTGCTGCCATCGCTGAGATTCACAGGGGATGCGAGCTTGATCTTGTCGCCCTCCGCGTAGTCGGAAATCGCGGCCCAGTCCCGGCACCGCTGGCGCCAGGCATGGCCGTAGCTGTCCGGGACCTTCAACTCTGAAAGTAGCTTAAGAATGCTCAGCGGCGCGCGGGACTCGCAGGGACCGGCACTTTCCTCCATGTCCTTGTAGCCCCAGCACCCGTCGTCCATGCGCGTCAGAAAAACTGCCCCAAAAGTGAACGATCCATCATCATCAATCATGTAGGTGCGATCTTCCAAAGGCGTGCCATCGAGGCATTCAACTTTCGCCGCCGCATACCAAGTCGAGCCAACTTTACTGGCTTTGACCAGGGTCGTGCGTCGCGTATCGGTCTCGAAGGTGCAAAGACGTGTGATCTCTGCCTTTTCATCGGCATAGGTCTGAACCCGCTGATCGGTGTAAAATAGCCAACCCATTTCAGAGTCCTTTCATTCATAAAGATATGTTTTGTCGCCAATGTCCCGAGAAGGCCGAAGGCCTGGCAGGGTATTGGTGATGCGAGTGAAGAAAGGGCGCGTTAAGCCGCCCTCCGGTCTTCAAGTTCCATCAGCGCATCGAGCGGGACGCGATACGGTTGCATAGCATCGAAGTCCTCACAGTTGCCGCAGTTCTGGACGATGGCGAAGGTGTCGCGTGCGTCCTTGAGGGTCACCCGAAATCGTCCACCAAGACCAGATGGAACTTCATAGGTTCCGCCGATGAGAAAGTCCGACGCTCGGCGGCCGAAGACGCGGATGGAATGGCCGTCGGTTGCCAGTCGAATGGCCCCCTGCCCGCGGTCGATCAGGGTTTGCACGTCATCCAGAATGTCCGTGTAAAACTGCCCCGTCAGATCGCGGAACGCCATTTGACGCTGTGCCATCCAATCGCTGTCCCGAAACGGATTGATGCCGTTCGCAAAGGCAAAGCTGGGATCGGACTGCTCGGTGGTGACAATACGGGTGGTAAATCCGTCAATGCCGTTGGAGCGCAGATGCACACCGTTGCCAACGATGAGGATCAGGGCGGGTTTGTCGATTGGCCCGTTCCAGTTGGGCAGGAAGGATGTACAGGAGCGCGCATGCGCCATTTGCGCCGCGACAGCAGTCGCAGAGAACTTGAGAATAGCCATGGGGATGTCTTTCGTGAACGGCGGTCTGAGCCGCATGTTTCTGGGAGTTGTTGGGGAGTTGGATGACCCGCGCCTGGTTGTTCCCAAGCGCAGGCCATCTCGTTGGATCAGGCAGCTTTGGCCAGGTCCGTCTCGGACTGCGCTGCGTCTTCCACCGCATCGGCCGCCAAGCGGGCGCCACCGGTCGTTTGCATCATCGGCGGACACCAGCCTGCGACCGCTGCATGTTGGGCCTCTGTCAGCGTCGCAAACGGTTCGGCAAAGAGCTTGTCGCAGGAGTTGACGATCTCCTTCTTGCTCATGGAGGCCAGTGTCACCGCCTCTTGTGCTAGCCCCAGCTCCTCGCCGAGGATTTTGAGCAACCACGCCTTCTTGAAACGGTTGAACAGCGCTGCGTTCGGCGTCCAATGGGCGCGGACATCCGGCATCACCTCAATTTCAAAGTCGTGCATCAAGCTGTCGCTTTGGCGGCTGCGCGCGAAACAGGATTGCGTGGTGCTTGCCGTGGCATAGGCGACCAACTTTGCCTTCTCGCTCTGATCAAGGGCGCGGAACGCCGCAAACTGATCTGCAGGAGACGTCGCTTCATCCGCCCAAGAGAGATCGAGCGCATCATGCGCCTGAGCAACCTGTTCTAGCGACGTGCCGTCGATCTCGTCCATCTTGGCATGGCTGCGATATTCTTTGCGAGCCTCAACCTTGATGCCATGGGTCACGCTCATGGTGGCCAGGACGTCCGTCACCAGTTTGAACAAGGTCAGATCAAGTGTGGCTTCGGGATGCAGCGTCATCGCAGCCCCAAGCGCCATTGCTCGTTCGGTCTTGAGGTCCTGGGTCAGCGATGCGGGATAGGCGATTGCGCCTGCGCCTTGCCCTTCGACGTCACCTGACGTTCCGCCAGCGCTCGTTGTCTGCGACGTCGTCTCGAGCTTATCTGCAGGCCGGACCAAACCGACATGCAGCGTGATCTGACCGTTTGACCAGGACGCGATGACACCGGCCCGTGCGAGGTCTTCGGCACTATAAGCCTCCTGCAAATCGCGTGCTTCATCCTCAAGCGCATCCACGCGGTCGTAGAGGGCATTGTAGGCGTCAGTCTCGAGATCTTCATCTTCCATCTCGAGCTGGAGTTTTTCCAACTCCGCTGTGATGGCATCGACACGCTTTTGTCCCTCCACATCAGGCTCGATCGGACCTGGATATACGCGGCCGTATTCTGCCATCGATCCATAGTCGTAGCGCACCATCGCATCTGCCCATGCAAACCCCATCTGCGCTTTTGCATTTTCAGCGGCATCAGTGAGTTTTTCCACCATGATTGTCTCAACCAAGCCAATGTCTTCCAGCACAGAATGCTCTTCAAGCAGATCGGCTGCGATTGGCCCACCCCGCGCCTCATAGTCCTCGCGCACAAACGCCCCGATATCATCGCTGACTTGCACACCGCGGGTCTTGAGCGCCTGACGCACCGTATAGGCCTGCACATAGCTGTCGTCGCTTGTCAGCGCCTCGAACACCTCACGCTGCACGTCTTGGCTTGGATGATCCGCAAAGGCCTTCATCGTATCGAGCGTGATCGTTTTAGCGCGGGCCGCCGCGCGAATATCGGGATGGATGAGGCCATAGCGCAGGCGGCCTTTGACCGCTGCGACTGTCGTCCCAAATGTCTTGGCGATGGTGTCTGGCGATTGACCGTCGACCTCCATCATACGTGCAAAGGCCTCAAACTCGTCGATGGCGTTCATTGGAGCCTGCGTAATGTTTTCTGCAAGCGAGAGAGCCGTGGTCACATCGCAGTTCTCCGGCACCAAGCGGCATTCGATCTTGGTCTTCTTAGTGAAGCCTTTGGCAGTCTTATCTGAAAACAGTTCATTGAGTGCTGCATGACGGCGACCACCGGCCAATACGCCAAATTTGCCATCAATCTTTTGCACGAGCAGTGGCTGGATAATCCCCAGCACACCAATGCTGGCTTTGAGATGCGCAATGGCGTCAGTCTCATAGGTTTCGGGTGAGTTGCTGCGCACATTGGCGGGATGGGATGTAAGTTCGCCAATGGCGACGGAGATGGATTTGAGAGCATGTGTCATGGGATGTCCTTTGAGTTGTTACGCCACTCCGACGTTCGAGAGCAGCCTGACCAATCCCCGGATTTGAGGATCACATGACAAAAGGCCTGCTTTCCCTTTGGAGGGGTAAGCAGGCCTTCAGATTGGGAAGGAGGTTCCCTGCCCTACCAGTCGGATGCCATCATGATGGTCAGCACGCGCATGGTCGTGGCAGCATTGTCGGGTGCCTCAGCGCCATAGCGGAAATCACTGTCCGCTTCATACAAATCGATCTTCCAGAAGATTTTCTCTCCGCGGATGTCTACCGCACCAAAATCGTGCCAACCGCTCGGATCGTTCTCAGGCTCGAATAACTAGAACTCACCAACGGCTTGCACGGCCTCAAGGGCCAAGCCGTCTTCAGCCATCGCCAAGGAACTGGTGAGGTGCATCCGGCCCGGAATGGGCTTGGATGGGGTTTCACCCAGGCAAGTGAGTTTGCGAAACGCATCGTTCTGTTCGGCGATGACGGTTGGGTTAGGACCATCTGTCGTGGAAGCTAAGGAAGTGGTCATGGGTCTGTCCTTTCAAGGAAGTTGAAAACACAAAACCCAAAGCTTGCCTTCCCTTTTTGAGAACCGCCGTATGCGACAAAACCAAACCTCTCAGGCTGCCTGACCGGTGGCCCCTGCCCTGCCCGCCTCTGAGCGTGCAATCAGATAATCGCAGGCCTTCTGGGCATCCGCCGCATGTTTGAAGATCGCCGTCTTGTCCGAGCGCAGCACACGCAGCCAGTGATACAGATACGACGCGTTCAGCTCGAGCGTATGCGCGGTGAACCCAAGTTCTTGGCCCAAGAAACAGGACGTCAGTTCTGCACCAATCTCTTCGCGGGAATAGGCCGTGTTGCCAAACCGGCTGAGACCGTAGTCTCGGTTCAAACGATGCGGCGCCTTCGTCGCATGGGCAAGCTCATGGGCCCAGACGCCGTAGAAGTTCAGCGGGTTCTTGAAACGCTCGATGTTTGGCATGAAGACCTTGTCGACAGGTGGGCTGTAGCGCGCCTCCGTCCCCGAGAAGACGGTGGTGATGTCGATGGCATCGAAGAAGGCCTGCATGTCCGGGATAGGCTCTGCAGGCGGATGATCTGGGAGCAGACAAAGGTCTGGATGGAATGCCTCCGGCAACCCATCGATCTGGTCGGCATTGAACACGCGATAGGACTTTTGAAACCGAAACACGCGAGCTTCATCGGGATCGGTGCTGCCCACCTGTGCATCGTCATCGGCCTGTGATCTGCTTTGCCCATAGTAGACAACAACGAACGATCGCTCGCCTTTGCGGATGTTGGCATCCAGCGCGTTCGCCTGTGGCACGGTCATCCAGAACGGAGAGGTATATCCGGCTATCACCGTGCGCATGGTCAGCAGGAAGTTGTTCACGCCCTGATAGGGCTCGCTGTTGTGGCGCAACGGGCGCGCGCTGCCACCGGCGGTCCATGGTTTGCGCCATGGCAGAACACCACGCTCGATGATGCGGATAAGCTCATTGGTAATTGCTTCAGGGGCGTCGAATTTAGACGTGCGGGAACGGTCCATGACTGGCCTCCTTTCGGTTGGGTTAGATTGCGCGATCGATGCGCGGATCGTTGATGATGCGTGCGCCGAGGAGTTCGGCCGCATCGAGATATGCTAGGAGCGATACTCGGCTGGAGGACGTCCAAGGCTCTGGATCAACCGCGCCGTCCATCGTGACCCTCGGCAGGTTTGCGAAGGCGACGATCTCGTGGACGGGGTGGCAGTCGATCAATGGCGTTCCAAGCCGAACGGCCAAACTGGTGAGCGGGAAACGTTCAACGGGTGCATAGAGCGAGACTGTTGTCAGCCCGAGGTGAAGAATGGTTCCTCCCCCACCGCAGCTCACATAGGCGTTGGGGTTGTTGAGTGCTTTGTGGAGATAAACCATATCCCGGCGGATGGCTATGCGCTCAAGCTGGCGCGCCTCCTCAAGCTCACCGGATCTCCTTAGCTCTCGGTGTCGCCACCACGACCGAGCTTCTGCGCGTAGCACGCGCAATACTTCTGTTTGGATGGGAAATTCCTTGTCAGGACAGACAGGCCG
Source organism: Tateyamaria sp. (assembly GCF_039940735.1). Classification (GTDB taxonomy): domain Bacteria; phylum Pseudomonadota; class Alphaproteobacteria; order Rhodobacterales; family Rhodobacteraceae; genus Tateyamaria. The sequence goes on from NZ_JBDVGB010000029.1 coordinate 14,424, forward strand.
GAAACCGGACCGGACCCTTCAGGAACACCCCACAAGGGTTCTTGAAGACAGTCCCAAAACAAGAAGGAAACTTTTACTTTAGGATAGTGCTAGGCTGCATCTGCAATGGTGGAACGCAAAATCTCTCAAGACACTGGTGAACCGGTTATCAGGAAATTATAACAAAAAACCACACGCACTTATCTTTTAAGCTATTGATAATTATATGTAAATGTATCAAAAAGCGTGTTTTCGTACCATCCCTGAGTGTTTAATTGGGCTCCATAGCGGCTGAGGTTAGCAGTGCGCGTAACGTATAGGCTATGCGCCGTGGTATTCTGTAGATTGACCAACTGGCCCTGCCCCATCTGTTGTGGATCCTCTGAAATCGGTGCAGCTATCGACCGCAAGTCTTTGCGCCTCATACTAGTGTTGACTGAGCGGCGGTTCATCAAAGCCGGCATTGCCGCTTGGAAAATTGTCCGCGGACAATTTCGAAATCAGACTGCATATTTTTGCGCCGAAGCCAAACGCCGGATGAGCTTCTCTGGGCTAAAACCTTCGCTCTTTGACCCCGTGGTTATTGATCTAAAATAAGCTCCGACTGCTTTGATCTTGTCATGGAATTGCATGATGGCCCAAACAGTTGCTGCGGTTCTTAACGCACCCAGTTGTTTATGCGCTGCCTCGTAGCTTTGAGGACTGATCCCTATCATAGGGGCCAGCGTTCGTGCGTGAACAATGACATCATGTACAGTTTCAATTCTTCTTAGCGAAAATTCGGCTGCTTCGGGACAAGCCGATAGCAATTCTGGTATTGTGATTGGAGCATCTGAAGGCACAGGTGTGGTCTGTTTTTTTTGTGGGATGTTCTCTTTATCAATATATTCTTTATTTGACCTATGATGGTGCCGGACATTTTGACCGTCACTGGCGGTCATTGTAGTCGTTAAATTAAAAGTTTCATCATCTGGTGACTCTGCTTTAACTTCTTTGATTGGTAAGGCTGAGAGAATTTCCTCACATTCTTTAAGGGACAATTTTCGACGTAGAACACGAAAGACGTTCAGAGCCATCTCATCGTTTGGGTTGTCGATCAGGCTTGCATTGGCTGCCGCGCGTATTTTGGCACGCAGATAGTCAATTTGCTCTCGTTCCTTCATGACCTTAGCAGCCATCGAAGCAATCTCATGCAGACGATCGAAAAGTGGCGAGAGGTCAAAGCCAAAGCGAAGGGCTTGACCTGCGTGGCTGTTGTGTTTGGTGAACCGTTTGCGATTGGGGCTGTCACGACGAACGAGCAGGCCAATTTCTTGAAGCGTCGCGGCGTGGCGTCTGATTGTTCTGTCTGAGATGCCATTTCGCCGGAACGTGAGTGTTGCGTTTGATGCAAACACGGTGTGGTGGTTGCGCTTTGGGGCGAGGCACGAAAGCATCGCGTCCAATGTCGAAATCACCGACGCACTGAGACCGAGCCGCGGGGCTGCGTTTCGGAGGGTTGCCACGACGATGTGTCGCTCTGGAATGGAATTGTCCGCGGACAATATTTCTCTGGTCCGCAGCCCAGTGGGTGCAGTTGCTTGTGTAAATGCCATGTTTTTTCACGACAACCTGATGTGAAAGGCTCCGGTATCTCTGAAAATCAGAAAAAAGGCCGCAAATATCCAGCAACCGAATCGGTTGTTGTTGACTGGCGCGGAGAAGCTGGTAAATCTGAAAGTGCAAAGAACAGATTGGGCTCTCCTAGGGAAACCTTGGGGGGCTCTTTCTTTTTTGGGTTGTTGGTCGTGCTCCTTTTTTAAGTTTTACTGCTCGGTCGACATCAGTCAGGCTTTTGCTCTGACTGCCACGCCTCATAGAGGCGCGTAAGCTCCGCTTCTGCGTTGTTATGCATCCACTGGGCAAATTCTGGGGCATCAGACTTCGACAGCTTGAATGTCAAAGCACGGGCCGTTTCTTTGACTTCTGCCAAAGCCGTCCCATCACTAAGTTTGATGGAGAGGGTAGGGGGTGCGGCGGGTTTGTCTGGAGCCTTAGATTTCAACGCCTGAGCAATGGCATCACTGACCAAGCCAAAGCGGTCGTCGGAGCTCTTGGCAGCATTAAACTGAAGCGTTGCGGTGATCTGTTCAAGATCGACGCTATCGCTGCGTGACTGGTCTGCCAGCTCTTCCCAACGTCTGCGTCCAATGCCATGCGCAGAGCCGATCTTCTCGATGACTGACTTTGGAATGGACCGTGCAACTTTGGTCATGCGCGATAGCATTGGCTTGTCCACAGCGAGTGCATCCAGAATGATTGCTTGCTCGTAGCCACTCGTAGCCAGCTCGGTGGCGAAAAGCGCTTTTTCAATGAAGCTGGGATCCAAGCGTTGAGTATTCTCTTGTCCCTGGGCAAGAATAGCCTCTTCATCAGAAAGAGACCTGACAAGTGTTTTCGCGGGGATTCCGAGTGATCGCAAGGCACGCAATCGGCGGCGACCATACACGATTTTGTAGTGTCCGGGTTTGTCCGCGATGGGGCGCACCATAATCGGCACTTGTTGGCCGTGTGCCTTAATGCTCTCGGCTAGCGCCACAACATGAGCATCGGTGAAAGTGAGGCGGTCCTTGGGGCCGTTCTCTTCAATGACATCAACGGAGATTTCTCTTACCGCGTTGCTCGCGACATCCTTCAAAGTGGACTTAACGCCGCTCATTGCGCCGGTATTCGGGAACCGAGCCTTTTGTTCTCCGGCTGGTGCCGCAGTGTCGGCCGCTTCGGGTGGGGGAGGGGGCTGGAACAGGTTTCTACGGGCCATTAGTCAGTTTCCCTTCCCCAAGCTTGTTGGATCGTCTTTTCAAACTCGTCAGCCACGCCATTAACAGACTCTAATATGCGGGTTAGTGTCTTCTTTACGACTTGTGAGGGATCCAGCTCATAGATGGTTTGCTGGGTCATCCCAGCGTCGGAGATTGCTGTGGATTTGAGCATGGGGGTGGTCAACACTTGATCCAAGAGAATTGACCTTAAGAAACCCGCCATTTGTGATTGTGGTACGTCGGTTGGTTCATATCGAGCGACCAAAAACTTAAGGAAGTTCCAGTCGATGGGTCCGGCCGCCTCCTCGAGCGTTTGGACAGTTTCTCCAGCCATTTCAAGGAATTGAGCCATTGAGGCGACATCCAACATGCTTGGAACGACCGTGATCAGAAGGCCGGTAGACGCCAACAACGCTGTCATCGTGGTAAAGCCAAGTTGAGGCGGGCAATCGATGATGACGAGATCGTAGTCTGCTTCGACCTCGTCGAGCGCGATAGCAAGGCGCTGAGTGAATGGTGGGTCGATCTTGTGTTGAAGCGCATAGGCCGTTTCAGTCTCATACTCGGACAGCAAGAGACCCGCCGGAGCGAGGTCAAGGTTGTGAAAATAGGTCTTTCTGATGACTTGGCTTAATGGGACCGGGTCTTCGTACTTTAATGCGTCATAGACCGTACCACTCTCAGCAAATTCGATCTCGGGACGGTATCCGAACATCGTGGTCAAGCTGGCTTGAGGGTCCATGTCGATCGCAAGCACGCGATAGCCACGTAAGGCGTAGCGTTGGGCCAGATGGATCGCGCTAGTTGTCTTGCTAGACCCACCTTTGAAATTGACAATGGAAATTACTTGCAAGGCGTCGTTCTCTCGGCGTCCAGGGAGATATGCCTCGCCATTTCGTCCAGTCTTAGCCATTATACGGCGGATTTGGTCAATCTCTTCTGCGGTGTAGAGCCTGCGACCTCTGGAATCAGTTTCTACATCAGGGAAATCGCCTTCCTGATGACGCGTCCTAAGATTGGACATGCTTATGCCAGTAAGTTCCGATACTTCTGCGGGATGAAACTTACGCAGCGCTTTTCTACTATCGGGCTGGAAGCTATTGCGCATATGATTGTTAAGCGCTTCCGACAGGCGGGCAGCGTTCGACGCAATAGATGCTGCGATAGACTTGGTCTGCGCGATATTTGCGTTAGAATTCATGCTGCCCTCACGACCTCTTAGTGGGTCATCTGTGTTTCGTCGCTAAAAGGCGTGATTTACGTCAGATTGCGACAATTGATCTCATGACACGCAACTTATCCCCAGGCAACAATTTTTTGGTCTTTTCGGAAGCAGTTGGTTCGTCTGTTCAGCTGTTATGACTGAAAAGACTTAGTTAACATATTGAAACAAAACACGTTTTTTTAATTTTGATGGATCTTCGCAACATGTTGTAGCACTTAGGCACATGGTCGCAATTGATAGCAGACATGTCTATCGCTCGAATCGGTTTGATCTTAGGAACTTCTGGATTTTGTTGTTGTGGACACTAAATCGATGCGGCGGCCCTAGGTTCTGGTTGCAGATGGCTATGTCGCCTTGAAACGAGATTAAATTTCAACTTTCGCGCATGTCAGGTGCGCGAAAGTTGGAATTTTGACCCTAGCCATGAAGAACTCGATATAGCACCGGGTATTTTCTACTCAAAGCGTAAGTCTTATCGTGCAGTGTGTCGCGACATCTATTGTCTTTGTGAGTGGGGCAGGGGACGTTTGAAGCTCTTCACTTTCAATCGGTAGTGAACGCTTTCGTTCAGTCGCTGGATCCCATGCGGGACCAGCAGAAAATCCGTGAAGATGTACGTCATTTTTTACGTGTAGTTACACAGCAATAAAAACGTGTATGCAAACGACATACTTTACGTCTAAATGTACGTCACATAATACGCGTAAAGCACCGACAACTTCTTTAGGAAGGTAACCCTCCCATCATGGCTACCCCAAATGAAAAACTTGCAGCCTCGCTCGAACTTCTCAAGGAGCAACAAGTGGAACATGGTAACGTGCTTCGAAGCGGTGAGCTTAGCCGGACCCACAGAGAGAGGCTCAAGAAAAATGGTTTCCTAACGGATGTCATTCTGGGCTGGCTGATCGTGACACGACCACAAGACAAGTCCCATGACTCGACCTTCTGGTATACATCATTCTGGGATTTCTGTCGCCGGTACTGCCACGAACGCTATGGAGTAGAGTGGTGCTTCTCGTCCGAGCAATCTTTACTTTTGCATGCCGAAAGTACCCATATTCCGAAGCAAGTGATCGTTTGGACTCCCAAGGGGTCGGGGAACAACACAGTGCTGCCGTTCGATACGTCGCTGTACGACCTCAAGAAGGACCTACCTCCGAAGAGCGACATCGTCACAAAAGATGGGCTGCTCATTCTCTCCGTTGAAGCTGCACTCATCAACGTCCCCGAAGCATTCTACCGGTCCTACGCAATGGAAGCGCAAATTGTCTTGAGCGGTTTGAGGAACACAGGTCGCTTGCTTGTCAAATTGCTCGACGGCGGGCACGTTTTGGCCGCAGGGCGGATTGCGGGTGCGTTGCGTCGCGTTGGCCGCGATAATGAGGCCGACACAATTCTCAAGAAGATGAAGGCCGCTGACTACGATGTCCGGGAAAGGAACCCGTTCGTGGATGGTGCCCACGTGATGCCCCTCGAAGTGGGCAGCTCGCCACTTGCGGCTCGGATCAATGCCGCGTGGGACACACATCGCGACGCCATTCTGGGCATATTCCCTGACGAACCAGGTATGCCTGCAGACAAAGATACGTATCTGGCGGTGATCGACGACATCTACGTCAACGATGCCTACCACTCACTGTCTATTGAAGGCTATTCCGTCACTGCAGAGTTGATCGAGCAAGTGCGGCAGGGGTCCTTCGACCCTTTTGGAAATGTGGAACACAAGAAGGATATCGATGCGCTTGCGGCCCGCGGCTACTGGCAAGCCTTTCAATCCGTTCGGGCGTCGATTGAAAGAATACTAACGGGGGCGTCGGCAGGGCAGGCGGCCAGACAAGATCATGATAGTTGGTATGAAGAGTTGTTCCGGCCGTCTGTGACGGCAGGTATCTTGAAGGCTGGCGCATTGGCTGGCTACCGAAATCATCCAGTGTATCTACGGGGATCACGTCACACGCCGCCGCGCGTGGAGGCTATTGCCGACGGTATGGAGACCCTGTTCAAAAGACTCGAAAACGAAAATTCCGCAGCGGTTCGTGCTGTTCTTGGACACTGGCTACTCGGTTACATCCACCCATATCCCGACGGAAACGGGCGTATGGCACGTTTCTTGATGAACGCAATGTTTGCATCCGGCGGCTACCCTTGGACAGTTATCGATGTTGAGCATCGAGCAGCATATATGTCTGCCTTGGAGTCGGCGAGTGTTGGGGGTGACATCGTTCCGTTCTCAAAACTGATCGAGGATCGAATGCGATGGTCAACTTCTCTTTCCCAGTGAGCCAATTGACCTGTTTGTTTGGGCACTTGGACAGAACAGCAGGAAATTTGCACTGCTTACAGGACCCCATGTAAATCGGATTTTTGAGATGGTTCATATCTCAAGCGCGGACGTCCTTTTGAAGGAAAGCATCTAACCGAAGGCATTTTCGAACGGTATTTGAAAATCGCTGAGATTTGCGTTTCTAGTTTAGCGATAGTGATTGCATCGAAAACCTCACAAACTAGAGTAATTCGTGAGAGGGTTTTGTTAATGTCATCAATACTAAAGCTTTTCCGAGTTTTATTTTCTTACGCGCTCTATTTTTTGTTGTGCATGGTTGCCGTAGTGACTGTGTTTCAAGACTGGCCCATGGGCGGTCAAATGCTCTTTGCCTTTGGGTTACCTATCGTTTTGGTTTGGTGGCAAGAAAAGAGACGCTCCCGAAAAGTGGAAGCCAAAGTGCTTGAAGCGGAAAGCACAAACACAAGAGTAACTCAGTCCGCGCCAGCGGCCCGCGTAAGTGCCCACGAAAAACGTGTCGAACGTGAGCGAGAGAGAACTCGCGAAGCGAATGTTATTCAATCATCGTCGACAGCGCCGCCCAAACCACCAAAACAGGACTACGCGGAAATCGTGCGTGCCGGCCAGTCTGCGGCACCAGCACTTTCGGCAATTGCAAAGCGGTATGAGAACCCGCGGCCAACAGCACACAAGCCGCAAACGAATTCACGTAAAAATGGCTGGATACCAGCGGCAGAAACAGCGACTGTTGCAGGGCGGAATATTGGCGGAATGGTTTATGTTGGCACGCCGCCATTGCTAAACAACTATGGGCACCGCGACAAATGCAGGGCTTTCATTGACCCTTCGCTCCCCATAGCTAAGCAGAACAGGGATATATCTGGGACAGAAATGAAATATTGGCCTGGCTATTCTGAAATACCTCCAGAATGTAGGGCTACCTATCTCGATTGGCTGGCAGGTGGCCGGAAGGACGCGTGGTTCGACCCAGGCTATATGTTCCTGTATTTCTATGGGTTGGAACGCAGGTTTTTCGTCGATCAATCCAATGTGGACGCAAAGGATATCATCGCGGAAGTCCGAAGATTAATTTCCCTTTATCCTGAAAACCATTCGGTAAAGCGGTACCTCGGTGAGTTTCTCGATATTGCTATGCTTACCGAAACTGAGTTTGAGGCGTTGGAGCCGATCTTTGAACGCCAGGGTTGGGAGCTTCCTTTTTCGCTGAAATATGCGATTGGCGCGCGTCTTGATAAGGGAGAAAACCTGAGCGCGGACTGGGTTCTGAGCTGGTTGATGTGCCATCCAGAAAGCCATTTGCGCACGCCAGCAACGCGGTGCCGTGATGAATTCTTGGCGTTGTTCAAAATCCGATTTGAGGATCGCTTTCCCAGCGGCCTAAAGGTCAGCAAGCCGCGCAAACATCTCAAAGCCACCTATCGTGCAGCCTCAAGCGAGTTCGAAGGGACTCTCAATCCGACAGCCGATGGCAAACCCGTTCCTGATATCTCTGGCTTACGAAAGCCGGTCGAGATTGCACAGGAAGTCGCTGATGAAGTCATAGACGATCTTGATAAGCTGAGCCGCTATCTTGGTCGGAACCCCGAGGGCAGGGGAAGCATCGAAGCGCACGCCCTTTTGCCACTAGATCTGTGGACCCTGTTCCCGTCGACAGAAATGGAAGCGCTGAAAGAGTGGGCGAGGGGGATCATGCAGGGCGGCGGACTTATTCCGCTGGCCGACGTGATAGAGAAGCTCGAAGGACAGCGCAGTACGAAAATTGGAAAGAGACAGCTAACAGGGGCGGCGGATGCTCTGGCGCGTCTTGGATTTGGGCTAGCACCTGATCCGCGCTTTGCACTGCGTTCACCGAAACCGGAAGAGCCGGTGGTTTTGTTTGATCTTGGCGAGCAGATTGAAAAGCTGGAAGATGTTTCGGCAAGCTATCAGACCGCGTTGATGGAGTTGGCCCTTGCCTCGTTTGTTGCCCATGCTGACGGGCGTATCGCCGAAGCTGAACGCAAAGCGTTGGAGACCCAAGTTGCATCTGTTGAGGGGCTGAGTGAGCAGGAAAGGCACCGGCTTCAGGCAAACATGGTTTGGTTCCTTGCCGTGCCGCCTGACATGACGCTGCTGCGCCGCAAACTCAAAGATGTTGGTGTGGAAGACCAAACGGCGATGCGTGCGGCCTTAGTGGGTGCGGCACACGCCGATGGTGTCATCCAATCCGAAGAAGTCGCCAGCATCGAAAAGGTGTACAAGGCATTGGGCCTTGATCCATCACTCGCCTATTCCGACCTTCACGCTGGTGAGATTGCAGACGCGCCACGCACTGTTCGTGCGGCCCAGCCGGGCAATTCTGGAGAGGCCATTCCTGAACTACAAAAGGCAACCGGGCCAGTGCTGGATGCATCACGGATTGCCGCGATCAGATCAGATACGGCGCGGGTGTCTTCTGTCCTTGGGCAGATATTTGAAGCAGAGGAAGAAGCAGAAGAGGGCAGGGACCCCAAGGATGCAACGCTGTTTGCTGGGCTAGATGCAAAACATGGGGCACTGCTGTTGGACTTGGTGGGACAAGAGAACTGGACCGAGGACGCATTCGAGCAGCTTTGTGGAAAGCATGGATTGATGTCGTCAGGTGCATTGGAGGCCGTAAACGAATGGGCCTTTGAGGCCTATGACGAAGCCTTACTTGACGAGTATGATGGATATGACGTGTCTCCCGAGATTGCGGATGCGGTAAAACAAAAATTAGAAGGGGAGGGGCGTCATGTCTAAATTGAAGCCACGTGAACGCGATGCGATTGTTCAGGCTTTGCGGGCGGGGGTCGTGCCAAAACTGGGCCTGCGTCATATTCAGGTAGGGCGCGTTCGTGAGATCGAAGAACTTGTGAAGGACATGGAACGCATCGCGGATGGTGGCTCTGCCATCCGTTTCGTAATCGGAGAGTATGGATCCGGCAAAACCTTCTTTATGAACCTGATCCGTTTGGTGGCTTTGGAAAAAGGGCTTGTGGTGATGTTCGCCGATCTCGCCCCTGACAGGCGCATTCATGCGACTGGTGGTCAGGCACGTGCCCTCTACGCAGAGATGGCGCGCAACCTATCGACACGCACAAAGCCGGATGGTGGTGCCTTGGCGAGCGTGGTTGAACGGTTTGTCAGCCAAGCGCACCGAGATGCCGAGGAAAAAGACGTGCCTACGAGCACCATAATTCGCGAGCGTCTGAGCCATTTTGAAGAACTCACTGGCGGTTTTGAATTTGCAGAGGTCATTCGCCGGTATTGGGAAGGCCACGAGAACGGGGACGACGAACTTAAATCGGCAGCACTTCGTTGGCTGAGGGGAGAATTCGCAACCCGCACAGATGCGCGCAAAGCACTTGGCGTGCGCACGATCGTAGATGATGCGAGCGTTTACGATCATCTCAAGCTGATGTCGGCATTTGTGTGCGAGGCGGGTTACAAAGGGCTGCTTGTCGGTCTTGATGAAATGGTGAACCTGTTCAAGCTGACATCGTCCCAAGCGCGCAATGCGAACTACGAGCAGATTCTTCGGATTTTGAATGACGTGCTTCAGGGCAGTGCCGAGAACCTTGGATTCTTGATGGGGGGCACGCCAGAGTTTTTGATGAACACACGACGTGGGCTTTACAGTTACGAAGCACTTCAATCGCGGCTGGCAGAAAACACCTTCGCCCGCGATGGGCTCGTCGATTTGTCGGGGCCGGTTGTGCGGCTGGCCAGCCTGACGCCTGAAGATCTGTTTGTTCTATTGGCCAACGTCAGACGCGTGATGCAGGACGATGAAACGGCTTTGCCGGATACAGCGCTGGAAGCCTTTATGAACCATTGTTCCGACCGGATTGGGGAGGCCTATTTTAGGACGCCGCGCAATACTGTGACGGCTTTTGTGAACTTGCTGTCTGTGCTGGAGCAAAACCCAGGCGTTGAATGGAGCGACCTGATTGAAAAGATCGACGTCTCAGAAGATCGAGGCGAAGACATGAGCGAAGTAGAGGAAACGACTGGTGCTCAGCCAAGTGGTGACGACGATCTGATAAGCTTCAAACTCTGAGGCGCGAGGATGAGTAGCGCCTTTGACCAACTTGCCCGTCCTGTCCAGAAATGGATCAGACAGCAGGGGTGGCGTGAGCTGCGCGATATTCAGGCGCGCGCAATTCGGACCATTTATGAGAGTGAGAACGACCTCATCGTCGCAGCATCGACGGCTGGTGGTAAAACAGAGGCAGCTTTTTTTCCATTGATCTCTCAGGTGCTGGATGCGCCAGCAGAGGGTGGCGGGTTCGACGTGCTCTACGTCGGGCCACTCAAGGCGCTGATCACCGATCAAGCGGGGCGGCTGGAAGGCATCTGCCAAGAGGGGGAGCTTCCAGTGGTGCCGTGGCACGGCGATGTGTCGCAATCAGTCAAAACGCGCGCGATGAAAAACCCCAAAGGGATTTTGCTGATAACGCCAGAGTCGCTTGAGGCGTTGTTCGTACGTCGGGGTTTAGAAATCGCGCGCCTGTTCGGTGCAACCCGGGCTGTGGTGATCGATGAGTTGCACACTGTGCTCGATAGTGAGCGCGGGGTGCAATTGCGATCCCTGCTAACACGTCTTGAGTTGGCAATCAAAAGGCCCATCCGCCGGATTGGACTATCTGCTACGCTTGGGGATATGGACCTCGCGCGGGCTTATCTGCGACCTGACAATGCTGAACGCGTCACATTGATCGAAGCAGACGGTGGAGAAGCGGAACTGAAACTCCAGCTACGTGGATATCTTTCCGGTGGAGAAGACGACAACACCCCATCTGCCACAGACGCTGTCACAGCGCATTTGTTCGAGCATTTACGTGGAAGTGACAATCTTGTGTTTGTCGGTGCCCGTCAACGTGTTGAAATTTACGCAGACCGACTGCGCAATCTTTGCGAGCAAGAGCATCTTCCCCAAGAGTTTTACCCGCACCATGCCAGCCTTTCGCGTGACCACCGTGATTTTGTTGAACGCCGCCTTAAAGACAGCAGCAAACCGACCACAGCTGTCTGTACATCCACACTAGAGCTTGGCATCGACATCGGCGATGTGACCTGTGTCGCCCAAATCGGAGCACCCTTCACCGTCGCAGCCCTGCGGCAGCGATTGGGGCGGTCGGGACGCAGGCAGGGCCAGCCAGCCATCCTGCGCCAATATGCTGTAGAAACGAGACTCACTTCGGATAGCAGCTTTGTGGATCGTCTGGGACTAAGCTTGGTCCGGTCTATTGCGATGATTGATCTGTTGCTGGAGGGCTGGTGCGAACCACCGAAACCGCAAGCGCTACATCTGTCGACACTTGTCCATCAAATTCTATCCGTAATCGCACAACGGGGAGGGGCACCCGCAAATGTTCTATACAGCGTGCTGTGTCGCGAAGGCCCGTTTCGGCAGGTCACTACAGCAATGTTCACTGATGTGCTGCGTGCGCTTGGGCATCCGGAAACTGGCTTGATAGAGCAAACGGACGGTGGGTTGTTGCTCTTGGGGCAAACTGGGGAACGGTTGGTCGAACATTATAGCTTTTACGCGGTGTTCAAGACCCCCGAAGAATACCGGTTGGTCTCAAGCGGGCGGGATCTTGGGACATTGCCGATCGACAACATCCTCTCACCTGGGATGATGCTCATCTTTTCCGGACGCCGTTGGCTGGTTCAGGAAGTCCATGATCGGGAAAAAGTCATTATGGTCAAACCCGCTAAATCAGGTGTGCCGCCTGTGTTCGGTGGTGACCCGGGCGAGATCCATGACCAGGTGATCGCGCGCATGTTCGATGTGTTGGAGGGCGATACCAAACCCCTGTACATGGACGCCAAAGCACTCGAAATGCTTGAAGAAGCGCGGCTCAACTACACCCAAATGGGTTTTGCCGTCGCGCCTCTGGTCAAATTGGGTGAAGAAACCTCAATCATCGCAACCCGCGTAGGGACGATGAAAACGACAACCCTAGCGCTTGCGCTGAGAAGTTTTGGGTTTTCTGTTGAACAATTTGATGGCTTTCTTGAAGTGGGATCGGGGGACGAAACCCCGTCACTAACCGAGGTTCTCAAGCGGATTGGGGAAGGCGAAGACGTTGATCTATTTGCAGATGCTGGGAATCTGCTGACGGAGAAATTTCATCCGTATCTAACGCGCGAATTGCTGGAAATGGATGCTGTTTCGTCGAGGCTTGAGCCGAATAGCTTATCGATACTGGTGAGGGCAATCACTCCCCGCATAGTGGTTGCTTAGAATCTCAAAGCCTAAACATCAGCCGCGCCGACGAGACTCTCAGCAAAGCGCATTTTTGGGCTGCGGGGATGCCAGCCATCAGGCTGGCTGATTGGCGGAGATTCGATAAGTCGACAGTCTGCCTTCGTCGATCCAGTTTATTGCCAAGCCCCGGACAGGCTTATCTGATAGCGTTTGCGTAATGAGTTGCGCATAGCTCTCAAGCTGGGGAAGGTAGGTTTGAAACCTTGCCTCAGGATCAGGGCAGGGGCCTGATTTATGGTCTAGAATGAGGAAGCCATCGGGGCCCTCTGCAAAGCAATCGATGATCGCGTTGGTTTGTGAGCCGTCCGGCCTGATCTCTTGCAGGGGCAGTTCAAAGTGGAGCTGATCATAACCTTCTGCGGCAAGTCTGTTTCGCAATATTTCAGCCTGCATGGATATCTCATCTATGATCTTTCGCGGAAGACCTGTCGCAGCAATGAGTTGCTCTGAAAGGTTGGGCTGATTGGTCAAGACACGGAATGCTAAGTGCAGGATGGTGCCGCGATCCGCCGCCGATGCAAATACCGCATCTGATGTATCAATCGCTGCTCCAAGTTCTACGGTGTCAATTGCTGTTGGCGTTTGAAAGGCGGTTTGCTCCTGCGTCGAGGGACTTTGTCGCCAGGGCGTGTGCGGCGCATCGACATTCTGACGTGGTGCGCCAAAGCGAGGATAGCCTATTAAGACACCTTTCGGCTCAACTTCGGGCATGTCTGATGCGCCATCGGTGACATTTGCCACAAATTGTTTTCCGCAAACCTCCAAGAAGCCGACGCCGGTTTGAAAGCCACCGCGATCCCTAAGCAAATCAACCATTCGCTCGGCCCTGTCCCTTGCTTTAGTTTTTTCTCGTGGCAGTGCTAAAATCAACCGGTCGCGTGCGCGCGTTAGAGCAACATAGAGTTCTCGCGCAGCCTCTTGTTCGTCTTGTTCTTGATGGGCCTCGGCAAAAACAGCCTGTGTTTCGGGTGCATCAAATCTTGGCAGATATCCGAGGTTGGCATTGCTCAAGACATTGCCCAAGTCTTCAAAACCGTCAAATGCGGCGCTGAGTGTTCCTGGCCTCTCGGCAAATGTTTGATCCAGACCCGCGACAATAGTAATTGGCCATTCCCGCCCTTTCGCGGAGTGCCAAGTTGAAATCTCAATACCGGATGAGGACCAACCATCGGGGTCGGGATGTTTGTCCCATGCCTTGTCTGTCTGGGCGATAATCCAGCCAAGGAAGATTTGCATTCCATATCCATGAAAACCGGCAGCGCTGCGCAGGTCCGTGGCAAGACTGTCAAAGGTTTGCGCTTCGGCTTCCAGCCGGGCCAAGTCGGCAAGCGCTTGAGAGGGGCCGTCGATGCCCGCCGCCCATTCACGAAAGTTGGTGGACCCAAGCATCTCAGCAACCGTGTCTGCGACAGGGCCTAATTGCTCAGCTTCATGCAGCGCTGCGAGAGGTTCGAGCGCTGTATGCGTGTCCAGAACGCGGTCGACTGCATTGCGCAGGGCGTCCTCAATGGGCATGCGCGGAGGCCCCAGTGTCAACCAAGTCAAAGCGGCCAATTGGTCACTTGGATCTGCGATATAAGCCAATGCAGCGCGTGCGACCCGCATGGCAAGCGATCCAATCCAGCCTGATTGCTGTAAGCGCACGGGGAGCCCATGGACTTCAAGGGCAGCCGCGACTGCTTCGCACTTTGAGCCAGTGTAGCAAAGCACCGCAATATCGGAGGCTCTTGCGGGGCGCATGACTTCGGTGGCTTTGTCGAACACTCGAGTATCGTCTGCTAACAGGCGTGCGATGCGATCAGCGACGCAGCCAGCTGTAGTATCGCTTCTGCCTCCGGGTAGGGTGATGACTTCGAGTGCTGGCTCCCCCGTTTCTTCACGAACAGGGGTCAGTGCATTGTATCCTTGTGGAAATAGGACGGATCCTAGGGCATTCACAAATTCCATAATGCGAGGGTCGGACCGCCAGTTGCGGTCAAGTGGCGTGACAGCTGAAGCATGGGAATCTTGCAGGGCTTGACTCAACCGCGCGTCAGCCCCTTGAAATCCCATGATCGATTGCTTCGTGTCACCAACGATCAAGGCAAGTTTGGCACCCTGCGCCAACCGCCAAAGAAGTGTGAATTGAACGGGGTTTGTGTCTTGGAATTCATCAATGACGACGCAGTCAATCTCGCCCAACACAGCCGCAAGGATGTCTGGCTGGTTGCGGAGCAACGTTTCGGTTTCGACGATCATGTCGGCGTAGTCGATCAGGCCGGCTTTGCGTTTTGCTGTTTGATAGGCCTCCAAAACTTCCTGTGCTCCGGTAACGAGTGCGGTCACCTTGGCGCAAGCGTCTGCCAAGGGCCCAGGGTGGCGCAATAACTCATCGGCACTGTCGGTGACCGCGTCAGCTAGTTGGTCATACCCTTCGGGTGTCGGAGACCCCCGCATAGATTTACGCAATCCACGGAGTTTCTGCCAAAGTTTCCAATCCGTTTCGAGGGTTCCGTCTTGCGCGGCTTTTTGCAGGTTGCGATGGTCGCTCGTGAATGCTTTTTTGGCCGTCGCGTTGCACTCAAGTATTGCCCCGAGAGATTCTGGAAACATGTCTAATAGGGCGATAACGGTTCTGCGTAGCGTTGCGTTTAAGACCGCGCCATCCGCCGCGCAGGGCCCGTAACTCTCCTTCAAAGCCGCTATTGCGGGAGCCAGGATTTCTGGGTCAGACCCTCGATCACCCAAACCCCGGATGAGGTCGACGGTTCTTAGAACATCACTTCGAAATGCGTCTTCTGCGCTTGCCGCTGTCAAAAAATTCCAGCGATAGCCAAAGCGCGCGAGGTTCTCCATCAGAGGGCGCAGGCCCGCACATTTTGCCAATTCCATTCGGATCAGCAGGTCGCGCTCGGGTTCGCTCAGCAACCGGTTCCCAGGGGACCTACCTGCAGCAAATGCGTGTTCCGTGAGCAACCGTTGGCCAAGGGCGTGAATGGTCCCAACATAGGCGTGGTCAATTTCCAACGCATCGGAAATACGGTCGCGTTTCATTAGCTCGGCCTGCACACGACCCCGCAACTCAGAAGCCGCGGCCTCTGTGAATGTCACTGCGAGAATGCGCCCTGGTGCGACGCTGCCGTCTTGAACCCAATTGGCGAGGGTTTTCTGGATGTGATAGGTCTTGCCAGCTCCGGCACCTGCTGGAACGATTGAAAGCTGGGTCATCATTGGCCCTCCTCGTCATTGGACGCAAGGAAAGCAGACACAAACGCATTGTCTTCGAGGGCGTAGGCCGTAACGCCGCGATCTTTTTTCAGTGTTGCAGCTTCATCTTCGTGGTTGAGGCGGATTGTGCCGCCACCGACTTCCGTCACAACTTGCGCCAGATGGTCCATCGCTTGTTTGGAAGCGTCGATGGAGGCGTGTTCTACGCGGGGCAAACCTGCGCCGGAAGCATCGGACAGCACAGTGCCATCGAGCATCGTGTGATAGGCCGTCACAATATCGGCTCCTTGTGCGACGAGGTCGGTCAAGGGGGTCTGGATTGATGGCCGTTCAAGCATGGCCTGATAGAGCGCAACTTGCAGATCCCACCCCTTAGCCATTCGATCCCGGCGGCCGCCTGAGCTGGAGCGTTTGTGATCTATAATCAAGATACGCCCATCAGGGAGCTTAAGCAGGCAATCCGCGTTACCACGTAGCAAAAGCCCACCATGGTCGCCTGCAAGACTGATCTCATTGTGCAGCACCTCAGCTTGAGTTTCATGAAGAAACACGACCCAGTTTGAGGTGACATTATATGCCTCGCGCAGAAGGCTTTGGCGCTCTGTATCCCACGCGTCATTAGACAGCCAAGCGGCATAGCGCCGGATTGCATCGTCCACCGCTGCTGGAACCCCATTCGCGATTTTCGTTTGGTCTGGCATTTTAGTGCCTTCAGGAAAAACAACTTCCATCACGTGGTGAAGCAATGTGCCAAGTGTCATCACATCCAGTGTTTCTGGGCCCCAAGTGCGATCCTTCGCGCCAAGTTCGTCCAGCAGCCATGCCAATGGGCTTACGATGAGCGTCTCAAGCCGCGATGGTGATTGTGGGGCATGGCCTGTTTCGTCGTCCTCACGTAAGCGCAGCAGATCCGAGCCAAGATGCAATAGCCCTGTCGCAGGTACGCTTGGCTCTCCACCAGACGCAACAGGCAAAGGAGCCTCCGCTGCGACGGGCCATAGACTTTGATCTTCAGCGTGAATGTCCCGGATGGCCTTTTCAGAGGACTCAAAGCCCATCATATGCGTGATAAGTGACAACCCAGTGGAAGGTGCCAACTTTTCGCCGCCGAGGGTGCAGGCTGGTACCAGAAAAGTTGTCGCTTCTGAAGCTGCGCAAAGCTGACGCCTGAAAAGCTCAACACCGCGCGCCATTTTTTGCTGGAGTCCGGCAAGGTGCAGGCCCGTATGCTCTCGGATCAAGACAATTTCGCTCTCGGTAAAGAACGGGTTACTGGCTGGTGGACGTGGCCATGTCCTGCCTGCAAGTCCAAGAACGATCAACTGTCGAACAGGTCGCCAAGGCAAGGCGGTCTCGGCAAACAGCGAGACGCCTTCGACGAACCGATTGTGACCCGAAGGCTCGCTAGGTCTAGGTAATGCGATTTTGCGCAGGAGTGGCCAATCGATTTGATCCGCTACTGCGGTTCTTATTGCTTGCAGCTTTGGCCAAAGGCCGGCTTCTGGTGTGGCTTTAGCGATAGCCGTGAGGCGGCCAAAAAGCTGTTCGGGAGACGAGCAGGGATGCAATGCGTCGAGCAATTCGCGGGCAGATCCATCGAGCCCGGCTGCGGTTCTCGACCAGCCGTAGTCCATCTGCTCACGCGCCATTCGCAATCCGGTTTCTTTTGGCCAAGGCATAGAAGGGGCGATGTATAGGGAGGCAATCGCTGTGCGGGGAGCTGGACGCTCCAGTAATGCGAGTAGAAGTGTCATCAGCTCGCCGACGGTGTCCCGCGACGCGGGCTCCATAGGTATCCCCGAAAGAGGCAATCCGACACGGTCAAATGCCTCCACTAAAGCGCGCTGATAGCTGGCATCATCTGGAACGAGAAGACCGACCTGAGCGGGGGTGTCCACGATTCCCGCGTCCAGTAGGCTTTGAACTCTTGCGGCCGCGAATTCTGCTTCTTGGCGAGGATCACGCAAGCCGAAAATCTCAACCGTTTTGTCGGGGCTAACTTGAGGCGCGGTCTTGCCAAGTCCTGCTTGAATGGCTCTTAGGGCTCCATTTGCAAAGATGTCTTGGGAGGTCGCCGAATTGCGCCATGCCAAAGCTGCATCATCTGGGACGGGACCGTGGTGCGCCAACAAAGCGTCTGCCAGTGCACTTTCGGCAGGATCTGCAAAGGGACTCTGCTCGTAATCGAGTATTGGCAGAGCTTCGAGCGCATCACTTGCGTTGCTGCGTAACACGTGAACCCAGGTGGACAGCGGTGCGGGAAGGCCATCAAGCTTAAGCCAAAGATCAATAAGTGCTGTTAGGTGGGTGCGGGCGCGACCCTCGGGCATGGTGCTTAAGTTAATCTCGTTTGGATCCAGAGTGCGTGTAGCTCGCATAACGGCGAGAAGCCCGTCCTCGACTGCGGCTATCGTTTCCGCAGGGGCAGCGCTGAAGCTTTCTGACCAAGGGGCTTGGTCACCCGTAAGAAGATTTTGTAGTGCGAAGGGCTTACCCAATGGTGCAAGATATACCTCCTTAAGAAGATCATCTGTTAAGTGGCGTACAGCACCTGTCACTGGGGAGGCAGTAAGTAACGGATTAATACGCATAGTGGGCCTCTACAAATCAGAATGACTTAATTATTAAACGTTCAACCATCTAGCGTACGCTTTTATGTCGATCATAGGGACGGTCCCTGAAAACTGTAGCTCTGAAATCAAGTGAAAAAGGAAACCAGTTGCAGGTTTTCCTCCATGGTGAATTTCATAGTCTTGGTTCTTGCGGTCTAATCCAAAGTAGCCGTGGCTGGCTATGCAACCGAGATCAAGATGCCCCTTTGCCGTTGGATCGCCCAGATTCTTGATCATTGAATCGCCTATTGGAGGGCTCCATTCAGACTCGAGCGATAACATTCCTCCAAGAATGTGTATTGGTGATTTTGCAGGATACTCCCCACCCGCATGAGGGATCGGTAGGCTCGTCCGTTTCAACTGTCGCACGCTGCTAATTTTGTCTTTCGAATACCTTAGTAGTCCAGCATCCATTGTCTGCTTGGCTTCAAAAACTGCGTAAACACTTTCGGCGGGCACTATCTTTGCGGCTTTAAAATTGAAGATAAATGGTGAGTATTGTCTGTCAAACACGACAACATCCATCTGGTCGCTGAAATTACCTTCGCTATCGACAACATGCGCGGATTCAGTTTGATATCGCTTTGGTAGATACGTTTGCAGCAGTTCCAACCATACTTGTTCGCTCGCGTCACCTTTTGTGCCAGGATGGGCCAATGCTTTCCGTGCGGTATGAAGTTCATTCTGTATACCGTCATGAAGCGAAGACATCATCTCCGGCAAATTCCACTCAGCCATGATTAAACCCTTCGTGGTAAATTGGTGTCGATAGGCACCTAACCAACATACACAGACCGGCGATTGCCATGTCAGGACACCCCATCTTGAAACGGTGGCGTCGGGATTGTTTGACGCGCTATTTTTAGCGCGCGAGAAGCAGTTACTTTGGACGACGGATATGCATCCAAAATAATGGACGGGATCAAGCGCTGTGTGAGATCAGAAAACGCGAACCCATGGTTCCGTTCATTGGTTTCACCAGTCGCATCAACCAATGCCTCGATTTCGACAGCAGTTAAGCCAAATGGCGTTAAAGCACTCGTCAACACAAGGTTACGTTGTTCTAATTGAGGCCGTTTAAAAACCAAGATTTCAGCAGCTCTCCGTTTGACAGCTGGGTCAAGCGCTGAGAGCCTGTTGGTGCACATAATGACAGCCGCTGGAAGTGATCCATTTGCCAATCGATCAATGCCTCTAATAAAAGCGTTCACGCCTGCCTTGTCTTCGTGATGCATCTGAGATGACACACGCGACTGAGCCAAGGCATCTGCCTCATCAATCAGAAGTATGACGCCTCCTCGAGCTTTTCCTTGGCTACTCAATAATTTTGAAGCTTCTTGTACCGCGTGATCAAATGCCGCTGTGACCATCTGGGTCATCTCTCCAACGCGACCCTGCCCACGTGTCGAAAGACTCATAGGTAACAAAGTAATCTCGATGTCTTCCTGGCGCGCTACCATGTCCCCAATGGTCTCTGCCAACTCCGTTTTGCCAGACCCGACATCCCCTGAAAGGACGACCAACGGTGGACGCCGAAGGATGTCAGAAACAAAATCTTCTGCACCGGGATGAAAGCGAGACGCCCATGCCACCAGTCCCGCAGAATTGATTAACGTTCCCAACATTTTTGAAAGCCGCAGCTTTTGATCGTCTAGCCCGACAAGACGGGACAATCGCTCTTGCGCTTCTGGATCTGGGAGCAGCATGGTGCGCTCGAAAAGCGCTATGTTCTGACCTTGAGCGTTCATCATGCCCAGCTCCTCACTGATGATCTGTTAAGGGCACGTCCACCTGCGCTGTAAGAGCGGTCTTGCTCCAAGTATCCGCTTACGCCAGGGACGTCGCCGTAGCTTCTGCTGATCGGAAGCCCTCGTTTGAAGTCTGTTTTTTGGTTTTCTGTCAATTGAGACCAGGCAGACGAATATGTGAGAAAGCTTGCAAAAGCTGCACCCGATACATTCGCACGAGGACGAATCTTGCCGGGGTCGTCATCAACACCGTTCCAACCATTCAAATCCAGTGCGGTGTAAGTCACTGTCGGCTCAATCCAATCGCCATTTCGCTGGAACCCATATGTTACTTCCCGCAAATAGCCCGCCTTCAACAAAGCCGTCAGCTCGCCCTCATAGTCATCAATCTCACGATCACTCGGGTTGTTATAGAAGCGCTGGATGCGTTTAAGATCGGTCGCCATTTTTGACGCCATGTGCCGAGCGTGCGTTATCGTAAACGTTTGGCTCTCAGTGTGTGTAAAACTCATCGTCATATCTGATACCTATCCCTGAAAAGCCGAGCCGAAGACACGCTGCCAATGTCGGATCGTGTCTTGTTTTGTTGGGCATCGCAGAGCCGTCTCAATCGCATCACCGGCGTCCAACGCCGCATCAACAATGTCGTCAGCTTGCGCTTGCGTATAAAGCTGCGAGACATTGTTCTCTGCGTTGACAGGGTCAATGATCTCTACGGGGGTTCCAAAGACTTTTGCCGTCGACTTTGGATAATAGTCGTCGAAAATGATGCGCTCATTTAGTCCGGAATTTGCAATGTAACTGAAGAATGCCTGTAAGGCCTCAGGGTAATCAGAAAAGTCCTGGCCCTCATCCAGCATCTTGGACAAGACCATTTCTGCCATGAACGATTTGAAGCGGAAGCCGTCCTTTTCACGCTTTTCCTTGCGTAACCAGTATTTTACCAACCGAATGACTTGAGCGAAATCCTTGTCCGCCAGCGTCTTCCGCTTCCGGATGAACTCGAGGTGTCTTGGCACGCAGGTCCGCAAAAGGGAGCCATCTTCTTGGTTTACAAGGTTGCCATACCAATCTGGATCCCCGTCATACAAAATCGGCACGATGTCTACATCTAGCCCACTGCCAAGAAACGAGACAGTAACACAGTAAGTTTTTGGCTGGACTTGCTCGGGTTTGAAATTTGGAAACGCTTTGCGCAACCGCTCCGCAAGATATTCCATTAATGCGTCGATGTCCGATGGAACATCCGACCCGCTGATGTAGCAACCAACATCGATGTCGTTGAGTGTCCTGAGGCCAGTGCCTTTGGCCAAACTTCCCGACAGAAGCATCTTGCGAAGTGCAAAATCTGGGTGATCTTTAAGATAGCCTTCCAGCTTATCGCGCAGGTTGCGCGCCTGCATTCCAGCTTATCGCGCAGGTTGCGCGCCTGCATTCGAAATTTATCCGCTTTGTCTTTGGGCAGGTTGACCTTGTCTGTTCCGAACTTTGCAATCTCCGCGTGTCCAATGTGGTCTCTACTCATCACTTTTGTCCTAATATTTGCCCAAAACAGGGTGCTCTGGCGGCTCTTGCTTGACCGGTATCCGTAACTTCTTCATAAGTTATTTAGTCATTTTGCGATAATGAGTCAATAAACTAGACTGGTTATTCACCAAAGGGGAAGATAAGTGGACGAAATTGACGGTGTAAGAGCATCCAAAAAAGCGAAGTGGAACGTCAAAAAGCGATTAGAATTCATAGAGTTCCGCTTGTTTTGGGATGCAAAGTTGAATCGAAAGGATTTGGTCGATACTTTTGGGATTTCTGCGCAGCAGGCATCGGCCGACATCGCAACCTACGAGGAGATGGGGCCCCAAAATCTAGCCTACGATTCGGCCCAAAAAACCTACCTCCGAACGGACAGGTTCTCTCCAAAGCTGATAGGGGCTTGGACTCATCGGTATCTGCTTCAACTGGTAGCTATCGAGAACGGGTGGATGGACGCTGAAGATACCTGGTTTGAAGATGAACAGCCTGTGGAAATTAAAACGCTGACAAGAAAGCGTGTCGACTCTCAGGTGCTGATGAGTGTTCTAGATGCTATCCGGGAGCGCAAGAGTCTTGAGATGTTCTATCGCTCAATGACTGGATCAACGGCGTCCGACAGGCTGATTGAGCCACATGCGTTGAGCTATAATTCTGGCCGATGGTATGTGAGGGCTTGGTCCGCCGAACACAATGACTTCAGAGACTACAATCTTAACAGGATCGAGCGGGCAAATGCTGGTGTCCCAGCATCAATTGATCGTGCCTTAGATTTTCAGTGGCACCACACAATTGATCTTGTCATCATCCCCAATCCGGAGCTCCCCAAAGAACGTCAGGCCGCTGTCGAGTACGAGTATGAAATGAGCGACGGCAAGATCGAGGTGAACTGTCGGCTCTCAGTGAGCTTTTATCTTATGAGTGAACATAATCTTGATGTTGAGTCCGGGGTCCTAGATCCGCTCAAACAACAGCTAGTTTTGAAAAATAAAGATGAAGTGTTGCAGACCCGTACGGTAGCAAGAAAACTATCCAAGGATGCACTCAAACGCATCGGCGGATCTGATCACTCATGATCCTCGATGCACTTTTGTTGTTTGGGAGCCGAGCTAGGGGCGATCACTCTGATTCCTCAGACATTGACCTTCTTGCAATTACAGAAAACGAAAAGCCAACGGTCTCAGGTTGTGCCGACGCATCATTGTTTCATTACAGCTTTGACTGGCTTCAGAATAAGGCTTCATCCGGGGACCTTTTCGTTTGGCATTTGGTTACTGAAGCCATCGCGATTTATGATCCTGCTGATAATTTGAGTGCCCTGAGGCAGGAGTTTAGGTTCAAAGGCGATTATCGAAAGCAAATCACACAGGCCTCTGATGTGGGGTGGCTAATTTCACTTTCGGGGGATGAGATGTCGGCGGAAGAGGCAAATCGATGGCTTGCTTGGGCTGTCAGGACAATTTCGATAGCGCATGCTGCTACCTTACAGAAGCCCGCCTTCTCCGGATCTGCGCTTGCGAAGGTACTCGGATATCCTGATATTGAAGTGCTTGTATGTCAGAAGGACAAGAAATCCTTTGACGACGCTGCTCGAGGGCTTCTCAAAAGCTTTCTTGTGGCAATGGGTTCCGGCGAACCTATTCACTCGCCATATTCTATCGACCGGTTTCGCACCCATTTTGAAGCTACGAGAAACGAGGTTGGCCTGATTGTTTTGAATGAGCCGCTGGTTGGATCGCTCTACTAGATGTTAGAATTTTATGGCACCCACAAAACCTCGACAGGCCTATCTGACTCTCGTCAGACTGGCTGTTGTTCGTGCGAGCCGCAGGTGGAAGCTGCGCGCACTTTCTCAGCCGTAATTTTATTGCGACCCTGTCAGTAATTGATCTGTTCAAATCCATAACGTCCTTCATAATCACGCCAATCTACGAAGACGGATCGATGATAGATGCTTGGGCAGTTGGAGCCCCACCGTTCCAAACCAGTGTGCGCGTCAGGCAGGGCGGTCGGATCTGAACGAGCCCAGGAAAAATCACCCTGGGTTCCATAGGTACCAAGGGAAATGGTAGCAGACCGATTACAGTCGCCGTCGCGGCCGGACTCGTGCTGTCGTGCATACCGAACATCATAAACGCGGATAGAACGCACGAAATTGAATTCCGGACCGCTGATGTCGATATCAGCGCGATCTTGGACCAGCTGAAACGCAAGACCTTTGGTGAGCAACCTTGTATCTGGATCATCGAGTTTCAGGATGGTGACTTCAGTGGTGATGTGTTCGGTGGCAGGCGTCGACTGTGGTCGAGGGCGATTTTGGCCAGAGAATAAGATATCATAGAAGCGGCTGGGATCATTCGGCGGGGCAATCGAACGATAGGATGCACCCATGGGACACCGCCAAATCTGTAGTGGCGGTTCAACGGGCCAAGGTGTGATCCGGCGGATGAATTCAGTACGCGCGCGTGCGCACGGAACCGATGCGGGCCAGCCGCCAGATAGGCAGAGCAGTATCGCACAGTCGATTTGGTAAGTTTGAGCTTGGACACGATTGGCGGCACCAATGAACAAGCCGAGCAGTGCAAGTACTGCTAAAAGTGTGTATGTTCGGATCGAGCAAAGCATGTGAAGCATCCTAGCGAGCAGGGTGCAAACAGCATGACTCCAAAAGTATACTACTGCAACTCACAATATATAATTGATAAAAGTCGCGTAAGGTTTATTATGTTAATATCTGTCTATAGCATCAGCCCCAAACATGAGGAAGACTTACTCCAAAACGGAATCAACCGACACCTGGCCCAAGATCACGCTGACTGTATATCATAGACCAGACATCCAGATCATCGGTCATTATCCGGGTCGCTTCATTTAGCAAAGATCGAACGTGAAAACGCCTAGGCTCACCGCAATCCATTTCTGCTACCAGTCGAGACTGTATGTCTATAAGCAAGTCCGCAACTCGGCTTGACTGATCAGCCGCAGCTCGGAAATCGCCCGTTGCTCGAATACCATTAATCGCTGCGCCGCAAACAGGAAGAATTCCTCCAAAAAAAGTGACATAAGGTTTCATCGCTTTGTATAGCTCGGAAACATCGAAAAATAGCATAGTTAGATAAGCGATGCCGATTCCAATGGTCCCTAACAAAAGAGAGGTCGCCAAAATATGCATGCGATGGTCGAGAGTGTTAAGCCTGTTGGCGTTAGAACGGTGATATTGTATTTGTCCCTCAAGTTCATGAGTAACTGCAAACTCAATCGCACTATTTAGGGTATCAGGATTTAGCTGCCCGTTCGGTGGAGGTATCTGCCTCAAATGAGAGCGTATATACCAAGCGATCCAAGAGTTTTCCGATGCCCTAACCGGCGCTCCGCCAGAATGAGAAGGAACACTTCCGATCAACAGAGGCAATCGTGTCGTTCGCAGAACTTCAGCAATATTTCTGTAGTCAATCCAACGATCTTTCCACCTTAATCGCGCACCAAGGTAAACGAGCATGAGGATGAAAAAGATCACGCCAAGTTCAAGCGAGACTAATATGCCTTTGCTATCATAGACGGCGCTTTTGTCTGCCTGAAAAACAATCAATAGTCCGGCAGCGACAGCGATCACGGAAAGTAGAAAGTTAAGTATGTAGGCAGTCCTAAAAACATGAGAAAAATAAACCGCTAAAGAATCCGTACGTTGCCATAGCTTAAAGACAGTAGCGTTGATTCTTTCGCTGTAGGCTTCTCCGCCGACATCATTCGCTGTTTTTGCCAAGTTATCCCAAGAACTATCCGTTGTTTCGGTCAGACTCAGAACCGGCCAAAAAGCACTGCGAACACCAAATGCGGCTTGGAGAGCGTAGAATCCGGACGATAGCGTACTTGTGCGAGGTTTCTCATCCATGAAAACATCGAGGCGCTCCGCTGGGTCAAGACCCACGGCATGACGGCCATACACTAGGTTCGTGACCATCAACGCAAACCAATCAAACAGCCTCCAAACCCACTTTAGCGGTCCAGCACTTACGTGACTATTTGCTTCGGCAGCTTGCTCCAGTATTTTACTTTGCCTGGGCGGGAACAACATAGAACCCAAATTATCTTGGATTACTTTGGCTGCATCTTCTTGCTCATCTTTACGTCTGTCACATTCGTCCGAGAAACAACCATCGATCGAGGGATCCACTGCATCTTCGCTTGGAACCCACACACCAATTGAACCAGTAAGTGTGATACGCACCACGGTTAGGCCACGTCGTTGTGCATCTCGCATAACGTCCCGGGTTCCTCCGGGACCGTTGTCAGTCTTGCCATCCCAAATGGCTATCAGTGCATCAGCATGATCTAGCATCAATCGACCACAAGAAGCGTAGGGCGATAGTCCTAGGTGATTCTGCCCTAAATCAATCTCGGTCCGAGTCGCACTGCGGATAGATTCCGGGCTATTGTCGTCAACCTCCCATATTCGTTTGAAAGCCGACGTTTCCTCATCTGTAAACTGTTGTCTTTTCACGAACTCCCCAGCTGCAAAAGGCAAAAAGAAATGCATGTCGCATTCTTCCGCTACTGCGGCTTCAACCGCTAACATGTCGGCACCATTTGCTAATGAAGCGCAAAACCGCAATTTACGAGGTGACAAATCCATAAACTTGGAATGACTATCTGACTCCTCGACAGCCCTTTTGTACGAAGACGTCACCAAGCGAAGCGCATCTCGACATTTCGTGCCAAGCATGACTAAATCCGAGCCATTGTCCTCCAAATGCTGCAGACGGTGCCCCGAAAAGCAAATTCGCAGTTGAATACTTGGCACTTGAAAAGGTGACATTCCTACATTGCTCACAACTGTGCCCTCCAAAAATTACGCTACAAGAATGGACCACAGTCGCGCAGCTGGCCTTATCTCTCTTTACAAAACCAGTCACGCGCCAACCTCGCAACCATAAATCCTTAGTCAATCGCCGATTCTACGGCTATCCTGCTCAGACTGGATCCTTGAATCTGGCGATAAGCAAAGTTGACGGCATTTCTGGATCTTAGCAAGCTTGGCGTCACCTACGGAGCAAACTATGCAACAAAATTCCACTGCTTGGGTTAGCTCAGAACTACTTTTTTGGCATAATACTCAGAACTGGTGCATGTACTTTGAGCCAAACCTCCTACTCCAACCTGGCCAGCACGCAGAGAGCGCTGAAAGCAAACGACGGATACGAAACCTTGTTGAAGCTTCAGGTATTGATGAAAAGATGATCACGATTCGACCTGAACCAGCAACTAGAGAAGAAGCAGAAACATTTCACACCAAAGAGTACCTCGACAAGTTAAAGGCGGTTTCGAACTCTGGCTATGGTGATGCAGGAGAACTTTGCCCAGTCGGCAAGGCAAGCTATGAAATCGCGTTAATGTCGGCCGGCGCGGCCATGACAGCGTCTAGACAGGTATTGTGTGGGAACGTCAGCTACGCTTATGCGCTCACGAGACCGCCAGGTCACCATGCGGTAGCCGACTCTGCTAAGGGCTTTTGCCTCCTAAATAACGGCGTTCTGGCTGTCAAAGATAGCTTACGAAATCCCGAAGTTAAGAAAATCGCAGTCGTCGACTGGGATGTTCATCACGGAAATGGAACAGAAGAGGCTTTTTACTCTAATGGCAACGTACTAACAATCTCTGTACATCAAGACGCACTTTTCCCGTTACACACTGGAAAGCTCTCTGACCGTGGCGAGGGCGCTGGCTTTGGGAAAAATTTAAATATTCCGTTGCCTGCGGGGTCAGGAGATGGCGCTTACCGCTACGCATTCGAACAAGTCGTTCTACCAAGTTTGCTTCGATTTAGTCCCGACATGGTTTTTGTTGCTTCAGGTTTTGATGCCTCGGCAGCTGATCCAATTGGAAGAATGATGTTGCACTCTGAAAGCTATAGATGGATGACCGAGGAACTTTTGTCTGTATGCAATGATCTGCACGCCAAGGGTCCGGTTTTTTTGCACGAGGGAGGATATTCTGAGCAGTACGTACCCTTCTGCTGCCATGCCGTGCTTGAAGTACTTACTTGCTTTGAACGAATACCTGATCCTTTTGTGGAAATATTCTCCAACTACGGTGGCCAAGTGTTAAAGCAACATGAAAAAGAAATCATTGACAGAGCCAAAGGCTACGTAAATGAGATAAGTGTGTAATTTGGATCTTGAAAATGAATGAAAGTGCAAAAGGTCGAGACAAGACGGATGAGTTCTTAGCAGATCCCCTCCTTTTTTCGAGAAATGGCAGTGACCCACTCTTCTCTGATTACATTTTTGGATCGCGTAATTTTTTTACATCTGATTGCAGTCTCGCGAAGATGGTGCTTCAAAGCGGAAGCGAGTCATTTTCAGGAAAAATCGGCAACCGAGTTGTTGCTGCCGAACTGTTTGGAACTTCTGTTCTATACGAGGATGGTCACGCTCACAAAAAACTCAGAAATGCCCTATCACCACTTTTTCGATCGAAGAAAACCGATATATCAGAGGTGGTTTACTCCTTTCTTCAAAGAAACAAATATCACTGTCGAGAAATTGCCCGATCCAACTTGCATTTCTTCTTTCAAATTCTGAGTTTACAGATTACCTTAGCCTATTTCAATCACCAGATCGAAAGTGAGTTTCGTGCCGCAAAACTAGTAATCTTGATTGATCGATTGTCGAAAGGACTATTTGTAAACGAGGCAAAGCGCGATGAAGACCATGTGTATAGAAGTGCTCGGAAAGCAAGGAATGTTCTTATCCGGCAGACTATGATACCAAAGTCTAGTCCAATCGCTATAGCTCTACGCACTGCTGGTTTCGACGATAACGTTATCTTGGATCAAATCATAACACTTATGTTTGCTGGCGTAGATACGATGAGTGCAACACTTACGTGGGCGCTGGGAAAACTAACAAATCACCAAGATCATAGGTTGTCTCCGCGTGACGCGGTACACCAATGCTTAGTCGAACGGCCGCCCGTATATTTCATACCTCGAGGTGCGGCCAAGGCGGCGACAATCCATGACAAGACGATAGAACCAGGAGAAGTCGTTAACATCATGATCTCGTCACTTCATAAGAAACTCGAACAAGGCGAAGGTATGTTCTTGCCTTACGGTATGGGCGTCAAAAAATGCCCTGGCCAAAGCTTCAGTCTCATGGTTATGGATGAATTACTATCAGAGCTAACCCGCAACTTTACTGTTACGCTCACTGGTGGCAACTTGAATAAGGCAGCTTTTGTCCCAGGTCAACGCCCAGCAGAACCACCGAGCCTCAAACTTCAGCCGCGGAAGCTTGCAAAAATCAGTGACAATCAAAACTCGGTAACCTAAGATTATTTAGAAGCAATTGGGTGAATTGAAATGCTAGAAACCAGAACGTATCACGACATCAAATTCTCATCGGTTGGCATTGGAACATGGGCGATTGGTGGCCCATATTGGACCCAAGACGAACCGACTGGATGGGGGGGGCCATTGGACGACAATGACTCCGTCACAGGTTTAAAGATGGCAATCTCAGCTGGCTTAAATCACGTTGATACGGCAGATGTATATGGCTATGGGCGGTCCGAACGTCTTGTAGGGAAAGCTCTATCTGACGGACCACAAGTAACACTTGCGAGCAAGGTCGGGTTCGTTAGCACTTCTTCGCCAAGTGTCTACACAGCGGAAAACATACGATATCAAATTGAGCAATCTCTACGAAACCTGCGTCGAGAGGCTCTGGAAATCTATTACATACACCACTGCGACTTTGGGCCTGAAAATCAGTATCTGGAAGAAGCTTCTGATACCCTTCACAAATTGAGAGATGAAGGGAAAATTCTAACTATTGGTCTTTCAGGCTACTCTGCGGACGATCTGATAGCAGCTGCGAAAGTCCTAAAGCCGCAATTTATACAGAGCTGGGCAACCATAGAACATCGCGAATATATTAACCCTGAAATGCCTCTTGCCAAGTTCATGCTTGACAACGACATTCGTTTTGTCGCCATGATGCCTTTTGGCCAAGGTCGAATCTTAGGAAAGTACTCCGCAAAAAATCCACCGAGCTTTGAGCATGGGGACAACCGCATCGGAAACCCTGAGTTTGAAGGTATATCTCTTGGCGAATTCGAACCTAAGCTCAAGCAACTACAAGATCGTTTTGGAGAGACGCCCAACGAACTTATAGTTCCAGCACTTGGCTATCTTTTGAAGCATGAAGTCGTGGCTTCGGTAATACCAGGGTTCCGAAATAGTGAGCAAGTTTCTGGCCTGATCGAGGCAAGTAAAAAATCGTTTACCGACGATGACAAGAGTTTTATTGATGATTTGTTTCCTCTAGCCAACATGCCAACGCATCCGTGGTATGAGTAAAGATCTTATGATCCAACTTGAGCGTATTAGCCAACTTGTTGGTCACTGTGGGCCAGCCTCAGTGTCAATGATGCTGAGATTCTTCGGTGAAGAAGTAAATCAGAATGAAATCGTAGTGCAAGCCGGTCTTTCAGAAAGCATAGAAAACATTGGTAGCCGGATGGACCAAGTGTCTCTTGCCCTTTCTAAGTTGGCCCCAACGTACATAATGCTTGGCAAATTCCTATGTACAGAAGATGACATAGATACTGTAGTGAACCGCGTTCAAATACCGCTTGGGGTTGAATGGCAAGGAATTTTCGAAAACTCGTCTCAAGGGCGGTTCGAAATTGGACACTATTCTGTTATCAATGGCTACTCGAAAGCGTCTAAGGACTTTAGCTTGGTTGATCCTGATGATGAGAGCGTTTATTCTAATGGCTCGATTCCAAAAGAAGTATTCCTTCCTAGATGGTGGGAGACAAATATTATGAATGACGGAAAGCGGTACTCGTCTCAGCGATTTTCGTTCGTTGTGATTCCGAAAAATCATGAAAATCAATTGAGGCAGTTAGGGTTTAGGTCGATAACACACAAATTCATTCTGGATTTCAGCAATCCCGCACAACAATAAAGAACCCCAGGGCATCAGGCTGATCGTCTAAAGGATGAACCCAATAGCGCTCAAACGCTGACAGTTCTGTAGCAGATTGTTTTGAATTTGTGTCGAACGCCCAAGAGCCACCTCTGTAAGATCTTGAAAAATCATCTCCTCCTTCGGCAGCATCATCATATACTGGTGGGCTACCAGGTAGCCGCTTGGTCATGCACCAGCTCCAACAGTTGCCAACTAGGTCATGTACTCCCTCGACAGATGCACCTTCGGAAAAAATCCCCACGGCAGATGTCGACCGAATATCCAATACATTGCATTTCGCATAATCAAAATCGTCGCCCCAAGGATAGGTCCAAGTTCCGTCAGGACCCCGCGCTGCCGACTCCCATTCGTGCTCCGTCGGCAAACAAATTTCTTGAGAACCATCCATGAGGCCTCTCGCTCGCATTTTCTTGGTAAGCCATTTGGTATATGCATAGGCTTCATACCAAATCGTCCCAATTCTAGGATGGTTTGATAGACGAAATACCTCGGTATAATCGACTGGGGATTGGCGGCCATTCACGACAATGTGCGTCCATCCGGCCTCTGTCCAACAGTCTTTGTGCGCCTCTGAGTACCCTTCGTCATCTATAAATGATTGAAACTGCTTGTTTGTAACAAGGTATTTTGACATCTTAAACTTGGGAACCCTAACCATTTCTTCTGGCTGCGAATTCCCAAAATTAAATGACTTTTCAGCTATTTCACACCATTCGAATATGGGTAGTTGCTTATTATCTATGCGGCAAACGCCAGCTCGACTGTCACGCATAGTGCGGCCTAATGCACGACCAACTGCGGCCCTGCCTTCACTCTTCTCCATTTCGTCTTTCAAACGGTCTAACCAGTTAGCTGATAGATCATCCAACAATAGTTTGCTTGTCTTACAACCCGACTCAGTTATGCATCTTGAAGCAAGTTCTGGGTTAATGCTAGACATCCAACTCAAAACCCGATCGGGCCTATCAGCGTTTTTTCCAACCAAAAACACAAAGGCCTCATCCCACGATGTCTTGTGCCACCAACCATCTCTTTCGGGAAACCCAGGTATGGAGCCACCTGTTCTGACAAGGTCGTCTAGCACGAATGAGGCAAAAAATGCACGAAATAACTGATGGGAGAACTTGAC
This sequence comes from Tateyamaria sp., assembly GCF_039940735.1. GTDB lineage: Bacteria > Pseudomonadota > Alphaproteobacteria > Rhodobacterales > Rhodobacteraceae > Tateyamaria. The sequence goes on from NZ_JBDVGB010000029.1 coordinate 46,230, forward strand.
GCTACTTTCGACGGTCAAGAGCTTTTGCCTGACGGCAATATCCAAATGGTCTTTAACCTCTTCACCAAACTTTTCAAATATTTCATCCTCTGCCAACTCAAACTGGCTACTGCTAATCATCAGGTACGCCAACTTAGAAAGGAACGATAGAAGCCCATCAGAGTGCAATGAAGCATCAAATTTTCCAGCAGTATCCTCCTCTGCAATCGAAGTCAAAACTTCAAAAAACAAATTGAAAAGCTGAAATCGATTGCTCGTCGGCCTCCTTTTAGATTTGTAAATTTCAATAATGATTACCAGAAAGAAAGTGTTCTTCGCTAATGTCAGAAGGCTGAAAGGATCATCTCGCTTCTCAACCCACATATTCCAGTGATAGTATTCCGCAATTGGATTTTCTGATCCACTGTACTTCCAGAATGTGGCCTCATCTCCACCTTTTTCGATGAACTCAGCAAGAAATTCTTCTGCTCTTTCTTCATCAACTAGTGACCAAAAAATACGCTCGGCTTCCCGTTCACAAGATGCAACCTGATGAATAATTCGCCTAATCCGATCAGGATTCAGATCGTTGATCTTGAACAACTCGAGATCAAGGTCCTTTTCGGCGGTATACTCAGCAGATAGACATGTAACACAAGTCGAAAGCTGAGGGTTATCTTCTAGAAACTTGGCCAAAGCAGTAGATCTAGACCTTAGGTCTGTTTTCGAACCACCTTCACTCAGTCCGTCCATAAGGAGAAATAGTCGGCCCTCAGCTACCAACTCGTCAAAGTGAGTCATGACATAGGGTGTGGGCGTGTCTACATTTGTCGTGATGAATGACTCTACGCTATCCTTCCCGTCATATCCTTCAAGCGGAATAAATACTGGAAGCAAGCAAGTGCTTCGCGTCTCTTGGTTCTCTAGCTGGGAGAGCGAAGCTTCAGAAATTTCTTCCTCCAACTTACGCAGAGTCGTCGACTTACCAGATCCAGCTCCACCAGTTACAATTACCCTTATCTCATCACCGAGCGCCTTTTGATCGAAAGTCTCAAGAAGGCTCTTTGAATAAGTGTCAATATCAGGACGATCGACCTTCCCAATAGCAGATTCTATTTTTTTCCTAGCAGGTACAATGTCTGAAGCCCGACTAAGCCCTCCCCATACGTGTTGGTACTCCAGGGGAATAAAGGAACCTGCTAGATATTGACGTGCACCTTTTGAAATAGCCTTAAGAAATCTAATTTCTTCCTTCTTTCTATCGGCAAAGACTTCCTGCACAAATGCAAGCGCTTCGCCATCGGCTCCGTCTGGGTTCTTAAACTGCTCTATCACCTGATCAACGGCTCCCCCTTGATAGGTAAGCGGGCAATCTTCGATCTTATAAGGCATTATCCTTTTCTGCCTGTCCTTAGCCACAGCATATTCTTGTGTAACCTCATCAGAAGCTATGGAGTTATTACTAACTATAGGAATGAATGCACTAGCTTGCTTTATGACCAGATCAATTCGCTTACGCCAGTCTCCGTCCCTGGCATAACCTTCGGAAAAGAAGGTGCGATAACCACCTTGTTCTAAGACCTTCGTCAATCGCTCCGCGTGAAGTCGGTCAATTGTTGAATAGGAAATAAATACATCAAATTTTTCCATGTCGCATTCCCAGTTCTTTTAGGCTTCTCTCTAGATCAAGGTCAACGGCCATGACACCAGTATTTCTAAGGGCCATTTCCAGCTTTAGGAAAGACAACTCTCTACTTGAGGCATGGCAAGCGACGTTGACCCATGGCTCGTCAGCTAAAAAATTGACGTGTAAATCCTCTTCGAAAATTGACACAAAAAATCCGTCATACTCATCACTAATTCCCAAAATTGCGCTCTTTTGCTCTTCCGAAAGCTCTTCAGACAACGAAGAGGGTAATAACATCGCACCAGAGATATAACCGTTTGGATTAGTTGAAGGCTCCTTTGGCATCACTCCCTTAGCACAGCTTAAAGCCGCGGTGAGGATATCGTATCCCCAAATTCTCCGTATCCAATCACGAATATAGAAACCGCCCATTCGTGCGTTGATATCGATTAACTTTGGCTGTTCACTAGAGATAATATACTCGAGGTTGAATACCCCTGAAATAAGGCCAACTTCGTTCAAAGCCAAGACGGAAAGTTCTTTAAGTCTATTCTGTACGTTGACCGGCAGCAAACTAGGCATGCTCGCCGTCAATTCGGCAAAATATTCGGTCCCCGTAGGCCCATTATCGGTGACAAAGCACGCCACAGCTCTTCCTGCATACATAACTATATCAACATCATGTTCGCTTCCGCTGTGTCGTTCACAAATAACCACGTCGTTACCAAAACCCAGTCCGATTCCTGGCAAATCGCTCTCGTCAAAGTAGTCTCGCTTTACTTTGTTGTAGAGATGGACTGCCTTCTCGTAGTTTGGGGCTTCAAAAACCCCTGCAGCAGACGAACCAAAGGCCAATTTTAGCAGACTGGCCTTTTGAGCTGCTGCTTCAAACCACTGCTTTAGATCATCATGGTCAGAAATTTTTTGGGTTTTTGTCGCAAGGTTACGAACGTTCACGTCGCTTGAGTTCAATAGCTTTTGCTGTGTACGGTCTTTGTCTTTCGCAAGACTTGCCGAGCCATAACCGTTGGACGGCAAGTCCAAATGAAGACCCACAATTGCAGCTAAGGGTCCACAATCCTCCCAAAGGGTCAAGACACCTGCCACTTTGTATTTTCGACTATTCACAACATCGCGAATTTTACTCGCGGTTTCTTTATCATGCTTATGATCATGAAGATTTTTTACTCTAATCACATCTCCGAAGAGGTGAGATGGAACTCTATCATTGTCATCGCATACCAATATTGTGGGGACTTCTTCTTTCTTCAAATCTCTATAGCAATCAGCTTTGGAACTACCGCCGTACCCCACAATTAGAATTGATCCGCTCACTGGCTTTCTCCGATAGTGGCCTCAGAACACGGACCTCACCTACATCTAGACCTTCACGCAACATTGAGGCGGCTAGGCATTGATTGCAAGCGGTGGTTCCATGAGGAGAGAACTTTCTCCATTTTTTAGTGGGAATGTAGAAGATATCCCGTGGTGATGCCTTCGACATGGTGGCTCAACTTAGGGCGATTACATACTTGACAAACCCACACGTAAGGCATAGATTAAACTCAACAAATTAGAGGTTAATCCAATGTCCGTTCTTTCCGCCAAATACATGCACGACGAAGCCGCAGCCTTTGCGCACGTTGAGGGTATGCTATGGACTGATGGACCTGTTTGCCCACACTGTGGCGTTGTTGATCGCGCCTACAAACTGGAAGGTGTCCGCACCAAGCCCAGCAAAAAGAACCCAGAAGGCAAAGAGCGCTTTGGTCTGTGGAAGTGCCGTGACTGTCGCGGCCAGTTCACCGTTCGTAAAGGCACCATCTTTGAGGAAAGCCACCTGCCTCTGCACCTTTGGCTGCAAGCAATTCACCTTATGGTATCCAGCAAGAAGGGTATTAGCAGCCATCAGCTACACCGCGTTCTGGGCATCACCTATAAGAGCGCATGGTTCCTGACCCACCGCATCCGTGAATGCATGCGTGATGGCGCGCTTGCTGGCTTTGGCGGCAATGGCGGCATCGTTGAGGTGGACGAAACCTTCATCGGCAAAGAGCCAAACATGACGAAGGCCAAGAACGCCCGCGGCTACGCCCACAAGATGAAAATGGTCACGCTGGTGGACCGTACTACCAAACGCGCCAAGAGCATCATCGTTGACGATCTCAAGAAGTCTACGCTGATCCCAATGCTGCAAGAGAACATTGCCAAAGAGTCTTACGTTATGACGGACGAAGCGGGCCAGTATAACAACATCGGCGCGGGTCGCGTATTTGACGCGCACGGCTGGACCCATCACGGCGCTGGTCAGTATGTCGATTACAGCGATAGCGAAATCCACACGAACTCGGTTGAGGGCTTCTACAGCATCTTCAAGCGCGGCATGAAGGGCGTGTATCAGCATTGCGGCAAGCAACACTTGCACCGCTATGCTGCCGAGTTTGATTTCCGCTACAACAACCGTGCTGGCAACGGCGTGGATGATGCAGAGCGCAGCGCTATCGCCCTAAAGGCAGTCGTTGGAAAGCGGCTGACATATCATCAGCCCAATCAATAAGTTAGGCGATAAGTAGCTGATTCTCTTGACAGAATCGTGTCTAGGGATTATATGAACATCAATCCGATGCGTGAGCGGTCGGTATTTGACGGTACATAATCCATCGGGGGGAGCGCAAGCGCTCCCCTCTAGTCGTTATGGAAGGTGCTTCGCACCCCATCCCCAAATTTTCCCAAACGGGGACCTGTTGTACTTACTCTCGACCATTATGTCCGCAACTTTTCCTCCAAATGCACCCAGCGTCACTTCGTGCTTCAGATTATGGCGGATCGTATAGTGAGACGGGTGAGCAATCAGATCGCAAAGCTGTTAGCCTGCTACGTTATCCTTCTTTGTTCTGAACTTTAACTGAGACGAAGGAATACACTTTTCAATTATTGCGACAGGCGAAAATCGAGTGCCATTTTCCTTGAAGTGGGTAAATTCTGCTTGAAGGGCTTTATCTTGATGTTTGCCCCGAGCTTCGGGCATAATGTCGCCAATCGTTGAGCGCTTGTCCAAGAACAGCGCGTATTTCTCGACAAGAATCTCCAAAAGCACATGGTAAGGGTGGGTTCTTTCCCAGTGATATTTTTTGGAAAGCTCTTCCTTATCAACCAGCGCGGTGATTACCGTGTACTCAGCCTCATTGAAAACAGCCAAAAACTTTTCATTAAATCTGGCCCGCACTTCCGGAGCGCCAAGCCCTTGAAACGGCCCCTTGCACCGCCTAATGTCTGATCTGTGCAGGCATATCGGCTCGTCGGGATCTTCATTAAGGATCTCAGCTTTTATCCTGTTGAGCGCGGGAACGAGAAAATCACGTGCGTGATCGACACGCATGATAACCCCAGTTAAGCTCAGGTAGCGCTTCTTATCGAGGTCTAGGCGGGTCATGCTGTCGACCCCGTGTTCATCTGAATACATACAGTACATGGAGAAAGTAATGACAGCCGCAGAGCAAAAGAGTCAACTAGACCGCTTCAAAGAGGCCGCCCGCGAACTAGGTGCGGACGACAACGAAACGAAGTTCAACGAAAAGCTAGGCAAGCTGGTGAAGTCGAAGCCACAAACCAAAAGGGATGGCTAAGGAAGCTCAGGTAGATCGGAAATACTCTTAGCGCCATTGTAAATTGCTAGGTAGTCGGTTTCGCCAAGCTCTTTTAGCTCCGCCT
>NZ_JBDVGB010000030.1:0-16571 GCF_039940735.1 Tateyamaria sp.
ACTTTGGGAATGTGTCTTCGCCTCCGAACTATTGGGACATGGAACTTGGCACAAAGGTGCCCGGCAATCGCGAGATGTGCGCCAACCTTCTGAAATTGACGCAATATTTCAACTGCATCCATTTTGCGGGCGGCTATCCGGTCGAACCTGTCGATATCCACGCTTCGGTGCGGCACTTGGATGTCGTCTATGACAAGCTGACGCTGACAGATAAGGCGATGCACGCCTATAGCCTTGGCAAAGAACGCGTCGAAGACGTGATGGAAATGGTGCGCATCGCAGGCGGCTTAAGTAATGAAGAATTCGAAGCGACGCCGCGCATATACACGAACATTAATTCCACTTCGCCGCTGAAACACGATCACCCGATGATTGACGGTTGCTTGCGTATGGTGCGTCGTGGGCAGGCGGTTGTCGTGACGCCGTTCACGCTGGCCGGGGCCATGGCGCCGGTGACGATGGCGGGGGCTGTGGCGCAATCTATTGCCGAAGCGCTTTGTGCTATTGCGTTGTTTCAATACGTCAATCCGGGCTGTGCCTGTGCGATTGGCACGTTTACGTCGAACGTGGATATGAAATCGGGTGCGCCTGCATTTGGCACACCAGAATATATGCGCGCGACACAAATGACGGGCCAGATGGCGCGATTTTACGGGCTGCCCTTGCGGTCATCTGGCGTGTGTGCCGCCAATGTGCCGGACGGACAGGCGATGTGGGAGACCTCAAACAGCCTTTGGGCGGCGGTGCAATCGGGCACGAACATGGTCTATCACGCGGCGGGTTGGTTAGAGGGCGGGCTTATCGCGTCACCTGAGAAATTCATTATGGATTGCGAGGTTTTACAACAAATTCAAAGGTATCTAGATCCCGGTTTAAGCGCGACTGGGACAGATGATATCGCACTTGATGCGATTAAATCAGTCGGGAACGAGGGGCATTTCTTTGGCATCCAGCACACGCAGGATCGTTACGCAACTGCGTTCTATCAACCTTTCCTAAGTGATTGGAAAAACTATGAAGGTTGGGAAGCAGCCGGATCCGTATGGACCCCGGATCGCGCCCACACGATGTTCAAAAACATAATCGCCAACTTCGAGGCCCCCGCGATCGACGAAGCGATCCGCGAAGAGCTTGCAGATTTTGTGGCCCGTCGGAAATCCGAAGGTGGGGCACCGACGGATTTTTAGGCCGTTTTAACATCCGTAAAAAAGATCGAGTTTTATTTATTAGCGGATTCTTTAACCCTTTCCGTCCAAAAGCAACGGAGAGGATTTGGGATAAAGCCGTCATGCATGGTCTGATAAATCGAGCGATACAGTGCTTTGTGAGCGATAGCTACGGGGCCGACAATTGGGTTGAGGTCGCGCGCGTTGCCAATCTGCGGTTTGTCGAATTTGAATCGATGTTGGTTTATGATGACGATCTGACGCCGAATTTGTTGGACTCTGTAAGTTATGTTTTGAACCGTCCGCGTGATGACGTCATGGAAGATATCGGGACGTATCTTGTCTCGCATCCAAATGTCGAACGACTGCGACGATTGTTGCGGTTTGGGGGCGTGACATTTGTCGAATTCTTGCATTCTTTGGATGACTTGCCCGACCGTGCGCGCTTGGCCGTGTCTGACCTGACGTTGCCCAGGATCGAATTGCGCGAACACGGACCGGGTCATTTCAGCCTGATTTGTGAAAGCCCGTTGGTTGGTTACGGGCATGTTGTGATGGGTGTTTTGCGTGCCATGGCAGATGATTATGGTGCGTTGGCTGTGCTGGAACATGCCGGTTCGGGGAAAGGTGTTGAAACCATTTCAATTACATTGATTGAAACTGAGTTTGCAGAGGGCCGTTCTTTCGAACTTGGCGCGCGCGCGTCATGATCGAAATTTCCGGACTTACCAAAGCGCTTGACGTTTTATGCCCCATGCATCTGCTTTTGTCAGACACTGGTCATGTCGTGCACGCCGGGCCAACTCTTCAAAAGCTGCGCCCGGATACATTGCTTGTGGGGCAGCGGTTTTTGGAAGTGTTTGATCTCAAGCGGCCGCGCACGATCAAAACGATGCAAAACTTGCGCGATACGGCTGGTGTGAAATTGCACCTACAATTGCGCGGTATCGCCAAGACCGAAATCAAGGGCGTGCTTGTGCCTGCCCCATTGCCGGGGATGAGCATCCTCAACCTTTCTTTTGGGATTTCAGTGGTGGACGCGGTTTCGGATTACGCTTTGACCAGCGCGGATTTTGCGGCCACTGATCTGACCGTCGAAATGCTCTATTTGGTCGAGGCGAAGTCGGCTGCCATGGACGCCTCGCGCAAGTTAAACTTGCGCTTGCAGGGCGCGATGATTGCGGCTGAGGAACAGGCCTTTACCGACACTCTTACAGGGTTGAAAAATCGCCGTGCGATGGATCATGTACTTGCCCGCCATGTTGAATGGGGTACGCGGTTTGGGTTGATGCAGGTAGATTTGGATTGGTTCAAGGCGGTAAATGATAATTTGGGTCATGCTGCGGGAGATCATGTGTTGCAGACGGTGGCGCGTGTGATGGTCGAAGAAACGCGCGAAAACGATACGGTTGCCCGGGTGGGGGGGGATGAATTTGTGATCATACTTCCTTACGCCAAAGGGTCTGCAACGATGGAATGCGTTGGCCAGCGCATCATTGACAGCCTGTCCCGGCCGATCCCGTTCCAAGGTGATATGTGTAATATATCTGCGAGTATTGGCGTGGCTTTCTATGAACCGACTTCGGAAGCCTCCATCGCCGAGATCATGAATGATGCCGATGTTGCCCTATATGCGTCCAAACATCGTGGCCGTGCGACATTGACCCTTTATGACCCTTCTTTGCGAATGGAGGCAAAGAACCTGACAGCACCGTTGGGACGTTAAAGACGGGCATCTGCTTGTTGGAGTAATTTCTGATGCGCGTGGGCACGCCAAACTGGGTGAACTTGATGTTTGCGATTTGGAAGTTGTGGCGCGGCGCACCTTGGTTCGGCCTAACTTTTAAAAGTTGATGCATTGCTTTGACATGAAATGTCTCCGCATACGTTGGTTGCTTTTTGGTGTTCTGTAGCAGGAGTGAGCGAAAACAGCGTGGGATACCTCGTTCAGTCTAAAAAACGATCCCGCCGCAAAACTGGACCGGCCGAACGCGCAACATGTGACATTGTCTTCGACAAATGGGGAACCGAGCAAGACGATCAGGCGATCGGTATTTGACCTCGATCTATAGCGGCCGCGCCAAAAAGGGAGGGCATTGGGATTTTGGAACACTATCTGCTGGGGCAGAAACGTCGCATCACGTCCAAAGGGAGAATAACGCCAAGTTCATGTTTCTATTGAATGCCATAAACAGTTGGCATCCCGTAGGGGAATCGAACCCCTCTTTTCAGGTTGAAAACCTGACGTCCTAACCGATAGACGAACGGGACACGAACTGTGAGCGTTCGTTTAGGCAATCGCAGTATGCGGCGCAAGCCCAAAATTGCACCTTTTTATTAGAATATCGACTTGTGTGAAAATCAGGCGGGTGCAGCGTCCTCAAGACGCAGCTGAACGCTTTGGCGTCCGCGAAATGTGTTCAGGTCTAACCGCCCGGCAAGGTGGAAAGATGCGCCGCCGTGATCAAGCAGCACCTGTCCCATCGGGCCATCAAATGCGCCGAAGGCAATTGCATCCATACGTGCACCGCCCGCTTCACCAAAAGTGATTTTAAGATGCGTTTCACCAACCCGTTTGGCATAAAAGATGCGCATTCCAGCAAAGGCATAACGCGGAGCAGGGGCACCAGCCCCGAACGGGCCGGCCGCATCGATTTGGGCCAACAGATCGATGGTCGCTGCCGCAGGCATTAACGACCCATCCAGCCGCAGATCGGCAGGGCCAAGAGCATCAGCGCCTTGTTTGGCCAAAAGTTCGCTCAGGCGGGCCATGGCGGCTTCGATTTTGTCCTCTGTGACGGTTAAACCGGCCGCCATCTTGTGACCGCCGCCCTTTTCCAGCAATCCCTCTGCGGTCAATCGTTGGATCGGCGCGCCCAAGTCGATACCCGAAACGGACCGCCCCGAACCTTTGCCAATCCCGTTTTCGACCCCGATCACGACCGAAGGACGATTCGTGGCTTCCTTGAGGCGTGCGGCGACAATCCCGACCACACCAGGGTGCCAGTCGGGGCCGGCCGCCCAAGCCAGTGCGCCTTGCGTGCCGCGCTCTTCGGCTTGGGTTAACGCTGCCGCGCGAACGCTTGCTTCGATGTCGCGCCGGTCCGCGTTCAAAGTGTTCAGCCGTTCGGCCAAGGCAGCGGCCTCGTGTGGATCGGCAGTGCTAAGCAACCGCGCACCAAGATCCGCTTGCCCAATACGCCCGCCCGCATTGATACGCGGCCCCAGCAGGTAGCCAAGGTGATAGGGCGTTGGGGCTGTGTCCATGCCGGCAACATCCGCAAGCGCCACAAGTCCGGCACGATCACGCCGTGCCATCACCGTCAGCCCTTGGCGTACAAAAGCGCGATTGACGCCCGTAAGGGGCGCGACATCAGCCACAGTGGCAAGCCCCACAAGATCCAGCAGGGCCATCAAGTCAGGACCCTTTGCGCCGGTTTCGCGCATTTGCCGACCGGCCTCGACCAGCAGCAAGAACACCACGGCGGCCGCGCACAAATGGGCCAGCGCGCCGTCTTCGTCTTGGCGGTTGGGGTTCACGACGCTGTGCGCATCGGGCAGCGTTTCCCCGCCCAAGTGGTGATCCAGAACAACCACATCCGCGGCGTTGGCCGCAGCAATGGGCCCGTGCGAAAGCGTGCCGCAGTCCACGCATATGATCAGATCGTGACGCGCCGCAAGGTCCGCCATGGCGGCATCATTGGGGCCATAGCCCTCGTCGATGCGGTCGGGCACATACAGTGTGGCCTGACGCCCCAAATCACGCAACCAGGTTAGCAAAAGAGCCGCCGAACTGCCTCCATCTACGTCGTAATCTGCAAAAATCGCGATGCGTTCGCGATTTTCAACCGCTGCCAGCACTCGCATCGCAGCGTTTTCCATATCGCGCAAAGATCGCGGGTCGGGCATCAAATCGCGCAAGGTGGGCGCAAGGTAGGCATCTGCCTCTTCCGTCGCAACGCCCATACGCGCGAGGATTTGGCAAACCGCGCTGGGCAATTCGGTCTGCTGTACCATCGCATCAGCCGCGCGCGCAATTTCAGTGGCAGGGCCGACCCATCTGCGCCCTGTCACTGACTGGCTTACGTTCAAAAATGACACCGGATCCGCCCCTTGTTCTGACAAAAGTTATCCCCGCCGAGGCCATCAAAAGCAATGCGCGTCAGGTCAAACAGGGCAAAAGATCGCCAATGCGCATTGTGGTTGGCATCAGACCGTATCGACAGGCGTGCGATAGTTGATGCGCCGTACTGACCCGGTTTTAGACCGCATCAGTAGGGTTTCGCAGCTTAACCAGCCGGGTTCGCGCTGGACCGCAGCCAAAAGTGAACCTGAAGTGACGCCCGTCGCGGCAAAGATCACATCCTGTGTCACCATATCATCGCGGGTGTAAATGCGGCCCAAGTCGGTGATTCCTGCCTTCGCGGCGCGGCCTTTTTCATCGTCATTGCGGAACAATAGCCGACCGTAGATTTGTCCACCCATACACTTGAGCGCGGCTGCAGCCAATACGCCCTCGGGCGCACCACCTTCGCCCATATACATGTCGATTCCCGCGGAAGGGTCAGCGCAATGCATGACGCCGGCAACATCGCCGTCGGTAATCAGGCGGATCGCCGCACCGGTTTCGCGCACGGCGGCAATCATCGCTTCGTGGCGTGGGCGTTCAAGGATGCAAACTGTGATGTCAGAGGTGTCGCAGCCCTTGGCTGCTGCAAGCGCTGCAACGCGTTCCGCCGGGTCCATGTCCAACGTGACTGTGTCTGGCGCAAAGCCCGGACCAATGGCCAGCTTGTCCATATAGACGTCAGGCGCGTGCAACATTGAACCGCGCGGCCCCATTGCGATGACGGTCAGGGCGTTGGGCATGTCCTTGGCTGTCAGGGTGGTGCCTTCGAGGGGGTCAAGTGCGATGTCGACGCCGGGGCCGTTTCCGGTGCCGACTTCTTCGCCGATGAACAGCATCGGGGCTTCGTCACGTTCGCCTTCGCCGATCACTACGACGCCTGCGATATCAAGCAAGTTCAGCTGTTCACGCATCGCATTGACGGCGGCCTGATCGGCGGCCTTTTCATCGCCGTGCCCCACAAGACGGGCCGACGCAAGTGCGGCCGCTTCAGACACCCGAGCAAGGCCCAGTGACAACATGCGGTCTTGGAAGATTGAGGAAGAAGTCATGAGAAATTCCTTGGCGCGAAGTGGCTTAGACAGTTTCGATGCGCAATACGACAGGATCAGACAATAAAACGCCCGTGTCCGACATCGACTTGATCGCTGCATCAAGGTCGGCGCGGGTGGTCTTATGTGTGACGATCAACACAGGGGCAGAGGCGTCCTCGTGCTCGTATTGGCGCATCCGGTCGATGCTGACCCCAGCGTCGCCCAAAACGGTGGCGATCTTGGCCAATGCGCCGGGTTTGTCGGCCAGCGCCATGCGCAAATAGTAAGGCGCGGGCAGGGTGGCTGCGGCGCGCGCGGCCTTTTCCAAAGAGGTGGCGGGCTGGCCAAAGACAGGCAAACGCAGTCCGCGCGCGATATCGCAGACATCGCCCATAACGGCTGAGGCGGTCGGACCTTCGCCAGCACCGGGGCCACGCAGGGCAATTTGTTCGACCGCGTCGCCTTCGATCACGACCATATTGGTGCCGCCTTGCAGCTGCGCCATCGGCGAAGTGCCAGGCACAAGGCAGGGCATCATGCGTTGTTCAAGGCCACGCCCGGTGCGTTGCGCAACACCTAACAGTTTGATTTTATAGCCCATGTCATCGGCGTGCCGGATGTCGTCGATGCTGACACGTTCGATGCCTTCCAGCGCGATGCCGTCAAAGTCGGGTTGCGTGCCAAAGGCGATAGCCGACAACAGCGCCAACTTATGCGCCGCGTCAATGCCGCCAACATCAAGCTGCGGATCAGCTTCGAGATAGCCAAGCGCGTCGGCCTCAGCGAAGACTTCTGCATAGGTCAGCCCGGCACTTTCCATCCGTGTCAGGATGTAGTTGCACGACCCGTTCATGACGCCGACGATGCGGTTGATTTCGTTGCCAGCAAGCCCTTCGGTCAGCGCCTTAACGACAGGGATGCCGCCGGCCACCGCGGCCTCATAGCGCAGGGATACACCGGCGGCTTCAGCCGCTTCGGCCAGTGATTGGCCGTGGATGGCTAGCATGGCCTTATTGGCGGTGACCACGTCTTTGCCGGCTTTGATCGCGGCCTCGACGGATGCTTTGGCCGGCCCATCGGTGCCGCCCATCAATTCGACATAGACGTCTACATCATCACGCGTGGCAAGGGTAACGGGGTCGTCTTCCCAAGCGTAGCCCGAAAGCGATACGCCGCGGTCTTTGTCACGCGATCTTGCGCTGATCGCACTGATCGAGACGTCGCGGCCCGTGCGCGCAGACAGCATTGCGGCGTGTTGGCGGATGATCTTGACCACGCCGATGCCGACGGTTCCCAATCCAGCGATACCAAGGCGCAGGGGTGCATTCATGGTGATGTCCTTTTTCCGTCTCGCGCTTGGTGCGCCTATAATGTCGCGCGTTTCCGCGCGCTTGTGTGCTTGCGCGTTTCCGCGCGCTTGTGTTGCTTACGCGTAACCGCGGGCTTGTCATGCTTGCGCATCGTCGCGCGCTATTCATGCGCGATGTAACGGGTTCGGTGCAGGGGTGCAATTGCGCAGCGCTATGCGTTCACTTCATAGCTGCAAGCAGCCGCGCCTTTGTGCCTGCGTCGATAATGGAACGGCGTTGTAACGCATTCGCGCGGGCACGCAGCCCAGACACGCTGGATTCCAAGGCCTGTGTGGCTTGGACCGGATCAGCAACCACCGGGGCGCTGCGGGCCAACAGGGATTCTACCGGCACAAGGGTCGGAAAATCAGCATTTTCCAATTCCGGAGAAATCGCGCCGTCAAGCGCGGGAAAGGTGGTGCAGCCCATAAGGGTCAGGCAAAGAACAAGGGTTGTGGCGCGCATGGGCCTTGGGGCGTCCTTGGTGCGAACAAAATCTGTAACGGTGATGCACCAAGTGGTGCGCGCGCGCAAGCATGGGTTGGTTTTGAACAATTGTTCAGTTAAATTTCCCCCATGGCGCGCACAGCGGGTTCTCATTCTGACATTACAGGCCCGCGGGTACGCGAGGCAGCGTTGCGGCTGTTTGCCAGCACGGGCTTTGCGGCGGTGTCTATGCGCCAAATCGCGACCGAGGTCGGCGTGCAGGCAGGGGCGCTTTATAATTATACGCCGGACAAGCAGACTTTGCTATTTGATTTGATGCGCACCCATATGGAGGAATTGCTGGAAGCCGTTCCCTCGAACGCCAAACTGCCCGCGACTGCCCGGCTTGAGGGGTTCGTGCGCTTTCACATCGCGTTTCATCATGCGCGTCCGGATGCGGTGTTCATCGCCTATATGGAGTTGCGTAATCTGGAGCCTGAGAACTTTACTGCGATCGAAGCGCTGCGCCGCCGCTATGAGACCGTTCTGGAAGATATCTTGCAAGCTGGAGCGGCGGAGGGTGACTTTACCATCGGGGATAGTCGACTTGCGACACTGGCGGTGATTGCGATGTTGACGGGGGTGACGACATGGTTCCGCCCTGATGGTCGATTGAGTTTGAAAGCCGTGCAGGATCAGTATTGGCAGATGGTGGCGCGTTTGGTCGGGGCGTCGGATGGGAGGGCTTCAGTCTGACGTCCAAAGACGTCTGGGTCGGTGCAAAGGGTTATCGGTGAATGACGCAATGTAAACCAGCTCGGTACCCACTTTACCGGACTGACGGAATTGCTGTGGCACTGTGGATATTTGCGATCAAGGTGCCCGCCTTCAGAAAGGTCGAGAGATCGATTTTCGATGACATCGTCACCGATTGGTACGTTTTACTCTGTTCCAAAGCTCATGCGCAATCGGAGCGGCAAGCGTGCACCAACCTAAAATACCTTGGCTGTGCGCTGACAGGTTTGGACGGTAATTGAAAATGAGCATGTTAAACGGTTTACCCAGTCCCGGCGGAGGCCAGATAACCCATTGTACTGGCAGATCGGGGATGATCGTCCAGTAGTACATGTAATAGATTTGGGGTGACAGCCAGACGAATAACCAAAACAGCACAAGCGCGCCGCCGATACGGATCACGGGGCCGTGGGACCTTAGGATTGCCCAAGCAACAAGCAAGAGCAGAAGGCATAAGGTCGTGCTGATCGCGACAAGGCCCACTTGTCCCCAAGGGGTGAGATCAAAGAATGAATCTTGCTTGTACATAGGGCCGAGAATTAACGTGTTCACACAAACAAGAAAACCGCCGAGACCGGCGGTTTTCAGAGATTTGTAAGTTATTTGACGCTTACTTCAGCGATGCTACAGCTAGAATTACCGTGAATTGCTCACAATAGATATAAAGTTCGCTGTACTTGTCGGTGTCGATGCCGGCAGGCACTTCAAAGCTGGCTGCGCCTTTTTTGACGGTCAGTTTGTTGTGAATGTGCGATCCTTTTGCGTAGGTCTCGCCGTCGCCGAATGCAATCTTGATGTCTGGCGGGTTTTTCGAGGGATCGAACAGGTAGTCGTCTTGAAGAACGACCTTGGTGGTGCCTCCGTCTTTTTTAACGGCGACAGTACCGGATACTTTATAGCCTTTGCGCCCGGACAGTTGACCTGTGCGCTTTTCGCCTCCTGCAAACGCAGGAACGACGCCCAGAGTGGCAGCCGCGGCAGTCGCGATACCGAGGCCTGTGAATTGGCGGCGAGTAAGTGTCATAGTGCATCCTTTGATCAGTAAAACTGTGTGACATCATTTCTGATGTGGCATGTTACGATTGGTGGACTGATCGGTCAATAAATGACGAAACACAGCTTCGCGAGAATAGTTTCATACGTCGCGATCCGGTCGCCCATTCGCCGCTAGAGGTGGTCGCGGAAATTCGGGCCAGAGTTTAAGGTGGATCGGATGATGAAAGTGACGATCCGAAATGAAGAAACGAAAGAACCATTCGCCAGAGTTTAAGGCCAAGGTCGCGCTTGAAGCGATCCGCGAGGAGATGACGCTTGCGGAACTGTCGAAGAAGTACGGTGTCCATCCGACGCAGATTGGGACTTGGAAGCGGGCAGCGATAGAGAACATGGCGACGGCATTTACGCGCCGTGGTTCGGCTCCAGAACAGGTAAGCGCCGCCGATGTCGACAAGCTGCATTCGAAGATTGGCCAGTTGGTGGTGGAACGGGATTTTTTAGCGGAAGCCTCGCATCAACTTCTCGGGACGCGAGGCAAAAAATGGTGAGCCGAGATCACAAGTTAAGCCTTCGTAAACAGTGCGAACTGTTGCAGCTGTCGCGGTCACGTCTTTACTATCAGCGGGTCGGCGAAAGCGCTGAGAACCTGCGCTTCATGGAGATAATCGACAAGCAGTTCTTGGAAACGCCGTGGTATGGGTCACGTCAAATGGCACGCTTCATGAAGCGGCAAGGCCATAAATGCGGCCGTCATCGTGTCCGCCGGTTGATGCGCCTTATGCGGTTAGTGTCAATCTACCAGGAACCCAACACAAGCAAGAAGCATTCACAGCACAAAATCTGGCTGTATCTGCTCAGGAACGTGGTGATCGACCGTCCAAATCAGGTCTGGTGCGCAGATATCACGTATATCCCTATGCGGCGCGGTTTCCTGTATCTTGTGGCGATCATGGATTGGTACAGCCGCAAGGTTTTGGCGTGGCGGCTGTCCAACAGCATGGACGCAGACTTCTGCGTTGAGGCTCTGAAAGAGGCGCTGGCCAAGCACGGCACGCCGGAAATCTTCAACAGCGATCAAGGCAGTCAGTTCACCAGTGGCGCATGGATCGACGTCCTGACCGAGGCCAAGATCAAGATCAGCATGGACGGGAAAGGTGCCTGGCGCGACAACAGGATGATCGAACGGCTCTGGCGGTCACTTAAGTACGAATGTGTCTATCTGAATGCCTTCGAGACGGGTTCAGAAATGCGGGCTGGGATCAGCAAGTGGCTGGCCT
Organism: Tateyamaria sp.; assembly: GCF_039940735.1. Taxonomy (GTDB): domain Bacteria; phylum Pseudomonadota; class Alphaproteobacteria; order Rhodobacterales; family Rhodobacteraceae; genus Tateyamaria. Next base: position 11,170 of record NZ_JBDVGB010000030.1, read on the forward strand.
ATTACAATGAAGAACGCCCCCACTCAACACACGGCATATTGACCCCGGATGAAGCCTATGCCAGCAAAATAGGACCGATGAGGTTAGCAGCCTAAATCAAACCCTGATCCATCTTAACCGGGCTGCAAACTGGTCGAAAATCTAGGACCACCTCTCATCACTGGCACGGAAATTTAGTTAGGCGGCTTGGAAAGCGAGCAGTAGCCAGTCAAGACTAGCTTTGACTGTGCGGCCGGATCGCGAGAAGCGCGAAGGCGCCTGTTCTAGACAGCCGGTTCTTGCGCTCGCCTCATCGACCTTTAGTGTGCTGCCTTAATAAACGTGCCATTGCGCAGGTCACGCATGGCTTGCATCAGCTCGTCTTGAGTGTTCATCACGATGGGGCCATGCCACGCGACAGGTTCATCAATCGGCGCACCCGAGATTAGCAGAAAGCGGATGCCGTCAGGGCCTGCCTGAACCGTGACTTCATCCCCGGTGCCGAACCGGATCAGGGTGCGGTCGCCGGATAGGTCTCGGATGTTAAGTTCTTCGCCCATCATTTCTTTCTCAAGTAGAACACCGGTTGGCGACGAGGCGTCCGCAAAGGCGCCAGCCCCTTGGAAAACATATGCAAATGCACGCCGATAGGTGTCGATCCGAAAGGTTTTGCGCACGCCAGCGGGCACCGTGATGTCAAGGTATTGCGGATCGGCGGCAATGCCGTCGACCGGGCCGGTTACGCCCCAAAAGCTGCCTGTGATGACTTTGACAATTGTGCCGTCATCGTCCTGCACAACGGGAATGTCCTTGGCCGTCACGTCTTGGTAACGCGGGGCAGTCATTTTCTGATCTGACGGCAAGTTGCCCCAAAGCTGAAAGCCATGCATTTGGCCGCGTGTATTTCCGTGCGGCATTTCTTGGTGCAAAATACCCGAACCTGCCGTCATCCACTGCACATCGCCCGCACCCAACGTGCCGACGTTGCCAAGGCTGTCGCCATGTTCGACGGTGCCTTCCAGTACGTAAGTGATCGTTTCGATCCCGCGATGGGGGTGCCAGGGAAACCCCTTTTCGAAATGCGCCGGCACATCGTTGCGAAAGTCGTCAAACAGTAGGAAAGGATCCAGCTCGCTTGGGTCGGCAAAGCCAAAGGCGCGGTGCAGGTGGACGCCAGCGCCTTCCATGGTGGGGGTGGCTTTGCGGGTTTCCAGCGTGGGTCGGATCGACATGTATTGGCCTTTCGCGGACGACGTCGTGATCGCGGTACTTTATGGGATTTGCCCGCTACGGCAATGTCTGTGCCCGCAGGGGCCATGTGCAAGAATGTGGAAAGTGACGGGAACCACCACAGCCGTTTGGTTCTCTCATTCCCGAGGACCTGTATGTACAGGTGGGTGCCAGGTAACCGGACCAAGATCCGGACAGAGCCAGCGCCCTCGGAATTGCTTAAGGCCACCGGAATGCAACCTATTACGAGAAGGGCAGAAACCCGTCGACTATCAGATAGGGTGTGGGGCGGGGCGCGGCAATACCATTTAACGCCACAAAAGTGCGAAACCCAACTGTATCACATTCACCCGCAGTCAAGATTCAGAAATTGAAGCCCGGTTCACCTACCGACCTATTGGTCTGAGGGGGAAAAGTTGTAAGCCTCAAGCTCTTCTGGCAGCAGCACATAGATTTCGTTCGGCGGCGTAGACAGCGCATGTTGCATCACCAACGGGTCGATTCCCATGTCATTGAGGTACGTCATCACCTCGGCTTGGCCACGCTGGATGTCTTCGACTGCAAAGCCTGCGGGCAAGAACGTATTTTCGCCAAAATAGTGTTGGTGTACGCCGACGGACGCGTCGTCGTGAATATCGCGGGATATGCCTGCGGCCAGCAGGTAGGGGCAGGCGGAATAGCAGTATTCGCCTGACAGCATTTGAGTTTTGATGCCTTCCGCGCGGATATGACGGCCAAGCGCAAGCGCGTCGCTGACAGACCCGCCCTGTGATTGCACGATCAGGGTTTCGGGCGTCGGGTCGGCCGCCTCTATCAGATCAATCAGGCGTTCGGCGTCACCAGCGCGGATACCACCCTCAAGTCGATAAACAGCGTCGCTGTCGCGTGACAGCACCAGCCGGTCCGGCAATTCACCGGGGTCGCGCGCGGGCTGCACTGTGGGGCGGTCGCGATCCGGGCGAAAGGTGCGGCGTTGATCGCCGGGGCGCACTGGCTCGGTCAGGCGCGGCACGTTGGGGCCAAAGCTGGGCAAGCGCAGGCCTTGCATATCGCCGACGACTAGCAAACCACCAAGGCCCAATTGAAAGATCAAAATGCCCATCAGGACGCGGCCAACAGAGCTGCGCGGTTTTGCTGGGGCTTCGGTTTGATCGCTCATTCGGCGGCTTGCCGGGGTGCGGGAATGGGCGGGCCGGGATCAAGGGGCACGTCGCGTTCATTCAAGGTCACTTCAACGTCGCGCATCGCGGCCATGGCGGCGCGCAATTCGGCCAGTGTTAGGGTGTCTTCGATGGCCGCCCCTTCGCGCCCGCCACGAATGGCATTTTGGGTGATTGCGACAATGAACACCAGCACGGCAGGCAATAGATCGATAGCAATTGCACCAGCCCACGAGGGCACAAAATTGCGTGCATACAGAATGACGGCATCCGCCGAAGAAATCGGCGTATACGTTACATCATCAGCCGGTTGCAGCGCTTGCACGTCTTGGGCGGCGCGTTCCAGCGTGGTGGCGCGTTGGGCCAAAACTTCCAGCACCGAAGAAATCGTCGCGGCTTGGTCATTGCGGCTTTCGGCGCTGCCGCCATCAAGTTCGGGCAGAATAACCGAGGCCGCAAGATCTTGGGCCGCGCGTTCCACCAAAGGGGCCACAGAAAGCTGACGCAACTGCGTGATCAACCCAGCCAACCGCACGGCTTGTTCCGAAAATTCGACGCTGCGGGCCTCGACGGGGCCGGGTTCGACGGTCAGTGCGCGCATGTGCGATAAGATCGCGTTGCCTTCGATAAAGGACGCCTCGACCAGTGGGGTTTGCGCGCTGATTTGCCCCTCAAGGCCCGAAAGTTCCGCCGCCTTTTGACGCAACACGCGGAACACTGCACCGCGCCCCGCAAGGCCAGACAGAGAGCCAGCGGCTTCTTGTTCGCTCAGGTCCTCAAAGCTTTGGCGCACGCGGGCCACATCGCGTTCCAGCGATTGCCCCGTTAGGGCGACTTCGTGGGCGCGTTCAAGACTGACTTGATAGTCCTGCACTGTTTTGGCGAGATGTTGTTCGACGGCGGCTGATCCGGCCAAAGCGGCGGCATTCAGCCATGACGACATCGCTACAATAGCGAGCGACCCAAGTCCCATGGCCAGTGTTAACCCGATGCGCGCGCGTGTCGAACGCACGGCAGGGAACAGCCGCATCATATAGGACCAGAACACAAAGATACCGACCGAAACCGCCACGGAATATGCAATCGCCGCAAACACCGACATCGCACCGTTTTCATCCAACAGGGACGACACCCCAAGATAGGTGTAAATCCCCGATGCGGTTGCCAGCACCCCAAGGGCAGTGCCCGAGAACGTATCAAGCCACCCAAGATGCCCCTCAAGTTCGCGCGCATAGCGCACACCACGGGCCTGCGACTCGCTTAGTCGGGTGTTGTTGCTCATGTCTGTCCCTCGGTTGGTTGAGCGATAAACTAAGCGTATGTGGCCTCCACGCCAAGGGGAAGCCGTACGGCCTTGCGCAAGTTCAGGTTTTGTTCTTATGGTGGCGCCATGAACCAGAACCTTGATACGGCCCAAGACCCAACCGCGATGACGCCCGGACAGGGCTTGGCGCGGGGTGTGTCGCGCCATTTGGCCAGCCTTGGTTGGGTCACTGTCGAAGAACTTGTGCCAACGCGCGGCTTGCGCGTTGACGTGATGGCGCTGGGCCGAAAGGGTGAAATCTGGGTGGTGGAATGCAAATCAAGCCGCGCCGATTTTATGAGCGATTCCAAATGGCAAGGTTATCTAGAATGGTGCGATCGGTTCTTTTGGGCGGTGGACAGCGACTTTCCTGTTGAACTGCTGCCCGACGATACCGGCCTGATCATTGCCGACGCCTATGACGCCGAGATCATCCGCACAGGTCCCGAAACCCGACTGGCCCCGGCGCGGCGCAAAGCCATGGTGCATACCTTTGCCACCCATGCTGCGCGCCGGTTGCAAGGCTTGCGTGATCCCGGCGGCAGATCGACGTTTTAAATCGCGACAAACAGCAATATTTCTTCCTGCACACGCGTCCGTGAATGTTCGTGAATGCATAAGCGGGCGGGGTGGCGTTTTACCTTTGTGTCAACTCAGACCAAAGGGACCATTGAAATGGCACAAACCACTGACCACAAGATTTCATCGACCACCATCGCACGCGCCGCGACGATTGCTTTGTCCGTCACATTGGGCGTTTTTGCCGCCCCCGATGCACAGGCGCAGGACACGGGGCTTTACGGTTTCGGCTTTGGCGGCTTCACGTTTAACGGCCAGCAGGACGGCGACGGCAACCTCGCTGGTGCGTCTAATAGCGTAGACACGGATTACGACGACGATTTTCAGCTGGGTTTCGGCGTCGGGCGCAAGTTTTCCAAACTAAGCAGCGACAAAATTGGTGTGCGCGGCGAAATTGAGCTGAGCTATGGCGAGTCGGATGCGGATGAGATCCGATTTTCTGGTAATAACACTCCGACAGAAATCAATGTCGGCGGCGGGATCGAAGCCACGACGCTATTTGCCAACATCTATGCCGATTTCGAGACGGGCGGCGCGCTGACCCCGTTTGTTGGGGCAGGTGTGGGCGTTGGGCGGTTTTCCCAAGATCTGATTTACGGCCCCGGCGTGCAAGTCAGCGAAAGCGACACGGCCTTTGGTCTGCAATTGATTGCAGGTGCTGCTTATGAAGTGTCGGACAAACTGACATTGACAGCTGATGCGCGTTACCGCGAATTTTACGATATCGAAAGCAACAGGTTTGACCCGACGGGCGCGTCCACCGGTGTGGTGAGCGGTGATTTTAGTGCTGTGTCGATTAACTTCGGCGCACGGATCGCGTTCTAAGGGGCAACGGGCGTGTTTCGGCCCTGTGACGCCCCCTCAATTGCGCAGGGCTGATGCGCCTTGCAGGCCATCCGGAAAACCGGGTGGCCTGAATTGTTATTTAACGGCAACTGCCGCACGGGCCGCGGCAAGGATTTCCTCGGCGATTTCTTCGGCTTCTTCGGGTTCGAAATCCATTGGAATTTCAACGCCTTTTGATTCGATGTAAATGCGCACCATGCCTTGATCGGTCGGACCGATTTGCATGTTGGCTTCGATGTCGCGTTCGTTGTTGATACCCATGGTCGCCTCTTGGTTTGACGTTGCAATCTGCTAGCCCTTGCGTG
>NZ_JBDVGB010000031.1:0-47357 GCF_039940735.1 Tateyamaria sp.
CCCCAAGGGCATAGCGCCTCGTGGGAAGTACAAGCAGCTATTCGGGCGCAATGAGTTAAAGCTAACAGTCATCAACGCACTGCGGTCTGCGCCTGCGGATGATGAGACGATAGCGGCGCAAATTATCGCGGCTAAGGGCTGGGGCGATGATACCCACGCCGATGTGCTAAAGCGGGTGCGTCACGCGCTGCAAAGGGCGCAGAAAGACGGGTATGTGGTGCAGGACTTTGGGCCGGATGGGTGTTTGTGGCGTTTGCAACCCGCTCTGTGAGGCTGTGGATAAAATTTCAATTTGAATTATTTTTTACTTGCGAAAAATATATTCAGTGTTAATCAGTGGATAGGCCTAGCCTGTTAGGTTCACCGTACGGGGACCGCTTATCAGCCGAGACATTCGTCTCGGCTTATTTGTTTTTCGATCTATGTAGTTCAAAACAATAGTGTTTTATCCCCATGCTGGGTATTTCACTAGTTTCCAGAAGTGTGTTTGCTGTTTTACGAGAGTCTCTTAGCCGACAATATACGTCGAACTTCTTATCGTATGGGTTCCTCGCCATAGCGTAAAGATATGAGTCTGCTAACTGTAACAAAGAGTTGCTCTTGGGCTTATATTCGATGCCTGAAAGCGTCTCTGCAAATTCAGCTTGCGTAAGCGGGCCATATTTGTCTGAGCGCGCCTCGTTAAAGCCAAGCCCATTAGCCTTCAGGTTTGCAAAATAGTCTACGATTATCTGGTTGATCCCCGCATCTTGCTCAAAAATGACGTTTAGTTTTCGACCACCTTTTCGTGCAATTTTTGCGGCTCGCTCTACGGAAATATCGAATGCACTGCGGCACAAAAGCCAGCGACCGGGGTTATCCTCTACATAACCTCGCGCCAAATAACCTGGACGATCAATGATGCAAGAGAGACCGATCGCAGGCACAGTTGCGAGCAGTGTCTTGTACTCACCCCAGAATTTGTGTCGTCTCTCTTCGGGGATTCTGCCAAGCCAAGCGAATTTCTTATGATTTCCGAGCATATCAGTCATGTGAAAAGGCGCAGTTACATTCCATTTGTCAGCAAAGGCCTGCCGCTTGTCTTTGCAGTCTTGAATGTCCTCGCTTTTAACTAATATCCCGCCAATACCGAACCAATCTCTATGCTCTCTGTGCCGATCGGGTTTTTGGTCGGGGTTACGGTTTCCAGTTTCATCAATGTAAAAGTTGTAATAAGCCATTTGATCTCAACTGTTTTACTGCTGGAGTTGAAATACGGCAAACGACCGTCTTCGTCGACTCAATTACGCCGCCCGCTGCCAGTAGCCTTTCCAGTTGCGCGACACAGGCGCTTCCATCGCATTGCTAACCACAATCCGCGCCAGCGTGCCGTTGTCCGTGCGGCGGTTGTCTTCCAACCATGCGGAGTGGTTCGCATACTGGTGCAGGTACTTTGGCGACACACCGTGGTGCTGTCCTTGGATCATGTTGCGCAGACGAGAAAAGAAGCTTTCCACCAAGTTTGTGTGCTTGCCGTGGTCGCTGTAGATTTCGCTGTGGTTCACACGATCAACATTCCAGCCCATGTGCAACGCATCCCAATGGCCCGCTTCGTCGGCTGACATGGTAGCTGTGCGCGACACGTTCTCGTTTGCCAGTGCTACGCCTTCGCCTTCGTTTTCGCCCACGAAAGGCAGTACGCGGCCTTCACGCTCACGCATGGCGATTACAACGCGGCGGGTGCCTGTCTGGTGTTCTTTCTTGCGGCGATCAACACGCTTGGCCTTTTCGTTGTGGGGGCGGATGTGACCGCCAAAATACGCGCCGTCAATCTCGACGTGGCCTTCCAGCACTTCACCCGTCTGGACCTCACGCGCGATGGCCTCACGCAGCTTGTGGGCCAGCACAAAGGCCGTCTTGTACTGGCAGTCAATGTCGCGGCTCAGTTGAACCATGCTCATGCCCTTGGATGCGTTAACTGTCAGGAATATCGCGGCCAACAGGTCCACAAAGTCCATTTTGCGCGATGCAAAGATTGTACCAGAGGTCACGCTAAACTGGTGATGGCAGTTCTTGCACTTAAACTTGCGGCGCGTGGTGATCTTGTACGTTTCGCCGTGGCTGCACTGTGGGCAAACCGCTTCGCCGTTCGTCTCAGGCCAGCGCATCTTGCAGAACACATCATGCGCCGCTGCTTCGCCAGCTTTGTAGATGCTGCGAAGGCTAAGGGTGCGTGATGCTGCTGAAAGAAGGAAGTGCTGGGCCATTGTGTATCTCTATCATTACCTATGTAACGAATTTAATACGTAGACGTAGCGAATGCAATACCATATGTAATGATTATGATACTTTTATTTATGTAGGTGACACATGCCAGACCAAAACGAATGGGAAACTAAGGCAGCAAACATTTTGAAGGCCGAGTTGAAGCGTAAAGGTGTGACCTACGCGCAGCTTGCAGAATTGATCGATGAGAAAGAAGTGAACATTCGCAACAAGTTAAGCCGAGGGAAATTTACTGCGGCATTTTTCCTCATGTCGATCAATGCAATTGGTGTTGCCAATCTTAACCTATGAGGGTTATCCGGCAGTCAACAGCATTTGACAGAAACATAAACCACGCTTAACCTAATATTATACTTTTGGGAGGAAGTATGTGACGTCTGCGTGATCAGTCATGGCAACGACACAAAGCAGATATACATGAAAAATATGAATATTGATACTTACACACAGCATATCGATCAAATGGCGCGGGCCATGGACGGCTCAACTGTGTTAAACGGTTCCGCCGAGCACGCGGCTGTGATCAATGAAAGAATGTTCACTCATGCAACGCGTGATGTAAGGATTTTGACTAGAAATCTGGACCCTAGGGTCTACGGCACCTCTGACTTGGTCGAGAGTGCGGAGCTATTCCTTGGAATGCCTGACCGAAAGCTCATGATAGCTGTGGAGAACGCGCCTGCATTTGCGAAATCAGGGCACCCGCTGGTTACTGCTCTTGGGGATTTTGAAAACTTTGAAATTCGGGAAATTCCCAAAAGCCACCACGTTCTTGTCGATGTTAACTTCACTGTTGTTGATGGCGTTTCATATCGCTTTGAAAGAGATAAAAGTCAGGCCGTAGCTGTAGCGTGCTTTGGAGACAAGACGGACTTCACAACGAAACTCACTGAGTTTTTCCGTCGCATTTGGGAAATATCAGACCCACTTAATAGCCCGCCGTCTGTCACAGCCTAAGGCAGCGTGCCCTTGCCAGAACCTATATCAGTTTTGAGTGCGCTTGAGCCGCTTTTGGGCGGCTCTCTCGCTATCAATTTGGCCTACCTAAACTTAGCCACGTTTAGATATAGGGATCAGCTTGCAGAAGCTGCCCGCTCAAAGCTAACTAACGCGCCTGCTACAGTTTTTGAAACTGACTGGTATAAAGACATCAAAAGCCTAGCAGACCAAACTTCCACTGATTCCGTGAGGCTTCGTTGGCATAGGTCTTCTTGGGGCACTGCCTATTTCTTACTCTTTCATTGGCAAATAGACCGTGCAATTTCAGTACTTATGACTGGTGTGAGCGTGCTGTATCTATTCCTAGGGGTGGCTCACAATGTCGGCATGTTTCCTGAAAGCCATAGCGAATATGTTACGGGAGAAATCCACAATGAGCTTGCATATTCCATGTTTGGACTTCTATGGCCGATACTCATGGTTCTATCCGCGAAATACTGCACATGGAAATGTCAAAGGTTCATAAAGTACCAGCTCGAAGGTATAGCCAAAGAGCAAATTTCAGGCGGTAACGAAGATATCGACCAAGCCATAGCTGAGCTTGATGCACACAAAGCGTACAATAGCTTAGACTAAGCTTGGTGCGTTTGATACATAAGGCCGGCTTTGTCCCGCAAAGCCGAATTTCAAACTGAGACACGACCGACGCGCCTATCACTGTTGACTCGGGCGGCGGTTCCACCTAACCCACGCGCAACACCCGGAAGCATCAACACTTCCGGTCCCTTGGGATATGCCCGGGATCGCCCTCCGTCAGCGCGTTGCGCCCACGGGGGTGCTGCTCGTTTGTATTTGCCCTTGGGATCAGAGCCGCCTGACCTTACCTGTCAGGCACAACGTTAACGGTCGAAATGGAGCATGGCCTATGTTTGAAAATCTATCCGAACGCCTCTCCGGTGTCTTTGACCGGCTGACGAAACAAGGCTCGCTGAGCCAAGATGACGTCAAAACCGCCCTACGCGAAGTGCGGGTTGCGTTGCTTGAGGCTGACGTTTCGCTGCCTGTTGCGCGTGATTTCGTCAAAGTGCTGCAGGAAAAGGCCACTGGCCAGTCCGTCACCAAGTCCGTCACACCGGGTCAGCAAGTCGTCAAAATTGTGCACGACGCACTGATCGACACGCTCAAGGGCGAAGGCGAACCCGGCGCGTTGAAAATCGACAGCCCGCCCGCGCCCATTCTGATGGTGGGCCTGCAGGGTGGCGGTAAAACCACCACAACCGCCAAGCTTGCCAAACGCCTGACCGAACGTGACGGCAAACGCGTGCTTATGGCCTCGCTTGACGTGAACCGCCCGGCGGCGATGGAACAGCTGGCGATCCTTGGTACTCAAATCGGCGTCGACACCCTGCCCATCGTCAAGGGTGAAACCCCCGTTCAAATCGCTAAGCGCGCCAAAACGCAGGCCAACATGGGCGGCTATGACGTCTATATGCTGGACACCGCTGGCCGCCTGTCGATTGACGAAGAACTGATGGCCCAAGTCGAAGCCGTCCGCGATGTCGCCAACCCGCGCGAAACGCTGCTGGTGGTCGATGGCCTGACGGGTCAAGACGCGGTGCACACCGCCCAGAATTTTGATGACCGTATTGGCATTTCCGGCGTTGTCCTCACTCGGATGGATGGCGACGGGCGCGGCGGTGCTGCCCTGTCTATGCGTGCTGTCACCGGCAAACCCATCAAGTTCGTCGGTTTGGGCGAAAAGATGGACGCGCTAGAAACGTTTGAACCTGAGCGCATCGCAGGCCGCATTCTTGGCATGGGCGACATCGTGGCCCTTGTCGAAAAGGCCCAAGACACCATCGAGGCCGAACAGGCCGAGCGCATGATGAAGCGCATGGCCAAGGGTCAGTTCAACATGAACGACCTGCGCATGCAGCTGGAACAGATGCAAAAGATGGGCGGCATGGAAGGCATGATGGGCATGATGCCCGGCATGGGTAAAATGGCGGCTCAGGTTAAAAACGCCGGCTTTGACGACAAGGTTTTGGCGCGCCAGATCGCCATGATCGGATCGATGACCAAAAAAGAACGCGCCGCACCACAGATCCTGCAAGCGTCCCGCAAAAAACGCATCGCGCGCGGGTCCGGCATGGAAGTGTCTGACCTCAACAAACTGCTCAAGATGCACCGCCAAATGTCGGACATGATGAAAAAGCTCGGCAAGGGCAAAGGCGGCATGATGAAAAAGGCGCTGGCCGGTATGATGGGCGGCAAGGGCGGAATGCCCGATATGGGCAACATGGATCAGGCCCAACTCGAAGCCGCAGCCAAGCAGATGGGCAGCAAAATGCCCGGCGGCATGCCCGGTTTAGGTGGCGGCATGGCCCTGCCCCCCGGCCTGTCAGGGTTTGGGAAAAAGAAGTGATTACCGCAACCATCACATATGTGATCGACCCCACAAAGGTCGAAGCGTTCGAGGTCTATGCACGGGCATGGATTCACCTCGTGAACGCGATGGGCGGCACACATCACGGCTATTTCCTGCCCCACGAAGGGGCGAACAACAAAGCATGGGCGATGTTCTCGTTCCCCTCGCTGGCGGCATACGAAGCCTACCGCATCGAAATGGCAGCGGACGCAGGCTGCCAAAAAGCCTACAAACACGCGACCGATACGGGCTGCATCCTCAGCTATGACCGCACGTTCACCCGCCCCGTTCTGGATGGCGCATCAGTGCAGGAGCTGGGCTTGTGATCGCGATCCCAACCCTGACCACAGACCGTTTGATCCTGCGCGCACCTGCGGCCAAGGACCACGGGCCATTTGCTGCGTTCTATGGATCAGATGCCACACAGTACGTCGGCGGGCCGATGGACGCCGCGCAAACATGGCGCTACCTGTGCGAAATCATCGGGCACTGGGATATGCGCGGCTTTGGGCGGTGGACAGTGACAACACGCGACGATGACACAGCCATTGGCCTTGTTGGATTGCACTACCCGATGGACTGGCCCGAAGCCGAAATTGGTTGGTCGCTTTGGTCAGGCAACGGCAAAGGCTATGCCTCAGAAGCAGGCCGTGCTGCGCACGCATACGCTTTTAACACGCTCGGCTGGACCACGGCGATCAGCCTGATTTCCCACAGCAACGACGCCTCGGTGCGGGTGGCCAAGGCGATGGGCGCAACGCTTGATGGCGACCACGTGCACCCCACATTCGGGGCGATGTCAGTCTATCGCCACCAAAACCCGGCAGAGGTGGCACAATGATGCCTTTAGCCCCCACCCTGACAACCGAACGCCTGACGCTGCGCGCGCATGTGATGGCAGACTTTGCACCGCTTTATGATCTGTTCGCCTCTGATCGGGCGCAATTCATGGGCGGCCCCGTCGCAGCACAGGAAATGTGGTATTGGATCGCGTCCGAAGTTGGCAGCTGGCAGTTGCTGGGCTTTGGCAGCTGGGGTGTTGAACGCAACAGCGATGGCGCATTCATTGGCCAAGTCGGCATCAACAAACCGCACCATTTCCCCGAAGTCGAACTTGGCTGGGTGCTGCTCGCGCCATTTGAGGGGCACGGTTACGCCCAAGAGGCCGCCACAGCCGCGCGCGACTGGTACTGGGCCAACAAGGATAACGACGCGTTGGTCAGCTATATCACACCCGCCAACACCCGCTCCAAAACGCTGGCCCACAAACTGGGTGCCAAACCAGACGCAACCGCGCCCTTGCCAACAGGTGAAACGCGCGACGACACGACCGTCTTTCGCCACCCCAAAATCCACACCGAAAGGATGGGCGCATGACTGACCCCGTCGCAAAAGCCGCAGACGTGCTGTCTGAACACCGCGAAAGCATCGACCGGCTCGATGCGATCCTCGTTTATACACTGGGCGAGCGGTTCAAGCACACGCAGGCTGTGGGGAAACTCAAGGCCACACACGACCTTCCTCCGTCTGATCCCAGTCGCGAAGCGGCGCAGATCGCACGCCTAGAAGATTTGGCAAACCGGGCCGACCTCGATCCGGAATTTGCCAAGAAGTTCCTGAACTTCATCATCGCTGAAGTCATTCAGCATCACAAAACACACCAGTCGTAAGGTGCATTCACACATGCACCTTTCCTACCAAAACAAAGGACTTACACCATGTCTATGAAAATTCGTCTCGCCCGTGGCGGTTCCAAAAAGCGCCCCTTTTATCGCATCGTCGCAGCCGACAGCCGCATGCCACGCGATGGCCGCTACATCGAAAAGCTGGGCACATATAACCCACTGCTCGCCAAAGACAGCGAAGAGCGCGTGAAAATGAACGTTGAACGCATCCAATACTGGTTGGGTCAAGGCGCACAGCCAACCGACCGTATCTCGCGTATGCTCGAAGCTGCCGATTTGCTGCCCAAGAAAGAGCGCGCAAACCTGAAAAAAGGCGAGCCAGGCAAAAAAGCCAAAGAGCGTGCCGAAGAAAAAGCCGCCAAAGTTGCCGCAGCAGCCGAAGCCGCTGCAGCGCCTGCCGAAGAAGCACCAGCAGAAGACGCCGCCGCAGAGTAATCTGCGCGCGTCTTTGTTTAAATTACGCCCGCCTCGGTTTGTTCCGATGGCGGGCGTTTTTTATCCTGCCGACACTTTTAACCCGACAACACCCACCACAATGGCGAGCGCCGAAAGCGCTTTCATCAGCGTCAAGCTTTCGCCCAGAAACACGAACCCCAATGCGACGGTCCCCAGCGTCCCGACTGCCGTCCAGATCGGATAGGCTACGCTGACGGGCAGATCCCGCAGCGCAAGCGTCAGAAACCCAATCCCTGCAATCACCGCGATGACTGTCACAACGCTGGCCTTTAGGTTGGTGAACCCGTCCGCGTACTTCATGCTCATCGCAAAAATCACTTCAAACACCGCCGCAAGGGCCAGATAAAACCACGCCATATGCGTTCTCCGAATTATTGTATCGATCAACGGCAACCCTTTCCCGCGCAGCCATAAAAGCCAAGCTGCATATCCACACAATGTTCAGGCCGTCTGCGAAAACTGCCAATGCCCCCAGCCATCGATGTGATCCGAGGCGAAACAATCGGTACCGGCGGCACTTCAACCCGCAAACTTACGCCCGTCCCATCTGGACAAAGTCCTATCTTGCGGCGCAAATGTGAAGGTCCTTGTAACGCTTAGAAAGCTGCCCATGTTTGGCCTGATCCGCACTCCTATCCTGCTGCTTATCGCCTTTGTCGCCGGGCTGCTTTATGAACGCAATCAAGCGGGCGAGGCCTGCGTTGAGGCGGGTGGCAAAAAGCATGACGGAGTATGCTGGCATGAGTGATGAACAAATTTGTGTTGGGGTTATCAGTGGCTCTTATGGCGTAAACGGCGAGGTGCGGATAAAATCCTTTTGCGCCCAGCCCGACGACATCGAAACCTACAGCCCGCTGTCTAGCGAAGACGGCACACGTAAGTTCACCCTTGCCCTGATCCGCCCTATGAAAGCCGGTTTTGTGGCGCGTATCGCGGACGTAGCCAGCAAAGAACAAGGCGATGCATTGAAGGGCGTGAAATTGTTTGCGCACCGCGACCAGCTGCCCAATTTACCGGATGACGAATATTACTATTCCGACCTGACCGGTTTAACCGTTTATGACACAGGCGGCGTTGTGTTGGGGCAAGTCAAAACCGTGCACAATCACGGTGCTGGCGACTTGCTCGAAGTGCAACTGCCGGGCGCATCCGCCACTGTGCTGATCCCTTTTACCAAGGCCGACGTTCCCACCGTCGATCTGGCCACAGGCCGCATTGTCGCCGACCCGGCCGAGGGTCTGTTTTAGGCGATGGTGCAGCGGTTGGTTGTTCATGCGGGTTTTCACAAGACCGGCACGACGACCCTCCAAAACACGTTTGCGGCGCACCGCGATCTGCTGCGCCCACACGCCCACGTCATCTTGCGCACTGACATGAAAGGGCTGTGCGAAGCTGCGCGCGCCTATTCTAAAACGCGCACCGACTTTGATCTGGGGTTGGTCGCTTACGAGGCCGCGCTGCTGGCGGAAAGTTGGGACAGTGATACGGTCCTGATGTCTTCCGAAGATCTGTCCGGCCACATGCCCGGCCGTCATGACTTAACAGACTATTCCGCCGCCATCGCCCTTGCCGCCACCATGACTGACACATGGCGCGCGGCCTGTCCGGACATCGAAATCACGTGGGTGTATACAACCCGTGCCGCCGACCCTTGGTTGGCAAGTTGCCATGTTCAACACTTACGCGCTGCGCGCATGACTTTGGACGCCGATGCCTATGCCGACGCTTTTGCGGGTTCAGCGGACCTCGAAGGCATCGCCGCACGGATTCGCGACCGGGTTGTTGGTGCGGATGTTCACACCTTTGCGCTTGAAGCCCACCGCGATAACCTGCTGGAGCCAGTGCTGGCGCTCGGAGGGCTTTCCGACAATTTACGCATCCTCGTCACACCGTTGCCCCCGGCCAATACCTCGCCAAGTGCCGAAACGATTGCCGAGATGCTTGCACTGAACCGTTCTGACATTCCGCAAAACAAATGGCGCGCGGCACAAAACGCGCTGAACCGGCGGTCAAAATGATGGTGATGCGCGCTGAATTTCGACCCAATTCCGCCAAGGTGTACCGCCCGCGCAATGACCTGCTTGAACTTTTGGCTGCAAACCGCGCATATCCAACGAATGCGGCGCCTGGCGCCACCAAAGTCAGACAGCAGGCCAAATGAGTACCACACCCAGATCCTTTGGGCGCAAATCGATCCGCGCGACCCTGAAACCAACGTCTTTGATGGACGAAGCGCCAGACTTGGTCGGCGTTTGGCAGGCCCGCATTGTCACCCTATTCCCCGAGGTGTTCCCCGGCGTCCTTGGCGCATCCTTGACGGGCAAAGCGCTGAAGGATGGTAAATGGCAGTTGCACACCCACGATTTGCGCAGGCACGGCATTGGCAAACACCGCAACGTTGACGACACGCCGACCGGTGGCGGGGCTGGTATGGTGTTGCGCGCCGACGTGGTCGCCCCTGCTTTGGCCGACGCACAAGGGCATGCCCGCGGACGTTGGCCGATCCTTTATATGTCGCCACGTGGTCGCCCCTTTGATCAAGACATGGCCCGCGATTTGGCGCGTTGCGACGGTGTGACAATGCTGTGTGGGCGATTTGAAGGTGTGGACGAACGCGTGTTGGAACACTTTGGCATCACCGAAGTTTCTTTAGGCGACTTTGTGATGACAGGCGGCGAAATCGCAGCCCAAGCCATGTTGGATGCGACTGTGCGCTTGCTGCCCGGTGTGTTGGGCAATGCCGAAAGCGCCGTCGAAGAAAGCCATTCAAACGGTCTGCTTGAGCACCCTCAATACACCAAACCCGCCACATGGCAGGGACGAGATGTGCCAGAAGTTTTGATGTCCGGCAATCACGCCAAAATCAACGCATGGCGTCAAGAGATGTCCGAAAAGCTGACGCGGGAACGGCGGCCAGATCTTTGGGCCAAACGCGACAGCAAAGCACCCCCATCAAAGACTTGATCGCAGCCCCCTTCCTCCCTATACATCGCCCATTCCGACTCGGGCTTTCCCGGATCGGTTCATTTGTGCTGTGGCCCTTTCTTCGGTGTAGCAACGCAGCGCATTTGAGACACGACAAGGAAATGATGACCTGATCTCTTGCGGGCGCTACGGCGGACCCGATGAAGACAAAGAGCTCTCATGGCGCACACAAACCTTCGTGGAAAAACCACGAGCATTTTATAGGAGTGACCGTCAATGGACGTGATCGCACAAATCGAGGCGGATCAAATCGCCGCTCTGGGCAAAGACATCCCAGATTTCAAAGCCGGGGATACCATCCGCGTTGGCTTTAAAGTGACCGAAGGTACACGTACCCGGGTTCAAAACTACGAAGGCGTCTGCATCGCGCGCAACAACGGCCACGGCATTGCCGGTTCGTTCACAGTGCGCAAGATTTCCTTTGGTGAGGGCGTGGAACGTGTGTTCCCACTGTTCTCGACCAACATCGACAGCATCACCGTGGTTCGCCGTGGTCGCGTGCGTCGCGCCAAACTGTATTACCTGCGCTCACGTCGCGGCAAATCTGCCCGTATCGCAGAAGTATCCAACTACAAACCAAAGTCCGAAGGAGCCAAGGCATGAAGGCCGATACGCATCCCGAGTACCACACCATCAACGTCAAAATGACCGACGGCACCGTGGTGGAAATGAAATCAACGTGGGGCAAAGAAGGCGACCAAATGGCGCTTGATATTGACCCATCCGTGCACCCAGCATGGACAGGCGGCACATCGCGCCTGATGGACACCGGCGGCCGCGTGTCCAAATTCAAGAACAAATACGCAGGTCTCAGCCTTTAAGCTTGAGAACGACGCGAGAAAAAAGAAAGGCCGCTCCGGATGGGGCGGCCTTCTTGCTTTGGGTAGACGTGTCTATTGGGATGGGAAAGCGACCTTCATGCTCGGTGTAACGAAGGACAACTAGACTTAACCACGTAAGGTTTGCGAAGCCCCCCGTGACCTTTCACGTACCCCCGGTCAAATCTTGGGCAAGCATCAACGCATTGCCATCAGGGTCGTAAAACGTTGCCGTTTTCACCATGCCGTCGACCACATCAGTTTCACCGTCAAATTTTACATTGGCTTGTTCTAGCTTTTGCCGCGCAGCGTCCAAATCAGCGATCCCGAAGACTGGAACACAATTACCGGGTTGAGGTTCGGTGTGTTCACCAAGACCAATTGTAACGCCGGTGGTGTTCGTCTGTAACTCGCTCCAGCCTGCGTCATCCAAATGATACAGCGTCTCGAACCCCAGTGTACTTTCATACCACGTCGCACTTGCATGGCGGTCTTTGACTGAAAGCGAAATTGTGATCGTTTCATCCAACGAAATAAGCGCCATTATCTTTCCTTTCGAATTAAAGTAATGTAACTATACTTTATGTACATTGAGTCATTTGTCAACGTCACGTCAAGGGCATGGGCGCTTCCCATATTGTCCAGCCTGCATTCTGGTGTCGCGGGGCGCCAAGCGCCGTTGCTTGCAGCAACTGGTGCCAGCCGGACTGCTTTTGTTCAGAGCATGGACCATCTTATCAAATTAGGACTACTTGAAAGAAATCCGGGCTACGGTCATCCCTTGCGGCCAGAATTTCGCCTGACGCCGCGTGGGCTAGAAGCCGCCGCGATTGCTGACAAAGTGCAACGCGTTGCGTCAAAGGATGATCAAGACTTGTTGCGAAAATCGTGGACTTTGCCAGTGCTGACGTCGCTTCAAGCGCCCAGCCGCTTCAATGACATCAAACGTAACTTGCGGACGATCACGGATCGCGCATTGTCACAGTCGCTCAAGTCGATGGAAGTTCGAGAATGGGTGCATCGCCGCGTCGACGAAACTGCGCGCCCGCCAAGATCAATTTATAGCGCTGTAAACACTGGAAAACTAATTAGCGGGGTCGCGGGGCCTGAAATCAGCTTTGTGCAACACTGATCAGCGTTTCGCTAAGGGGGATTAGTCCAAGTAATCCCCGGTGACAAACCCTGCGAACGGCCACCGGATTTGGTCGCGCATCTGGCGAAACGCAGGATTCCGGCTTTCGGCCAAAGATACCATGCGTTCCGCCGTACTATAATAGCTAACCGCTTACCGTTGAAGCGTCGCTGCCTCAGCGGCCAATGCTTCGATTCCCGTCCAATCACCGGCCTGCACCAAATCTTTTGGCGCAACCCAAGAGCCACCGGCGCAAACCACATTGGACAGGCTGAGATAGCTGTTGGCATTTGCCATGCTCACGCCGCCTGTCGGGCAGAACGAAATCTGTGGCAGTGGTGCGCCGATGCCTTTCAGTGCAGGGGCACCGCCGGATGCCTCGGCGGGAAAGAACTTCAACATGTCATAGCCGCGCTCCAGCAGCGCCATCGCTTCGGATGCTGTGGCCGCGCCCGGCAACAAAGGCAAACCTTCGGCCTCGCAGGCCGCGATCAGTGCATCGGTCGCACCAGGGGACACGCCAAACTGCGCGCCCGCTTCTTTGGCCGCGCGTACATCGTCAGGTGTTACCAACGTTCCAGCACCGACAACGCCGCCTTTGACGGATGCCATCGCGGCGATCACCTCAAGTGCTGCGGGGGTGCGCAAAGTCACCTCAAGCGCGGGCAATCCGCCTGCCACCAGCGCTTCGGCCAGAGGGCGGGCATGGTCAACGTCTTCGACCACCAGCACTGGCACAATCGGGGCCAGAGCACAGATTTCACGGGCACGCGTTGCGGCAGCTTTAGCGGTCATCATAGTCAAAAGTCTCCAAATACTGAGGCGCCGGTATTGGCGGATCCAACATTGGCACGGAAGGCGTTGAACAAGTCACGCCCCGCGCCCCACTGGTTGTCGGACAAGTCCGCCGTGGCATGTGGACGCTTCAACACCGCTTCGTCCAGAATTTCAAGTACCCCCGCTTCTGCGTCTACTCGGATCACATCACCGTCTTGCAGTTGACCGATAGGGCCGCCATCCAGCGCTTCTGGGCTGACATGGATGGCTGAGGGTACCTTGCCGGACGCTCCGGACATGCGCCCGTCGGTGACCAAAGCCACTTTTTGCCCACGCCCCTGCATGATGCCAAGCATCGGCGTCAGGCTATGCAACTCGGGCATCCCGTTGGCTTTTGGTCCCTGAAAGCGAACAACGATAATCACATCGCCCTCAAATTCCTTGGCTTTAAAGGCCTTCTTGACCTCTTCTTGATCGTGGAACACGCGACAAGGCGCTTCGACCACACGGTGTTCGGGTGCGACGGCAGAAATTTTCATCACACCTTGGCCAAGTCGGCCCACCAAACGCGCAACGCCGCCCGTTTCTTGAAATGGTTCAGTCGTCGGGCGCAGAATACCTGTATTCAGGCTTTCGCCCGTGCCCTTTTTCCACGTGAGCGCGCCCGCATCGAGTTTGGGTTCGTGGGTGTAATTTTCTAGACCATCGCCGCCGACGGTCTTTGTGTCGTCGTGCAAAAGCCCTGCATTCAACAACTGCCCAATCATGAAGCCTAGGCCGCCTGCCGCGTGAAACTGGTTCACGTCCGCCATCCCGTTCGGATAGACGCGCGCAATCAGCGGCGTGACCTCGGACAGGTCAACAAAGTCTTCCCAATCAAGAATGATCCCACCGGCACGCGCCATAGCGATCAAGTGGATCAGCAAGTTCGTCGAACCACCGGTCGAGTTCAGGCCGACAATGCCATTCACAAACGCTTTTTCATCCAGAATATCGCAAACCGGCGTATAGGCATTGCCCAGCGCAGACAGCGACAGCGCGCGCTTTGCGCCCTCAACCGTCAATGCATCGCGCAAATCGGTGTTAGGGTTCACAAAAGAAGACCCCGGCAGGTGCAGCCCCATGAATTCCATCAGCATCTGATTGGTGTTGGCTGTGCCGTAGAATGTGCATGTGCCCGGGCCGTGATAGGCGGCCATTTCGGCTTTTAGCAACTCTTCGCGGGTGGCGGTGCCTTCGGCAAAGCGCTGTCGCACCTTGGCTTTCTCATCATTGGGCAAGCCGCTGGTCATCGGCCCCGCCGGCAGGAATACCGCAGGAATGTGCCCAAAGCTTTGGGCCGCAATGATCAGGCCCGGCACGATCTTGTCGCAGACGCCCAAATACACGGCCGCATCAAATGTATTGTGACTGAGCGCGACACCCGCTGCCATGGCAATGACGTCACGCGAAAACAGGCTCAGTTCCATCCCCGCCTCGCCTTGGGTGACACCGTCACACATGGCAGGCACGCCGCCCGCAACTTGCGCTGTACCACCACCCGCACGAATCGCGTCGCGGATCAGGGTCGGATACCGTTCAAACGGCTGATGCGCAGACAGCATGTCGTTATAGGCGGTCACAATGCCCAAGTTGCCGTTGACCGCTTCGGCCAAGCGATCCTGATCGGGCCCAGCGGCGGCAAAAGCATGCGCCTGACCGCTACAGGACAGGTGCGCGCGCGCAGGGCCGTCGGATTTTGCCTTGGCCATACGGTCGAGATAGCGTCGGCGTGGGCCTGCACTGCGTTCGATAACACGATCTGTGACACGGGTGACAACGGGATGAAGGGCCATGACGCGCTCCTTTAGCTACAAAAGTTGAGCGTCCCTTAGCATAGCTCAATTGATAGCGCTAACATAAACATGCGCACCTCCTGCGCCACGGTGCCGCAGGAAAACGGCCAACGCCGCTTCCCAAGGGCCGCACCACAACATATAGTCGGCGGAAACGCGCTAGGCGGTTATTGAGTTAAGAGGAAGAACATGGCGCATATCATCGTCGTAGGCAACGAAAAGGGCGGCGCGGGGAAATCCACCGTCTCCATGCATGTTGCCACCGCTCTTGCCCGCATGGGCCACAAGGTCAGCGCGCTTGATCTTGACCTGCGTCAACGCACATTTGGGCGCTACGTCGAGAACCGCAAAGCGTTCCTTGCCACGGCCGAGTTAAAGCTGCCGTCGCCCGATGCCCACGACCTGCCCGACATCGAGGCATCAACCCTGAAGCCTGGCGAAAACATCTATGATCACCGCTTAAGCGCGGCTGTAGCCAAGCTGGAACCCAAAAGCGATTTCATTCTGATCGACTGCCCCGGGTCGCACACCCGCCTGAGCCAAGTGGCGCATTCGCTGGCTGACACGTTGATCACACCGCTGAATGATAGCTTCGTCGATTTTGACCTGTTGGCCCGTATCGACGCATCGGGCGACAAAATTCTTGGGCCTTCTGTTTATTCTGAAATGGTCTGGAATGCGCGCCAATTGCGTGCCCAAGCCGGCCTAAAACCCATCGACTGGATCGTCGTGCGCAACCGCATGGGCGCGCAACGTATGGTCAACAAAGAAAAGATGGAACGCGCGATCAAGATGCTGTCCAAACGCATCGGTTTTCGGATCTCTGCCGGGTTTTCCGAACGTGTTGTGTTTCGCGAGTTGTTCCCACGTGGCCTAACCTTGCTTGACCTCAAGGATATCGGCGTCAAGCAGTTGAACATTTCCAACGTCGCCGCCCGTCAGGAATTGCGCGAGTTGTTGAAAACGCTGAAATTGCCGGGCGTTGAGGTCGATATTTAAGCTGCTTTGCAACACACTTAAACACCAGGTGCCCCGATACCCCAGCGCACATCACGCGGCAGGGCATCGGAAGCGGTGTAGTACGCAAACCTGGCCTTAAGACGTCTGCTCTTCGAACCAATCGAGCATGCGGGGGCCCCACCCGCTTGGTGCGCCGTGCCCGCCTTTGTGCAGCATCAATTGAATGTCGCCCGCGTTACAGTCTGTCCAATGACGCAGCCAAAGATCACCTTCAAAGCTGCTGCTTTCCGGTTGGCGCGCTGTGCATCCATTGGTTTCCCGTAAGACTTTAAGCGACGCCCAAACGTCCCCTTGGATCACAGTGCCCCCGCGTAGCGACCGTCCCTCTAGCGGGACAGTCCGGTCGTTCCAGCCGTAGGTCAGAAATAGGTTCACTGGGGCGGCACATATCTCGGGCAGGTCGTCCCAGAATGCACCGGCTACTGGCGCATAGGCGTCAGCAAAGGTCGGATCGTGGCACGCCACATCCCATGCCATCGACGCCCCGCGCGAGAACCCGGCAAGCATCACGGGTGCATCCACTAACCCCGTTTTTGTGCGCACATCTGCTAAAACATCGCGCAAAAATACGCCGTCATCGCCTTCGTAATTTGTACCTTTGGCCCGTACCGACCAGTTATTCACAAACCGCGCGCCGGGGTGATACCCATTGGGCGCAACAAAGACATAACCGCGTTTGACCGCTTCTTTTCCCAACCCCGAATTCAACATCCCGCGCCCACGACCGCCGCCCCCATGAAGATGGATCACAATACCCTTGGGTGCCGCGGCATCCGGCATTGCTACGTGATACGTACCGCTTGGAACTTCGCATGGGGTATCCGCGTCTCCGCATTCTTGTGCTGCGACGGGAATGGCAAACAGGGACAAAAGGGCAATCAATGGCACGGCACTCAGGCGCATAACGGTTTCCTTTTCAGGTGAAAATTGTCGCGAGACACTGCCCCGTACATCTGCGATTGGCAAATCACGTCCCCACGATCACGACGCACACAGGGACATCCTTGAAGGTTACATTCTGCCCCGTAAAATGATCAAAGAAGCCACCGACCCGGCCCACATAAAAGAAAGCCCCATGCCATGTCTCTTTCCAAAAGCTGGGTCACCAGCGCAAACAGCGCCGACAGCGATTTCCCCCTGAACAACTTGCCTTACGGCGTGTTTTCAACCGACGCGCTTGATCCACGCTGCGGCGTGGCCATCGGCGATATGATCCTTGATATGCAAATGGCCGAGGACCTCAACATAATCGCGCTGGGTGATGAGCCGCTTTTTGATGTGCCATTTTGGAACGAGGTGATGGAACAGGGTCCCGCCGTCTGGGCCGCACTGCGCAACCGCCTGACACAGCTTTTGTCGCAAGGGGCCCGCGAACAAACGATGGTGGAACAACTGTTGGTGCCAATGGCCAACGCGACTCTGTACATGCCACTGCTTGTGTCTGAATACACTGACTTTTATTCTGGGCGCCATCACGCCACCAACGTGGGCACCATGTTTCGCGGCGCGGAAAACGCGCTGCCGCCGAACTGGTTGCACATCCCCATCGGATACAACGGGCGGGCGTCGTCTGTTGTGGTGTCTGGCACCGACATTCGCCGCCCTTGGGGGCAACTAAAGTCGCCAAACCACGACGCGCCAGCCTTTTTGCCATCGCGCCGTTTCGATTTAGAACTGGAAATGGGCGCTATTGTCGGGATGGGGTCCGAAGACCCAATCACCGTGGACGAAGCAGACGCCGCGATCTTTGGATATGTGTTACTGAACGACTGGTCAGCGCGCGATATTCAGGCATGGGAATACCAACCGCTTGGCCCGTTCCAAGCCAAAGCCACAGCGACGTCCATCAGCCCTTGGATCGTGACAAAAGCGGCGTTGGAACCGTTTCGCACGCCAACCCCTGATCGCGAATTTGAATTGCTCGAGCACCTGAAAGACACAGGACCGATGCTGTATGACATCGACCTCAAGGTGACGCTGGCGCCTGCTGGCAAAGAGGCGACGCAAATCGCGCAAACCAACTTCAAAGAAATGTACTATTCCGCTGCTCAACAACTCGCGCATCACTCCACTTCGGGCTGCCCGATGAATGTGGGCGATCTGCTTGGTTCGGGCACCATCTCTGGGCCGACAAAACCCGAACGCGGCAGCTTATTAGAACTCAGCTGGGGCGGCAAAGAACCCCTGACGCTGGACACTGGTGAAACGCGCACCTTCCTCGAAGACGGCGACACACTCACACTGCAAGGGGCCGCCCACGGCGAGGGTTACAAAATTGGCTTTGGCCTTTGCAGCGGCACTATTCTCCCCGCGTTGACTGACCCGTTCAAACGCTGATTGTTCTTCATCTTGCGAAATAAACTCCGGGGGTCCGGGGGCAGGCCCCCGGATCCAATCATCAAGGCCCTTGCGCAAACGTTAAAAATTTTGAAGACTTCAAGTTGTATTTTTATTGGCACGGATTTTAAAACTCTAGGGCCGCTGACATCCAACTTCCGAAAGGGGAAGGACATGGACAAGCGACTGCGATGTATGTCCCACAGTGATGGCCTATTTCATGCCGCCCATCTGCAATCTGGCCCGCGCAGATGACAGATGTTCTGGTTCCGCTTGTTTTTATTTCTGATCCAAAACGCTTTGGTGGCGCGCGACGCGGCGACTGTGTGCGCGGCGTGCCTGCAATCAAAAATGGTAAACTGGTCGCCCTTGCCCCGCCCATTGGGGACGCTGCAAAGCTGGTGATCCCACACCTGACCGAAGCACATTGCCACCTCGACAAATGCCATACCGTCGCGCGTATTGGGCACATCGGCGGCGATCTGACCAACGCATTGGTGCAGCAACGTGCCGACAAACACAACTGGGACGAAGACGACCTGCGTGCCCGCGCCATCAAAGGATTAAACGAGGCCAAAAACAACGGCTGCCGCACGATCCGCAGCCATGTGGATTGGACTGACACCGCTGCCCCACCGCTAAGTTGGTCTGTTTTGACCGAAGTCGCAGAAGAAACCGAAGACCTGCAGCTTTCTGCCCTATGCGGCATTGATCAATGGGCCGACCCCGCCTTTGCCACCAAACTGGGCGAGATTCTGGCCCTTTCTGACGGCGTTGCAGGCGCTTTTGTTCATGGGCAGCCCGGGCTTCAAGACGGGTTGGTAAACATATTTGAAACCGCGACGCGCCATGGTCTTATGCTTGATTTTCATGTCGACGAAGGGCTTGGAGACCTTAACGGATTAGAGGCCATTGCCGACATGGCACTGGCCACAAAATTCCAAGCTCCAATCCTGTGTGGTCATTCCGTCAGCCTGATGGACCGCGATGCAAAGAACTTTGCGCGCATTGCCGACAAATGCGCGCGGGCCAACATCACGATCTGCACGCTGCCCACCACAAACCTGTACCTACAAGGGCGCACCGACGGCACACCCAACCGACGCGGCATCACGCGGTTGCGCGAACTGCGCGCCGCCGGGGTCAAATTGGTCGTCGGGTCAGATAACGTGGGCGATGCGTTTTGCCCGCTTGGAGCGTTTGATCCTCGCGCAGCGCTTGGCTTGGCCTGTTTGGCAGCGCATCTCGATCCGCCCCATGGTGATTGGTTGGCGTCAATCACCACCGATGCGGCAACCGCTCTTGGCTGCACACCAAGAATGGTTGACGGGGCAAGCCTTGACGATCTGCTGACGTGCGAAGGAGAGCACAGCGCCGATCTGGTTGCGGCCCGAACCCCTTTGCGGCCCGCAACGCAAACACTAATCTGATCGCTTTCGTGCGCGCACTCGCGGCCCAAGTCCCCGACCCCGTAAAGAACGGCAATAAATCAGAAAAAACCGCCCCGACCCGCAAAACAACCAATTCCGCGTTAAGAACTCACAAACAGCGCCCAAACGACGCGTAAACAACATAAAATGCCGTTTTTTTGAACTCCTTCAGCACGATGAAGAAGGGATGATGGGGTTGACGGACTGGCTGTGATCGTTTGAACTCTGCCCGATCCCCAGCACAGGGGCGTCAGTAAAAAACGCAGACCAACTGCAACACCGAAAGCGCGGGGCACGCATCCCGCCATATAAGAGCGCGGCCAAGATGTCGCGACACCACCAGGAAGGAAGAACATGACATTTTTAACCCGCACCGGCAAACCGCTGCCACAGTCCGTCGTAGATTCGGCGAACCAAGTCGGCTCCGATCCGGTCAATCGCCGCGAGTTCCTCGCTATGGCAAGCACGTTCGGCGCAACAGCTGCTGTCGCTTATGGCATGCTTGGCATGGCCGCCCCCGCACACGCAGATGGGCACAAAACCGGCGGAACGGTTCGCATTCAACAAGAAGTGCGCAGCCTCAAAGACCCCCGCACCTATGACTGGTCGCAAATCGCCAACTTCGCGCGCGGCTGGCAGGAGTACCTTGTCGCTTACGAAAACGACGGCACATTCACCGGCAAATTGCTGGAAAGCTGGGAAATCAATGACGATGCGACAGTGTACACATTGAATGTCCGTCACGGCGTCAAGTGGAACAACGGTGACGATTTCACCGCCGAAGACGTAGCACGCAGCATTACAGGCTGGTGTGACAAAGGCGTCGAAGGCAACTCGATGGCGGGTCGTTTCGCGACCTTGATCGATGCAGCCACAGACAAGGCCATCGATGGCGCAATCGAAGTGGTTGACGCACACACTGTTAAACTGAATCTGCCAGCGTCTGACATCACGCTGATCGCCGGCATGGCCGACTATCCCGCCGCGATCATCCACGCCGATACGTCGGTGGACAGCATCGACAGCCCCATCGGCACAGGCCCTTATCTGCCAGAAAGCCTCGAAGTGGGGGTCAAAGGTGTGCTGGTGCGCAACGAGAACCACACATGGTGGAACGCAGGCAACGGCGCTTACATGGACCGCATTGAGTTCATCGACTACGGTACAGACCCATCCGCATTTGTGGCAGCCGCCGAAGCGGACGAAATCGACATGACCTACGACATCGTGGGTGAATTCATCGATATCTTTGACACACTTGATGGCTGGGAACAGAACGAAATCGTCACTGCGGCGACCATCGTTATCCGCCCCAACCAGCTGGCCGAAGTCGACGGTAAAAAGCCATATGCCGACGCCCGCGTGCGCCGTGCCTTGGCAATGGCTGTGGACAACAACGTTCTGCTTGAACTGGGCCAAAGCGGTCGCGGCATCGTGGCTGAAAACCACCACGTTGGTCCAATGCACCCTGAATACTTCGAACTGCCCGCACGTGTGGTTGATCCTGCAGGTGCTAAGGCGCTGATGGACGAAGCCGGCATGGGCGATTTCGAGCACGAGCTGTTCTCGATCGATGATGCATGGCGCAAGGACACCACCGACGCGGTGGCAGCCCAGCTGCGTGACGCAGGCATCAAGGTCAAACGGACAATCCTGCCCGGCTCGACCTTCTGGAACGACTGGACAAAATATTCGTTCAGTTCAACCAACTGGAACCACCGCCCTCTTGGCGTTCAAATCTGGGCCTTAGCTTACCGTTCAGGCGAAGCATGGAACGAATTTGGCTACTCCAGCGAAGCATTTGACGCCAACTTGCAAGCCGCACTTGGCACTGCAGACCTCGAAGCGCGCCGCGCTTTGATGGAAAAAGGCCAGAAGATGCTGCAAGACGATGGCGTCACAATCCAGCCGTTCTGGCAGTCGCTCTACAACCACACCAAAGAAGGTCTTGTTGGCGGCGACCACCACATCTCGTTCGAGATCCGCCCAGAGCAGCTTGCTTGGACCTGATCTAAACGCATACTGACAAAGATCGGGGCTGCCTTTTAGGTGGCCCCTTTTTTTGTCCGCCACGCGTGACGCCGCACGGTTGGGGCGGTTTTGACCATGCGATGACGGCTAAAGCCGGTTCGAAGTGTTCCGCCCACGGTTTCTTAAGACCGCCAAAAAGATGAATAACGCCCTGCGTCAGGGTGACGGTTTATGCGGTGCCAATAGTGCGCGCACCTGTCCCTGAACCGGCGCAGGTGCCGCATTGAACAGTTGCGCCACGCCAACCAAATCCCTGTCCAACGGCGCACGTTCTGCCAGTAAATCCTCGACCGTGACGTTCAGGGCGATGGCCACGCGGTGCAACAACAACACCGAGATATTCCCCTCGCCCGCTTCAAGCTGCGCAAGATAGCGCGGGGATACACCTGATCGGACAGACAATTCCCGCCGCGGCATTCCCAACGCCAATCTTGCCGCGCGAACGCGCGTTGAAAGTCGCTTGATCATTGCCAAGGACGTGTCAGGGATCTGTTTGGAAGGTGCCATTCGTGCGCTTACCAGTACTCTCGATTAAACGAGAAGTAGAGTTGTGTGGAAACACTTCAAGACAATTTGCGCCCGTTAAGCGCGCCGCCCCGACAAATCACCCAATTTGATTGATTTCGAGGCATGTCGTTGCATCCCAAGCCGTTTCCACATCCTTTACACGTCGCCTCAACTTGGCACCAAAAACAGAGTGATCGCGGGAAATGCGACAAGCAAAATCACCCGTACGATATCTGACCCAACAAAGAACATCACGGCTTTGTAGGTCTCGGTCATGGGCGCTTCGCGGTCCATCGCGTTGATGATGAACAAGTTCATCCCGACGGGCGGTGTGATCAATCCGACTTCAACGACGATCAAAACAAGTATACCAAACCAGATGGCCACGTGTTCCGCGGTCATGCCGAAATCAAGCCCCGAGATCACCGGAAAGAAAATCGGCACGGTCAGCAAGATCATCGACAGGCTGTCCATCAAACAGCCAAAGACAAGATAGAACAGCAAGATCACCGACAGGACGAAAAATGGCCCAAACCCTTGGCTTAAAACAAAATCCGCCAGGAATTGCGGTGCTCCAGATAGCGCCAAGAAGTTGTTATAAAGCGCGGCCCCCAGCACGATGAAAAAGATCATCGCCGTGGTCTTGGCCGTCCCAATCAACGCTTCGCCCAGCACGCGCCACGTTAAGTTGCCCCCCAACAACGCCACGATGCCGGTGCCTGCGGCCCCAATGGCAGCCCCTTCGGTTGGCGTGAACCAACCAGCGTAAATCCCCCCAACCACAACTGCAAAAATGGCCAAGACCGGCCATGTTTCGGCCAGTGCTTTGAAGCGGTCCGCCATTGGAACAGCAGGCCGCGTTCCTGCGGACGCGGGATACAGGCGCACATAAATCGAAATCGTAAGGACGTACCCGAGTGCGGCTAAAAGGCCGGGAATAAAAGCAGCCAAGAACAGTTTGGCAATATTTTGTTCCGTAATGATCGCATAGATCACAAGGATTACCGAAGGCGGGATCAAGATGCCCAATGTCCCCCCCGCCGCCAATGTCGCGGTCGAGAACCCTCCGGAATATCCGTATCTTTTCAATTCTGGCAACGCCACGCGGCCCATCGTGGCAGCTGTCGCAAGGGACGACCCGCAAATCGCGCCGAACCCGGCACAGGCCCCGACCGATGCCATGGCGACGCCACCGCGCCGGTGGCCCAAAAAACTTTCGGCGGCTTTGAACAGCGCACTCGACATGCCCGACAGGGTCGCGAATTGTCCCATCAGCAGAAACATCGGAATGATGGTGAGCGAATAGTTAGAGAACGTTGTGTAGGTCTCGGATTTGAGTTTGGCCATGATGGGGATTGGGTTGCCGTTCATGGCAAAAATCCAGCCCACAACGCCGCACATGAACATCGCCAAACCAATTGGTGCGCGCAGAAAAATCAGCCCCAGAAGGATCGGAAATGACCAAAAGCCAAGCTCCAACCGGCTGAAACCCACGAATTGCACAACGTCTTTGATCCAGTCCATGACCTATCCCTCAGGCAGAATTGCGCGGCCTGTGGCGGCTTCGGAAATCCGTGCCCACGCGCAATAGACGGCTGTCACACTGGCAATAAAAGCCGCGCCAACACTGGCCGCATAGGCCCACCAAAGCGGGAATTGCAAAAACAACGTGGTCTCTCCGTTGCCGATGTAGCGTTGCATTCCCTCGTAAAGACGCAATGAAATGAAGACGATCACAACCGCAAGCACGACTTCCCAAAAGGCGCGCAGCCAAGACACCGCACGGCGCGGCAAGGCCGAGGTGAACACGTCCACCGTCGCATGTTGACCGTAGAATTGGCAGACCGGGAAAAAGGCAAAAATGGCAAAGGCGACACCAGCTTCGGTCAACTCGTAGCTGCCTTTGATTTCGTCGAGCCCACTGGCAACCAGCATGTTTCCAAGCCAAGTGTCACCCAAACCATGCCCGATTTTCGAAATCTCGCGGCCAAGGATCGACAAAGTGGTCAATGCCACCAAGATCAACAAAACCACGCCGCCGACAATCGCAGATGCACGCGATAGCCATTTCACCAAACGGTGCATAAGTGCCTCATTTTTTTGAAAAAATGGGCCGCACCGTCACGCGATGCGGCCCTGTAGCGCAATTAGCCTTCGTAGGCATCCATCAATGCGCGTGCTTCGTCGATCAGTGCCTGACCGTCGATGCCTTTGCTGTCCATATCGGCAACCCAATCGGCGACAACCGATTTGGAAACTTCGTGCCATGCATCCAGATCCGCGCCCGAAACCGTGACGATATTGTTGCCATTGTCCGCCGCTGCGGCGCGTGCGGGACCATCGGCGCCCGCCATGGTTCCACCTGCAAAGATGCTAAACTCTAGACCGGAATTGTCATCGATCACCTTTTGCAGATCAGCAGGAAGGCCCGCGTAACGGTCTTTGTTCATCGCAAGAACAAACGTCAGCGTGTACAAGGCGTTGCCTTCAAATTCAGTGTGGTTGCCCACCAGCTCAGGAATTTTTAGCGCCGCAGTCACTTCCCATGGGATCGTGGTCCCATCGATAACGCTTTTGCTTAACGCTTCGGGGATTGCAGGAACAGGCATGCCGACGGGTGTCGCGCCCATTTTGTCGAGCAGCCCATTCACGGTGCGCGACCCGCCACGGATTTTCAGCCCATCCATGTCAGCTGGTGTCGATACCTCTTTGCTGGTGTGGATCATGCCGGGGCCATGCACCCACGTGCCAAGGATGTGGACGTCTTTGAATTCGGTGTCTTTCATGTGCTTTTCGAACATCTGCCAATAGGCCGACGACATCGCCTTGGCGTTTGTCATCATGAACGGCATTTCGAACACTTCAGTGCTTGGGAAACGACCCGGCGTATAGCCAACCACTGTCCAAACGATGTCCGCAACGCCGTCAATGGCTTGGTCCATCAGCTCTGGCGGGCTGCCGCCCAACTGCATCGACGGAAAGCGATCAACCTTGATACGCCCTTCGCTTGCCGCTTCGACGTTGTCCGCCCAAACGTCTAAAATCAGCTTTGGCACGTTGGCTTGGGCCGGCAGGAATTGGTGTAGCGACAGCGTGACCTCTTGAGCCTGCGCAGCGCCCCCTGCGCCGATGGCGAGGGCCGCAGCGCCTACAAGGTTCAAAAATGATTTGCGTGTGATGGTCATGGTTTTCCTCCCTAAATAGGTCACACGTTACAAGAGCGACCTGTTTTCCAAAGATATTGTTACGCAACGCCGCTGCGCCTGTCACCTAGCTTTGTAACTTTCACAACACCTTGTCGTACAGAGAATTATCCACGCGGCAGGCTCATTTCCGGATCAAAGGGCGCGGATGGGATCACTTTAGCCGGAACCAGCGCACCGAGCATATCGATATGTAAAGCTGTGCCTTCCGCGGCTTGATCCGGTTGCACAAAGGCATACGCAATGTTCATGCCCACCCTGTGCCCCCAATCGCCTGAACTGACGGTGCCCACAACTTTGCCATCCAGCATCACAGAGGCACCGGGATGGGCAGGTGTCGTCGTCGAATCGACCTGCAAACTGACCAGTTTCACGCTGGGGCCATTGGCCTGGCGTTTCTGCAACGCCGCTTTGCCGATAAAATCGTCTTTGTCCATTTTCACAAAACGATCCAAGCCCGTCTCAAATGGGTCAAATTCGGTCAACAGGTCAGCTTTCCAGTGCAGGAACCCTTTTTCCAACCGCATCGATTCAACCGCCCGCGCCCCAAAGATTTTCAATCCATGTGCCGCGCCTGCCGCACGTAGCGCCAAGTATGCGCCGTAAAGCTGGTTGTTCGGAATGTGGATTTCATAAGCCATTTCGCCCGAGAAGCTGACCGACATCACAACCGCGGGTGCAATGCCAATAAACGCGTGACGCACTGACAACCAAGGGAACGCCGTTTTGGACCAATCGGCGCGACTAACCGCGCTCATAACATCGCGCGATCTGGGGCCCGCCAGCACAAGGATCGTGTAGTCGTTGGTCAACGACCGGATCGAAACGTCAAAGCCATCCGCATGCCGTTTAAGCCAATCCATGTCGTGCCATTCCGCCGCCGCAGCAGACCCGAACCAAACAGGACCGCCCGGAAGATTAGCAACCGTGGCTTCCGCCTTTATGCAACCGTGGTTATTAAGTAGATAACCAAGACCGACCTTACCTTCCTTCTTCGTCACGCGTCCGCAAATCAGGTGATCAAGAAACGCACCCCGGTCCGGTCCGTCGATTTCAACACGGTTAAAACCATTGACTTCGCACAGGCCCACAGCCTTGTGCACAGCGTTTACTTCGCCCGCTACAACGTCAAAGGTTTCATCAAAGTGGAAACCCAGCGTTGGTTGGAAATCGGGTGCGGGTTTGATGTACTCCACCCGTTCCCAACCGTTCACAACGGTGAATTCTGCTCCTTCGGCCGCCATGATCGGCGTCAAAGGTGTCGTCTTGATCGGACGACCTGCAGGGCGGTGTTCGTGGGGGAAACGAAAGCGAAACTCGTTCTGGTAATCCTCAATCGCTTTGAGGGCCGTCAGTTCGACGTTGCCATGGCCCGTGAAACGACGCGGATCGATGACCCAAGTGTCGTATTGCGCCTCACCGTGCACGATCTGTTGCGCCAGCAGCCAGCCATGGCCGCCACCCTCGCCCAGACCGGCACGTAGACCGATAATGCAGAACGCATTGCGCTTGCCAGGGATCGGACCGACCAAAGGCGCTCCGTCGATTGTATAGGTGATCGGGCCGTTCACGATGTTCTTGATGCCAACGTCCATCAACGCGGGCATGCGTTCAAAAGCACCTTCAAGCACGTCTGTTACGCGGTCCAAATCGTCGGGGCAAAGGTCATTTGAGAAATCGGGCGAAATACCGTCCATACCCCAAGTTTTGCAGTCCTGTTCGTAGAAACCAAGCAGCAGACCGTTCTTTTCTTGACGGCAATAATAGTCAGAAATCGGGCAGCGCAGCAGCGGCATGCGGTGGCTTGCCTCGACGATGCCGGGGATTTCATCGGTGACAAAATATTGGTGTTCCATCGAGGCAACGGGGTGATGCACACCCATCATCGCTCCGACTTCGTTCACGCGGTAACCGCAGGCGTTGATGACAACCTCGCAATCGATATCACCCTTGTTGGTGTGGACGGTCCAACTGTCGTCTTTGTGCTGGGTCAGGCCCGTCACGTTGGTTTGGCGATACACCTCCGCGCCCGCTTTGCGTGCACGACGTGCCAATGCCTGACACAAAGACGCCGGATCAATGTCGCCATCATTGCCATCCCAAAGCCCACCCAGCAGATTGTCGGTCGAAATCAGCGGATGGCGGCGCGCGCATTCTTCGGCATCCAGCACTTCGAACTCGACCCCCATGCCGCGTGCCATTGATGCAAAATGGCGGTAACCGTCCATTTGGGCTTCGGTGTTGGCCAGTCGAATGCCGCCATCACCATGGTTGTATTGCACAGGGTAATCCGCATCGTCCCGCAATTCCTGATACAGCTTGATCGAGTGGCTTTTCAAACCCACCATCGTCTGTGTCATGCCAAAATTGGTGACTTGCGCAGCCGAATGCCACGTGGTGCCGCTGGTCAGCTCGTCCCGTTCAACCAGAACCACATCTGTCCACCCCTCTTGGGTCAAGTGATACAAAGTCGAGCATCCAGCGATGCCACCACCGATAACAACAGCGCGCGCTTGGGTTTTCATGTGTTACCTTCAAAAAGTGCATATTTTCCAGAACAATGAAATAACAGGGTGCGCAGTCAATCGCCCAACCACAGCTTCATTGTTCTGAAAATATGCATTTGAAAACCTGAAAACAAATACTGCCCCCTTGTCGGTTACACGACAAAGCCCCCACCTGCCTACATGTCGGAACCCAAGACCAAACGCGTTGGTCGTTTAGTCCGCAAAACCGCACGCGCCGCCCGTCCTCCGATGAACCCCGCGCGCCCAGATCAAGCGGGGAGACAGTACAGCCCCCTGACCGAGCCTGAGATGGCAGTATCTATGACACCTCTCTGCGATTGCTGGCTGTATTGGGCATGGGCAAAATTCCGGACCGCCTACGTGCAAAGTTGGAAGCCGCTGGCGCGACATCCACCTCAACCGGGCGCGTCGCGCTGCACCGCGTGTTGGTCGAAGAGGCCATTGATCACGCCCCCAAAACCTTTCCATTACACGGGCGCGGCCCTGCTCGCACAATCAAAGTCGGCGAAACATCCGTACATTTCGTCACCGGCGGTGCTGCGGTACAGACATTACACGGCGCGATGCGGGCGTATCGCGCCTCGACGCTTACGGACTTGCACGATTTCACTCGGCTTCAGGACACGTTGTTAAATGTCAGCTGGCTCACCCGCAGTTGCATTGCCATCGACTTGGCCGATGAGTCGACGTTAGACGCGCAAACCGCATGAGACCGGGCCAGTGCCAAAGTAGATGCGATTCTTGCAGCACCACCCCCGGAATACATTGCCTCTCAGATAAATGCCGCCCTTCGCAACGCGTTTGACATCCGATCTGTTTGATCCTTTGATCCGCCAATGACTGTCAAAGACACCAAAGCGATGATTGCAGCTATGACACCTCGGCTGACGGACGGCGTGTGGATCTATTGCTGCGAAATGGATACGGCCAAAGCCAAGGCCCGCGTGCACGATGCTTTTGCCATGATCCACGAAGCCGAAGGTATGACGCTGATTCTACCCTATGACGTCGCCGCAGCACATCGGTACGATTGCAGTCTAAGGATGCGCCGGATCACGTTGGACGTCTTTTCCGATTTAGAAGGCGTCGGATTGACTGCCGCCGTGGCGCAGGCGCTTACTGATGCTGCGATCTCGTGCAACGTCGTTGCCGCGTTTCACCATGACCACGTACTTGTGCCGGAAGCAGACTCAGAACGGGCGATCGAGGTCCTGATGATGGCGCAAAAAGCTGCGGAATGACGTGCCCAGCTCTCGTTCGCAGATGTTTGAACAAGCTTGAACTACTATTCTCCGCGTAACGCCAAAGGCGTTGCGCGTAAGTCGAGCCATCAAATAAACGCATCTCGTCAATCAAGAGCATGTGGTGAGAAATGGTGGCGTGGGGGAGACTTGAACTCCCGAACTCAGCGTAACGCCGAAGGCGATGCGCGTAAGTCGGGCCATCAAATAAACGCATCCCGTCAATCAAGAGCATGTGGTGAGAAATGGTGGCGTGGGGGAGACTTGAACTCCCGACCTATCGATTATGAGTCGATCGCTCTAACCAACTGAGCTACCGCGCCACTGGAGGCGTCAACTATGTCAGCCCCTAAGAATCGTCAAGGCCGAAATCGCCCCCTTAGCCCCCGCGCACCGTTTCTATCATCAAGCTGACGTTTTCAGGGTCCGCATCCGGCGTGATTCCATGACCAAGATTAAAGATATGCGGCCCCTTAGAGAACGCTTTGACGATCGCGCGCGCATCATCGACCAAGGCCTGACCGCCCGTCACCATGTGACGAGACGCAAGGTTGCCTTGCACACACCCATCGACCTGCACATGGGTTGCCGCCCAGTCAGCCGAAATCGAGTTATCAAGCGCCACGCAATCCACACCAGTTTGACCATGGAACCCTACATACCCATTCCCTGCCTCGCGCGGAAAACCAATGACCGGAATGCCGGGATGGCGTGCCTTTATGGCCGCTGTGATTTCAGCACAGGGTGCGACAGCGTACTTCTGGAAGGCATCATCACTCAGCGACCCAGCCCAGCTGTCGAACAGTTTAACAGCTTCGGCACCGGCCTCGATCTGGGCAGATAAGTATTCGATGGTCGCCGCCGTGATACGGGCCAAAAGGGCTTCGAACAGGGCAACATTGCCTTGCATCAAGGCATGCGCGGGCCCTTGATCTGGTGTGCCCTGCCCCGCGATCATATAGGTGGCAACTGTCCACGGCGCGCCAGCAAAACCAATCAGCGTGGTCTCATCTGGCAATTCTTGGCGCAAAAGCTTCACCGTCTCGTAAATTGGGTTCAGCGTGTCGTGAATCGCATCGACAGGTTTCAAAGCATCAAAATCCGACTGTGCAGTGATAGTGGACAACCGCGGTCCTTCGCCTGTCACAAACCACAAATCCGCGCCCAACGCCTGTGGCACCAACAAAATGTCAGCAAAAAGAATCGCGGCATCAAAGCCATAACGACGAATGGGTTGCAAAGTGACTTCGGTCGCCAATTCCGGGTTGTAGCACAAAGACAAAAAGTCCCCCGCCTGCGCCCGCGTCGCCTTGTACTCGGGCAAATACCGACCCGCTTGGCGCATCATCCAAATCGGCGGCGTTGGCAACGTCTCGCCCGCCAAAGCTCTCAAAATCGTTTTGCTGTGAAGCCCGTTATTCATTGCGCTCTGCCTTTGACCTGTCGTTTCCAGTTGTGGGGATAAGGTGATACACCTAAAAGATAAACCATGACATTACGACTTCCAAATTCCTCTGCCCCTCTCAAGATCGGCACCCGTGGTTCACCGCTTGCGTTGGCGCAAGCCTATGAAACGCGCACACGTCTGGCCACGGCCTTTGACCTGCCGCTTGAGGCATTTGACATCATCGTGATCAAAGTAACCGGGGACGATCGTTCCATGGTTGCCGCGGATCGCCCTCTCAAGGAAATCGGCAACAAAGGACTGTTCACCCGCGAGATC
Organism: Tateyamaria sp.; assembly: GCF_039940735.1. GTDB lineage: Bacteria > Pseudomonadota > Alphaproteobacteria > Rhodobacterales > Rhodobacteraceae > Tateyamaria. The sequence continues at coordinate 31,341 of NZ_JBDVGB010000031.1, forward strand.
GAAGAAGACCTTGCCGCGGGCAAAATCGATGTGGCCGTCCATTCCATGAAGGACATGCCGACGGTGCAACCGAATGGGCTGGTCCTTGACACATACCTGCCGCGCGAAGACGTGCGTGATGCTTTCCTCTCGTCCAACTTTTCACAAATCACGGATCTGCCCGAAGGCGCCGTGGTCGGCACGTCCTCCCTGCGCCGTCGTGCACAGTTGTTGAACAAACGTCCCGACCTCAACGTGATCGAATTCCGCGGCAACGTACAAACGCGGCTCAAAAAACTCAGCGATGGTGTGGCGGCAGCAACGTTCCTTGCCTGCGCAGGGCTGAACCGGCTGGAAATGGCAGATGTGCCAGCCGCACCCATCGCTACAGCCGAAATGCTGCCCGCCATCGCCCAAGGTGCGATCGGCATCGAACGCCGTATGGATGACAACAACACAGCAGAAATGCTGTCAGCGATCCACCATACTGAAACCGGACAACGGCTCGCCGCTGAACGGCAATTCTTGTTCACCTTGGACGGGTCTTGCGAAACCCCAATTGCGGGCTTGGCCACACTTAACGGAACCACGCTGACACTCACAGGCGAAGTCCTGCGCCCAGATGGATCAGACGCGTTATCCGACACAGTATCCGGCCCCATAGAAGACGGCCCAGAACTGGGCGCTTCCCTTGCAAAAACGCTCATCAAACGCGCAGGCACCGGCTTCTTCGACTGGCACTGATCCAGACTTCATCTTGCAAAATAAACTCCGGGGGCGGCGCGCAGCGCCGGGGGCAGAGCCCCAATAGAACGTTGCGTCTTGCTTGACGCGCCGCAAACCACCTCACACATTGCGGGGGAAGGGATAGAGCATGGCACCCGGGAAAACGTATTTGGACACAACTGACATTCGCCCACTCGCCGCGCGTTCCGACCTCGCGGGGGTGCTATTGATCCTGCACTGCTGGGGCGTGATCGTGGCTGCCATTACACTATTCGCCCTTTGGCCCAACCTCCTCACAGCACTTCTTGCAATCATTCTAATCGGATCACGCCAACTCGGGCTTGCGATCCTCATGCATGACGCTGCCCACAATGCCCTGTTCAAATCGCGCCGCGCAAACGAATGGGTCGGCACATGGATGTGCGGTTGGCCGATCATGGCCGACCTCGCCGCTTACCGCCATTACCACCTGACACATCACCGGCACACGCAAACGGATAAAGACCCCGACCTAGCACTCAGCCAAGGTTTCCCTACCTCACGGACATCACTCAAACGCAAATTCATCCGCGACCTCACCGGGCAAACGGGCATTAAACAATTGCGTAGCCAAATCGCCATGTTCATCACCCTTGCCGGCGACAAAGACGCGATCGAAGCGGCCAAAGATGACGCAGCACAAGCGTTCAAATCCAACACCATCCACACAGCATTCCCGGTCTTTTTCGGAATCGCGCTCGCAATCAGTCTAATCGGAAATTGGTGGTACGGCATCGCCTTTTGGATCGTGCCCTACCTCACATGGTTCCAGCTTGTGCTCAGGGTCCGCAATATCGCCGAACACGGCGCTACGGAAATGTCACAAGACCCGCTCAGAAACGTGCGTACCACACGCGCCGGGCCAATCGCGAAAACCTTCATCGCGCCCTACTGGGTGAATTACCACCTCGAACACCACATGGTTATGCATGTGCCCTGCTGGCGCTTGCCACAGCTGCACACCATGCTGATTGCACAAGGCCTTGGCGATAAAATGAACGTCGCGCCGAGCTACCGCGCCGCTTTAAGCGAAGCAGGCTGGCGCTAGACAAAAGGGTCGGTGGGTGGGCGCCTTTTTCGGCCCTACAGGGCGGAAAACAGACAGGCCACCGCCGCTACACCCATTTTGCCAAAGGTGGCAAACTCATCAATACCGCATTGGCATCATGGCCGGTTTCTAGGCCAAACTTGGTGCCACGGTCGTAAACAAGGTTGTATTCCGCATACAGCCCTCGGTGCACCAACTGCGCATCCTTGTCAGCTTCATCCCAATCTTGGACACGCCGCTTCTCGACCAATGGTAAATACGCCGGCAAGAACGCGCGGCCAATGTCTTGGGTCAAAGCAAAATCGGCTTCCCAATCACCGGTACAGCGATCATCCATAAAAATGCCACCCACACCGCGGGCACGATGCCGATGTGGGATATAGAAATATTCATCCGCCCACGCCTTCAGCTTCGGATACAGATCCTCACCATGTGGATCCAAATGCACGCGCTGTTGGTCATGAAAATGCGCAGTGTCCTCGGCATATTCGATACACGGGTTCAAATCTGACCCGCCGCCAAACCACCACGCATGCGGTGTCCAAAACATCCGCGTGTTCATGTGAACCGCAGGCGCGTGCGGGTTCTGCATATGCGCGACCAACGAAATGCCCGACGCCCAAAAGCGGGGGTCGTCCTTCATTCCGGGAATGCCTTTGCGTGCGGCCATCGCCATCTGTGCGCGTTCACCCAAAGTGCCATAAACAGTCGAGATATTGACCCCAACCTTTTCAAACACGCGTCCACCGCGCATCACGCTCATTAAACCACCACCCGCATCTGATCCGTCATCTGACGTGCGTTTGGTCTCGCTGACCTCAAATGCGCCGGGCGTGGCGTCGGCCATCGGGCCTGTATCATGATTGGCCTCTAGCCCCTCAAATGCAGACACGATATCGTCGCGCAATGTACGAAACCAAGCAGAGGCGCGGGTTTTCTCAGTGTCAAAATCTTCAGTCATGGGCAATTTCCTGTCGGATTGACGATGTTGTGGGGCAAGCCCAGTTTAGTGAGCCGGGACGTGAACCGGGTCTAGCAAACTGCGACCGCCATCCACAGTCATGACTTCGCCAGTGACAAATCCCGCCCCTTCAGAGGCAAGAAACTGCACCGCATCGACCAACTCAGTCGGGCTAGCGATCCGGTGCAAAGGCGTATGAGCTTCGATATCATCACGCCATTCAGGATTTGAACCAATCGAAGACTGCAATGACGCAGACATCACTGATCCAAAGGCAACCGCGTTCACACGAATCCCCTGAGGCGCCAATGCCAAAGCCATCGAGCGCGTCATTTGTTCCAACCCTGCCGAGGCGATGGAATAGCCCAACAATTCGGGGCGCGTTTGGTGCGCCGCAATCGAGCTTAAATTAACAATAGAGCCCCTGCTTGCATCCTCGCCCGCTTCTTCGTTCTGCTTTGCCATCCGGCGCGCGACTTGTTGGCTTAGGCGCAGCGGAGTCATGACGTTTTGCTGAAACAAATCGTTCACAGATGTATCTTCGGGGTCCAGCGCATCCGTTTCCATAACCTGCCGCGACGCGTTGACCAAAATGTCGATCTGATCAAAAGCGTCGATGGTCGCTGAAATCAAATTGGCAATCGTCAACCGTTGGCGCAGATCGCCAGCGAAATAGCGGATATTGGCGTCATCGGGCATATCGCCCAATTCATCTGCCAAACGCTTTTCGTCCATATCGGCACACATCACATTGGCGCCACGATCGGCAAAGTGGCGCGCGATGGCCAGACCGATTCCGTTGGCCGCGCCTGTCACAATGGCAGTCTTACCGCTGATGGAAAATGACATCGGCTATCCCCGTTTTCGTTTGGGCCGTTCTGCCCGCACCAGTTTGAACCGCGCATCGCCGTCCAGATCAACCACTTTGACAAAAGCGTTTGTCAGCGCCTCTTCATAGGGCAGGTGCCGATTGGCCACCATCCACAACGCCCCATGTGGTTTCAGGATGCGCGCAGCCGCCGCAATGAAAGCCCGCCCCAGTGACGGGTCGGCACTGCGTCCCATATGAAACGGCGGGTTCATTACAACGGCATCTACCAATTCCGGCGGCTTCCAGCCCACAGCATCCGCCCAATGAAACTGCGCGCGCGCGTCCGTGACGTTGTGGCGCGCGCATTGCAGCGCCATGTCGTGCGCTTCGACCAGATGCACGGCCTTAACATCACGCGTCAGGATGTGAGCAGACAAGTACCCCCATCCGGCACCCAGATCAGCAACAGTGCCCACCATTGCGTCTGGCAAAGCCTGCGCTAACATCTCAGATGCCGGATCGACCCCGTCAGCCGAAAACACACCCGGAGCCGTCCAGAAACCACCGGGGTGCATCTGCGGCCCAGCGGCCCAATCGGCGAAATCCGCGCCCCCTTGCGTCCAGTATATCTTGCCATGCGCCTTTGAGATCGGCGCACTAACGTCCGTGCGCGCCCGCAACGCCTTCAGCATGGAATCTGCGCCATCGGTCTTTTGACCATCCACGATGATCAGCCCATCCGTCTGCGCCATGGCAGCGGCGACAAGTGCGTGCGCCTCAGCCCGGGCGCGTGTCAAACACAGAACGCTGGCGGAAAATCGTATGTCTTTGGGAACTTCTGCCGCAACTTTATAGCCACGCGCCTCAAAACCAGCACAGACCGTGGCCATGGGTGACACAACAAAAACGCGGTCCTTTGGTAAGGCGGAAAAATCCGCATCAAGTGCCGGGTGCAATACGGCAACAAGGCCGTCGTCCTCAAGCGCGACCGCTTGAAGCGCAAGGGGCAAACGCGCGCCTAACACTTATTCTTCTTTTTCCATGGTGCACTGCAACGGGTGCTGATGACGGCGGGCAAAGTCCATCACTTGTGCCACCTTTGTCTCGGCGATTTCGTGACTAAAGACCCCCACAACAGCAAGACCTTTTTTGTGCACGACCAACATGATTTCGAATGCCTGCGCATTATTAAGGCCAAAGAACCGTTCAAGCACGTGCACCACAAATTCCATCGGGGTGTAGTCGTCATTCAGCAGCATCACCTTATACAGCGGCGGGCGCTTGGTTTTGGGTTTGACGTCAGTGATGACGGATGTGTCGTTATCATCATCCTGCCCTTCGGCCATCATCTGCACGTATGGATGCATCTGCGTCGTCATCAAACCTAAGAATCCTGTAGTGGGTTGCTTGGGCCTGTATATAGCGTGACGTGGCCGTTAGAAAAGAGGCCCATTGGGTTATGTCCGATACAATTCAACACAGATGCGCGCACGCAAAACCCGTTTAGGCGCATGCGTCGCAGATGCCTTGGCACGCGCGTACTCTAAATCCGAGCGTATCCCTATAGGCACACCACCAAGACGGGCGCGCGGCGCGCGCGTCCAGGCGGCGTGGTTTTGGGCTTGATCCCCTAAGTCTTGATACTGTTTGCGATTTCGCGACCATAGGTTTTCCCCATAGCCCACTTGAGCAATACATTGCTTTGCAGCCGCTTGAGCACTTCTGCTTCCTTTGCCGGCGCTCCTTTAGCAGTGACCAGCATCTTGACCACGCTGCTAAAACTTTGCGGTGTCACGCTGGGCATCGGCTTATCCCCGATTATACGAAAGAAATCGTCTTTTTGAAGAAAATCGCCAACAGCCCGGTAAACGACTTTTTCCGCTTTGGGCGTCCACTTTTTTGCAAGTGCAGCGGGGCTGTCTATGCCGCTGTAGTTCTTGATGCTAGAATCGTTTTTTACGAGCTCGTAGGCGAAATTTGCGATGAACGTTTTGGTTAGTTTGGCAGCCATATTAGGATCCTCATAAATAATAGCGTTTAAAGTTCCGACACCGTTATCGCGGGTCTCAAATTGCCCACTCGGCGTTCGAATCATTCGTCGAAAAAAGTGCTTAGAGGTTAGAAGACGGTTTTTACTTTGGGAAGTTATTTAATTTTCCCTGTCGCATTACGACACAAGTGGCGGGACCTCGCCGCCACATTTCAGCCACAATCGCTTCTGTTGCGGTGTCATCTGCCACGTCCCCCAGATGTAGCAATCTGATCTGTCAGAAAAACCAAAACGTGATCGGCATCAACACTTTATCGAAAATCGAACCTGTGTTAGCTTGATCTCAAAAATAAAGGTCAGTCGAATAATCGGCGGCCATGAGGCAGACATAGGCAGGTTCATCGTGAAGGTTCGGCGCACACAGCCGGCCCGGTCAGGGCTATTTGTATTTTTGGCAGTCTGGATGTTGGTGATTTCACCCATATCCGCTTGGGCGGCCCCTTATGCGGCATTCGTTATGGATGCACGCACCGGAGAGGTGCTGCATTCACGCAACGCCGACACCCGATTGCATCCCGCATCGCTAACAAAGATGATGACGCTTTATGTCGTCTTTCAAGCGGTCGAGCGTGGCGAGATAACGATGGATACGGTCATCACCATCTCGGGCAACGCTTCTGCTGAACCCCCGTCGAAATTGGGCCTTCGCAAAGGTCAAAAGATCAAACTGCGCTATCTGGTGCGCGCCGCCGCTGTGAAATCAGCCAATGATGCGGCCACAGCTTTGGGCGAAGCAATCTCGGGATCTGAAGCGGCCTTTGCACGGCGTATGACACGCACGGCGGCCTCGCTTGGGATGACACGGACGACTTTCAAAAACGCGCACGGGCTAACCCAAACGGGTCACATGTCGACCGCCCGCGACATGTCGATCATGGGGCGCCACATGATCTATGACTATCCGCAGTATTATAATCTGTTTTCGCGCAGAACCACCGATGCCGGCGTTCGCGAAGTGGCAAACACCAATCGCCGCTTTTTGGGCGCATATAAAGGCGCGGACGGGATCAAGACAGGTTTTACCAATGCCGCAGGCTTTAACCTCGTGTCTTCGGCCGAACGTGGCAATGAACGCATCATCGCCACCGTCTTTGGCGGCACATCAACGGCAAACCGTAACGCGCGCATCGCTGAGCTGCTTGATATGGGCTTTCGCCGTGCACCCAGTCACGCACCTTTGCGCAAACCCGGCAAACCCGGATACGTGCCTGCAGATGAACCGATCATCGTGGCTGGCAACAACGACGCGCCTAAAGGGGCTGGTAAGGTCATCCGCCTAACCGGAGCCGTCAAAACATCGTTCCGCCCCAAAATGCGGCCCGGCGCAGCTGCGCCTGTGCTGGTGGCCAACGCGGCCGCCTCAGTACTGCCCGACGACATTCAAAACGCATTGCAAGCTGCGCAGGTCACAGCCGGGGTGGCCACTACCGCCACGCCTGATGCCGCAGTCCAACGCCCACCAACTGCGCGGTCAAACGATGTTGTTCTGGCCAGCGTGAAAGCACCTGTTGCCCCCGAAGTCGTCACGCGTGTCTCGACATCTGGTGGACGACACTGGGGTGTGAACATCGGGCGCTATGGCAGTCGTTACAAGGCGGAAAAAGTGTTGCTACAAACCGCACTGGCCGAGATGACGACGTTAGACGGGTCGTTGCGCAAAGTTGTGCGCCGCCCCACCGGGTTTGACGCGAACTTTATGGGTATGACGCGCGACAGCGCCGATCTTGCCTGTCGACGCCTGCAAGCACGCAATGTGACGTGCTTTATGATCGGACCCTAAATCCAAAACCGTAAGGTGCACATATGTGCACCTTACCCGCTATGATTTTGCAGCCTTCCTAATCCAACGCAGAAAAGCCTTCAGCGGCGGGCGCTGCACCCCCGGACGCGTGACGAGGTGATATCCCGTCCCGGGCGAGGTATCCTCGTGCAACACACATAACCGTCCCGCGCGAATATCCGCCTCTAGAAACAGGCGGACGGTGACAGCTATCCCTTGCCCATCCCGGGCACCATCCAACAGCAGATTGCCCGGCGCTTGCATCAGGCTGCCACGCATCCCGCGCGCAACGCCGCGTGCGTCCAACCAATTGGTACTTTCAGAGGTCCCTGCTTCCTCAAGCCACGGCAACACGCTTAACGCCGCTGCATCCGACACATCCCGACCTTCAATCAACGAAGGGGCCGCGACCACAACCATCGACGATTCCAGCAGCAATTCGCTCTCAACCCCGGCCCAATCCCCTTTGCCATAGCGGATCGATAAATCGACCCCACCGGGGGCAAGGGCGACCTTTTCGGGTGTGGGGTCTAGCGTTATCGATATTCCGGGATGCGCGGCGCGGAATTCCGGCAGGCGCGGCATCAACCACGCAGCAGCAAAGCTTGGCGTGGGCGAAATATGAAGCGGGCGGTTCGCTTCTGCACCAGTGATCAACGCCACGGCGCGGGCGATGCTTGCAAACCCCTCGGCACAGCCCTGAGCGAGGATTTCGCCTTCGCCGTTCAACTTCAGCGCCCGCCCCGATCGATCCAACAGCGCCACCCCCAAGTGGGTTTCCAAACTGCGCAATTGCTGGCTGACAGCAGCGTGGCTGACGGACAGCGCAGCACCCGCAGCAACAACACTGCCGGTTTCCACATAGGCTGCAAAAGCGCGCAATGCGGCGAGTGGGGGAAGGTCTCTCCAATCCATATGTTACCTAAACTTACATAAATGCATTTCCTTTGACTCGCACGAAATCACCAATTGATCAATATTCAATGGCGTAGATAGGTTAAATCAAGAGGTTCACGATGCTAAACATTTATGCTCATACTTTCATGATGGCGACTCGAAACACCCCAAAGGGCACACATGTCATCGACATGACAAAACGCAAACGTTGGCAACTTAAGCGCAGCCGTTGCATTGATCTGACCGAATTGTAATGCAGCCTTCAAAGTTGCCCGCCAGAGCGGACGCGATCAAATGGGTGGCGTCCGTCGCGCGCGGTCTTAGTGCGTGGCTTGCAACAACAACCGGGTGTATTCCGTTTGAGGACGTTCAAACAGATCGTCTGTTGTGCCTTGTTCGACGACATCGCCTTGCTTCATCACCAGCACTTTGTGCGACATCGCACGCACCACTTTCAGGTCGTGGCTGATGAACAGAAAGGCCAGCCCGTACTTCTGTTGCAACCCGCGCAACAAGTCGACGATCTGCACCTGCACCGTCATATCAAGCGCCGAGGTCGGTTCGTCCAGAACCACCAATTTAGGGCGCAGCACCATGGCGCGTGCAATCGCAATACGCTGACGTTGGCCGCCAGAAAATTCGTGCGGATAGCGATCCATCGTCAACGGATCTAGGCCCACTTCGGCCATGACCTCGGCGACCACTTCGCGTTCGGGGCGATCACCGTCGATGCCGTGGATGCTTAGGCCTTCGGCAATGATCTGCGCTGCCGTCATGCGCGGCGAAAGCGAGCCAAAGGGGTCCTGAAACACGATTTGCATGTCTTTGCGCAGACGGCGCAATTCGCGCACCGACCAGCTGCGAATGTCTTGCCCCATATAGACGATGCCGCCCTCGGACGGGATCAAACGCATGATCGCCAGCGCCAGTGTCGTCTTGCCGGAGCCAGATTCGCCCACAATCCCCACGGTTTCACCCGCATGCACTTGCAAGGTCGCGTCGTTGACAGCCTTCACATGCCCCACCGTGCGCCGCAGCAAACCCGCTGTGATTGGAAACCAAACCTTAAGGTTCTGCGTCTCTGCGATCAGAGGCGCGTCTTTGGGCACCGGGGCGGGTTGGCCCGTGGCTTCGGCGCTTAGCAGCTTTTGCGTGTAGGGATGTTGCGGGTTATCGAAGATTTCGGCCGTCGGACCAGTTTCAACAATCTCGCCATTTTGCATAACGCAGACACGGTCGGCAATGCGCCGCACGATACCAAGGTCATGCGTGATAAACAGCAGCCCCATGCCTTCGGCCTGTTTTAGGTCTAGCAGCAAATCAAGGATTTGCGCCTGAATGGTCACATCCAGTGCAGTGGTCGGTTCGTCCGCTATCAGAATGTCGGGTTTATTCGCCAACGCCATCGCGATCATAACACGCTGCCGTTGCCCGCCTGACAGTTGGTGCGGGTAAGCGCCCAAACGGCTTTCTGCGTCGCGAATACCGACCTTGTCCATCAACTCAAGGATACGACCACGCGCGTCCTCGCCAATGATCCCTTGGTGCAATGCGAGGCTTTCGCCCAATTGCTTTTCAATCGTGTGCAACGGGTTAAGCGAAGTCATTGGTTCTTGAAAGATAAACGAAATGTCGTTGCCGCGCACTTTGCGCAGAAGCTTGTCATCCGCTCCGATCATCTCTTGGCCGTCATAAGTGACCGACCCCGCAACTTCGGCGCTATCGCCCAACAGGGACACGGTCGACAGCGCGGACACAGATTTACCCGACCCGGATTCACCGACCAAGGCCACCGTTTCGCCGCGTTCGACGTGGAATGACACGCCTTTGACCGCTTGGCTTAGCTGTCCATCCTGACGGAAACCGACAGTCAGGTCTTTCACTTCTAGCAGGGCCATTAGGAAAACGTCTTTCTAGGATCGAAGGCATCGCGAATGCCCTCAAAGATAAAGATCAGCAGGCTTAGCATCACCGCAAATACCGTAAACGCGGTAAAGGCGATCCATGGCGCTTGCAGGTTCTGCTTGGCCTGAAGTGTGAGTTCACCCAAGGACGGGGCCGAAGACGGCAGGCCAAAGCCAAGGAAATCAAGCACCGCAAGCGACGAAATCGTGCCCGTGATGATGAACGGCAGCATCGTCAATGTCGCCACCATCGCATTGGGCAGCATGTGACGGAACATAATGGTCAGGTTCCCGACCCCAAGTGCGCGGGCGGCGCGCACATATTCAAGGTTGCGGGCGCGCAGGAACTCAGCGCGCACGACGCCCACAAGGCCGGTCCAACCGAATAAGATCAGTAAGAACACAAGCAGCCAGAAACTACGCCCTAAAATCGCAAACATGATGATGATGACATAAAGGCTGGGCGTCGAAGACCAGATTTCAATGACACGCTGGAAAATCAGGTCGGTACGCCCGCCAAAATAGCCCTGTACGGCACCCGCAACAATCCCGATGACAGCAGAGGCCCCCGTCACGATCAACGTGAACAACACAGACAAGCGGAAGCCATGGATGACGCGCGCAAGCACATCGCGTTTGGTGCCATCTGTACCCAGCAGGTTTTCGCCATTAGGCGGCAACGGGGCGGCGCCGGGTCGATCAACCGCGGTGTCAAAGGAATAGGGAATAAGCGGCCAGATGGTCCAGCCTTTGGTGATTTTCTCGCCATCGACAATGCCGTCTTCGGCGTCCACGATCACGCCTTCGGGGTCATCAAAACAGGATTCGAGCCCACCGGACACGATCAGGCATTGCACCTCGGGATCGCGATAGGCCGCCTCGGTCCGGAAGTCGCCGCCAAAGTCGGTTTCGGCATAAAAGCTCCAGATCGGAGTGTAAAATTCACTTTGATAGCGCACGAGGATCGGCTTGTCGTAGGCAATAAACTCCGCAAAAAGCGATAACCCAAACAGGATCCCAAAAATCCACATTGACCAAAACGCGCGACCGTTTTTTCTGAAGGTTCGCCAGCGGCGTTGGTTCAACGGCGATAGGGAAAAGAACGCGCGTTTCGCATTGGGAACAACCACGGCAATGCTGGGGTCAGTGTCTTGCGTCGTCATCAGCCTTCCCTCCGCTCGAAATCAATGCGCGGGTCGACCAGCACGTACATCAAATCTGAAATGATGCCGACCACCAGCCCCATCAAGCCAAAGATGTAAAGCGTGCCAAATACAATTGGGTAATCCCGCGCCACCGCAGCTTCAAAGCCAAGGCGCCCCAAACCGTCGAGAGAAAAAATCGTCTCAATGATCAGCGATCCGCCAAAGAAGACGCTGATGAACACAGCCGGGAAACCGGCGATCACGATCAGCATCGCGTTCCGAAAGACGTGACCATAAAGAACGCTGCGTTCGGACAGGCCCTTGGCCCGAGCGGTCATAACGTAAAGCTTTTTGATTTCATCCAAAAAGCTATTCTTGGTCAACAGGGTCAACGTGGCAAAGGCCCCGATGGTCCCGGCCAGAACCGGCAGCGTGATGTGCCACAAATAATCGCCCACTTTGCCGAGCGCGCTGAGTTCGTCAAAATTGTCAGAGGTCAGACCGCGTAGCGGGAAAATTTGCCAATAACTGCCGCCTGCAAACAGCACCAGCAGCAGAATAGCAAAAAGGAATCCAGGGATCGCATATGCGGCAATGATTGCGCCGGACGTCCATGTGTCAAACGGCGTGCCGTCCCTGACCGCCTTGCGGATGCCCAGCGGGATCGACACCGCATAAGCGATGATCGTCGACCAAAGCCCCAGCGTGATCGACACCGGCAGCTTTTCGATCACCAGATCAATCACCCCGATAGATCGGAAATAACTTTCGCCGAAATCAAAGCGGGCATAGTTCCACACCATGTTCAAAAACCGCTGAACCGGAGGCTTATCAAAGCCGAATTCCTTTTCGAGTTCGGCGATGAATTCCGGTGGTAAACCGCGCGAACCGGCATAACCTTCGGTTGCCCCTTGTGCCTCTTGCTCGCCGTCGCCGCCACCGGCAAAGCCGCCAAACACGTCTCCGCCGCCCTGAGCGCGGGCAATGGCTTGTTCCACCGGACCACCGGGCACAAATTGCGTCAAAGTGAAGTTGACCAAAAGGATGCCAAGCAGAGTCGGAATGACCAGCAGCAACCTTCGCAGGATATAGGGGCCCATTATTCTACCTTAGTGCGCCGGACGCTTTGAGTTCATCAGCCCTTGCTTGATCCCACCACCAGATCGACTCAACACCCAGTGACAAAGGCGGAGGGTTCTCTGAGTAGGGGCGCCCAAACACGTCCCGATACGAAATGTTATGCGAGCCTTTGTACCATTGCGGCACCCAAATGTGCAATGAACGCAACGCCCGATCCAAAGCTTTGACCGCGACATCCAGTTCTTCGCGCGACGTCGCATTCGAGATGGTGCGGATCAGCGAATCCACGCCTTCGTTGCTTAGGCCCGCCATGTTCGACGCCCCCGGCACATTCGCTGACTGAGAGCCAAAGATCTGCTCCAACTCGTTGCCGGGTGTCTGGCTCATGGAAAAGCGTTGTGTGACCACGTCAAAGTCAAAGTTCTTTTCTCGTTCTTGCGCCTCGGCCGGGTCAACACGGTTCATTTTAGCGTCAATGCCAAGCCGTTCCAGATTGGCCACGAACGGGGAAATCACCCGATCAAAGGTCGGCGAGTCGTTCAAGAACTCGAGCGTGAATTTTTCGCCGTCTTTGTAACGGAAACCATCATCGCCAACGATCCAGCCCGCGTTTTCAAGCAGACCGCTTGCGCGGCGCAACGCGCGGCGGTCACCAAGGTTGGTGGCGTCCGACTCGCGCGGTGAAAAGGCGGATTCCGTCAACAAAGTGTCTGGGAAATGCTGGCTGAGGGGTTCTAACAGGGCCAATTCTGCCTCGCTTGGCAAATCACCGGCTTGAAGGGTTGCCGAGTTTTCCCAGAAACTATCGGTACGCTCATATAGCCCGTAAAACAGCGAGTCGTTGGACCATTCAAAGTTGAAGGCCATCCCGATCGCCTCGCGCACATCGGGGTCAGAGAACTTTTCAAGGCGCAGGTTAAACCAGAACCCTTGCGTACCCGCAGGCCGCCCATCGGGCAGCGTTTCCACCGCGACATGGCCATCATCGATGGCCGGGAAATTATATCCTGTCGCCCAAACGCTCGACGAAAACTCTTCGCGGTACAAATACGCCCCGCCTTTGAAAGCTTCAAAAGCGACGGTGTAATCCGAGTAATATTCAAACGTCAGTTCGTCAAAGTTGTTCTGACCAACGTTCACGGGCAGGTCTTTGCCCCAATAATCATCGCGACGCAGGTAGGTCACGCTGCGCCCCGAATCGATGTCGCCAAGCACATATGGCCCCGAACCAATTGGCGCTTCCAACGAACTTTCGCCAAAGTCACGCCCATCGTAGTACGCTTTGGAAAAAACGGGGATGCCGCCAGCCGTCAGGATCAATTCGCGCAGGGGCCCTTCTGGGTTGAAGGTGAATTTCACCCGACCTGCATCAAGGGCCTCGACGTTCTTAAAATCACGGAAAGTGTTTTTAAAAGATGGGCGGCCTTCGCTGACAAGTATGTCGTATGAAAACACAACGTCTTCGGCCGTGACGGGTGTGCCGTCGCTGAACTTTGCCTCGGGTCGCAAAGTATAAATCACCCATTCGCGGTTTTCAGGGTATTCGATGCTTTGCGCCAACAGCCCGTATTGCGCATCCGGTTCTTCCAGATTGCCCGTCATCAGCGTGTCAAAAAAGACCGTCGCGCCAGCAGCCGCATTCCCTTTCAAGATATAGGGCGTCACGCTGTCAAAGGTGCCAAAGGCCCACGTGCTGAATTCGCCACCCTTGGGTGCGTCTGGGTTCACGTAATCCCAATGGGTAAAATCAGCGTCATATTTCAGGTCACCAAATGTCGAAACACCGTGGGCGGTTATGGTTTCCCCGCCTTCGGCACGCGCCATTGAGGACAGCGCCATTGTGATGATCAGACCCAAAACTCCCAAAGCGCTCCAGATTGCGTATCGGTCGCGCGCTGCTTTGACGCGTGCCTGTGCTTGATCGCGGGTTTGGGTCTTGCGCATGGGTGATCCTCCGTCGGGGTGGGCAGAGCCGGTTTGTATCTGAAATATAAGCTAAAAGGCTGTCGCGCCAATATGCAACTTGAGAATTGGAAAAGTCGTGCGCGTCTTCGTGTGCTGATCGTAACATTTGGCACAAAAAAAGCCGCTTGCACGGAGCAAACGGCTTTTCGGCGTTCAGTGTTTTTTCGATTAGTTGTCGAGGCTGTCGAGATAAGCGATGACGTTTGCCCGATCTTCGATCTTGGGAAGGCCGTTAAAGCTCATTGACGTGCCGGGTGCGTATCCTTTTGGATTTTCCAAGAAGGCGTTCAGGGACTCAGGGGTCCATGCTTCAACCACCTGACTAAGAGCACCGGAATAAGAACCGAACCCATCAGCAGAATCTGTTGCACGCCCAACGACGCCGTAAAGGTAAGGTCCGACAGCGTTGTCGCCCTCGGACGCTTTGTGGCATGAGCTGCACTTGCGGAACACTTTGGCACCTTCGCCGACGTCCGCAGACGCCAGAACCGTTTCAAACGGAACTTCGTCCACTTCTTCGGCAACTTCTTCTTCGCCGGTGTCGATCACATAGGCCTGCTCGCCGCCGCCATGGCCACCAGGGTGGTAGAGTGTTTCCGCAGCCCATTTGCCGAGCAACAGAATAAGAAGGGCGGCGCACAGGCTGCCCACAATTTTGGTAAGGGTCATCGTGTCGAACATTTGGATTCGGTACCTCGTGCCGCAAAGTGTCGTATCGGCGCGTATCTACGGCTTCCCCTTAGCTCTGGCAAGGTATAGAAACCGCGACCAATCGCCCTGCCCCGCACAACCCGGGTGTTGGGCCGTCAAAAGGACAACGAAATGTCAGAACGGATCGCGTTTCAGGGCGAATTGGGCGCCTACAGCCACGAGGCTTGCGTCAAGGCCCGTCCTGATGCTGTGCCTGTCCCTTGTACCTCTTTTGAGGATGCGCTTTCTGCCGTCCGCGCAGGCCGCGCCGACAAGGCAATGCTGCCGGTTGAAAACACCACATACGGCCGCGTCGCCGACATGCATCGGCTGCTACCCGACAGCGGCATGCACATCGTCGAAGAAGCATTTGTACGCGTGCGCATCGCGTTGATGGCCGTCGCAGGCCAAACATTAGCCGACATCAAGCACATCCGCGCCCACCCGGTGCTCATTCCGCAAGCCCGTGCGTTTCTGGACGCCAACGGCATCACTGCCGAAGCTGCCGTTGACAGTGCAGGTGCCGCAGCAGCGATCGCCAAAGCCGGTGAAATGGGTGTCGGCGCGCTGGCCTCTTCTGTGGCTGCGGACATTCACGGGCTGCACGTCCTTGCCCAAGACATCGAAGATCAAGGTCACAACACAACGCGTTTTTTATTGATGTCACCGCAGGCCGACACCACGCGACGCGGCGAAACCATGATCACAACCTTCGTTTTCGAAGTGCGCAACATTCCCGCCGCCCTGTACAAGGCGATGGGGGGATTCGCGACCAATGGCGTGAATATGACCAAACTGGAAAGCTACATGGTAGGCGGCGTTTTCACCGCCACGCAGTTTTACGCTGACGTCGAAGGGCACCCAGACGACCCAGCCCTTGCGCGCGCATTGGACGAGTTAAAGTTTTTTACCAATCGTTTGGATATTCTGGGAGTATACCCG